>CAZOFG010000046.1:1944-2671 GCA_964579125.1 uncultured Halobacteriales archaeon | reverse complement strand
ACGAAAAGACCAAGTGAGACCGGGTCGCCGTCCGGGCCAACCCACCGGTCGTCCCCGCGCCGAACGTAGCCGGCTAGCCGCATGAACTCGGCGGCTCGTACGGTATCCGCGTCGCGAGGATATCGGTGAAGTGCCTGTCGAACGTCATCCTGAATCCACCGCTGCTGTGCGGGGATCGTCAACCCCGTCTGAACGCGTGAGGGAACCCCTCGATCGACGCTGTTGATGATCGTGGGAAGGGGCAGTGCAGCGAGCAACGCACGCCGCACGTTCCGTCGTCCGAGATGGGAATTCTCCCAGTTCAAGACGAGTTTCGTCCCACTGTTGACCGGATACTGGGCGAGTTGTTCGAGTTTCGCGGCGGCGTCGGGACCCCGTTGATCGAGCATGCCAATCCCGCCATCGATCCACCCCTTTTTTTGCAACTCCTGCACACGATGCCCCTCGATCGGTGGGAGCCAGAGCCGTGGAATGGACAGTTGATCCGCGAGCGGATGATCCTCGAAGCGGCGCATGATGAGTCGGTTTACATCCACGTGCTCGAAGGTGTATGGCCCACACCCGACGCCCCGTTCCGCTGCTTCTTCGAGACCGATAGTCAGTGACGTGAGCGACTGCTCGACGGTTTCTAGTTGGGAGTCGGCCGATGCGTCCTCAAGTCGTTGGCGCCACGAATCGTAGATCCACACCGGCGTGTTGATGAGTCCTGATAGCTGGTTCGCGTACA
>CAZOFG010000046.1:926-1934 GCA_964579125.1 uncultured Halobacteriales archaeon | reverse complement strand
GCTCGTCGTACTCGTACCGTAGCGTGTGCTCGTCGACGAGAGTGACGGTCGGCCCCTCTCCACCTCGGAGCGTGTTGATCCGGTGTTCGATCCAGACGTCGCGGGCTGTGACCGGCGTTCCGTTCCACCACGAGTATTCGTCGCTGAACTCCACGGTGACGGTTGTCTCCTGCCAATCGACCTCCTCGATAATATCCCCGGGCTGATACGGTTCACCAGGAGCCTTCACCGATAGGCTCTCGAAGATGAGCGGGCTGAACGATCGAGGATAGTTGAAACTCCACGGGTTGACCTGCGCTTGCGAAATCAGATAGGCGAAACTACGGCCGAATACTGACGACGAACTCGTGAGTTCGTTTTCTCCCGCCCCACACCCCGCGAGGATACCAAGCGACCCGGCCGCGATCGACCGGAGAAGGTGGCGTCGTGACGTCCCCCCATCGTGAGGGCCAACCCGCTTGTCCATGCAGTGTACTGGCGACCGACGATGTTCACCGTCTCGGTCAGTCTCTGCCCTCGAGCGCATCTGCCGCAGCGTTTTGGACGTAGTCCGGTGCCTCGCCGTCACGGAGCTCGATTAGCCGGTCCCGGACGGGCTCGATGACTAACTCGTCAGTCTCGGCAAGAAGGGCCAGGAGAGTGGCGGCTGCGGCCCGTACTGGCGGGTCTTCCCGGTCGAGCATCGAACGAATCACATCAGCGTCGTCCGCGACGGCAGACCGAACGGCGTCGGGACATTCCACCGACAGACGAGCCACCGTTTGGACGGCGCGCGCGCTAACCGAGTCCGACCCGTCATGAAGCCGCCTTGTGACCGCATCGACGTGGGGCTCGAGGTCAGCCGGTTTGGCGTCTGCAACCCGCATCGCAATGTCGATTGCCGCGTCTCTGACTTGGACGTCCTCGTCGTCGAGCTGATTCATGATCCGGTCCAGATACTCGACGATCGCGTCTGGATCCTCGTTGGCGAGTTCGTAGAGCGCGTGCCCGGCTGTTTGTCTAACATCA
>CAZOFG010000046.1:0-916 GCA_964579125.1 uncultured Halobacteriales archaeon | reverse complement strand
GATTGTATTTGCCTCGACATCCGGTTCGATCCCTGTTGCGTAACATGGACGGCTTCGTGCGAGGTCCCCTCCTCGAACTTGTCGACCAGGCTCCCAGCCGCGACCTCGATTGAGGAGGGATGTTCGGTGGAGACAGCGCCCACGGCAATTACAGCGTGCTTCACTCGTTCCGGGGATGTCGCGTCGAGAAATGGCACGAGGCGATCGACGAAAGGCGCTACGGCCGTAGGCTCCCACTTCGCGATGTAATGAATCGCTTCAAGGGACAGTGAACTGACTGACCCACTTTCGTCGTCGAGGTGATCAGCGAGTGCCGGGGCCGCGTCGGCAATCTTCTCCCCTCGGGACTCCGCCAGTCCCTTCAGCAGGCGGGCGGTGGTGCTTCGCACCTGCCAGTTCGGATCGTCGAGCCGATCGATGACTTGGGGGAGTTGGTCAAGTGCCCGTTCAAGATCTTGCATCGCCAGTACCTCGACCGCCTCGACGGCCTCTCGACGGGCGTCCGCATCGTCGGCTTCGAGGTGCAGTTGGAGCGCCTCGATGTCCTCGGCCTCCACGCCATTCCGAAGCGACTCTGTCAGCTCTGCAACCCGATCGCGTTCGTCAGACATAGTCACCGAGCCGATTCAAGAACGTTGGCCATCAGTCGCCACCGGCGCCACCCGGGCCGAACACCGACTCACAGGGAAGCGTGATGCCTTCGAGTGTGGCATCTTCTCCCACCAACACCGCACCACAGACGGAGAATTGGGTGTTGATAGAGTCCTCGAACACGTAGACGCTCGGCTCGTTGAAGGTCCTCGTGGTACTCCCGTCGGGGACAGCGCGATTTCGCGTTTTTGTCTGGGCACGGGATTCGGGTGAGGGCCCGAACTGCCATTCTTGGACCTCCCCCTCGACGTCCTCGTTCGGGACG
>CAZOFG010000045.1:0-2753 GCA_964579125.1 uncultured Halobacteriales archaeon | reverse complement strand
TCCCTCGAGGAGGCGACCGAAACTCTTCGCGACCAGTACGAGGATCGGGTCGAGCGACTCCAGAACGCGCTCGACACCGTCGACGTCGTCGACGAAGACGAGGAGGAGCCAGTCCAGCAAGTCTGGGCGATGTCGGGCCGTGACGCCATCGAGAATCGGACGGGTGATCTCATCGAATCCGCGGCGGACGAAATCGTCCTGGTGATCGGCGACGAGTCGTTGTTGACCGACGATCTCGTTGCCATGTTGAACGATGTCGGGGACGGCGTCGAACTGCTCGTCGGAACGTTGACGGTCTCGCTTGAAGAACGGATTCAATCGGCGGTGCCAAACGCGACGACGTTCGTCTCCGGACTGGAGTGGTTAGAGGGCGTAAACGCCCACGAGGACGACACGGCGATCGGTCGGCTCTTACTCGTTGATCGCTCGACGATCCTCGTGAGTTCCATCGTGCCAGGCACGAAAGAAGAACAGGCGATTTTCGGCGAGGGGTTTGGCAACGGTCTCGTCGTGATCGCTCGCCGACTCATGTCTCAGGGCCTCTTGACGGCGCGAGATCCCGCCCCGTAACCGCCGGGGGATCTGTTTCACTCACTTTATCAACACCCGTCCGTCCTCGAAAATGTCACCGTTTCACGGGCGTTCGCCACTAGCCTATGGTATGGCACAGTCTACCTCGAGCGGACCACTCGTCACGATCTACGAAGACCGCATCGGCACGGTGACCAACGCGAACGAGGCGGTGGGCTACTGGGCGTTTCTGTCCGGCGTCGTGCTCGGTCTCCTGGGGCTGATCGCCTACTTCCTCACCGATGCGGCAACGATGGGACGGGGCGTCGCCTACGCGTTGGCCGCGCTGGCCCCGGGACTGCTCATGACCGGCGCAGTCCTCCGATTTCCGCTTCGCGAGCGGGCAACGTACCTCGTTGTCGTGGGCGGATTGTTGACGTTCGGGGCTGTGACGTGGTTCCTGCTGATCTTCCCCGACGGCTGGTCAACGGCGACCGGGAACGCCGGCGTAATCGTCACCTACGTCCTCGGGCTCGGCATCGTGGGTGTCGCCGGGAGTGTCGTTCCACTCACAACCGATCAACGTGAGGCCGGCGCCGAAGAGAAAGTGCAGGCGGCCGAGGAAGCGGCCACAGCCGCACACCGGAAACTCGACGACGCCGAGCAGACGAACGAACGCAACTCCGAGCGCGAGGCAGCCCTTCAGTCCGAAATTGCCGAATTAGAGACCGAAACCGACGAACTCAGGAGCGAAATCGCCGACGCAGAAGCGGACGAACGAGACCTGGCCGCGAGTCTTCACAGTCTCCGGACCAGCCAGGCACAATTCGAACACTACGAGGACGACGATGGCGAATACCGGTGGCGACTCCGTCACCGCAACGGTAACGTCGTTGCCACCAGCAGCAGTAGCTATACACAACGGCACAACGCGAAAAAGGGGATACAGAGCGTGCGACGGAACGCCCTCGGCGCCGCCACACTCCCCGTCGAAACCGAGG
This sequence comes from uncultured Halobacteriales archaeon, assembly GCA_964579125.1. GTDB lineage: Archaea > Halobacteriota > Halobacteria > Halobacteriales > SKSH01 > CAZOFG01. The sequence goes on along the minus strand of CAZOFG010000045.1, from coordinate 1,242 downwards.
CGGATCTCGCCGATGACGGGACGACCGATGGACTTCTGGTGTCCGAGGACCAGGAGAGTCAGGCGGAGTTCGAAATCTACACTGACGACGCTGACCAGTACCGATGGCGGCTACGCCACGATAACGGCAACATCATCGCCGGCTGTGGCGAGGGATACGCCTCTCGAGATAGTGCCGAACATTCGATCGATCGCATTCGGGAGTACGTCGGTCCGGCAGACTACCTCCAACCCGACCCGACGGCTATCGAGGTCTACCAGGACCGAGCGAGCGAATGGCGATGGCGACTCGTCCACCAAAACGGCAACGTTCTCGCGAGTAGCGGTGAGGGGTACGCGAATCGCGGCGGGGCACGGGGATCGATCGATCGCCTCCGCGAAGAGATTCCCGACATCGAGATCGGGGTGTACGAGGACGATGGCGGTGAGTATCGCTGGCGGCTGGTCGGCGGTGATGGCCGGGTCAAGGCAGACAGCGACGGATACGAGTCCCGGGACGGCGCCGAGGCCGCCGTCAACCGCGTTCGTGAGTTCATGCCCAATGCCGACTTGATCGACATCGGGCAGACAGCGTTCGAAGTCTACGAGGACGACGGCGGCGAGTACCGTTGGCGGCTCCGTCATCGCAACGGCAACGTCCTCGCTGACGGCCGCGAAGGCTATGCCGACCGTAGCGGTACCTTGCAGGGCATCGAGAGCGTCAAACAAAATGCTCCGGGCGCGGGGCTCTGAGAGACGATGGCTGTCGAACCTGCGCTTGGCTCGCTCGTCGCGTTTGCCATCGCGCTCGTGGTTGGCGGGCTCGCGATTTACAGTAGCGCTCGCGTCGTCGCCGACGTCGACGACTACGGACACGCCGTCATCACAGCTGTGCTGGGCGCCATCGCCTGGGCGCTCACGTCGTGGATTCCCCTCTTCGGCCCTCTTGTCGCATTGATCGCGTGGATCGCGGTCATCAATTGGCGGTATCCCGGTGGGTGGGTCAAGGCCGCATTGATCGGCGGGGGCGCCTGGCTCGCCGCGCTCCTCATCCTGTTGGTCGTGAACGCAGTCTTCGACCTCGGGATCGGGGCCTTCGGCGTCCCTGGATTCTAACGGCGCGTGATCCCCCGATGGGTTGACATACTCGGGGTGTCACCTGCACGATGCCGCTGTGATTCTGGGTCTGGTTTTCTTTAATCGATCCGAAACCCCTCACGACAAGAACGCGAATGCGTCCCCCCGACGAAGGACCGAAGAACGG
>CAZOFG010000044.1:0-2950 GCA_964579125.1 uncultured Halobacteriales archaeon | reverse complement strand
GGAACGTCCCGTTCGCGGTGGCGCTCTGGGGCGGCGGCGTCAGCTTCGCCGGCGTCATCGCCTTCGTCTACGCCGACCTCATCACGATTCCCGTCCTCAACGTCTACCGGAAGTACTACGGCCTGCACGTAATGGCGTACATTCTCGGCGTGTTCTTCGTCACGATGGCCTTCACCGGCTTTCTCATGGAACAGCTTTTCGACGCCCTGGGGATCGTGCCGAATCTGGCAGCGGGGATGACCGCCAGCGAGCAGACCTATTTCGAGGTCGATTACACGCTGGGTCTCAATATCCTCGCATTCGCCCTCACGGGATTTCTGTTGTTCGTGTACCGTCGAGGGCTCGGTGCCCCCGGGCAGTATCGCGATCCGGTCTGTGGGATGCGAACCGATGACGACGGTCCGAGTGCCACCGCGACAGGACAGACCTATTACTTCTGTTCGAGGACGTGTCGGGACACGTTCGAGCACGATCCCGAGCGATACGCAACCGACGATCCGACGGCATCGTCGTCTTCAATGGGACACGATCATTGAGGTGAATTGGTCCTCACGCGGTCGCTTTCATCTGAAAGAGTAGACTGGGTACCTCGATGGGCATTCTCGTATCAAATCGGTCCATGGGGCGAACGCGGAGTATCAACGCGTTGGCACCCGTGTCGGGTTGCGAGAACGTCTCAGCCAAAGATACGAAACAGGCCCAGTATCCATCGAGTGATTTCAGAGAGGACGAATATTCCACCCTCAATGCGGGAGAGTTTTCGCCCGGACCACAGGGCGGTGACCATAATGCCCGTTATCGCCACTAACCACAGCAGGCTCTCGATCGCAGCCCCACTCACGACAAGCGGCTGGATGGCGGCTGCGAACCCGAGCACCCCGAGGAGGTTGAAGATGTTGCTTCCAACGATGTTTCCGACTGACATCCCCACATACCCCTGTCGCATCGCGACGATCGAGACGGCGAATTCCGGGGTCGACGTCCCCGCCGCAACGATGGTTCCCCCGATCACCCAATCCGAGATGCCTGCGTTTTGTGCGATGTCGGTCGCGATTTCGACCAAAAAGTGGCCGCTCACGAGGACGAGTGCTAATCCGGCGAAGGCGAGGAAGACATCCCGCCCCCGAAACGACGCCGCCCGGTCGATGACTGTCGTCGCCGGGGAAGGCACGTAGCCTGTAGCTATCGAGGCGTCGGATCGCTCGGCGTGTATGAGAAAGCCCGTATAGAGCCCGAACAGGAGCATGAGACCCACGCCTTCGATGGATGTCACCGTTTGATCGAGCAGTACCACCGCCCCCCCGATCGTCGCGAGCATCAGCGCGATGCCGTCCCGGTGTACAAGCGAGCGCTCGACCGGGATGAACCGCAGGAGCGAGACCGCACCCAGGATGAAGGCGAGATTGTAGCTGTTCGAACCGATCACGTTGGCGACTGCGAGTTCGCCGAGGTCAGCCAGGGCCGCGTCGGTGGTGACGACGAGTTCGGGCGCGGATGTGCCGATGGCCACGACCGTGAGGCCGATGGCGAGCTCGGAGATGCCGACACTTCGCGCGATATTGACCACTGCGTCGACGAGGGTCCGGGCACCGATCCACAATCCGAGGACGGTGGCGGCCAATAGCGCCAGTTGCACGCCTACCCCGCCGACACCCATGGTGTGTAGCCGGTTTCTAGGCCGTATATAAAATTCCAACCCCGAACCTGGTACGGGCGTGGCTGTTCCTACTGGAGGATCGCTGGCGATCCACTGACGATATCTCGACCAGGTCAGACAGGGCGTTCGGTGTCGACAACCGTGCCATGGTCGTCGAGGATCACGTGTAGTTCATCGTCGTCGAGTGCAACTTCCACACGAACACGCAATGGATCCGTACTGACGCACATGTGTTGGCTTGCATCGATGACGAATTGGAGATTCCATGGATCGACGTCAATGATATCGAGACCGTGGTCGTGCAGGAACGACACGGTCGCCGGGTGAGTTAGAATCCAAAAGCCCGCGGCCGCCGAGTTCCGTCGTCCACATCGTTCACAAATCCCCTCCAAAACATACATCTCCGTCTCGTCCTCGGTCTCGGTGATCAACTGTCGTTCCACAGACCCATAGCAGTCCGAGCAGATGCCATCTCGAATCAAGACAGCGTCGTTGTAGGTGGTTCGGAGGGCGATTCCGACGAGATCCTCCATGGAATGCTCAACGGCGGCCGAGGGTGGAAATCCGGTTTGGAACGCGAGGTGATCGGCGTCACAGGTAAGGCGTACGTATCCATCCGAATACGTCGCGTACAGCGTCTCGGTACACGTCGATCGCGGACAGGTTCCGTATTCGACTGGTCCTTTCTCGACACCCCGCCGATACGTCCCCGCGAGAAGGGCGACAGCGAGTTTCCGTCCGGCGTAGGTGAGGGTGTAGATTTCATCCTCCTGCTGAACGAATCGACCGCGGAGTTTGTCGAGATGATAGTTAAATCGGCCAGAGTCCCTCACGTCGACGTGATCGTGTAACTCTGAGAAGGTCAATCCAGGATCCCGCGGGTGTCCGCGTCGGTGTTCGATCAGCGCCATGATGATCTCGATGCGCGTTTCGTCACCCACCGCGCTCAGGACGTTCGCGTCGGTCGATATCTCCTCCGTATCACTCATACTCGGCTGTTCCGCGAGGGACCGGCAAAAGGCCATTCCTAGCGAGAACCTGTAGTTCATCACCGATTGGAATGCGAGGAGTCGATTGATTGATCAAAGCAGATTGTGGCAGCCGGCCCGACTTAGTTCGATGGCTCGAGCGATTCGACCCCTATGCTGGATCAGCCAAATCAGACGCTGACCATGGAACTTCGAGGACTGGTTCAACCTCAAACTCCGTAAAACGAGCTAGTCTGATGGCCCAATGCCGAGTGCCGCCTCCCGGATTTGAACCGGGGACAGCTCGATCTTCAGTCGAGTGCTC
>CAZOFG010000043.1:0-3459 GCA_964579125.1 uncultured Halobacteriales archaeon | reverse complement strand
AGTTCGACCGCGTCGTCTTCGTGGTGCGATCCGGGCAGCTGGCGGACGCGGTCGGCCCGCAGGGGCGCACCGTCGAGCGCCTCGAGGAGGTGCTCAATCGCGAGGTCGCCCTCGTGGAAGACGCCGACCGACCGGAAGATTTCGTCGCGAACGCGTTGCGCCCTGCAGCCGTGTACGATGTCGAAATCGAGGATGGGGAGCAGCGGGTGGCGTGGGTGGAGGTGCCGCCGGCGGATACAGGAGCCGCCATCGGCGTGGATGGCCACCGCATCGACCTCGCCCGCCGCCTGGCGGCCCGCCATTTCGACATCGACGACGTCCGCCTCGTGGACGAAGATTCGTAATGAGTCGACATCGCAGCCCAGCTGCGCCGGTTTCGGCGTCGGCGGAAAGGGACGTTTAAGGTGCTCGGTCCGATACGGGGTGACACCAATGGCAAACGGGAAGTACGCCGCCCGTAAGCTCAAGCGCGACCGCCAGCGCCATCGCTGGTCTGATTCGGATTACGCGCGACGAGCGCGGGGGTTAGGTGAGGAGTCCGACCCGCTCGAGGGGGCCCCGCAAGCGCGGGCGATCGTCCTCGAAAAGGTCGGCATCGAGGCGAAACAGCCGAATTCGGCGATTCGAAAGTGCGTGCGCGTCCAGCTGATCAAGAACGGCAAGCAGGTGACGGCCTTCTGTCCGGGTGACGGCGCGATCAGCTTCATCGACGAACACGACGAAGTGACGATCGCGGGCATCGGTGGCTCGAAGGGTCGAGCGAAGGGTGACCTCCACAGCGTGCGCTTCAAGGTCGAAAAGATCAACGGCGTCTCGTTGATCGAACTCGTCCGTGGCAACGCCGAGAAACCGGTGCGGTGATCGCCATGAGCGAAGCAGAGACCGAGGACCACGGCACGAAGCTGTTCGGGCGCTGGTCGGTCGATGACATCCAATTCAACGACCCGAGCACGGAGCGTTACATCACCGTCTCGCCGGTGGCCCATTCGATGGGTCGACACGCGAGCAACCAGTTCGACAAAAGCGAGATCAGCATCGTCGAGCGGCTGATCAATCGCCTGATGCAACGCGAGGAGAACACGGGCAAGAAACAACAGACGACGCGCATCGTTCGCGAGGCGCTCGAACTCGTGCACGAGCGCACCGACGAAAACCCGGTACAGGTTCTCGTCCGAGCGGTCGAAAACGCGGCGCCGCGGGAGGAGACGGTCCGGCTCAAATACGGGGGCATTTCGGTCCCGAAGGCGGTCGACGTCGCGCCCCAACGCCGGGTCGACCAGGCGCTGAAGTTCCTCGCCGAGGGCACCTACAACCAGTCCTTCAAGACTGAAACGCCCGTTGTCGAGGCACTGGCCGGGCAACTCACCGGCGCGGCGAACGACGACGTCGAGACGTACGCGATCAACCAGAAGGAAGAGAAAGAGCGCGTGGCGGCGGCAGCGCGGTAATCGCGGTTTTTCAATCGAAGTATTCGCTCACGTCGGGCCCGGTGGATTCGCCCGGCAGGATGTCGCCGAGGGCGCCACCGAAGGCTGCGGGTGTCCAGACGACGGCGATGCGCGCGATCGTTTCGAGCGTGGTCGGATCGCCGGCTTCGAGGCGACCCCACAACGCCATCGATCCGGCGGCGACGACCAGCGAAATGCCGAGGACGCCCACGAGCCGGCGGGGGATGACGCCGAACAGCGGGTTGACGACCTCGACCTCGCGAAACTGGGCGTAGTACATCAAACCGGTGGTGATCACGATGACGAGGGCGGCGTTTGCGACGAGGAGGACCGGGATGCCACCGACACGGACGTCGACGAACCACTGGGCGATGTCGAAGACGCCGTCCTCGACCAACAGCGGCAGCGAAAAGATGATCCCGCCGACGAGGGATTCGGCCATGTCGCGGGTGGTGTACTTGCGGACGCGCTCGGTCAGGACGCGTCCGGTCGAGAGCTTGTGCACGAGCGACAGCGTCGAGGCAACTTTCGAGCGTTCGTGCGGGGCGTCGACCGTGTCGTGGAGCTCTTCGAGGCGGTCGATCAGTTCCTCGACGTCCTCCTCATCCTCGTCCGACTCGGCCGGCTGATCGGTCGTCGCATCGGGCATATCGGACCGCCACGTGGCGACGGCGCGTAAAGCTTCGCCGGGGTCACTCGCCGAAGGGGGCTTCGTGGGCGTACGACCGGATGGTCCCCACGAGTTCGCGGCGATACTCGGTTTCGCTCGGGTGGGGGGCGAGTGAGCGAAAGCGATCGGTGAAGGCCTCGAAGCGGATGTCGGGCGCGTCGTTTCGGGCGGCGTGGGCGAGATCGTACAGCCGATGGGAGGAATCGATCACGCCGTGGCGCTCACACATCGCGACCGCGAAGGCGGCGTTGACGGCCGTAATCGCGGCGCCGGTCGGTTCGGCATCCGGGTCCGATCGGCTGAGGGCGTCCGCCAGGCGGGATTCGAAGAAGGCGACGAGCTTGGCCGCGTCGGTCACCTCGAGGGTGATGTCGTCGGCGTAGATGTCCTTCATGTGATTCGCGATCTGTAGGCCATGCGCGGTCAACTCCTGGTCCGGATTGGGTTCTGTGAGGGCGAGATACAACGCCTCCTTGGTTGAGAACTTATGCGAGATGTGGCCCTCCTCGTATCGTTTCATGTGAGCGAATTCATGGACGGCGAGTTCGCGGGCCATCGTGCTCGAAGCCACCCGTTTGGAGACGTTCATCACGTGATGGGTGTCGTAATGGGCGGTCCAGGTGCGTTCGTCCGGATCCGCCCGAACCCGCACGTGCACCGGGTGCTCGAGGTCGTACTCGGTTTCGAAAGTATCGCGTGCGCTGAGAAACGGGCCGGGATTCCCCCGGCCGTGGACGGCAACCTCCATGTACCCATGCCCACGTTACGGGCGACTTTGGGTGTTTCGGCCGCCGATCCGGGACGTGGCATTTCGCGGGCGTCAGGGCCGGCGCACGGCGAAACACTATCCTTTTGTCCGCCCTCGAAGGAATTCACTCTATACGATGGCCCGACGGAGCGAAATCGTCGAACAGTGCGAGCGGTTGATGGATAAGCCGGAAAAGATCCGCAATATTGCCATCGCCGCCCACATCGACCATGGCAAAACGACGTTGAGTGATAATCTCTTGGCCGGGGCGGGGATGATCTCGGAGGATTTGGCCGGCGAGCAACTCGCGATGGACACCGAGGAGGACGAACAGGAACGCGGCATTACGATCGACGCGGCGAACGTCTCGATGACGCACGAGTATCAGGGCGAGGACTACCTGATCAACCTCATCGACACGCCGGGACACGTGGACTTCGGCGGTGACGTCACGCGGGCGATGCGGGCGGTCGATGGCGCCCTCGTGGTCGTCGACGCCGTCGAGGGGACGATGCCCCAGACGGAGACGGTGCTCCGCCAGGCGCTTCGCGAGGAGGTCAAGCCGACGCTGTTTATCAACAAAGTGGATCGCC
>CAZOFG010000042.1:0-4129 GCA_964579125.1 uncultured Halobacteriales archaeon | reverse complement strand
CCGAAGACGATCAGCTCGGGCAGGGCGTTCCCACCGAGGCGGTTCGCGCCGTGGACGCTCACACAGGCGCATTCACCCGCGGCGTAAAGCCCATCGATGCAGGTCCGGCCGTGTTCGTCCGTTTCGATGCCGCCCATCACGTAATGCTGTCCTGGTTTGACCGGCATCGGCTCGGTGAGCGGGTCGACCCCCTCGAAATCCTCAGCGAGATGGACGATGTTTTCCAGGCGATCGAGGATGCGCTCCTCGCCGAGGTGGCGCATATCGAGGTAGACGTACTCGTCTTCGACGCCGCGACCCTCGTTCACTTCCGTGAGTTCAGCGCGTGAGACGACGTCACGACTCGCGAGTTCGCCCTCGGTGGTGGCGTAGCCACGCTCGAACATGAATCGCTCCCCCTCGCTGTTGTAGAGAATACCCCCTTCCCCGCGCACGCCTTCCGAGATCAACACCCCCGTCGAGGGTAGTGTCGTCGGGTGGAACTGGACGAATTCCATATCCTCGAGGGGGGCGCCCGCTCGGTAGGCCATCGCGTGGCCGTCGCCGGTGCAGGTGACTGCATTAGTCGTGTGATCGAACACCTGTCCGGGACCGCCGGTGGCGAGAACGACCCCCCGATCGGCGCAAAAGCCCCAGAGATCGCCTCGTTTGACATCGATCGCGACGACGCCGTGGCAGGTTCGATCGCTCGGGTCCGTCTCGTCCGAGACGGCGAGGCGCGTGACGTAGAACTCGTCATACACCTCGATACCGCGTTTGACCACCTGCTCGTACATCGTATGGAGCATGTGGTGGCCGGTCTCGGCGCCCGCGTACGTGGTGCGGGGAAACGAAAGACCGCCGAAGGGGCGTTGTGAGACCTGCCCGTCATCGTCGCGGGAAAAGGGCATGCCCCAGTGTTCGAGTTGGATGACGTTCTTCGGGGCGTCCTGTGCGAGGGTTTCGATCGCGGGTGCGTCGCCGAGATAGTCAGAGCCCTTCATCGTATCGTCGGCGTGTAATTCCCAAGAGTCGCCCTCGCGCAATGCGGCGTTGATACCCCCCTCGGCCGCGCCCGTGTGGCTCCGGACGGGATGTAATTTCGTGACGATGGCCGTGTCCGCGCCCGCTTCGTGGGCGGCGATCGCAGCACGGAGGCCCGCACCGCCCCCGCCGACGACGACCACGTCGTGGGTGGCGATCGTCCCCATTCGCGATCACCACAACGAGAGGTCCTTCTTGGCGACCTCGCGTTTGATGTCCTGAATGTTCTCCGTGATCGGGATGTCCTTCGGGCAGACCTCGGTGCAGGAAAACTGCGTCTGACAGCGCCAGACGGCGTGATCGTCACCCATCATCTCCAAGCGTTCTTCGCGTCGATCCTCGCCTTCGCGTTCGTCATAGACGAAGCGATGGGCCTTCGTGAGGGCCGCCGGGCCGAGGTATTCGTTGTCGCCGGCGGCGATATTGCACGAGGACATACACGCCCCACACCAGATACAGCGGGTATCGAGTTTGATCTCCTCGCGATTCTCTCGCGATTGGCGTTGTTCTTCGAGTTCCCCCTCCGGGAGCTCGTCAGGGTCGAAATACGGCTCGACGGCGTGCATCTGCTCGTAGAAGTGCTCCATGTCGACGACGAGGTCCTTTACGACGTCCTGGTGGGGCAACGGATCGATTTGGATCGGCTCGGCGAGATCGCTCACCTGCGTCTGACAGCACAGCCGCTGGGAGCCATTCACGTACATCGCGTCCGAGCCACACACGCCCTGTCGGCAGGAGTGGCGAAACGTGAGCGAGCCGTCCTCGTGGTCGCGGGCGTGAATGAGCGCATCGAGGACGGTCATGCCTTCTTCGCGGGGTACCTCGAAACGCTCGTACCGCGGTTCAGCATCCGCGTCCGGTTGATACCGGAACACCCGAAGGACGACTGCATCGGCCGTGTCCGGTTCGGACTCGGCCGTGGCGTCGGTACTCATGCGACGTTCACCCCCGACATAACGAGCGCGACGCGAATCCCCTGGACGATGAGGCCGAGGCCAGCAACGACGAGCACCCACTTGAGGACCGTGCGGCGTCGGCCGTCCAGCCCTTGATTGATCGCGGCGTTGTAGACGCCGTTGATGCCGTGAAACGCGGCGGTGACGAGGAACAACACCATGGTAGTGAAGTACGCGAGATTGTCCATTCGGGCCTGCACGCCGGCGAAGTCGATCTCCCAGGCGTGTTGGAGGAAGTGTAACTGAAAGAAGTGAAACGCGAGGAGGATAACCAAGATCGCGGCGGTGACGCGCTGGAGCACCCACAGCCGCGACGAACGGGTAAACGAGGAGCGATAGGCGTGCGACATCAGACGCCCACCTCCCCGAGGAACGTCGGAATCGAGCCAAGTACGATCAGCGCCGTCACGACCAACGAGACGTAAAAGCTCGCGCGCTGGCGATCCAGCCCGAGTCCGATGTCGATCATCAGCAAGCGGACGCCATTGAGGATGTGAAAGACCGCAGCGGCCAGCAGGCCAACCTCGAGGACACGCACGATGACGAGCGATTCGAGGCCCTGGATGGTATCCGTGAAGGTTGCGCCGCCGTCGATGGCGGTACTCAACACGGCGATGTGCGTAAAGAGGTACCCGATGAGAATCCACCCGGTGAACTTGTGCAAGATCCAAGCCCACATGCCGGGCTCGAAGTCGCGCCACCGACTGAAGTCCTCGACGAGGCCCCGGTCAAAAGACTGACTCATGTCCCACCGGGAACCGTCTCGGCCCCGGGCTAAAGGCGTTACTACCTCGCGGTTAGGCCTCCCCGTCCGCCCACAGATACAGACTCGCCGTGGTGCGATACGGCGCCCACCGTTCGGCGAACTGCCGCAATTCGGCGCGGGTCGGGTCACCCTCGATGAACTGCCGGGTTCGGCGACGAATGCCGAGATCGCCAAGCGGAAAGACATCCGGGCGGTCGAAGACGAAGATCAATACCATGTCGACTGTCCATGGGCCCACGCCAGGGATGGACGTCAACTCCTCGCGGATTCGATCGGTATCGGCGTCGGCGAGGCGGGCTTTGGTAAGCTCTTCGTCGTCGATGACCTCGGCGGCCGTGACGATCGTTTCGGCTTTGCGCTGTGAGAGGCCGACGTCGGCGATGGTTTCGGGGGCTCGTTCGCGCATTTCGGCTGGTTCGAGCGCGTACGTATCGGCGAGGCGCTCGAAGACGGTATCGGCGACGGTCGTATCGATTTGCTGGCGACAGATCGCCAGCGTCAGCCGAGGAAACAATCGCTCGGCGGGGTTGATCGCGAGGGGTCCATGGCGCTGAATCAGCTGATCGAGGTGTGGGTCCTCCCGAAGCGCACGAACGGCCTGGGTGGGTTCGTCGATGTGAACGGCGGTTCCGCCAACGGCGTCCGTCATGGCAGGAAGGAACGAGGTGTTAGACGATGCCTTTCCCGAGGAGCTCTCTCGCGATGACGTTCTTTTGGATCTCCGAGGTCCCTTCGTAAATCTCAGTGATCTTCGCGTCACGATAGAAGCGCTCGACGTCGAAGTCGTTGACATAGCCGGCACCACCGTGAATCTGGACGGCTTCGTCGGCCACCTCCACGGCCACTTCGGAGGCGAAGGCTTTCGCCATCGAAGCCAGCGACGTCAGTTGCTCCTCGCGATGTTCCACTGCCCACGCAGACTTGTAGGTGAGTTGGCGAGCGGCTTCCGTGCGCATTTCCATCTCGGCCAGTTTGTGCTGGATCGCCTGAAACTCGCTGATCGTTCGGCCGAATTGCTCGCGTTCCTGGGCGTATTCGAGCGCGCGGCGTTTCGCGCCCTCGGCGATGCCGACGGCCTGCGCGGCGACCATCGTGCGCGTGTCGTCGAAGAACTGCATCAACTGATAGAATCCCGCCCCGCGCGTCCCGACGAGGTTCTCCTCGGGCACGCGGACATCGTCGAAAATGAGCTCGGCCGTGTCGCTCGCGCGGATGCCGAGCTTGCCGGTGATCTTGTCGCTCTCGAAGCCGTCACGATCGGCCTCGACGACGATCTGTGAAAAGCCCGTATACCGATCCTCGACCTCGGGATCGGTTTCACACATCACGACGAAGAAGTCGCCGACGCTGCCGTTGGTGATCCACATCTTGTTGCCGTTGATGA
>CAZOFG010000041.1:0-4569 GCA_964579125.1 uncultured Halobacteriales archaeon | reverse complement strand
ACTCCCGACAGGTGCCCCGGAGCAAGCGTCGAATGAGCGTCGTGAAGCCGACGTGAATGACCGGCGCCGCGAGCTCGATGTGGCCGAAGTGGCCGTTACACTGTCCGGAGTGTTTGCCACAGGTTTTGCACTCGAGACCGGGATCGATGACGCCGAGCCGGGGATCCATCAACCCCATGTCGATCGGGAAGCCGTCGTCGTCGTACGTGTCGGCCGTGATGATCTTCGTCGCGCTCATCTCCCGATACTCCTCGGGATCCATCAGGCCGAAACTGATCGCCGTGATCTCTTTGGGGGTTTGTGTGCTCATGGCAGGTGATTAGACGGCATCAGCGAGTTCGAGTCGGGGCGCGATGCCAAGCGCCTTCATTTCGTCCAACAGCAACTTGAACGCGTAACTCATCTCGATCTCGTGGATATCGGTCTCCTCGCCGCAGTTCGGACAGTACACGTAGTTCCGATCGATGTTTTCCACGGCCGTCATCCCACACTGACCACAGACGTTGATGAATTCGCGATCGGACTGATCGAGCAAGCGCTCTTTCAGCGTGATCGACGCCCCGTGGCCGATGAGGACGTCCCGTTCCATCTCCCCGACACGGAGGCCACCCTCGCGGGCGCGACCCTCCGTCGGCTGGCGGGTCAGCACCTGGACGGGTCCGCGGGAGCGAGCGTGGATCTTGTTCGAGACCATGTGGTACAGCTTCTGGTAGAAAATCGTCCCGACGAAGATCTCGGCCTCGATCTTCTCGCCCGTAATGCCCGAGTACATGACCTCCTTGCCGCTCGGTTTGAAGCCGTGTTCGCGAAGGGATTCTTCGAGTTTATCTTCGCCTTCGCCGGTGAAGGCGGTGCCGTCGACGCGGCGGCCCTCGAGCGAACCGACCTTGCCGCCGAGCATCTCGAGCACGTGCCCGACCGTCATCCGGGATGGCAGCGCGTGCGGGTTGAGGACGAGGTCCGGCACGACCCCATCCTGCGTGAACGGCATGTCCTCCTGCGGAGCGATGAGACCGACGACACCCTTCTGGCCGTGGCGTGAGGCAAACTTGTCACCCACCTCCGGGATGCGTTCATCGCGCACGCTGACCTTCGAGAGCTTCGAGCCGTCCTCGCCCTCCATCAGCGTCACCGTATCGACGATGCCCGATTCGCCCGAGCGCATCGTAACGCTCGTCTCGCGGCGTTTTTGCGGGCTAAGCCCGCCCATTTCGTCCGGTTCCTCGATGAACCGCGGTGGGCTCGTCTTGCCGACGAGCACGTCGTTCTCGCCGACGGGCGTCTCGGGGTTGACGAGGCCGTCCTCATCGATGTGCGTATAGGCGTCCTCGCCGCGTGCCCCACGGACGTCCTGATCGGGGACCTCGAAGTGATCCTCCTGGCCACCCGGATAGCGCCGTTCTTCGCCCTCGTAGGTCCGGAAAAAGTGTGATCGGGCGAGGCCGCGATCGACGGAGCCCTGATTGAGAATCAACGCGTCCTCGATGTTGAACCCCTCGTAGCTCATCACCGCGAGGACGAAGTTCTGCGCCGCCGGTCGGTCGTCGTACCCGATCTGTTCGGTGGTTTGGGTCTTTACCATCGACAGCTGCGGGTAGTGCAACAGGTGTTGACGCGTGTCCGGGCGAATGCGATAGTTCGCCGAGGGCAACCCCAGCGCCTGCTTGATCATCCCCGCGCCCATCGTAATGCGCGGGCTCGCGTTGTGTTCGGGGTAGGGGATCATGCCGGCACCGACGCCGAACATCAACTGCGGGTCGATCTCGAGGTGCGTGTGATCCTCGGTGAGGTCCTCGATGTCGACCGCTACGAGGAGGTCCTCTTCCTCTTCGGCATCGATGTACTCGACGTAGCCGTAATCGACCAACTCCTGAAACGTGATCTCGCCACGCTCGAGCGCCTCGACCTCTTCCTCGGAAATCAGCGGATCGCCGTCTTTGACGACCAACAGCGGCCGCCGAGCCCGGCCGGCGTCGGCGTTGATGATAACCTCGTCGGTGCGCTCGTTGACCGACACGTTGACCATATTGCTGATGTCGCCACGCCGTCGGGCGAGGCGGACCTCTTCTGCGAGCTGTTCGGGGTCGGGATGGGTCCCGACCAGACTGCCGTTGACGAAGACTTTCGCCTGTCGTGCCTCGCTCATGCTAATCGGCCTCCGGGGCGACGGTTTCGGTCATAGCAGGAATGCCTTCCACGCCGAGGTTCGACAATTCGCGTTTCAATTCGCTCTCGTCCTCGATGTGTTGTGAGAGTTCCATCGATTGCGCGAAGTTCTTCACCAGTCCACAGTTGGGGCCCTCCGGCGTCTCGGAGGGGCAAATCCGCCCCCACTGGGTGGCGTGCAGGTCGCGAGCCTCGAAGTGTGGCTGGCTGCGCGAAAGCGGACTGCGCAGCCGCCGCAGGTGGCTCAACACCCCCATGTGGTCGGTGCGGTCGACCAGCTGACTGACGCCCGTCCGGCCGCCCACCCAGTTGCCGGTCGCGATAGGGTGCTCCAGTCGCTCGGTGAGCACGTCCGAGCGCACGACCGTCGTCACTCTGAGCTGACGGTTGCGCATATGGGCGCGTTCGAGCTGGTACTTCACGTCCCGCGAGAGCTTGTTCAGCGCCGTCCGGAAGAGATCGCGCATCAAATCGCCGCTGACTTTGAGGCGCTTGTTCGCGTAGTGGTCCTTGTCGTCGGGGTCGCGCCGACCTAAGGCGAGTTCGAAACAGGCTTCCGCCATCCGGCAGAGGTAAAACGCCTTGTTGATGCGGACGTCTTCCTCGTCGACCTCGTCCTCGTGGAGGTGGGGCAACAGGTACCGATCGATGACGTAGTTCGCCCGTTTGAGCTGGTAGTTCTTGCCCTGGCCGCTCGCAACGCGTTGGCCGAGTTCCTCGATGGCCCCTTCGGTCGTCTGGACCTCCGCAGCCTCGAGATTTTCCAGCATGAACTTCACGATCTCCGGGTCCTCCGAGACCCGATGGACGATTTCCTCGTCAGATTCGAGCCCGAGGGCCCGCACGAGCGTCACGAAATTGATCGAGCCGCTCACGCTCGGGAAGCTCACCTCGAGAATGCCATCCCGACCGCGCTCACAGAGGACGAGGGCACGATACCCGCGTCGTTGTGAGAACGTCTTGGCGATCTCGATCTGGTCGCCGTACTTCGAGTCGTGTTCACAGAGGATCTTATTCGGGGCGAGATCCTCACTCGTCATCAGCACCCGCTCCGAGCCGTTGACGATGAAATAGCCACCGGGGTCGGCCGGATCCTCGCCGATGCGGATGAGTTCCTCGTCGTCGAAGTCGGCGATGTTGCATTTGTTCGACCCGACCATAATCGGCATTCGGCCGATTTTCACCTCGTCGCGATCGACGACTCGATCTTCGTCTTCGGCCGGATCGCCCTGGACGATCGCCATCTCCATGAAGACCGGCGCCGAGTAGGTAATGTTGCGAAGCCGCGCTTCCTGGGGATACAGCAGTTCTTCGCTGCCGTCGGCCTCTCGGACCCGAGGGGTCACAACGCGGACGTCGCCGAGTTCGACCCAGACGGGCTCTTCGCCCTCCTTGTCGCCGATATCCGTATCGATGCGTTCCTTTTCGTCGACCACGCCCTGCATGCCCCGGTCGAGGAACCCATTGAATGACCGGTAGTGGTGTTCTGCGAGCCGTTCCTCGGAGAAAAAGCCGCGTGACAGAACGCGTCGTGTGCTGTCGTTCATCCCTCGATAACGAGTCGGTACACGTACGCTGTGTCAGTTGTTCGTGAGTCTCGCTTGATCTCGATCACGTCGCCGACCGTCGCCCCGTCGGGCAATGCTGGATCGTCGTCCGTTATTTGGGGGAGGTCGGTCCGATCGATGTCGTACTCGTCGAAAACTGCATCCAACTCATCCTCCGGCATAATTCGATGCTCCGGAACCAAGGTGTGGGAGTGTACATTGTCCATGAGTAGGGTCTACCGACGCAAAAGCGGCGGTTACGAGATACTACAGGTTGTTATATGATGGCCACACTTAACCCTTGTTAACTCGGGATTTGTCGGGGACTGCGACTCGTTGGAATCGCCGTGCATATCAATGTAGAAAACTATACTATTTTGATACTTACAACTGTTGCTAGTGGAACGGATGTCGAGCCGTGAGAGGCCAGTTTCCGCACCCTACCGAACCGACGGTACCGCTCCTTCGGAACGAATGATAAGTGGATGAAATTCTCGGAGATGCCCCAAATAGAAACCATACTTCTTCCGGCTTCGATCGCGAAGCGGGCCACCGTGAAGACCAGAGTCTAAGGCGGCTCCCGTTGTAGTGAAACGTGAGCGATTCCCATGACAAGACCCGAGCGGCCCGGCGAGGATGCATCAGTGGACGAAATCGCTCGATGGATGGAAGCGGACTTCTGGGCGGCCGTGGCTGAGGGTGCAGAATCCGCCGGCGAGGACGAGTCTGAGTAATAGAGTTTTAACATAATCACACCCTTTGGAAAGTCTTAAGCTTGCGATGGCGATAGGGAGAGGTGCCTGCGAGCCCGAGTGGTGTAGTGGCCCATCATACGACCCTGTCACGGTCGTGACGC
>CAZOFG010000040.1:0-4592 GCA_964579125.1 uncultured Halobacteriales archaeon | reverse complement strand
CGACGGTTTCGATGGCAGCCTGGCGGTCACCGTTTTGCCAGGTCTCAACTACCTGCTCGACGAGTGCTTCGAAACCCTGTTCGGCCACGGTACGGCGATAGAACGGGCCCATGGACCCGAGATAGAAGGCGAGGTGTTCCGCACATAGACGCCGCGCTTCCTCGGAGGTATCACGCACACAACAGGGGATCGAGAGGGTCACTCGGACATCTGCAGGATCGCGCCCCGCTCGATCACTCCCCCGTTCCAATGCTTCCAACCGCTCCGTGAGGTGCTCGGGGCTGGCGAACAAGGCATGCCACCCGTCGGCAATAAACCCGGCGAGCTCGACGGCTTTCGGGCCGAGAGCAGCGACATCGATCGGGACCGGCTCCGACGGTGGTGGACACCGTAATCGAAAACCATCCAGGTTGAACACATCGCCGTGATACGATACGACGTCCCCAGAGAGCACGCGTCTGATGATCTCGACCGTTTCGCGGGTCCGGCGGAGCGGGCGATCATAGGGCTGTCCATGCCACCCTTCGATCAGGGCTGGTCCACTCGATCCGATCCCGAGGCGTACTGCTCCATCGCTCGCCTCGGCGAGGGTGGCAGCGGTCTGACCAAGCAATGCCGGTGAGCGTGAATAGACGTTTGCCACGCTCGTGCCGATCGCTGCTTCCGGTACTGTCGCGACGATCGTTGCGAGGACTGTGACGGCGTCCCGGCCCCACGTCTCCGGCGTCCAGATCCGGGTATACCCGTACTCGGTCGCGGTCTCGGCGAGTGTGACGAGTTGCGTGAGGTCGTCCTGTGCGGCTACTGGAAGATGGAGCTCGAAATCAGTCACTGCCCGGTCTTCGAAGAGCCTGTATTTAGCTTTCTGGCGTGAAAACGACGAAGATACGGGATAAGTGGAAAGATTAACGTAGATCTTGAAACCGTTCAACAATATTCACCGAACTTCGAGTCGGGTGGGGCGGTAAGCGATGGTTCATTCGATCGCGTTTTCCCTTGGCGTGATCGGGTCGATAGTTGTGACGCTTGCCGTGGCGGTGAGTGCGAAACGCCGACCCGAACCGGCCGGACGCTGGCTGAGTGCGACGATGGTGCTTGCAGCAGTCTGGATCGGCCTCGTAGGCCTGAACGCGGTCGTGCATGTATCTGAACTCTCGATGTGGCTTAACGCCGGGACGTGGACCGTGGCGGCGATTGTCCCAGTTGGCTGGCTCGGGTTTGCCCTTGCGTATACCGGTAATCAACGGTGGCTCACACTCCCGGTTTTCGTGGCTCTCGCGCTCGTGCCAGCAGTGACAGTGGTGTTGCTCGGTGTTGAACAGCTCACCGAGCCGGAGCTTGTGCGCACGTCCGTTTCGTTCGCTGACCTTGAAGGCCTCTCGTTGACGGATACCGCATTGGGACCAGTCGGCATCATTCACCTCGTGTATTCCTTTCTTGTGATCGCGCTCGGGGCGGTTTTGCTCGTACAAATGACGATCACGGGCCGAGCACCATATCGGATCCAAGGGAGTCTGCTCGTCGTTGCGGCACTGGCGCCGCTTATCGCGACGATTCTTGCGCTCGCAGACGTTCAGATATTGTCGGCACTCGATCCGACGCCATTCAGCTACGGGGTCTCTGGAGCGCTGTTATTGATTGGGATGAACTGGTATCGGTTGCTTGAGTCGGTTCCAGTTCCGACGAGAATCGCTCACGAGGCGGTCCTCGAGAGCCTTTCAAGCCCACTCGTTGTCGTCAATGGAGCTGGCAATGTGGTCCATGCGAATGAGGAAGCTGAGAACGCGTTCGACGAAATTGACCTTCGTGGTGCGACGATGGCCGATTTGCCAGGCCTCGATCCTGACAATCCATCGAGCGTATTAACCGATCAATACGTCTCTGTATCGGACCCGAACGGCCATCATCGCGAATACCGTCTCACGGAAACACCGTTAACAGATCATCACGGCCGAGGATATGGTCACGTCTATCTCTACCAGGACATGACGGCAGTGCGCAAGCGCGAACAGCGTTTGAGCGTGTTAAATCGGGTGCTTCGTCACGATATCCGAAACGAGATGACCGTCGCGATGGGGCACGCAGAAACCGGTATCGAGGCGTATCCGGAGGCCCGAGACGTGTTTGAAGCCATCGAACATACTGCTCGGTCAGTCATCGAAACGAGTGAAACCGCTCGGCAAATAGAGGATTTGGTCGATCGGGCGCCTGCGGGTGAATCAGCTGGACCGATCAGCACGGTTCTCGCGGATATCGAAACCCGCATCGAGCGACGGTATCCGGAGACGCAGTTGTCATTCACCGTGGAGCTCGCCGAGGACGTGCACGTGCCAATCGGCGTCGACGCGGTCCTGAGAAATCTCGTCGTCAATGCCACACAACACAATCATAACCCGGAACCAACCGTGGCGGTGACGATCCGTCCGTATCGAGACGGCTGGCTGTCCATCACGGTTCGGGATGACGGTCCTGGGATCCCCGCCGAAGAGTTGGATGTCTTCGAGGAAGGACAGGAAACCCCGCTCGAACACGCCAGTGGACTCGGCCTATGGCTTGTTCACTGGTTGGTGGTCGAATACGGCGGTGAGTGTGATGTTTTGACCGACGCCTCGGGGACTGAACTTCGCATTGCACTTCCCACCGCCGAGGCCGTCGATTCCGCCGCCTGAGTCGTCAAGGAGACCGGTTCCGGAAAGCTTACCAGCGGTCCAAACGGAGGTATGAAATGGTGTTAAACATGAGTCATCATCACGAATTACCCGACCTTCCGTACGACTACGACGCATTGGAACCCCATATCAGCGAGCAGGTGTTGCGATGGCATCACGACACGCATCATCAGGGCTACGTCAACGGCCTCGTAAGTGCCGACGAAACACTCGAGTCGAACCGCGCGGAGGGCAATACTGACGCCTCCGCGAGTGCGCTCCGCAGCGTGACGCATAATGGTTCGGGGCACATTCTCCACGATCTCTTCTGGCAGAACATGTCGCCCGATGGCGGTGACGAGCCAACTGGTGCCCTGCGCGACCGTATCGAGGAGGATTTCGGCTCGTACGATGCCTGGCGCAGCGAGTTCGAGACTGCCGCTGGGGCTGCCGGCGGATGGGCTCTCCTTGTATACGATTCCTTTTCGAACCAACTTCGCAACCTGATCGTCGACAAACACGATCAAGGTGCACTCTGGGGCAGTCACCCAGTGCTCGCGCTGGACGTCTGGGAGCACTCCTACTACCACGACTACGGCCCGGCACGCGGTGACTTCATCGATAACTTCTTCGAGGTCGTCGACTGGGAGGAACCGAGCCGCCGCTACGAGCAGTACGTCCAGCTCTTCGAATAGCCCAAACGGCTTTTCTTTCGCCCGGGCGCACTCCGGGTATGCCCGTTTCGAAGGCGGAGTTCGAGCAGCTCTACCCGTGTCGATTCTCCCGTCCTGAGGATTTGCTCGATCCCGACAAACTGTATACCGTGCCGGAAATCGCCCGACGATTACAGGAATTAGCGCCTGACGAGGAATTGCCACCCGAGGACGAGGCGGTCCTCATCGATTGGGCGATTCCATGGATCGTCCATTTTCAAGACGAACTCGTCGTGGCGGAACCACCCGAACCGGACGCGCCCGGGTATTACGGGGTTCGAAAAGACGAGGATTTCGGGACCTAAGTTAGAGCGCATTGGAGCACCTCGATCACCTTTATGCTCCCTCGGCGACCGGGCAGTGGCATGGACGTCAGACTGCTCGAATCGACGCCCGAGCCGGAGCGGTTGATCTGTCAAGCTGCCCGCAACGATTATCTCGATAGCTTTGTCGGGGGGCAATCCTTCGAGGAGACGATGGAACCGGTGGAGGGGGAGACGCTCAGAGAAAAACAGGAAACGTTGATCGGCCACCTGCTTGAGCGTGGCCACTTCGGCCCGTTCGAACACCCGACAGCCACCTTCGCGATGAAGGGCATCAGTCGATCGTGCATGGCCCAACTGACCCGACATCGACTCGCGAGCTTTGACATCCAGTCGATGCGCTATGTCTCCTTCGAAGATGTCGATCCGGCAGCCGTCGCGGAGGGCGAACTCGTCGTGATCCCGCCGGCCGTGACCGATCCGGACTGGGTCGGCCGCAATCAACCCGCAGGGTCGGTCGACGAGGAAACGGTCGAAGAGCGCGAACGGGTCTTCAAACGGGCGATGCAACGCTCGTTCGAGACGTACCACGAACTGTTGGATCTTGGAATGGCTCCCGAAGACGCTCGGTTCGTCCTACCACTTGCGTCAAAGGTCAACATCGTGATGACGGTCAACGTGCGTATGCTCATGCATATCGCCGACATGCGCGCCGCCGCGGATGCACAATGGGAGATTCGCGAACTCACTGAACGGATTCTCGATTTGGCCAGCGAATGGGCGCCGATCACCTTCGAGTACTACGATTCCGAGTTGAAAAACCGGAAGAATCGCCTCTCCCCGTAGGGGCGGAAACATAACCGTTATACGCGTCTCAGGTGCTACCTGCGGGTGCCGGCTCCGATGGTGTAGCTCGGCCAATCATATTGCCCTCTCGAGGCAATGACCGGGGTTCAAATCCCCGTCGG
>CAZOFG010000039.1:0-5425 GCA_964579125.1 uncultured Halobacteriales archaeon | reverse complement strand
GCCACTCAGCAACGTGAGAACGGCAAGAAAGGAAGGTTTGCCGTTTAGTTCACAACCCGATCAGCTCGGTGCTTACTCGTAGCGCCGGTAGGCGAGGAGTGCAGCACCAAGCATCGCGAGGACGGCGATCACCAGACCGAAGCCTGGCTGACCGTCACCGTCGTCTGCCTCGGTCGGGGTTGGCGTGGGTTCAGGTGTCGGTTCGGGCGTCGGGGTCGGCGTCGGTTCGGGCGTCGGTGCCGCCGAGACGTCGATCTCGCCCGTCACGGAGCTCTGTGAGTCGAGTTCCGTGATCGACCAGGTCACATTCTCGGCCGCGCCCACATCGAGCGTGACCGTGAAGGTGACTCTGCTAGCCTCACCAGCGTCGAGCGAGACAATCTGCTGCTCGGAAACACCGCCGAGGTTGAACGTAACAGTCACCATACCCGATTGGTCGCCAGTGTTCTCGATGGATGCCGAGAACGTGGCGTCGTCACCAGCCTGTGCGCTGTCCGGACCTTGTGGGTCCGAAAGCTCGAAGGCGGCGGGTGAAGGCTCGGGGTTGACCGTTACGTCAGCCGAAACGCTCGCTCCAGTGTTACTCTCGGTGACCGAGGCCGTGTAGTCACCAGGCGCGGGTGCGACGATGGTGAAGGTCACCGTCGTCGACGCACCAGCGTCGAGCTGGACCGTGTTGGTCGCCGTCGTACCGCCGACGTCAAGCGTGAGATCAGTGATGCCTGCGCCGTCGCCGACGTTCTCCACGTCGACGCTCACTTGCATGGCATTACCAGTGACCACGCTGCTCGGTGCCTGGAGGTTACTGAGTTCGAAGTCTGGCTCAGCTTCGGCGTTGAATGTGATCGAGCCGGTTAGCTCGTTGCCGCTTTCGGTCTCGGAGACGACGACGCTGTAGTCACCACCAGAGAACGCCGTGGGTTCGAACGTCACCGTCTGCGACTCGCCAACGTCGAGGTCGACTGTTTGGCTCTCGGAGATGTCTCCGATGCTGAGCTCGATCGTGGTGCTACCGGACTGCGTGCCGGTGTTCTCCACATCGAGGCTCACCTCGAAGGATTCCCCGACGGTTACCTCCTCGGGGTGTTCGAGGTTACTGATGTCGAACGCAGCCTGTGGCGAGACCATCGGGACATCCTCATGAGTTGTTTCCGTCGATGACTGGCCTGTCTCAAGGACGAGATTGACATCCTGTGGCTCGAACGTATCGAGATCCGAGACGGTGGCTTGCCACATCTCGCCATCGAACGTGACGCTGTCAGCAGACTGAATGAATCCGTCAGGCCCGAAGGCCTCAACTCTGAAGTCAAGTTGATCCATGAACTCTTCGCTTCCGGGGGCAAGGTTGGACTCGCCCTCGAAGACGACTTCGGAGTCCTGGACAACCTGATCAGGTGCCTCGAAGCTCACGGTGCGTGGCTGGATCTCGAAGCTCGTGTTGACGGACTGAGCGGATTCGACGTATGGGTTCTCCTCACCAACGTTGAACGTGAGGTCAAACTGGTTGCCAACACCGTCAGCCGGTCTGACATTGAGAACCTCGTCGACGATATCCTGCGAGTCGATGACGATGTAGATCGTATCGTTCTCTTCGTCCTCAACGAGGTTGACCCACGAAGCGGAATCATTGAACGTCTCCGGCGTTTGGAGCCGGGGTTCGTTCAATTGTTCTGCAACCAGGCTCAGGCCGGTCGCGAGGTCATTGGCATCGGTGCCGTTGAACTGGTTGTCACCAACACCATACCCGAAGATGCCGTTCGCTTCAAGCTCGAAGATGAGCTGATCCTGTTGTGCGACGTAATCGCGCTGGGTGGCATACTGATCGATCGCACTGACGGGATCGTCCGCCCCGAGGATATCCGCACCATCAGGAGCGATCATCGTGGTGATGCCGTCCGTGCTCCGTGGCGTCACCTGAAGCTCCCCAGTACGGGGCTTCTCCTGACCAGTCGTATCCGTCAGGATCATCGACAGCGTGTCAGCCGGTAATCTGAATGACTCGTGATTGATCGTCGATTCGGAAGTGATGCTGGCACTCCCAAGGCTACTATCCGCTAGTTGGACGGTCTGAACCGAATCATTACCAGCGTAGTAGGTGTTGAATTCCACTACAAGCTCACCAGCGTCAACAGCATCTGCATTCGGGTCAATCTGGGCAGTGACGTTGTAATCGGATCCGTCAGCACCCAGCTCGAAGGTGATGTTGAACGACTCGTGACTGGTCCCTGTGTCATCCTCGAGTTGGAGGGGAATTTCCGCTACGTCCCCTTGTTCTTCGGTGAGGAACCGTGTCTGGAACGTCCATTCAGCTGGGTCCGCAACCGTCGGGGCATCGACTTGCGCGTCAACCGAGGTTGAGATCCCTGTCAGGACATCCGTAGCTACAACTGAGTAGTTTCCAGGTTCAAGATTGCTGAAGTCGACATTGATGTTACCGTCAGCGTCGTACGTGCCGATGGTACGATTTGTCCGTTCGTCTGGATCAGCATCTGTGTTGAAGACCTGGAATTCAATATCGCGAGGCTCGTTCTCGTTGGGCTCCCACGATTCCTGAAGGATGGTGGACGCCTCAGTGATGCTCGCTGAGAGGCTTTCCACATCGCCAGTTGCATCCAGTGGGAATTGTCCGAATTCGTGGAGTGTCAAGTTGAATTGACTATCATCGTTGAAGGTGACATTCACCATATCACCTTCTCCAAAGTCCCCACTTTTGCTGTAGACGCGGACATTGCTCTGCGTTCCGAGTCCACGATCAAGATCTCCGTCAGGATCGTCAATATTAACGAACGTGCCGTTTTCGTTCGTATCCGGTTCATAAATTGCGATCGTTTCACCGGCGAAAGCATCATCGTCCGCTTCGCCACTTTCGATCGTAGTAGTGGTGGTAGTGACGGAGTAGTCTACGCCGTCAATCGCGGTCGATGTGTTTGTGAATGTGATCGTGCTCCTAACGGTCAGATTCTCGTCTACCTCTAAGGCAACTTGGGTGAGCTCCTCATCTGAGTTATGCTCAAACTCAAATGCATTTACGGTAGCTTCCCCGCCGGTACGATTGGTAACAGATATATTATTACCTGAATTGTACCAATTATTGTCGTTAAATACCGACGATAAGTTACCGTTAGGATCGTCAAAGACGATTTCGATTGTTTGGCTCGAACTGCTGATCGCACTACTTCCACTTGGTTTATTCCCTAGATCCAAGGCACCAGTCGCATAGAAAGCGACCGGCCCTTGGGCGACACCTGCAGACTGCTGTTGCGGCTGTACATCCGCAGCAGCCGCCCCACCAATAACCGTCGCCGTCATCGCGATCACGCTTAAGAACATGATCGCGGCAAGGAACACCGCTTGTCCCTTGGTCCGTGGGTCTGTGTTGCTTGTCATAGTTTGTTTCGTAGTTCCGTGTTCGACAGGGGACACCTATCGGTACAGCTAGTGTCGCCGCTGTCGTTACCCGTAACGTATATTCAGCTCTATTATATGTTTTGTGGATTGGCGTATGACGTCCGTCACGCGACCTACCCCGCGATCGGCCGTCTCGCCGGCCGTCTCGCCAGAATTTGCCATACTGCAATGTTCACTCTACGGTGACTGTTTAAGTACTTCGTGGCAGTTCCCGGTTATAAGGCCCTACGTAAATCTCCCATTCGCATTCACAGTTCCACCCTAAATCAACCCATACCCCTCCCCTTGCATGCGATTTTCATCGCTGATAGCCGGGCCCAAGCCTATTTGTAGGTATTGCAATTCGGCCCAAATTGCAGGCAGTCGGATCCGGCCGCGTGGCAGTTCCTCGCCGCAGGCATGGGCCGATCTCCTGTGTCCGAGTGTTCGCTATGCAAGGTGATGCGCCCAGACCGACCCGACGTACCGTCATCACAACGACCGCCGCCGGCCTCGTCGTCGGCGGCTTCCTTGCGATCGACGACGGCCCCACCGCCACGGCCCGGGCCGAAACCCGGCCACTGGCGCCGGACCACCTCACCGTCGCCAACGACGGCGGGACGCTGTCGACCCTCGAGATCACGCCAGCGGCGACCGTTTCCTGGACGAATTTCGATCCACCACCGGAGTCGGTCACCCTCACCATCGGCACCGTCCGGATCGATTACGGCCAAAGCGGGGCGTGGGACGTCGACACCGCACTCAATCACCAGTCCAATTTCGCCGGGATCGACCAATCCGACGCGAACGGACTGACCTACCAGTTCGACCAACCCGTCGATCTCCTCGCCGAAACGCCCGCCACCGCAAGCGATTTCGAGCCGAGCGATGCCGGCGGCGAGCGCGTCTCCGACATCGAGGTGGGGGTGGACGCCACCGTGACCGGGACGAACGATACCGCCTCAGACGGCGCAACCTTCACCCTCTCGCTCACGGTCGACGACACGGGCGCCGTCCTCGAAGGCGATTTCTCGCTCAACCCGAGCGCGTCCTAACGCGCCCGCGAAACTATTGTAATACGAGAATTCCGTCGAACGCCCACCTCACGCGGGCGGTTCGCCGGCGTGGGGCAGGTGAAACGTCAACCGTTCCTCGTCCGAGCCCTTCGTCTCCCGACCCGTGATCTCCATCGGCGGCAACTCGCCCGTCTCGCGCACGTGCGTCCCCGCACAGGCGGTGCGATCCACCGCGCCATCCTCGCCAATCTCGACGATGCGCACCTCCGTCACCGAATCAGGCAGCAAATCCAGCCGCGTCCGCTCGGCATCGAGTTCGTCCTCGGCCACCTCGCGATCGAGAATCCGCGTCGAGACCGGGTGATCCGCCTCGATCAGGTCGTTCACCAATTCCTCGATCGTGTCCATGTCCGACTGGTCGAAGCGAGGATACGCACAATCGATGCGCGCGCGATCGGGATACAGCTGGTTGCCCGTCGTCTCGGCGTCGAACTCGGCGAGCAACACCGCCGAGAGCAGGTGTTGGGCGGTGTGGTACTGCATCAACGCAAAGCGTCGCTCCCAGTCGAGGATGCCAAAGGCCGTGGCCCCCTTGTCGACCTCAGGTTCGGCCTCGAGTTCGTGGACGATCTCGTCCCGCCCGGACACGTCCGTCACCGCGAGTTCGTCACTGCCCAGTCGCAACCAGCCGGTGTCGTGAGGTTGGCCGCCGCCTGTCGGGTAAAACGCCGTCCGATCCAGCATAACCTCGCGCCCATCTACGTCGACCACCTCGGCTTCGAAGGTATCGAAATAGGCGTCGGTGAAGTACAACCGCTCGGTCATCACGCATACGTTCGACGGGCGCTCGCTATAAGGGCGGCTGTTTGCCGTGAGGCGTGCTCGATCTCCAGAGGTACACCACGAATGCTAATCTCACGTATCGGCCAATTCCTGCCCTTGGGACGTTCCCGACCGGATGCCCCGTGGTACCACGCCGAACACGCAAACGGTATAGTGTCCCAGCTACGACGGATACATAA
>CAZOFG010000038.1:0-6500 GCA_964579125.1 uncultured Halobacteriales archaeon | reverse complement strand
GGGCATCCCGCGGGTGTGGACCTGCATGATTTCGAGGCGGCCGTCCCGGTCCGGGACGCCGACCTCGATTTCCCGATCAAAGCGGCCCCCACGACGCAGTGCCGGATCGACCGCATCCGGCCGGTTGGTCGCGCCGATGACGATCACGTCTCCACGCTCTTCGAGGCCATCCATTAAGGACAGCAATTGGGCGACGACCCGGCGTTCGACATCGCCGGTAACCTCCTCGCGCTTGGGAGCGATCGAGTCGATTTCGTCAATAAAGACGATCGCCGGGGCGTTCTCCTCTGCCTCCTCGAAGACCTCCCGAAGTTGCTCTTCGCTTTCGCCGTAGAACTTCGACATGATTTCCGGCCCCGAGATGTTGGTGAAGTAGGCGTCAATCTCGTTGGCGATGGCCTTCGCCATCAGCGTCTTGCCGGTGCCGGGTGGCCCATGAAGCAAGACCCCTTTCGGCGGTTCAATGCCGAGTTGGCGGAACAGCTCCGGATGGCGCATCGGCAATTCGATCATCTCGCGGATGTGTTCGAGTTCGCGATCGAGGCCACCGATGTCCTCGTAGGTCACCGATGGCGTGGCCCGCTCGTGTTCCGCCTCGGACGCCAGTTGTTCGATGGAACGATCGCTGATCTCGATTTCGGTCGTCTCAGTGACGACGACGGTTTCTTCGGGTTCTGCATCGGCGACTTTCAACGCGACCGGTTGGGAATTGGCTAGCGAACCAAACCCGAACCGGAGCGGAATCGTCTGCCCTTTCGTGACGGCTTGGCCGCTCAAACGATCCCGCACGAGCGGTGCGATGTCCCCCCGAATTCGGAGGTTCTGCGGGAGTGCGACAGTCAGTCGGCTTGCTGGGCTGACGTCTGCCGGCTCCACCTCGACTTTATCGTCGACATTGGCGTTGATGGTCTGTCGGAGATTGCCGTCGATACGAACGATATTCTGGCCGGTATCTTCCGGATATCCCGGCCAGACTCGGGCAACCGCACGGTCGCCGCTGGTCCCCTCGAGGACGATATAATCGCCGCTATCGAGGCCCAACTCTTCGATCGACTGCCGATCGATGGCGGCGAGACCGCGCCCGGCGTCTTTTTGCTTGAGTGGTTTGACTTGGAGTTTCATTGGTACTCAGGTGTCTGCTGGTTCGCGACGGGGTGAAATCAATCGATCGGGCCGTTCGAGACCCGATGCCCGCCGTGCGTCCAACACTAACGTTAAGTAAACGTTCGATGTAGATAAGGGGATTGGTCCGACATCGGAGGTGGAGGCTTTTGGCTGTGGGGAGCCACCATCGACGCAATGCAGACGGTATCGGTTAACTTACGCACGATCGCCTTTCGGTCTGTCGATCTCGGTGGTTCCGACCGGACGCTCGTCTTCGTCCACGGAAGCGGGGGAAACAAGGCGATCTGGAAAAGCCAACACCGTCTGGCGGATCGGTACCAGATCGTCACGCTCGATTTGAGCGGCCACGGCGCGTCCGACGACGTTTCGACCCCGCCGGGACCGGACACGCTCTCGGCTCATGTGGCCGATCTCGCAGCCGTGTCGCAGGCCGTCCAGGCGGACGTGCTGGTCGGGAACTCACTCGGTGGCGCAGTCGTCATGCAAGCACTCATTGACGAGGCAGTCGCACCCGAGGCGGCCGTACTCGTCGGTAGCGGGGCCAAGTTGGCCGTCCTCCAACAGCTTCGCACCTGGCTCGCCGAGGATTTCGATCGGGCAATCGAGTTTCTCCAGGGGGAGAATCGCCTGTTTGCGGATCCCGACGAGGCGCTCGAGGCGGCCTCCAAGGCTGCGATGCGAGACTGTGGCCGCGCAGTCACCGAACGCGATTTTCTCACGGCCCATCACTTCGATGTACGCGATCGGCTGTCGGAAATCGCCGTTCCGACGTTGGCTGTGTGTGGTGAACGTGATCAGCTCACCCCCGTCAGATACCACGCCTATCTCGCGAAAAACATCGAACATGGGGCGTTCGCAACTGTACCGAATGCCGCCCACCTCGTGATGCTTGACCGTCCGACCGCGTTCAATCACGCCCTCGCATCCTTTGTGGATGCACTCAGTTAATCGAAGAGATCGTCCGCCTCGTGGCTGTGTTCGGGTCCGGGAAACGTCTCCGATCGGACGGCCTCGGCGTAGGCTTCCACGGCTGAACGTAGTTCACCTCTGACATCACCGAATTCCTTCGCAAACGGGGGCGTCCAGTCGCTCAAGCCGACCGCATCATTGACCACGAGGACCTGCCCGGTGCACTGGGGCCCGGCACCGATTCCGATCGTCGGAATCGAGAGCGTATCCGTCACACGCGCGGCGAGATTGGCCGGCACGTGCTCGAGGACGAGCGCGAACGCGCCGGCGTCTTCGTGCGCCTCGGCGAGGTCGATGATCCGTTCGGCCGCGTCCCGGTCAGTGCCCTGGCGGGCGTAGCCACCCAACTGGTTCACATGTTGGGGTGTCAAGCCGAGGTGGGCCATGACTGGAATCCCGATTTCGACGAGCCGTTCAGTCAGCTCGACAGTGTGTGGACCGGATTCCAATTTGACGGCATCGGCGTCGGCCTCCTTGAGCATTCGGCCACAGTGCTCGATGCTGTCCGCTTCATCCACGCCATAGGTGAGAAACGGCATGTCGGCAATCACGAGTGCGCGTTCGGTTGCGCGACTCACTGCGGCCGTGTGACTGTGCATCTCCTCAAGCGTCACCGGAATCGTCGAGTCGTGGCCGAGAACGGCATTGCCCATGCTGTCGCCGACCAGTATCATCTCAATGCCGACATCATCGACGATTGCCGCGGTGGGCGCGTCATAGGCGGTCAGCATCGTCAGCGGCTCATCAGATGACCACTCCCTAACGTCCGTCACCGTCACTGCCATGATGGCGTCGTTTTGCGCCGAGCCCGATAAACCCATCACACCCCGGGGAGATGGAGGACATGGTGAGTGACGTGCTCGGGCCATACTATATCGAGGAACTCATCGCGGCCGTGCTCGCGGTAGGGATCGCCATTGCATTGCTCGGTTGGCCGGAGGTGGTGTATCGGCTCCAGTTCTTTACCGGTCGCCCGGATACGGGCCGTCGAGGCCCCTACGGCGAGGATGGACCGCTTTCGACGCGCATGAGACGGATCGTCCGTCTCATCGGGGTGGTGTTCCTCGTGTTTGCCGTCGTGGTGCTTGCCCTTCCACATCTATGAGGGCCTCTCCAATGATTCAGTTGACCCGGACGACACGATGAGTGACAGGGCCGCAATCGACTACCGACGGTTGTTCGAGTTGACGTTCATTATCACCGTCATCGTCGGGACGCCACTGATCGCCCTCAGCGCACTCTTCGTCGAGCTACCAGATTTCGAGACTCGCGTCGTCTACGCGACGACGATCGCCGCAGCGGTCTGGTTGGTCACCGCTGTCGTGCTTTACGCACGAGCACGCTATGAAAGCAGGTGACGAGCAATGATTTTGCGCTGGATTTGGGTCGTGCCCTCGTAGATGGTCGTGACCTTGGCGTCCCGATAGAGCCGTTCGACGCCAGTCTCGGAGACGTAGCCGGCACCACCGTGGATTTGAACGGCTTCGTTCGTTATCGAGACGGCTGCCTCGGTCGCGAAGGCTTTCGCCATACTGGCGTGTTTGGCCGCCGGCTCGCCCGTATCGAGTCGACGCGCTGCCTCGTAGGTGAGCAATCGTCCGGCTGTCAGTTGCGTCTCCATATCGGCGAGTTTGTGCCTGATCGATTGAAACTCGCCGATCGGCTGGTCGAACTGTTCACGTTCACCCGCATACGTCACGGCTCGCTCTTTCGCGTGGCGGGCGAGACCCACGGACTGCGCTGCAATGGAAATCCGACCGGCAGTGAGAATTTCAAACGCGGCTCGGAGCCCTCGACCTGGAGGAGTCAGTTGATACCGGTCGGGAATGTAAACCTGATCGAAGCTGACCTGGCAGGTGTCACTGGCACGGAGCCCGAGTTTGTCCTCCTTGCGAGTGACCTCGACCCCGTCGGCATCGGCCGGCACGAGAAACTGGGCGATCGAGTCGGCGTCGTCTGGATCGGTCCGCGCGAAGACGACGAAGACCCCACAGCGCTCGCCGTTCGTGATCCACTGTTTCGTGCCATCAAGGACGAATCCGTCGTCGGTCGGTGTCGCCGTCGTGGACAGGGCTCGTGGATTCGAGCCAGCGTGGGGCTCCGAGAGGGCGAACGCACCGACCGGCCGACCGGTCGCCATCTCCGGCAGCCATGTCTCCTTGAGGTCCTCGTCGCCGAATTCGGCGATGCACGCCGTCGTCATCACATGCACTCCGAGGGCGGTGCTGACCGCGAGCATGCCGCTGGCCACCTCTTCCGCGACGATGATCTGGGTGCGTTGATCGAGGGCGAGCCCGCCGTAGGTTTCCGGAATCGCCATGGCCGTCACCTCGAGGTCGGCCAACGTTTCCCAGACCGCTTCGGGAAACGTCTGGGTCGCGTCGCATTCCCGGGCCTTCGGACGGATTTCCTCCTCGGCCACCTCGCGAAGCACGTCTTGCATGGCGACCTGTTCCTCGGTCAGTTTCATGCCCAAACGCTGCTCAACCGGAACGCAAAAAGCCCTCGGGGTCGGCTACGCTGCCCCGTACTGTTCGCGGACGAACTGGGCGAGGTCGTCGGCACTTGCGTCGAGTCCTCCCGCCTGGGCTCGCTCGGCGGAGCCACCCCCGCCACCCCCATCGAAGGCCCCAAGGACCTCATCGACGATGGTGTCCGCGGCGGGATCGCCGGGTGTCGCCACGACGACATGGCCGCGGTCGTCTCCACCCGTGATCACGAGGACGTCCGCCGCGTCTCCCTGCAGGCTGGCAGCCGCTTCCGCGGCGGTATTTGCCTCGGCGTCCGGCAGTGACGCGACGGCCCACTCGCGCCCGTCGACCGTGAACCGAGCCGCTTCACCGTCCTCGAGTCTAGCGGCGACCAGTTGACGCCTGGTGTCCGCGAGGTCGGTCTCGAGGTCCGCCACCGTCGATTGCAACTCGACAATGCGATTTGGCACCTCCGACAGCGCAACGCCGAGGGTTTGCGTGGCCGTCCACGCCGCCTGTTTTTCGTGCTGGCGATGCTCGATCCGGTCCGACCCGACGGTAAACTCGACCCGGGTCAATCCCTCCCCTGGGTTCGATCGATCGAGCATCGTAACCGGCCCGATTTCGCCGGTCGAGCGCACGTGCGTCCCGCCACAGGCGGCGAGATCCCAGTCCTCGATTTCGACAACCCGAACGGTCGGCTCCGTTTCGACGACCTCGGTGGCGACGTTGAGCGCGATCCGGTCGTCGGCTTTGACCTCCTCGGCCGGCCACTCGGACCACGTGACGGGGCGATCCTCCCAGATCACCTCGTTCGTTGCCCGTTCTAGATAGAACAGATCATCGTCATCGAGGGGCGTCGGCGTCTTGAGGTCGATGCGGGTCTTTTCGGGGCCGATCTCGAAGCCACCATAGCCCAATTCGTCGAATCGGGTCCGGGCGGCCCCATACACGGCGTGACTGGCGGTATGGGCGCACATACAGTAGCGCCTGAACGTGTCGTCGATCTCGCCGGCGACGGTGTCCCCGACCTCCCAGGCGGGTTCGTCGGCGAGATGATGGACGATTCGGCCATCTTCCTTCGAGACGTGTTCGACGGGTATGCCATCGATCATCCCGCGATCGGCCGGCTGACCCCCGCTTTCGGCATAAAAGTACGTCTCCGACAGTTCGATCGCCGTGCCATTGACCGCTTCAACGGTCGCCTCGAAGGCGCTGCGCTCCGGTTCGAGCGCGGCCGCTTGGGCAGCCATGCGCCTACGTCTCCTCCGTGAGGGTCAGATCCAATCGCTCCTCGAGGAGTTCGATGACCGACCCACCGACCCCGGCGCGGGCAGCGCGCCCCTGTTCGACCGCGAGCAGATCCCCCTCGTCGATGTCGAGCTCGTCGGCGAGTTCCTCGAGTTGCAATCCGGCATCTTGGCGGGCAGCCGTCACTGCTTCGTCATACTCCGCCACGAGGTACGGGAGCGGATCGTCTTCGTAGCCCGCTCCTTCCCGTTCCCACCTGGAGGTGTCGGGTTTGACGGCGTCCTGCGCTTTCGCGATGCGATTGGCGAGTTCTTTGCGCCGATCCGGCGAATCTCGTTCATCGGTCTGCTCCGCCTGCTTCTCGTCCTTGTGGGCCGTGTCGTCGTGTGGCCGACACGATGGACAGACCTGTAACTCGGCACCGGCGACGTTCGCCGTCCGGAGCGAGTCGCTCGGGGAGCCACAGAGCTCACAGGTCTCCCCGTCACCGCCGCCGCCACCGTCGCCGGTGGAGTATTTGGGCATGTCGCCGCGTATGGCATCCACTGTTATAAGGGACACTCCACCCCGGGCGGCACAAAGGGGAATCCATATATCCGATCACTCCTCTACAAGTCGAATGCCTTCACCGGCGAGCGTGGGTAGCCAAGCCAGGCCAACGGCGCAGCGTTGAGGGCGCTGTCC
>CAZOFG010000037.1:0-7724 GCA_964579125.1 uncultured Halobacteriales archaeon | reverse complement strand
TGGCGGCGTTTGACGAGGCGGCCGAGCAACGGCTCGACGAGATCACGTCGTTCGACGCCGTCGATGCGGTGGACGACTATCTCGAAGTGATGGACGCCTTCACGGCAGGGGAGATCAACGACAGAATCAGCCGATTGGAAGAATGAAGGCGAGCCATGAGCTGTGTTCCGAACTGGTGAAAACGACAGGTTACTACCTACTCATCATCCCGCAGCCCTAGTTTGGATTCTAGTCTCTCGATTCGCTCGATCGTTTCTTTGAGAGTTGCTTCGAGTTCGTCGACGCGCTCGACCAACAGCCGATCTCGCTCCACCAGAGAAGCCGGACTCCGCGGAGGCGTATTCCGTCCCCTCTGTCGGAGACGACATCATCCAGTACGTCGCACGTATTCGAGGCGGAAGCCCACGACTTTAGTCGTGGGTCGATGACTGCGACGACTGGATCGCGTACAACTCGGCGTACTTCCCACCGTTGTTGACGAGCTCCTCGTGCGTCCCCGACTCCGTGATCTCCCCTCGCTCGACCGTGTGAATCCGGTCGGCGTTCTCCACCGTCGACAACCGATGGGCGATCGCGATGATGCCATAATCACGATCCATCGCCTCGATGCCGCGTTGGACCTCGCGCTCGAGGTTCGAGTCGAGGTCGCTCGTCGCCTCGTCGAGCACGAGGAAGTCGGCGTCCTTCAGAAGCGCCCGGGCGACGGCCACCCGCTGGCGCTGCCCGCCCGACAGCCGCACGCCGTCGTCGCCGAGCTGTGAGTCGTAGCCGTTGGGTAACTCGTCGAGGAACTCGTCGACCTTGGCGATCTCGCAGGCACGTTCGACCTCCTCGCGAGTCGCGTCGGGATTCGCGACAGTCACGTTCGTCTCGAGGGTGTCGTTGAAGATGAACGGATTCTGGCGCACCACCGCCAGGCGTTCGCGCCACTCCTGGAGGTCGTACTCCTGGATTGGCGTGCCATTGGCCGTGATCTCTCCCTCGTCCGGATCGTACATCCGCGCCAGCAACGACACGATCGTCGACTTGCCCGCGCCCGACTGGCCGACGAAGGCGACGAACTCACCCGTTGCAGCCTCGAAGGAGATCCCTCGCAACACCTGCTCGTCGGCGTAGGCGAACGACACGTCCTCGAACGCAATGTGTTCGGCCTCGTCGATCGACCGGTCGCCGTCCTCCTCGTCGCGCTCACCGAGTTCGTCGACGAACCGCTGCGTCCTGACAAGGTGGCCGAGGTTCCCCTCGAGGTTGTAGAACTGGCTGTTGAGCCGGCTCGCCAGCGGCCCGAGGCGGTACATCGCGAACAGGAAGATGCCGAGCGCCCCCAGCGATAGCCCCGAGAAGACGAAGCCGATGTAGATCAACAAGAACAGCGTCAACGCCGTGGCCAGGTCGTAGAAGTTCCGGATGGCCGCCCGATTGCGCTCGAGATGGATCGACGAGCCAGTGTACTCGTCGATGGCGGTCTTGAAGTCGGCGTACATGTCCTGTGCCACGCCAAACAGCTTGACGTCGCGTATGCCCTGTGTGCCGGCCTGGACGGCCTCCTGGACGCGCTCGTTGGCCTTGGCCACCCGCGTGCCGACGGTGTACGCCGGTTCGAGCACGCGCCGTAACAGGACGGTAATTCCGCCTAAGAGCACCAACGCCAACACCGTCATCAACGGCGCGATGTACAACATCACTGTAAAGTAAACGCCAACGAGAAACAGCGTCTCCATCGACATGACGCCATCTTGGATCACCTTCGCCGAGTAGCGCGTCTCCGTGATGATCGCGTTGAGGATGTCATCCGAGCCCTCCTCGTCGAAGTAGCCAATCTCGGCCTCGAGGGCGTGTTCGAACGTGTTCGAGCGCAGTTCACGCTCGTACGTCTTCTGCAGGATGGCCCGCAGCCACGTCGTCAAAAACGACAGCGTAAATCGCACCGTCATGATCGCCGCGACGCCGAGGATGAGGAACTCGAGCTCGAAGGGGATGCCCAGCACGTCGTAGACGGTCAGAAAGGCCTCCATCACCGCGTCGTACGCCGGCGGCTCACCCTCCGCCTGGGCGACGGTAAAGATCGGGTGGATGAAACTCAGCCCGATGCCCTCGAGCGAGGCGGTCGCGGCGCCGAGGAGGATCAGCCCGACGGTGAACTTGGGGCGGTATCTGGCGACGCGCATGAGCGCGCGTAGTTTCGCCCGCCAAGAAATGTCCGCCTCGTCGTCGGGAGCCATCGGTGTCGGGCGGGCGTTTCACGCCGGCGGTGAAAGGGGTACCGTTTCGGTCGGGTCCACGTGTCAACAGCGACAGGCCCGCTTCAGGCTGTGATCCACCGAGACGAGGTACGCGTGAATCTTGTCGGCCAGCATCGCCATGGCCTCAGCTTGAGCGGCCGTCGAAACGGCGGTATCGTAATAGTGAGACGATCGCCGTTCATCGAACAGATACCTGATCGTTCGGATGCTCTCGTCTTCGAGGGGAACCTGCCCCTCAGCGAGGTGATACGGTGTCTGGTGATTGCGCAGAACTCGCTCGTCGATGTTCGTTACCTCCAGCAGATAGCCACTGAGGCTGTGTTCGATCGCGATGAAGGACTGCTCCACGATCGCCCCAAAGAAGGCACCGGCTTGTTGCAACACTTCGATCGCGGTCAACAGCCGACAGGCCTTCTGGATGTGGACTGTGGCGGGCGTGACATCGGCCGAACTGTCGATCTCGGGTTCAAACGTCGGCGGTCCGGTGGCGTGGTCGAACGCATCCTCGGCTGCCGCCAGTGCCGCCTGAACCGCCGTCCGATCACTCATCCGTGAGCACCTCGCGTTTGATGCGGTCCAGAAGGTCACTCGAGGCGAGGACGATTCCGTGACCGAACAGCTCGACTGGATCGACCCGCTGAGCCTTACCGCGGAACGACTTGGGCGATTCGACCGTCACGTCAAACGAATACCGTTGACCGGACGCTGGCTCGGCCATGTCTGTATCGACGACAAGCTGAACCACATCGTTCCAAAGATCGTCGTCCGATGGATCACCACTGCCATCAAACGGGACCGTCGGAGGGACTTTTCGTGCTTCCAGCTCGGCGATGTGTTGATTGATTTGATGGCGCTTATCCAGATGGTCCTCCTCGACCAACACCCACAGATCGATGTCAGATTGCCGGTCGGCAGTACCTGTCGCGACGCTTCCGTACAGGACGATGCCCGCAATATCGTCCACCGCGTCTAGGAGGTACTCCCGGGCGAGATTGACGGGCACGTGAAACTCCGGTTGGGGGATCGACTGGAT
Organism: uncultured Halobacteriales archaeon; assembly: GCA_964579125.1. Lineage (GTDB taxonomy): Archaea > Halobacteriota > Halobacteria > Halobacteriales > SKSH01 > CAZOFG01. The sequence continues at coordinate 4,448 of CAZOFG010000037.1, read as the reverse complement.
CGGGTCTGATGGATTGGTGAGCCGATCGCGATTGATGTGGACCCGCCTGGCGTTCCCTCGATGCTCGACCACGACGAGGTCGTTTGCCTCGAGGACATCGACGGCGTCACGGGTCGCCTTTTCACTATGAGACACCAATCGGCCGAGTTGGCGGACGGAGAAGTCCAACGACGGGTTCGACGTCAACAGGTCGATCACGTCTGCTGTGGCCCCGTATTTGAATAGCGATTCGTCCCGTACCGGCACGGGCAACGTGAGGGACGTACCGGTGGTTAGCGACGACCCATCATTCTTTTTAGAACGCATGCGTCTTAATTGGACGCAATAATACTTATATTTTAAGTGGACACCAGTCCGTGTATGAACCTTTCACGTCAGCAAACTCCATGGGCGTTGACTTGATCGCGGGTAAGCAGCCGTTGACTGAATGAGGTAAATTCCGTCAACCGAATATTCCCATTTATTCGGTTCGGCGTATACCGATTCGATTACCGATCAACACTCGGCATCCAATAAGTGATAGTGTACGATACTGAGACCCATTGACTGTCGAACATCCGCCATTTCCGAGTGGGTACCGATGGCAGATTGGACATCCTTTTCCCGACACCCTATCCACAAGCCAATCAACAGACATGCCGGCTGTTTCCGTTATCGTCCCCAACCGCAATCGGGCCGATTTCGTCGGCAACGCCGTCCGATCCGTTTTCGCACAGACGGTGGACGACCTCGAGTGTATCGTCGTCGATGGCGGTTCCACCGACGCGACCGGAGAGGTCCTTGACCAAATCGACGACGACCGCCTCACCGTCATCCGTCGCGACCGCCCCCATGGCCTCGCCAACGCACGAAACGTCGCCCTTGACCGCGCCCAAGGCGAGCACGTCCACTTTCTCGACGATGATGACCGCCTTCGGCCAACTGCTGCCGAGCGGTTGCTCGGCACAATACAACAGGCGCCCAATGCAATTGGCGCGGTCGGACACCGATTGGATGTCTATCCGGATGGGACTGAGTCGGTTAACACGATCGACTATCCACGCCTTGATCACGATGTCCTCGGCAACGGCGCAGACGTGGGTGGACCTACTGGTACCCTCGTCTACGCTGACGCGCTGGACCGTGTCAACGGCTTCGACAAGCGCTATCCGGCTCTCGAGGACGTCGACCTCTGGCTGCGCCTGTCGGAACTCGGCCACTTCGCCGTCACCGACACCGTCATCTCTGAACGCTACTACCACCCCGATCAGATTGTCAAGGACCGCGACCAAATGGTCCGGGGACAGCGCCAGCTCCTCGCCGTCCATGGCGACGAGCTGGGCGACAACCGCCTTGCACAGCTGCGATTTTCCTTTGGTAACTATCAGGCCGACCACGGCGATATCGCGACCGCCAGACGCGAATTTCGCCAATCCATTGCTCACCAGCCCACCAAACGCGGCGTCCTCTTTTGGGTGCTCTCACACGTCGGACGACCGGGCATCGCGTCCGCTCGGCGACTCAAGGCTCTGTACGATCGAGCGATGGAATTCGAATAGAGTTCAACGGACTAACCAAACCAACGCCGAACGCCGTTTGCCAACCCGACTCCTCCGCTCACCCCCGATCCAGTAGTGACCTTCGGATACCGCAGTACATCACCGCGAGGTGATGGAATCTGCTTCGAATGCATACCATCGTCTTCGGCGTGAACCACTGGAACACCTCGAAGCAGTCAGAACTAGCCTCGCCCCGCTCGCGGTCGACGTGGGGGAGCAGTTCCAACGGTCGGCGAAAGCGTAGTCCGGGATCGTGACACGAGATTGATCCTGGGATTCGCCTCCTCCCTTAGATCCAAGTAGCCGTACCGACCGACGAAACAGCTTCTGCTCGGAATCGACTGACCGTGAATCCGAATCCATCACCCATCACCACGGTTCGGGCATGTTTCCTATCAAATATACAACCTGAACCATCAATCGTCCCCACCCTTCAAACCGTGACAGATCAATATATTCGGCGTATAACTCACGTCGATGGCGTCCCTCACTCCACTCAATGAGTACTCGACACCACCTCGCCCCGACGCGAATTCGACTACCACCGTCCAGGTCGTCGCCACGGGCCACGTCCGCCGGGCCATCGGCGAGCCCCGCCTCGAGGTCACCTTCGAAGGGTCCACCCTCCGTGCGTGTCTCGACGCGCTGTTTGCCGACTACGACATCGCCGACCTCCTCATCGCCGCAACCGAAGCCGACGCTGCGACGGCCGGCTGGGCGCCCGCGCCCGATGAACTGCCCGGCACCTGGCGGGCCAACCCCGAGGGTGACCGAACGCGCGCCTATGCGCGCGTCCTCGTCAACGGCCAGTTCAACGAACACCTCGACGGCCTCGACACCGAGCTTGTCGACGGCGACCGCGTGACGCTGGCGTATCCGTTCATCTACTGTTGTTGATGTTCACTCGAAGCTGGTTCGCGTTCGCTCGCGAGCCGATCGGGCGAGCGCCGCCTTCTCAGTTCCCACCCAGGCACCCGGCTCCATGGTGCGTACCTGACTAGCCAACCGATCGAGCAGTTCTTCGAAGGTCTCATCGTCGCGCTTGATCGCCTCGAGCTTGCGTTTCGCCTCGTCGGAGTCGCGAAGGGTGGTGGGCATGCATCTCCCTTGGATACGATCGGTTATTCGTTTTCGTCGCGACAGAGGATGGACCTCTGGGCTGGCCGACCACGACACTCTCGCGTTCCACCCGTTCAGCAGGCTGTCGTCCGCGCCCGCACACACAGGAACGTGGGATGGCGCAGGCGCTTCTCGTAGGAGTCGGGATTTTTGTCCGCGAAGGATTCCCGCGGAGTCGGTTCGACCAGCTCGTCCAGGCGAAAGCCCGTCTCGAGGAGGGGCGTGATCACCTCATCGAAGGGCCGGCGATAAAACGGTACGTCCACCTCGGACTCGCCCGCTGACCAGGTCATGTGTTGTTTCTCGATCGCGAAATAGTTCGTCGGCTCGAACGCGGTATATTCGTCGACGGGATGGTGCGTCGAGAACGTGAGGAACCCACCCGGCCGAAGGAGACGTGCAAACTCGGCGAACGGTACCCGCCAGTCCTCGACGTAATGCAACGACAGGCCGGACACGATGCCGTCGAACGTATCCTCTGCGAATGGCAACGACTCGGTGAGGTCACCGTGGCGAACCGTCGCGCGATTTCCGAGGCGACGACGCGCCTGCTCGAGCATGGCCTCGTTGCTGTCGACGGCGACGACGTCAGCCCCCTGATCGCACAGCCAGTCGGCATAGCGACCGTGACCACATCCGGCATCGAGGATCCGTTGGCCCGTGACGTCGGGGATCAGCCCGTTCATCGCCGGAAACTCAAGATCCGCACAGTAGGGGTCGGTTTCCTGAGATTCGTAGGTTGGCGCCAGTTTCGCGTACGCCTCCTCGACGGTTGGGGGCTCCTCGGAGGGCATGGACACGTGCCTTCTCGGAGGTCAAAATAATCGTTGCGAAACCGATTCGAGGCTGTCACTCCTTCGCAGTGTGTGCTGTTCGCCGGACGTGACGGGGATCGGACCGATTAATGTGTTATTATTTATGATATTACACGTAAGTTAAATTTTTGCTCGCGCGCGGCCCACGTTACCATGGATCATGTCCAACGACAGCACTCTCAAGGCGTACATCACCGAGCACCCCCGGCTGATCGGCATCCTGTTCACGCTGATGTTGTTGCTCTCACAGGCAGGTACCGTCGCGGCAGGTAACACCGGCGTCGTTACCGGAACGTAATCACAACGAGTCGACTTCGGAACTCCAGGTGAATTCCCCATCGAGATAAGTAGGCATATTCTCGACTTCAAGGAATTCGAGCACTTCCTGAGCAGTGGGACTGAGCGAATCGACTTCTTTCGACAGTAGAAAGTATCGTTCATTGTCTCCCAAGAATGGGATCGTGATACTTCCCAAATCTGCCCGGGAGGTAGGGAACGTCAACTGTGAGAACGAAATGGGGTTCTCAGTGGTAGAAATTTCGTATAATTGAGGAACTGATTTCGGCTGAGTTAATGCTAATCGACCGTCGCCGACGACGATATATCGGAGCCCCATTAGGCTCTCTTCTTTGGCGATATCCAGTGCCGCATAGAGGGGAAATCCTTCATTTAGTAATCTTGCCAACGTTCCGCCCATCTCAACCGCACTCTCATTAATCACCTCAGACAGTGTGACAATCCCTCCAATACCACCGCGCTCGATGAGATGCTGTCCTTGTTCGTACGATTGACACGCGTTGAGCAGGAACGCCGAGGTGCCAACCTCCTCTAACACGGCGATGTCGAGTTTACCGTCCGTACATTCGACCCCCTCGTCGTCAATATGGCCGATGTAATGGAGGAAGTCAGACTCCTCCTGGAGCACCGCTTTGAGACGGTCCTTCGTCAGATCTTGGTAGATGGAGACGTCGAACGA
>CAZOFG010000036.1:7281-8878 GCA_964579125.1 uncultured Halobacteriales archaeon | reverse complement strand
CAGGTAGTTGAGACCTGGCAAAACGGTGACCGCCAGGCTGCCATCGAAACCGTCGAAACAGCACTCCTCGAACCCTTTGCAGTAGCTGGGTCCCCGGCCGAAGCCAGGAAACAGCTCGAGACATTCACCGAACACGACGCGGTCGATGCCGTCGCCATCTCCTTTCCCCGTGGGGCGACGCCAGCGGACCAGCAACAGACCATTGCCCAGCTGGCACCTGAGCGACGTTCCTGAGCTCCCCGCAGGTCCTTACGAGATCGGGCACCAGCGTCGGCATGCTCTCCCGGCTACTGTCGGCTGCTCGAAACGATGCGTACGTCGGACAGAACCGATGCTGGCCGTGTACCGCAGTCAACCTCGGGCTCACGGTCTCTGGCGCCATCGCAACGGGGCTCATTCATCCACTCCTCGGAGGTGGTGTCGGCATGGTCGGGGTCGGGGCGACGTGGCTCCGAGGCTATGTCATCCCGGGAACGCCCCAAATAACCGCTCGCGTGTTACCTGCCCCCGTGCTTCGATTCCTCAGAAAGGCTCAACCGTCGGTGTCGGTACCATCGACCGAGCCACTGCAATGGTTGCTTGAACGAGACGTCGTCACTCGAACTGACGACGCGTTTACGCTCACGCAACAGTATCATCGCGCTCGACGGAACAGTCTCGCGGAACTTCAGGGGACCTCGGTCGATCGACTGGCTCAGTCTGCCGTTGGAGATCGCTCTATCACCCTCGAAGACGAACCGAGCAACCGTACCGCCGGGGGGATCCAGGCCACTGTCGATGAAACGCCCGTGTCGTGGGTGTCACGCCTCGCACTCCACGCCGATGCCGTGTCGGTGCGTGCACTACACGCGGTACACGCAGAGCTACGAACCCAATCCGTCACTTCGTGGCGACGGATCTTGCTTGTCCTTCGGGGAACGTATGCGGCCTGTCCCGCCTGTGGAACTTCACTCCAAACGATCGAACGCCCCGGTTGTTGTGGGACCGATGTCATCTCCGCGATCCGATGCCCCGCATGCAATCAGGCGATACTCGAAGCGTTTCCGGACAACTGAAGATCCGAAAATCGCGTTTCGCGGCGCTGTTCGAGGAGGGCCAATAACTCCCGGGCAATCTCGAGTTTCGTCCGTTTTCGCGGTGATACCGTCGGGGCATCGAGATCCCAGCCAATGAACTCCATCGTCTCCGCTCCGAGGGCATCGGCCATAAACGCCGCTCGGTCACCGTCCGTGAAGCCGCCAAAGTTGTACACGTTCGGCAGTGGCGACGCCTGCGTGGTCCCGATCGTATGGGAGGACCGCATTCGGGGAACCCACCGGGTGAGTTGCCGTCGATTGTCACCATGTCCGTGTACAGCCACGAACCCGCGTTTCCTGGTGCGAGCACACACTCGAGCGGGATCGGTATCCAAATCGGTCACGACGACGCGTACCGGGATTGCGGCCCGCTCTAATGCGGTGAGCGCGTCGGCCGTTGCGATGATTGTGTCCATCCCTCGCAAACGAGGATAGGTCTGGGGCCTGAGTGCAGCCCCGGCGACAATCGCAACTCGATCACCCGAGAGATCGAGGCGATCCAACGTGATGGTGTCGAGATG
>CAZOFG010000036.1:0-7181 GCA_964579125.1 uncultured Halobacteriales archaeon | reverse complement strand
CGCCGACTTCATCGGCCAACCAGGCGAGCGTCGTTGGATCCCCCTCGAGCGCAAAAGTGTGCCAGGACCAATCGTCGGCGTTGGCGCGATCGATATCCAGCTCTCCGAGTTGCCTTCGGAAGGCGCTTCGAGGACGCGCATCCAATTGTGTGACTGAAATCGACCCCTGCGTCCTCGCCCGCGAGTCACCCAAGAGTGAAGCGATGCGTGCCGCATCCCGGGTTGGTGCAACGTCATGGGTTCGTACCAATGAGACACCGCGTTCGATCGCCATTGCGGTGGCGGCCAATGAGGCTGGTAACGCCTCCTCCGTCGAGCGGTCGAGCGGTTTTCGCAGGAAGTTCTTCCGATTGATCGAAACGAGGATCGGTCGCCCGTACGCGCGAAATTCCGGAAGCCGTCGGAATGTTTCGCGGTCGACCTCCAGTGATTTGTCAGCCGACCAGCCTCCGAATGCCGGGTCGATGATCGTCTTGTCAGTGAATCCATTCCGCTGTAACGCGTCATGGATCGCGTCGACGCTCTCAAGGGCTCCCGGACGGGTCAGATCCGGTGGGGACGCCATTTTCACGACCGGGACATCGTAATCCGCACAGACCGTCGGCATGTGTGGATCGGCAAATCCGCAGATGTCGTTGATCATCGTAAACCCCGCATCGATGCCCGCCTCGGCCACCTCGTGATAGCGGGTTTCGAGGGAGAACACTGCGTCGGCGGAGACGCTCGCGATCGCATCGGCCGCGAGAGACAGGCGTTCGAGTTCGTCGTCTACAGAGAGCGTCTCCGTGCGTTTGTTCGCGGATTCGAGGCCGACGTCGATAACGTCCGCTCCCGCCTCGATGAGCTCATCAACGTACGCGGCCGCTGGCCCCGCCTCCGTATAGATACTCGGGTCATATGGTGACTCGGGACTGACGTTCAACACGCCCATGATCCGGGGTAATTCGGCCTCGCCAATCGGGAGGCCATCGGCCACGACCGTACGCATACCTCGCCCCTGTACGTCTCCCCCCTAAACCCTCTCCCTTCGCCGCCGTGGGCTTATGGCCCCGGACTGCAAACCTCCGGTCATGGGGAAGGTGAGCATCGGGTTGCGGGGGTGGCGCTTCGATGAAGAGACCGTCTTTACTGACTCAGGTGAATTGCGCTCCTTGGACGAAATGCCGCGAGATACCCGCAATCGAATCATCAGACTCTCCAAACTCGTCGATGCACCCTGTGATGCCTGTTGGCTGATTCATGGCGACGAAGCCCTCGCCGAGTGCAACGTCGCCTCGGTCGTCTATGGTGAACCACTCGCCGAAGCGGTCCTGTGTCAGGACCACGAGGCCGATTTACTGTACTGGTATCGTCACTGCGGGGGCGACGAGTATCGCGGGACGCCGGAATTCCAGACGGCGTTTCACGAGTGGTTCGACGCCGGCAATCGCGCACCCGATACGTACGATCCAGATGTCCACGTCGATACGGCGCCGCGGTCGTTACCGTCGTTCGATCCACCGGGGAACATGGAGCCAGTCGTGACGCCTGAGGATCTCGGTATGGATCGCGATCGCGTCGATCTTCGCGCATTGAAACGGGATGAGTGATTGTTCAGTGCCGGCCGTGGCCGTCGTCGATGCTGACGAACCCGGCAATGTGGGCACGATCGCTCGGGCGATGAAGAACTTCGGCTTTGCCGACTTGGTGTTGATCGATCCACCGGAGCTCGATCCAGACGGCCCGGCCTACGGGTTCGCCGGACAGGCCAGAGAGGACATCCTCCCCGCGGCGGAAACGATTTCGTTCGATGAACTTATCGCCGAATATCACACGATCGGTTTCACCGCCCGCGTCGGGGCCGACTCGAACGATGTGACGCGGTATCCCTACCTCACGGTTGACGACCTTTCGGAGGCCATTACGACTGTCGATGCCAACGTCGCCCTCGTTTTCGGCCGGGAGGGCACCGGCCTCTCGAACAAAGAAGTCTCCGCCCTCGATCGCATTTGTACGATTCCGGCAGCGGCATCCTATCCATCCCTCAACTTGGGGCAAGCCGCGACGATCGCGCTGTATGAAGCCAAAGAAGCCGCCGATCCACCGACGCACATCGAACCCGACCTCGAACGTGCACCCGAGGAGGACATCGAGCGGTTGTATGCGACTGCGGAATCGTATCTCGCAGCCATCGGCCATCCACCCGAAAAACGGGCGAAAACTAATCGGTTGGTCAGGCGCGTGTTCGGCCGCGCGCATCTGACCAAGCGGGAGGCAATGACCCTGATCGGTCTCTTTCGGCGCGGTCGGGAACTGGCCGATCAGTCGGCGGAGCGTCGTTGAATTTCTTCCCGGAGGAGATCGCTGACGAGTTCGCCGTCGGCGTTGCCCCGAAGTGAGGCCATGCACTCACCCATCAGCGCGGAGAACGCCCCCATTCCTTCGTCTTGGACCTGTTCGTTGTGCTCTTCAACGACTGCTTCAACGGTCTCCCGAACGTCCGCCTCGCTCATTCCACCGAATCCTTCGGCGTCAGCCGTTTTCCGAACCGGTCGGTCGGGACGCTGAGCGACGGCTCGCAAGAGCGCCGGGAGCCCGTCTTGGGTCACCTCGCCCTCGGCGAGCAGGGCAAAGACGGCTCGAAGATGGTCATCTGTGAGCACCGCAACCGGGACGTCATCTCGACGCAATTCCGTAAGCGTGGCCGTGAGCGTCCCCGCCACCACACTCGCCGATATGTCGTGTTCCTCGAGAACGTCCTCGAAGAGGGCCGCATGCTCGCCGTTAACGACCTGCCTCGCGAGGTCTCGATCTAGATCGTACGTGTTCACGTACCGTTCGACCGTCTCCGTCAACAGCTCCGGCGGTTCGATGTCAGTGAGATCGACCTCGACCGGAGGCACGTCCGTTTCCGGATACATTCTCGCGGCCCCCGGGAGTGGCCGAAGATACCGACTGGTACCGTCCTCCATGGCCTGGCGTGTCTCTTCGGGAACGCCTTCGATCGCCATCTCCGCCCGCTCCCCCGCGGCCTCGATAGCGAGTGATGCATGCTCCGGTGCACCGGCGACGAGGGCGACCGCATCAGTCGATTCGGCACCGACGGCCTCTTCCAACGCCGTGACCTCATCGGACGAAATGCCGTATCCCGGAAGTTCGTCCGTATGGAACAGCCCGTCGACGCCATGCCGTCGGGCGTGATCCGCGAGTTCGCTTCCGAGGCGTCGATCCGGTTGCAATTCACGACCGACGAGCCCATCGAACCCCTCGAGTCGAAGCGCATACGCGACACCGCCATCGGCGAGAGCATCCGCGAGTATTGCCGAATCGGTCTCAGCAAACACGTCGGTAACATCGATGGGATCGCCGACCCCCGCGTCACGGTCGTTGAGATCCGCCCCGATATCCAGCAAGCGCTCTTGGCGTTGGACCTCGAGCCGAACGATGTCGTCAATGAGATCGAGTTGTTGCACGCCTTTGAGTTCGACTCGCGCGCCCTCTGGAATCGAGATGTTGACGTCCTGACGGATCGTGCCGAGCCCGCGTTTCACCGCCCGGGTCGACCGTAAGACCATACCGATGTGTTCGGCGACGGCCTTGGCCTGTTCGGGCGAGGTAATGTCCGGGGCGGTCCCGATTTCGACCAGCGGAATGCCGAGTCGATCGAGACTGTACCGCACGCCATCTTCGAGTTCGGCGACCCGTTGAGCGCTTTCCTCTTCAAGCATCAAATCAGTGATCTCGACCGGGCCCTCCTCGGTTTCGACGACGCCATCAGTGGCGACTTTCACCGTCCGCTGAAAACCGGAAGTATTCGAACCGTCGACGACGATCTTGCGCATGACGTGGCCCCGATCGACCGGCGCCATTCCGAGTACATCAGCGATCGAGAGTGCCGTCTCCAGGGCTGCTTCGTTGAGACGATGCGGCGGTTCGTCGTCCTCTTCGACGAGACACGTTGATTCGTACGCAAGATACTCGAACCGGCGATCGATACGGGTTTCCTCCAATGCCGCGGCATCGATCTCCCCGAGTTCGCTGCGGGTCGGGTGCAAATACCGTTCGAAGACTCGGATCGCCTCCTCAGGTTCACGGAGGCGGGTCGGGCACGCACAGAAGAGCTTCGTCTCCGTATCGAGTTGTTGATGGATTTCAAGGCCAGCGACTAGCCCCGATTCGTCGGCTCCCATTACTCGGGTCTACAGCATCCAGGACAAAAAGCCCGCTTACTCCTGGTCAAGGTCGCCGAGGATCCCACGCTCCGTCATCGCCGCGGGATCGAGGATTTCATCGGCCTCAGCCTCACTGAGGTAGCCTTCCTCGACGGCGACCTCCCGAACCGTCCGATCGCTCGCTAACGCCGTCTTCGCCACCTCGGCCGCCGCGTCGTAGCCGATGTGTGGATTCAACGCCGTCGCTAACGCCATTGATCGCTCGACTTGTGCGGCGATTGTGTCGCGATTCGCTTCCAACCGGTCAACGAACCGAGCGGCGAAGACGGTGGCGCCGTTGGCCAACAACCGCGTGGATTCGAGGAACGTCTTTGCCAACACGGGCTTGTACAAATTCAACTCGAGTTCGCCGCGGGCGGCACTCACGGCGATCGTCGTATCATTACCGAGGATGCGTTTGTGTACTTGATTGATCGACTCCGCGATGACGGGATTGATCTTACCGGGCATGATCGACGAGCCGGGCTGGTTTTCGGGTTGGGCGATTTCGTTGAGGCCATTTCGCGGCCCGGAAGCCAGCAGCCTGAGGTCGTTCGCGATTTTGTTCAACGACCCGGCCGTGGTGCGGAGCGCCCCGTGGGCGTTCGCGACGGCATCATGAGCGGCTTGGAGTGAAAAGTGCTCGGCGGCCGGGCGAAACGCCAAGTCAGTCTCGTCGGCTATGTAGTCAGCGACGGTTTCGGGAAACGCCTTATGGGTGTTCAAGCCTGTACCGGTGGCGGTGCCCCCGAGTGGCACTTCGTACAGCGTCTCAGCCGCCTCGTCGATCCGTTCAATCCCCCGCTCGAGTTGCGCGCGATAGCCGTTGAACTCTTGGCCGAGCCTGACCGGGGTTGCGTCCTGGAGGTGGGTCCGGCCGGTCTTGACGACATCATCGAAGGCCTCGGCCTGCTCCGAGAGTGAGCGGTGGAGTTCCGTGAGGGCCGGGATGACGTCACGATCGATCGCCAGTCGCATGGCCACGTGCATCGCCGTCGGGATGACGTCGTTCGACGATTGGCCGTAATTGACGTGGTCGTTGGGGTGGACATGTTTCGAACCGATGTCGGCACCGGCGAGTTCCGCAGCGCGGTTCGCGATCACCTCGTTGGCGTTCATGTTCGTCGAGGTGCCAGACCCCGTTTGGTAGATATCAACCGGAAACTGCTCGTCATGCTCGCCGGCGATCACTTCATCGGCCGCAGTGACGATCACGTCAGCCCGGTCCGCCTCGAGCAGCCCAAGCTCGCGATTGGCGAGCGCGGCGGCCTTTTTCGTGATACCAAGCGCCTCGATGAACTGTCGATCGAAGGATTGCCCGGAGATCGGAAAATTCTCGATCGCCCGCTGGGTTTGTGCCCCCCAATACGCGTCGGCGGGCACAGAAATCTCCCCGAGACTGTCCCGCTCGGTGCGAAACCCATCCTCGGACATAGCCCGAGACTGCTCGGGGCGTCGGGTTAAATCGACCGTTCTTCCCCGTCGGAGCTAAGAGAACTGATCGAGTCCCGTCTGTCTGGTTGCTGACTCGATCCGTTCGAGGGGTCGATCGATGGCATCCGAGTCGATCTCGTGTTCTTCACTGACAAACGACCGAACCGCCTCGAGATCAGGAGTTGGAAAGTCCACCTCGAGGTCGACCGCTTCGATATGTGGATCGAGAAAGAGCGAGCGAATTTGATCGGCCCGTTCGATGACAACGCCGTCAGCCTCGAGCACGCCCCACAGGTCGCCGTGTTCCTCGATCGCGGCGACGGCCGTTTTCGGGCCGTAGCCGTCGATCCCATCGTTGTAGTCCGTCCCGATGAGAATCGCCACATCGACGAGCTGCTCGCGGGTGAGGTCGAGTGACTGAAGCGTGGTCGAGAGACGCATTTCTTCCGGATTGCCGCTGCTTGTCAATTGCCTGATGGTCCGTTCCGCCCCGAATAACAATGCATCGTAATCCTCCGTCCCGACGGCATCCACCGCGCCGGATCGTTCGAGGTGGGCCGCCTGCGATTCACCCTCAGCTGGGGCGTCGACGTAGGTGATGTCAAGTCGATCGAGTACCGCCCGACTCGTCGTCTGGATCGCCTCGGTCAGGCGTTGTGATTGGGAATCCAGCCGGGCGGCCTCGATGTGATCGCCACGCTCGGCGGCGCGTTCCATGGCGGCAGCCCGTTCCTCCCGTTGTTCCCGGCGTCGTTCGATCTCGTCGGCCTTGAGGATAGACGGTTCGCCATCGAAGACGAAGACGGGGGTGATCGAAGCTTCAAGGAGTTTGGCCACCCCTTGGAGGATGCCGATGAGATTCGCCACCTCCGTCCCGTCGTCGCGGGTATAGACCGCGCTATCGGTGAATCGCACCGTAATCGTCAGATAGCGATAGAGCCAGTTGTGGGCGTCAATCGCGAGGATCTGCCCCTCGAGGTCGTCGAAGGTGATCGGCTCGATCGCGGCCAATTCGCGCAACGCCGCGTTTCCCATGTACCCCACCAACGGACGGAGCCTTCATATGGAATACGATCAGCCGTCCGCTGCTCGAGTCGTGCGGTACCTATTTATATGATCCGGCAGGAGTTTAGCAGGAAGTTCCAATGCCCACAGGTACGGTTGCCTTTTTCCACGATCGGAAAGGCTACGGATTTATCGAGACGGAAGACGAGGACGAGGACATCTTCTTCCACATGGAAGACGTCGGTGGGCCCGATCTTGAGGAGGGCCAAGAACTCGAGTTCGAAATCGAGCAGACCGACGATGGGCCTCGTGCCAAAAACATCACCCGTCTCTAGTTCGGCTCGATTCGTCCAGCATCGACGGGAGCCGTTCTCGCGCAAACGTCCGGTAGCGGTGCGGATAGTCGGTATCGAGAAACGTTGCCAGCCCCTGCGCCGGCGAAACCGGGTCGACATCTGTCCCCTGGTCAAGGATCGGATTGCCCTGCGGTCCTGAAGCGCCCGTATAGTGGAAGCCGCCTCTGATGGCCGCCACGAACGCGTAAGGTGTGGT
>CAZOFG010000035.1:0-9137 GCA_964579125.1 uncultured Halobacteriales archaeon | reverse complement strand
CCCGCGACAACTTGGTCCGAAGCCAAGCACTCTGTCCAAACTGAGCTAAGCGCCCTCGAAATCACGCTACCCGATACGCCCGCTTAAACCCTCAGGATTCGGTGAATCCCCAAGCCGGTGGCGATAAGGGCCCCCGTACCGGCGATGTGGGTATGTCCCGCACCGCCCGGGCCCGCGCCGCCGTCCGTCTGGCCCGCCCGGGCAACGTCATCGGCGCCGCCATCCTCGCGCTGGTCGGTGCCTACGTCGCCGCCGCCCTCACCGAGCCCGTCCCCACCGCCGCGGCCGTCATCGCGACCGCGCTGGGGACCGCCTCGGGCAACGCCATCAACGACTACTTCGATCGCGAAGTAGACGCCATCAATCGCCCCGACCGACCGATCCCGGCCGGCGACATCGCTCCTCGTACCGCCCTCGTCCTCTCGATGCTTGGCTTTGCCATCGCGGTCGTCCTCACCCTCGCGGTGCTTCCCGTGATCGCGATCGGTATCGCCATCTTGAACCTCGTCCTCCTCGTCACCTACACGGAGATCTTCAAGGACACTCCCGGCGCCGGTAACCTCGTCGTCGCCTTTCTCGTCGGCTCGGCGATCTGGTTCGGCGGCGCAGCCGGTGGCGATGTGCAGGCGACCCTCGTTATTGGGGCCCTCGCAGCCCTCGCGACGCTCGCTCGCGAAATCCTCAAAGACATCGAAGACATGCCCGGCGATCGCGCTGCCGGCTTGCGAACGATGCCGATCGTCATCGGGGAACGCCCCGCCTGGGGGATCGCCCTCGGGGCCGTCCTGCTTGGCGCCATCCTCAGCCCGCTGCCGTATCTCCGGGAAACCTTCGGCACCTTGTATTTCGTCGGCCTCGTGCCAGCCCTCCTGATCATGGGGTATGCGGGCCTCATCGGCCCTGACGCCCCCGCACGTGGGCAGCGCCTCCTCAAAGTCGGCATGTACGTCGCCCTCGCCGGGTTCGTCCTCGGCCGTCTCAGCGCGTGAGGGCCCCCAATTCGGGTACGTCGCCGGGGAGAAGTGTCACAGCAGGTATTTATAGAGCCAGGCATCAATCACCGAACTGACTGGAGCGCGTAGGCTCACGCAACCCAACTATTTCACGACGTACCATGTATCAGCTCGCTGGTCCCCTTGCCGATGTCGAGGTCGATCCCGGCAGCAACCTGCTGGTGCTCGGGCCGGCCATGTCGGGCAAACAACGCCTCGCCTACGAAATCCTCGCGGCAGGCACCGCGGATGACGATGCGGTCATCGTCGTTTCGACCGCCGACGCTGCCGATCGCGTGTTCGCCGACCTCGAGGACGTCCTCGGTGAATCACCCGACGGCAAATCCATCGGCGTCATCGATTGCGTCTCCCGCCAACAGGGTGTGGAGGACCTCGAGGAGGACGACCAACGCAAATACGCCTCCTCACCCGTCGACATGACGGGCATCGGCGTCAGCCTCTCCGAGTTGCTCGAGACGTACACCCAATCGCGCGAACACGAGCGAACGCGCGTCTGCCTCGATAGCATTTCGACGTTATTGGTGTATTCGGAGCTGCAGACGGTCTTTCGGTTTCTGCATGTCTTCACCGGCCGCGTCCAAAACGCCGGCGGCCTCGGGCTCTATCTCATGGACCCCTCGGCGCATGACGATCAGACACTGAACACGATTAAGGGGCTCTTCGACGGCGTCATCGAGGTGCCAGAAGAGGGCGAGGTTACCTTCTCCGGGCTCGACTCGTAACTCAGTCGTCCCAATCGCCGAAATCGCCATACAGCCCCTTCGAGAGGTAGCGCTCGCTCGAGTCCGGAAAGAGCGTCACGACCGTCTCGTGCGGTACTGAAACCTCACCAGCACTGATCTCGGCGGCCACGGCCTTCGCGGCGAGGCTGTTCGCGGCCGCGCTCGAGCCGACGAGGTGGCCTTCCTCGGCCGCGAGGCGTTGGCACTCTTCGTGCACCGCGCGATCGCTAACTTGCTTGAGGTCGTCGACGAGATCGGGTTCGTACAGCTCGTTCATCTCGGGGCTGCGCGTCCCGATCCCCTCGACTTTGTACTCGCCACGCTCGGGTGCCTCGCCGTGGAAGGCCCGGTACATCGACCCCTCGGGTTCGACCGCGACGATCCGCGGTGGCTCGGGCTGTTCGGTGGCGTACCTGGCGATCCCCATGAGCGTGCCGGCGGTCCCACAGCCGGCGACGATCGCACCCACCTCACCATCGAGGGCCTCGAACAGTTCGGGCGCCGTCGTCTCGTAGTGTGCCTCGACGTTCAGGGAATTCGAAAACTGCTGGGGGACGATCGCATCCGCGCGCTCGGCCGCCAGGTCCTCGGCGCGTTCCCGGGCGTACGTCATGCCCTCCTCGGTCGGCGTGTTGATCACCTCGGCACCGAGCGCGCGCATCAGCTCCTGTTTCTCCTCGCTGAAGTCCTCGGGGACGAGCAACATCGCGTCCAGGTCGAGCTGGGTGGCAGCCATCGCCATGCCGATGCCGGTGTTGCCGGCGGTCGGTTCGATGACGGTCCCGCCCGGGGGCACCTCGCCGCGCTCGAGCAGTCGCTCGAGCATGTAATACCCGATGCGGTCCTTGACGCTTGCCCCCGGGTTGAAGCTCTCGAGTTTCGCGTAGACGGCCACGTCATCGGGTGCATCCTGCAGTGCCACCATCGGGGTCTCGCCGATCGTCTCGAGGACGGACGCGTGGGGAGCCTCGCTCATGCCCGCCTCAGGCCTCTGACTCGGATTCGGTCGGCGTGGCCGGCTCCTCCTCGGGCGTGACCGCCTCGATGTCGATGTCGTGATCCTCGGCGATCGCTTCGAGGATCGCCGCCTGGCGGTCGAGGCGATCGTTCAGTTCCTCAACCCGCTCGTCGGTGTGTTCGATGGAAGACTCGATGCCGCGGACCCGATCCAGCACCTCCGAGATCTTGGCGTACAGTTCTTCCGCCGTATCGGTCAGCCCCTGGAGCTTGCGCGCAGTGCTTCCCAGTCCCATGTCCACCCCTGCGAACCCCGGCGAGTTGAAGGTGTGGTTCCAGTCGAAGGGCCTTAGCCGCCCCTCACCGGAGGCACGAACGAGCTATGGCCCAGCACACGTGGCCGATGCGTCTCGGGTTGGCGGGCTGTCTCGGGACGCTTGCGGGCGTTCTCGCACCGGTCGTCCTCGCCGACGCGAGTTGGGCCGTCATTCGGACGTATCTCGCCCAGGGGATCGTCGGCCTCTGGGCCAGTGCGGTGCTTGCGGCCGTGCTCGGGGTCGTCTTCCTGGCCGGACTCACCGGACGGCGGGATCCGGTCTCGGTCGCCAGCATCGGCCTCGGGGCGGGGTGTATCCTCGTCCTCGCAACCGCCCACTGGGCGCTGGTCATTGACGCCTCGCTCGTCTACGAACTGCAAGCCGGCGACGTCTTCCGCTGGCATCGCTGGCTCACCCTCGCGAGCGGGCTCGCCATCCCGCTGGCCAGCGCGTGGGCGAGTGTCCGCCTCGGCGTCTGGCAGCAGGCGGAGGCGTAAGGGCCTTGAAGCCGAGTCGAGTACGATGGGTGTGGACTAGGCCGGACGGCTAGGCCCCGTCTGTCACCCACGACATGGTCTTCAGTGGGGGCCGAGATCCCCGGGAAGGCCGGCCGCCCGTCACGGGCTCCGGGCGCGGACGATGACACCTCGTCCATCGGGGACAGCGGGCCACCTCGGCCATCCGAAGGGATGGTTCGCCGTGGCTAACCGGTGGTAATCCGTCAGGCGCGGAAGCGAGCAGCGGGCCACCGGACACCTGTCGCTCGATGGGTCACGGGGTCGAGAACGCAACCGGGTTACCCCGCGACGGAACGCTGGTCGCCCCGGGCGTCCACACTTCCTTTCGACGCTACTCCTCGAGGGCGAGCTGGCCCGAGAGCTCCCGCTGGGGGTACGGGATCGAAATGCCGACCTCGTCGAAGTGTTCCTTGACGGCCGTAACGAACTCGCTGCGGATTTTGAGGAAATCGGCCCGCGTGGGATCGTCCAACCAGATCCGTGATTGGAGGCCGACCGCCGAGTCGCCGAGTTCCACGAGGCGGACGGCCGGTTCCGGTTCGTCCAGGATGTCCGGATGGGCGTTCGCCTCCTCGATGATGATGTCGGTCGCTTGGCCGATATCGTCCTCGTAGCCGATCCCGAAGGTGGGCTTGATCCGGAGGCGGTCCTCGGCGACCGGATTTTTGACGACGTTATCCGTCAACTGCGAGTTCGGGACGGTCAGCAATTCGTTGTCGAAGGTCTTGACCCGCGTGACGCGCAGGCTGATGTCGTCGACGATACCCGCATTGTCGTTCCATTCGATCCAATCGCCGATTTTGAACGGCCGATCGATGAAGATGAACACCCCGGCCGCGAGGTTGCGCAACAGATCCTGTAATGCGAATCCGATCGCGAGGGTCGCTGCCGCGGCGATCGTCGCCAGCGAGGTCAACAGGTTCCCGTAGCCGGCGGCGCCGACCGCGATACCGAGCGAAACGAAGACGAGGGAAAACCACATCACCTTCATCAGCGGCTGGCGCGCGTGCAATTCGACCCCGCGGGTTTTCAGAAATCGCTCGATCGTCGGCAACACGAACAACTTGCCAATCCCGAAGATAAGCAGGAAGGCCACGATGAACACGAGGATCGAGATGCCGACGCCGATGAGGCCGTCGCTAATCCCCACATCGCCGAGGAGGTCCTGAATCGCGTTCATGGCTCATACACCGCCGTATGGCCTCGCGTTTCGAGCACCGAGACGCCCGCTTGGTCGGCCAGCTCGACGGCCAGTTCCTCGGTCGATCCCCCGCCACGAGCCGAGCGAAGAAACTTCACCTTGACGTGGTCGTGATCCTCGAGCTGGGTGGCCAACTCTTCGGCAACCGGCGTGATGCCGCCCTTGCCAACCCACAGCGTCACGTCCAACTCGTGCATCGGGTCGGACGCGTCGGAATCGCCCATAGCGGCCCTCAGGTGGGATCGGGGAAGGGGTTAACGATTGGAGCCGTTCCGTCGGCCTGTCACCGAAGACCGCTAGAGGTGCACCAAACCGCGAGGTTTTAACGGCCGTTCCGTATGCACTCCGGTAATGGCGTGCCGGGTTGGCGTCTTCACGGACACGTACCTGCCGACGTTGAATGGCGTGTCCTATACGATCAAGGCCTTCGCCAGTCGGTGGCCAGGCGAGGGCCGTGAGATGCCCATTGCCTATCCCGGATCGCGCGCCTACGACCCCGGCCCGAACGAGTATCCGGTCCGAAGCCTGCCGTTTCCGTTCTATCCCGGCTTTCGGGTTGGCCTGCCTCGAGTGCCGGATGCGCTCGCCGACGTCGACCTCGTTCACGCACACACGCCCTTCGGGCTGGGACTGGCCGGTTTGCGGGTGGTCCGATCCCGGAGCTGTCCCCTCGTCGCCTCGTATCACACGCCAACCAGCGAATACGCCTCCTACCTCGCCCCCATCAGTGCCGTCGAACGATTCGTGTCGGGAACGGCCAAACGGTACGAACGATGGTACTACAACAAAGCCGACATCGTCCTCACCCCGACGGCCACGACGGCCGAGTACGTGCGCGAAACCGTCGGCGTTGCCACGCCCGTGCGCGTCGTCACGAACGGTGTCGACACCGATCGATTCACACCCGGTGACACCGACGCGTTCCGACGGAGGTACGAGCTGCCCGAGGGGCCGCTCATCGGGTATACCGGTCGACACGGCCACGAAAAGAACCTCACCGAGTTACTCGAGGCGGTCGCAGCGAACATTGCGGACTGGACGGTCGTCTTCGGTGGCGACGGGCCCGCCACGTCGACACTGAAACAACGGGCCGACGAGTTGGACATCGACGCCCGGTTTCTCGGCCGCCTGGACCGCGACGAACTCCCACCCTTTTACGCCAGCCTCGACGTGTTTGGCTTTCCCAGTCCGATCGAGACGCAAGGCCTCGCGGCCCTCGAGGCGATGGCCTGCGGGACCCCAGTGGTCGGCGTCGATGCCGGCGCCCTCGCGGAAACGATCGAACCCGGGACGACCGGGTATCACTACGATCCGGGTGATATCGAGGACTTTTCGGCAAAGCTCCAGCAGGCGCTCGACGAGAAAACGGCGTTACGTGCTAACTGCCTCGACCGCCGCGAGAAATTCAGCCTAGACCGGGCGGTCGAAGACCTGGATGCCGTGTATCAGTCCGTCGTCGCCGGGGAGTAACCCCAGCGACCGCACCACAAGACTTCAGTCCTCGAGGGCGTCAGCGATGCGTTCGAGGTTGTCGTTGAGCGTTTCGACCTGTTCGCGCAACTGCGACAGTTCGCGTGCGACGGCCGTATCGCGAGCCTCCTCTTGCATCCGACCGCCGGGGCCGCCGGGACCGCCGCCCATCATGCCACCCATCATCTGCGCGAAGGGGTTGCCGCCCATTCCCCCACCACCGCCACCCTCGAACGGGCTGGCGCCGGGGTGGCCCTCCTCGCCTTCGCGTTCGCGCGCTTCCTCGAGTCGTTCTTTGAACGATGGTGCCTCCGTCTCCTCGTCGTCGGTCTCGTGATCGTCGTCGGCCATACTGGGTCGCCAGGGCACGACGCGGAAAAAGGCCTTGCTTCTCGGTGCTTCGGATCAGTCCAGTTGGGCCGCAAGCGCCGTCGCAGCCGTTCTGACGGCCGCTTCACAATCGTACGCCGGCTCCCACCCTAACTCGAGGAGGCGATCGATCGCCAACTGCATCCGCGGCACGTCACCGCTCCACCCTCGGTCGCCGCCGGTATAGGCAAACGTCGGATCGAGGCCCATCACGTCCGAGACGATCTCGGCGACCCGCCGAACGGAGATCGCCTCCGGCGTCGCCACGTTGTACACGCCGAAATCTGGATCGCCGTGGGTGACGATCACCTCGAGCGCCCTGGCCACGTCCTCCACATGGATATAGGATTTTTGCTGGTGGCCGTCCCCGAGGATCTCCAATTCCTCCGGGGATTCGTGCAATTTCTCGACGAAATCGGGCGTGACGGACCCGTCGAAGACCGGGCCGACGACGTTTCCGAGGCGGGCGATCCAGATATCGAGGTCGGCGCGTTCCCGCGCGGTGGACAAGAGGGCTTCCTCGGCCGCTTTGGCGGCACCGTACGCGGAGATCGGGGCGAGCGGGCCATACGTCTCGGGCGTCGGGAGCGGGACGTCCTCGCCATAGACCGTTGAGGACGACGTGAAGGCAATGCCGGCGACGTCTGCATCGATCGCCGCTTCGAGCACCGATTGGGTCAACTCGACGTTCGCAGTGAATTGCTCGCTCGCCGCCACGGCGACGTCCTTTTCGGCGACGGCGAGATGAAACACCAGATCGACATCCGCCATGGCTGCCTGCGCATCCCCGGGACGACTGAGATCGAGCTGACGGAACTCGACGCCCTCGGGCACCCACTCGCGGCGTCCGTTCGAGAGATCATCCGCCACGACCACCGAACACCGATCCTGCAAGCGGGCGGCGAGGGTCGACCCCACGTGGCCGGCCCCACCAGTAACCAAAACCGTCTCGTCGGCGAGGTTCATACGCGGCGTTCCGGGCCGGCGATACTAAGCGTAGTGCACTCGGATCGCTTACGATCGCGCGCGGACGTGCAACTTGCCGGTGAAGGTCAACTCGGCGAATTTGACCTTGCCCTCCTGGCGCGTATCGACCAGGCCCCGATCCTCGAGTTGCTTGAGATGGCGGGTGACGGTAGATTTCGCGAGTTCGCGGGCGTCGGTCAGCTCGGAGATCGAAATCGGATTCTCCCGATCAGCCACCGTTCGAAGCGTTTGGTAACTTGCCTCGGGGATGTCGACCGTGAGGTTCGGGACGGGGAGCTGGCGCACCTCGCCGTCGATGTCGCTGTAGGTGAGCGCCGCGTCGATCCCCTGCTGGTGAACGAGGGTCGCCAGCAGCAACGAGATCAACAGATCGCGAGGGCCGCCGCTCAGATTGACGATCACCTCCCCGTCGCGGTCGCAGGCGTCGATGATCTCACATAGCTCCCCGACGCTCGCCGTGAGATCGTCGTGTGGGATTTCGACGCGTTCGATTTCGATGTCCGGTTCGATCTGTGTCACCATCTGCTCGACGTCGCGAATGGCCTGGTGCGCCCGCTGTTCGTCGTTCTCGAGGGAGGGCCGGACCAATACGAGACGATCGTCCGTATCGAGGCCATGGGACAGCACCGGCCGGGTGATCCGGGTGCTGTCGTATCCGATCGGCGAAACGTATGCCCGCATGGATATAACCATCGCCGATACGGGATATATAGTTATTGTTAGGGTTTACTTAAATTTAGCAAAATATCTTAGAATATTTTGAATACAGTGCAACGGCAACCAGGATTCTCCGTTCATTGAGAATCGCGTGGCGTATGTAGCCGGCCACTCCAATTCGATCCTGTGGCGTCCGATTCAGTGACCGTGGTGCGGCTTGCACACCGACCAGGCCGAGACGAGCGCGTCACGACCCACGTCGCGTTGACGGCCCGAGCCCTCGGGGCGGATGCCGTCGTACTGCCAGCAACGGCTACTGCAGCGATCGAGACGGCACGGGACGTGACCGATCGGTTCGGCGGCCCGTTCGAGGTTCGCGTCAGCGACCAGCCGGAGCACGTCCTTGCGGAGTGGGCAGGATCCGTCGTTCACCTCACGATGTACGGCCAACCGATCCAGCAACACGTCGACACCATTGCGACCGAGACGGACGGATCACTCGCGATTGCGATTGGTGCCGGCAAAGTCTCCCCCTCCGTGTATGAACTCGCCGACTGGAACATCGCCGTCACCAACCAACCGCACTCCGAAATCGCCGCCCTCGCCGTCTTTTTGGATCGCTACCTGGATGACGCCCTGTCGAGTTCGTTCGAGGGAGCAACGCAGGTGGTCGAACCGCATCCAAACGGCAAACGCCTCCGGGACGCCGATGGCGAGGAGACCGGCTAAATCGGCGCACGAAAAGGCTTATTGAACCGAGGGAGCAAATCGCTTGCAATGGCTTTTGAGGAGCTGCTCGAGGATCCCGTCATTCAGAAGTACCTCCACGAGCTGGTCGGCCCGCAGGGCATGCCGGTGGCAGCTGCACCCCACGACGGCGAGGTGACCGACGAGGAACTGGCCGAGCAGCTCGACCTCGAGTTGAA
>CAZOFG010000034.1:0-9825 GCA_964579125.1 uncultured Halobacteriales archaeon | reverse complement strand
GCCGCGGCGCGAGCGACAACCACATCACGATCGCCTTCGCCGGCGAGGGCCAGGATATCGACACCGGGGCCAAGGTCTACCACAACGCCCCGGAGACGAAGTCGACGATCGAATCCAAATCGGTCAGCAAAGACGGCGGCCGGACGAACTACCGCGGCCTCGTCCACATCGCGGATGGCGCGTATGACTCCTCGACGGCCGTGGAGTGTGACGCATTGATGTTCGACAACGAGTCCACCTCCGACACGATGCCGTACATGGAGATCAACGAGTCGAAGGTCGACGTCGCCCACGAGGCGACCGTCGGCAAGATCGGCGACGAGGACATCTTCTACCTTCAAAGCCGCGGCCTCGATGACGACGACGCCAAACAGATGATCGTCTCGGGCTTCATCGAGCCGATCACGGAGGAGTTGCCGATCGAGTATGCCGTCGAGTTGAACCGCCTCATCGAACTCGAGATGGAAGGCAGCCTCGGGTGATCGCGATGTCAGCTCAACTGCCAGCCACGATCGAGGAAAGCACCGTTCGCGAACTGAGCGACCGACGGGGCGAACCGGACTGGCTGCTCGAGACCCGCCTCGAGGCGCTGGAGGCCCTCGAGGACCTCGACATGCCTGACGTCATCCGGACGCCGGGGCGGACCTGGACGAATCTCGAGGCGTTGGATTTCGACGATATGGTCGATCCGCTGTCGGTCTCGGAGGAGAAGGATCGCGAAGCGCCCGGCGAGGTCGAGGTGTATTCCTTCCAGGAGGCCTTGGCCGAGCTCCCTGACCTCGTCGAGGACCACTTCGGCTCGATCATCGATACACAGGAGAACTATTTGACGGCACTATCGACGGCGCTGTTCGCCAGCGGGACGGTCGTGTACGTCCCCGACGGCGTCGCCGCGGAGGACGTGACGATTCGCACCCGCCAGCGCTCGAGTTCGCTCTTTAACTACACGCTCGTCGTCACCGGTGAATCGGCCTCGGTGACGATCCTCGAGCGCCAAGCCTCCCAGCCGGCCGATGGCGAGCAGTATTACAGCGGTCTCGTCGAGGTGGCCGCCGGGCCAAATTCGAGTGTGCAATACGGTGGGCTGCAACAGTTAGATCGCTCGACCTATAATTACACCTGCAAGCGCGGGCGGACGGCCAATCACGGCCGCATCACGTTCATCGACGGCAACCTCGGCTCGCGACTCACCAAAACCGAGGTTGGTGTCGAACTCGCGAACGAGGGCAGCGAAGCGGCGATTATCGGCGCCTTCTTCGGCGATGACGACCAGCACTTCGACCTCGATTCGAAGGTGTGGCACCAAGCGGCGCATACGAGCGCCGACCTCGTGATGCGTGGCGTTATCGACGACGCGGCGCGCTCGGTGTACGAGGGCGTGCAGGAAGTCGGCGCCGAGGCGTGGGATACGAATTCGTATCAGCGCGAAAACACGCTGATGCTGTCGGACGAAAGCGAGGCCGATGCCTCGCCGAAGCTCATCATCAACAACCACGACACGGAGGCCAGTCACTCGGCGACGGTCGGACAGGTCGACGAGGAGGACCTGTTCTACATGACCTCACGGGGGTTGGATCGTCGCAGTGCGCGCAATCAACTGGTCGAGGGCTTCTTCGTGCCGGTGTTAGAGGAAATTGCGGTGGAGGAGTTGCGGAGCGATCTCGAGGCGAATATTCGAGAGCGGCTACAGACCTCGTAAAATGTGGTGTTAGGAGTAACAGCTCCGATCGAATGGAGTTTTCAGCTTTCGAGCCGTTTCAAGAAGATTAGCAGGTATAGCCTCTGGTCGGAACCGCCAAAATATTGAATTGCCTAATTAGCTGCGCGTCGAGACGTAAATATTATTTAGGAGATTGAGATCTGCGCTACTCGTAAATGGATCACCACCAGCGGCGGCACTATTGATCGCATCAGTTAGATTTCCAGCTTCGGATCCCCAGTCGGTGTTGAAATCCAGTTTAACAAAGATCGCATCACCAGTACCTAGTCGAATAAATTGCTCACTTTCATCTGCAGGATCGGAGGTGGCCGGATCCGGAGAGATCAGTTCGCCTCCAGAAGCCGACGACACGTTATTGCCGTCTCGATCAACCAACTGGTTTGACTCGTCGGCGATGATACTCCGCCCACCCGGGTTCGCATCGTCAATTTTGAACTGATATATTTCCTGGACCACTTGTCGGGACACCGTGTTAGTACCATCCGCAGTGTATGACCCGCCGATGTCTACATCGCCGCCGTAGCCATGTGTTTCACCAGACAGAGAGTCATTGGTCGTGCTATTATCTGCATAGTGAATCCCGACATCATGGGTATTGTTGCTATTATTCACGACCTCCAACAGCGGTTCAAACGAGGCAGTAATTCCATTGGTAACACCTAAACGCAGCCCAAGATTGTCATTTTCCCCATCATTGATTTCCAATCCGACCGCCCTCGGAGCACCAGGTGAATCGATAAGCCCTTCGATGGAATTATTGTAGAAATCATCCCAACTGCCGTAAAGATCCTTCTCCGTCACGTTCACATCATCAGCTTGGAGCGTGCGGTTACCACTTGAGGTGCTGGAAACATTGCTTCCGGTATTATAATCTGCCACAATGTTATCCGAGCCACTTCCTCCCCGAGCAGCCCGGACTCGAAGCTGCGCGTCCGCGATGACCCGCAGGTCTGATTCCGGTGTCGAAGCATTCCCAGAAAACGCACCAGACATTGTCATTGCGCCACTGCCGAAGGCGAGTGCACCCAATCCCGCTAACACGTTGCGTCGTTTTGCCATGTGGTTTGCACCTGTGACCCGACCCATAACCCCATACCACTTAGTATTAGATGGCTTGAAACCACTCAAGCACTGCTTGAGACTGGCGGTGCGACCGACGTTCCTCTGTCGCTATTGATAGCGAAAACCGACAGACATGAGCGGGTTTTTGAAGGTGTTGAACCTGTTCAACCCAGTTTCATCCGATTCAGGCCGATACAGGCCTCAACTCACCCCCACGCACGGGAGATTTCCTCCCGAATGTTGCTATCATCGTGTTGCATCCTTTGGACACCTCCATCATGACTGATACAACATCTCCGAGGCCGTGGGGACATCCTGATAGACGCGGATATCGGGAAATAGCAACAAGGCGCCGAACACCACCCACGCACTCCCGAACACGATCGCCCAGCCCCAGCCGGAGAAGGCGGCCATGGTTGCATGGCTCAACCACGTCGCCAGGCCGACGAGGACGAAGATCGCGCCGAGATACGCGCTCGTTTCGACACTGGTGGGTTCCGCCGTTGCCATGGGAGACGATCCACAAACGACCTATATAAATGATTGGTCCCAATTATCAATTGAGAAAATTAGGACAGTAATAGACCCGTATATTGCGGAAGACAAACCCTCAATATCGAGAATAGAAAGACGGAATCAGCGTTAGCGATCCACAAACGACGGCGCAAGCGCGTCCTGGACGGCCGCCCAGTGCGTCGTGACGAGACCGATGGTGACCACGGCCCCGAAGACCGCCACGCCCGCCCAGGCGAGGCCCAAGACCTGCGCCTCAAGGATGGTTCCGCCCGTGGCCATCCAGCCAATCGTTCCGAGCGTAAGGACGCCGAGCGTCCCGAGATAGCCCTGCAATGGCCACCCGGTCAGCCACGACTCGCGAAACCGCTGCAGGCGGGCCGGATCGGCATCGGCCAGGACGAGCTCGTCCCGCCACAGCACCAACACGGCGAGCAACACGAGCCCGGACGCGGCGAGGCCGGCCCACAGCGTCCCCAGTGTCACTGGCTCGATTGCGAGCCAGCCCAACGCCGTCACGCCGGAGAAGGCCCCGGCGATCGCGACGAGGATCGCCCAGGCCCGGAAGGTTTGGTCGACGACCAACTTCTTGCGCATGTGCCGGCCCTGGTTCCCCCCGATATTAACTGTTCGGGAGTTTGAACCCCTTGAAAACACGGAAAGCACTGCTTGAAAACCCGAAATTTGTGTTCGAGGCGTCCAATCGATCGTGGCGACCGTTCCGCCAAATCGAACAATGAGATCGGCTTCACACAGGGCATGACCCTGCTCTGCGGATGCTTTTACGATCACCACAACCACTGCACCTTTTAATAGTGGGTGTGCGAACCTGCACACATGTCGACGGCGGCCAGGGGCAAGCTCCTGCTTTCTCGATATGGCCTCTATGCCGTCATCGCCGCCATCCTGTTGGCCGCCGGGGCGGGCTTTCTCGCATATCAGGCCTATACCGCACCCGCCCCGACCGACACCGTCTCCGAGCAGATTAACGTCGAATCCTATTCGGTTCAGTCGACCGAGCGGGCCGAGGTCACCGGTCCAAACGCCACGCTGTACGAGCAAGGCACGACCCTCGAAAATATGCCGGTGTATTTCTTCAGAGAAAGTCCAATCCTCGAACTCGCCATCGAGACGAACGTCCCCGAGGATGTCGGGGCGACCGTCCAAAAGCGCCTGACGCTCCAGTACGAAGCTACCCGCGAGGGAACCACCTTCTACGAGGAAACCGTCCTCATTGAAGCGGGTGAGTTCACCCCGGGGGACGGCACTGCGACGATGTCCGGCTCGCTCAACATGTCCCAAATCTCGAATCGGATGTCCGAGTTGAACAATCTCGTCAGTGCCGTGGGGAGCCTCTCGGTGACGGCCCAATTGTCCGTCGAGTACGAAAGCGACCGATACGAGGGTGAGTTGACCGCCTCGACGGCCGTCACGACGACGGGAACGGCGTACTGGCTCGCCGAGGATCTCGAGGCGAGTACGACGCGAAGTGAAACCGAAACCACCGAGATCACCCTCGAGCAGGACTACGGTGATGCGTATCTCTATGGTGGGATGGCCGTGCTCTTCCTGCTCATGGGCCTTGGCGCCGGCATCGTCTCCTATCGCGGCGTGGACGTCGAACGCATTCAGACCGAACTCGCCCGAGCGGAGTTCAGCGAGTGGATCTCCACCGGCGAAATCCCGACTAAGGCCGAGAAGGAGTACGTCAAAGTGGAATCCCTCGAGGACGTCGTCGACGTGGCGATCGACACCAACAAGCGCGTGATCTACGATCCGAACCTCGAGGCCTATGCCGTCATTGACGGCGACCTCGTGTATTACTACACGCCCGGCCCGGACGAATTGCGTGAGTGGCTCGACGTCTAAGGCGGCCTGCTCGTCAATCGGACCCGGTTAGATGAGCTAACGGTTGGATGGACGTTTTCTATCCGAGAAGCATTCTCACGGAAAGCTGGACATCCTTCTCCGTGCTAGGAAAACAGCGACCCAGTCAGCGTTACAGAGTCCTCTCGACAAACAATGACATCACCTGACGTCTCGTCGACCTAATCGCTCGGTTGACCAGTACTTGCCTGCATCGGTGATTCGCGTTCCGGCTTCCATCGATCGAACACCCATCGACGGCCGGCTTCCCACGTCAACGAGTACAGGACGAACGCGATCCCGAGCAGGAGCAGCCCGAGCCAGTACGGTTCCATGAGCCACGGGATGAGCTCGAACGCCTCGATCGCCGCGAGTGCACCGCCGCCCACGAGGGCCCCACCGATCACGGAGACCGACGCCAGCCGGATGTCGGTTCCGCGCAGGAGGCGTTTTGTCCCCGTCCACAGCCCACCGAGGCTCGCCAACCCGAGGATGATGGCGACGACCGTCCCGAGGGCGATGCCGGCGAAGCCACCGAGGACGGACACGAAGCCGGCAGCACCGACGCCCTTCCAGAGGCGACTCCCAGCCCGCACGACGCGGTGCGCAATACTTGGAGCAGCCGTTTCAGCCGGTGGTTCAAACGTCGGCGCGTCATCGGCGGTGACCCGCTGGCCGACGTGGAGATAGGTGCCCGGCCCTTCGGGCTCCGACCAGTCGGTCTGCTCCCGTGGATCCGGCCCGGGCGTCTCGACGGAAACGACCTCGAAGGAAACGGGCAGCCCGGCACTCAATTCGAAGGCCGGGTGGTCCTGCACTTGGAAATGCAGATGCGGTTCGGAGGAGTTCCCCGAGTGGCCACAGCGGCCGATTTCCTCGCCCCGTTCGACTGTCTGGCCCGGTTCGACCGCGATCGACCCGGGTTTGAGATGGACAAGCGTGCTGTACTCGTCTTCGTCGTGTCGGATCGTGACGAAATTGCCGACAATGGAGCGTTTGAGGGGGTGGGAGAGGCCACCACCGCGGGGGAACTCCGGATCGCCGTCACCGACATCGACGACGGTCCCGCTCGCGGGAGCGATCACGGGCTCGTCATAACAGTAGTAGTGCTCGATACCTGAGTCGGCTCCCTCGGGCCGGCTCCGCCCCTCCGCGTCCGTTTGGACGAAATCGTAGGCGTAGCGCTGGGTGGCCGGATACCAGGAGTGAGAGTGTTCCTTGATCGGACTGCCGTTCACGACGGTCCACTCGCCCTCCAGGGGCAAGCGATACGAAACCGATTGGTCGTGATCAGCCGGCCGGGGTAACGGCCCACGATAGCGGCCTATCGCGAGGACACTGCCAAGCAGTTGCATGGCGTCCTGGACGATGACTAATGGATTCAACAGCGTCAGGGCGATGCCCCCGAGGAATGCGAGCGTTCCCGAGAGCCCGCTATCCATCGCCAGCCACGATCGTGGGTCGTCCTCCGAGGCCCCCTCTCGCAGGCCGAGCGATTGCAATACACTGTGATAGAGCATCTTCGCGAACGGCCACAGCGCGAACAGCCAGAACAGGTAAAACAACTCGAGGAACTCGAGGGATTCGATGGCCGTCCCAACGAAGCCGAGAAGGCCCAACATGGCGAGGGCCAAGGGTTCGATCGAGCGCAACCGATGCCACAGCCGCGTCAGCAGGGACCGATCGTCGGGTGGGGAGGGCTCGTTCGTCATCGGATAGGTCCACGGACGAATATGGATTAAGTATTCTGCGAAGCGTAGTTCACAAGAACCATTCCCACACCGACCGTTCACACGGGTACAGCCCCACGCAGTCAATGTCGGACGAGCACACGCAAGCAGTCCCCGAAGAGGCGTTCGCCCTCCTGGCCCATGAGGTCCGACTGGATATTTTGCGCGCCTTTTTCACCTCGTACGAGCCAGTCGATCCGGAGGACATCCTCGCCGATCGAACCGATCGGGAACGTTCCTATTCGGAGTTGATGGCAGCCACCGGCCTCGAAGACAGCGGGAAGTTCAACTATCACCTCGATCAGTTACGCGGCGTTTACGTCGAAGAACGCGAGGACGGCTACGTACCGACCGCCGGCGCCGTCGAATTGTACGAGGCCGTGTACGCGGCCCGACCGACTGTCTCGATCGAGGACGACCTCGACGTCGAGGCGACCTGTCCGCACTGCGGAGGCGCCCTCGAGACCCGATACGAACAGGAGTATCTCACCATCGAATGTCCGGCTTGTGACGGATTTTGGGGATTGACCTATCGCTTTCCGAAAGCCGGGCTCATTCCACGGGAGGGCGAAGAGGTCTTCGAGGCGGTCTATCAGAAACTCAGTCACGATGTCAGCCTCGCGCGAACCGGGCAATGCCCCTCCTGTGGCGGGCTCACGACCGCGACCGTGCCGACAGAACGGTTGGACAGTGAGGCCACGCCAACCATCGAGTTCGCCTGCGAGACCTGTTCGTGGCTGGCGACGATCGATATCGTGACGGCCTTTCAATTCGATCCGGACGTCTCACGGGCGCTGTTGGAGGTGGGGATACCGGCCGGGGATCCATATCAGACCGAATCGGTGGTTCCGGAGATCACTGGAAACCGCCCCAAGGAGCCCCCGGGCCACACGAAATTCTCGATTTCGGCCCCTGACGGGACAGTTTCCTTGACCGTCGATTCGTCCTTGGAGGTACTGAGTGTCGAGATCGAGGACTGACGCGAGAGTCCAGTGTAACGAACGAGTTACTGGCGGAGAGGATCGCTTGATTGCAACACACCGGACAATTCAGCGCTCGTCACGGCGGCAGTTCCTCGCTGCCGAGGCGGTAGCGGCGATTGTTGATCGTATGGCCGATCGCCGAGCCGAGAAACGCGAGCACGATCAAGCCAGCCCAGATGATCGGTGGGACGGGTTCGTCGGGAATGATCCCGAGGCCGACGGCCGCCAAAATCCCAGCGCTGACGATGGAGAGGCCGAGATAATACAGGCCCCACGGAATCGACGAACTCGGCACGATATCCAAATAGATCTCGAGATCCTCAGCACCTTCGGCCAGCGCGATCGAATCCCGCTCGAAGGTGATCATCTCGGCTTCGGCCAATTTCGGGAGGTGGGTCTGTTGAAGGGACGTATAGACCCGCTTTCGCTCATCCGAGGTGAGTTCTTGGATCTCCTTTTCTTGTTCCCAGGCGGCGACCTGTTCCGCGAGCTCGGACAGCGTCGTCTCGTCATCGATCTGTTTGAGATAGTGAATCGTATACCGTCGTCGGTGATTACTGAGTAGATCGTAGATGACGTCCTTGTCGGACACGTCGTACTGACGTTGATTCGGACTGTCCATGATCTACCCAGGTACCCCGCTATCACCGTCCAATCAGGCGCAATATTTACTTTTGCCGAAATTAGCCGTCCGCTCGATCGGAGAACATCTCAACAGCTGATCGAATCGATCGCCGACACGACATCGCTCTCGGTGTGCTGACCCTCGGCGTTCGGCGTCCACTCCTGGCGGTCGACCGTGCCCGTTTCGGGATCGAACGCCGGGTGATACCAACTCTGTTCGAGTTCGTTGATGACGACCGCAAGGTGCGTATTGGCCTGGCCGGGCAGATCCGATCGAATGTTCGTGTTCGTCGAGGTTTCGACGCCACAAGCGACCGCTATGGCCCCCTCGTCCTTCCCGGGTTGGCCCCGACCGTCGTAATAGACCACGTCGACGGTGATGTCAGTGTCCTCAGAGGCCTCGATCGGGTTGATGCCCCCGTCACGCCACTGGACGCCGGTGATGTCGATCGGTGCAGCGGGCGGTGCACACGTTACGTTCACGCTGCGTTGCAATTGAACCGATTGCCCGGACCCCGAGGTCGTGATGACGAAGTCAACCTCTTCACTGGTTTCCTCCGCACAGCTGAGAGTGGCGGTGACGACGCCGCTTTGGCCGGCACCAAGGGAGGGCGGCGTCTCAATTGAGGTAATGAGCGCACTCGAGGAGGCCAAATTGACCGAAATCGTCGTGATCGGATTCTCCGTCTGATTCGTCAGCCGAATCAACTCAACGTCGGATCCGTCTTGACCCGTAGGATCGAGCGATTGAAAGGCCAACAGAGCCGAATCGTCGTCAGCGGTTCCCAAATTGAAGGGGCGATCGGAGAGAATGCTGGAAAACGCACCCGTCCCTTGCAGGCCGACTGCCCCACCACCGGCTAACAACAGCACTCCGATGAGTCGGCGGCGGGTGAGGAGCCCCCCTTCGGAACTCCCACGGGAGCGATCGCGTGACATGTGGATGGGTGATCGTCGCTGACTGGGCTGTGACTGTATCTATAACTAGCCACCAAGCCCCATAAAGTGGTGGTTTGTTTGTGGTATGTTCGCGTGAATTCAGCCGAATACAGCGATATCCGGAGGATGTAGCCCTATCAGCGAGTTTCGGTTGTCGACAATCTCCGCTTCAAGCAGCCCTTGTACGCGAGCAAGCTACGCATAACAAAGGCCCTCTCTTGTAGAGTATGTGGTAACCGGAACCCACGATGCCTTCACGACGAAACATGTTGCTTGGATTGGCGAACCTCGCCGGGAGTGGTGCCGTCATCGGTGCCCAGGCCTTCGGAGCGACCACCTCCGATCCGGACGCCGATTTACGGGTCCTGCCGGACGGACGCCGGGGCGA
>CAZOFG010000033.1:0-10469 GCA_964579125.1 uncultured Halobacteriales archaeon | reverse complement strand
GGTAGCCTTTGACCAAAGTATGCAACCCTTCTTGCAATTCGACATTCGGAGCCAATTCCAAGAATGTTTTCACGTGTATCCGTCGAAAGATTGTCCAGAACGCGTACGTCTGCCACTGGCTGCAACGCGTCTACGAGATGATGGCCGATAAACCCGGCTCCACCGGTACGAGAATCGATCTTCCATGTAACTCGGGCTGAATAGCAACTGAATTCATCGGAAAAACGCCACAAAGTCGATCATCACTTTGTAGATTTGCCGGAGCATCATCTTCAGATCGAAGAAAAACGACTGTCGACGAATGTACTCGAGATCATATCGGAGTTTCTCCTCCGGCTCTTTTCCGGTCACGTCGTTGATCTGTGCAAGCCCAGTCAGGCCAGGTTTAATGAACCACCGTTTTTGCCAATCAAACCCGTCATCATTCATCTCCGTTTCGAGCTCTGGACGTTCTGGTCGAGGACCGACCACGCTCATATCACCGATCAATATCGACCACAGTTGGGGTATCTCGTCCAAATGCGTCGGCCGCAGCATCCGCCCGACACGGGTCACCCGCGGATCGACACCACCTTCGTCCTCATCGCTGATCGTGGGGCCGATGTCCGCTTCAGCCCCTTCCTCCATGCTTCGAAACTTGTAGACCGCAAAGGTCTCGCCAAAGGCGGCGGTTCGTTCTTGTCGATACAGAATTGAGCCACCGTCATCCAGTTTGATGGCGACAGCGATGACTGCCGTAATTGGTGCTGTAATCGTCAAGCCACACACAGCAAATACCAGATCGAAGATTCGTTTAATCATATAATCCTGTACGTCCCACGGCTCAATTGCCACGTCCACCAACACGTCGCCACCGCGATCCTCGGTCATCACTGTGTCCGCAAATTAGCGGTGCACCTTCGCGTTCACCCCAAGCTCATAACAGGCATCCAACGCCCCGAAGAACTCCCCGCGATCCGGCTCCTGAAACGCCAACACAGCTGTGTCAACCTCCTGTTCCACGAGAACGTCTTCGATCCGACTCAAGCCACCCAGGCGACGAACTCCCATTCCTCCGTCAGCAACCGCTGTTGGCTTGGCCAATCCCTTCGAGACCGTCGTCGGACTCACGTAGCCGACGTAGGGAAGATCGGTTTCCTCGAGCAACTCGACGATTTGATCCGGATCATCCCCAATGAGGACGGCCCGATCAACTTCACCTGGCGGCCGCTGACGAATCCAGACGAACCACGCCGGCAACACTACCACCAACACCCCAATCGTCATCGTCAGCGTCGCGCGGGGCAATCGATACGTGTAATTGAAATATCCGAGTGTCGCCAATGCCAATCCAGCCACGAGCACGCGTTTAACAGCGATAAAGTACGTATCCAACAACCGCCGCGGCTGAGGCTTGTACAACGGGGCCAACGCACCAAGCACGACGACCGTGTTCAATACGACGGCGAACGTCAAGTCTGTCCCACCCAGAATCACCGGATCCAACCGCCAAAACAGCGGTACAGTCGAGGTAAATACCTCCTGCAGTGGTTCCGAATTGCCAACCCCGACAGCAAGCATCGTGAGGACTGCCGCCCCGCTTACGGCCCCCAATCGGTAGCGCCAGCCCGAAAGCATTCGTTTCTATTCTCAACGATATCCGTAATAAATAAACTGGTTCACCAGTAATTAGTCTCGGTGCAAATCTATAAAATTATCATTGAATGAAATCGGAAAAATCACTTCATAGTGTCAGGCGATCTCCTGAATGCCAATCGTGAATATTGGAGCTAATGCTCACTTACTATCGACTTAGATTCACGTTCTGCCCGACGAACATAGCGATCGAATACATACACGAGTGCCACGACAACAATTGCGACCAGAATTACCCACCGATCAGCGGAAACATACCACCCAGGCGTCGGATTTCGCCACCAACTAACCGGATAGAGATACGAACCATTGAGGCCATTGGCCCAGGCCTTTACCGCATCGAGGAGCAAATGGGAACAGCCACCAGCAACCAGCAGTCCATACGCCTTCAATTGTTGCTCCCGATTCGAAAACAGTGCCGCACCGATCATCGAAACGACGAGGACGCCACCGAGCGTATGCACCATGCCCCAACTGAATGGAATCCCCAACGTGGCTTCGATTGAGCCACTATCCAAGAGCATATCAATGCGATTGAAATCCGGAATGAGCGATCCAACCATGCCAACGATGACCCATCGTCGATCGAGCCACCCGATTTTCCATCCTGCTATCGTCAACAGAACGAACGCAAACAGGATATGGGTCAGTCCCTCAGCCATTGGGCTCACCTTCTCTGAGAATAAATTGCAATCCCAACCAATCGATCCGCCAGTACCGCAAAAAGAGCCCGGCAACCAAAAGCACTGAAAGTCCGGATAGCACCAGCTTGTACCGCTGATCATTTGGTCCAGTATTGACGACCGTCACTGACTCGGCTGTCATCTCCGAAGCCGCATCCGATAGTTCACCGTAGACCTGGAGCGTGCCACCGGACTCGACATTCGCAGAGACGCCCGCGACCTTTACCGCCGTCACCAGTTCATCCTGACTATCAGTAATCCGAATGGTCGCTTCATCAGTAGCTGCATCAACCTCAGTCACCTCGCCAATCAGGAGCACGGTCTCGCCATCCCAGCCATCGATATCCTCAGCTAACTGATCCCCAGTCGGATGCGGCCACGCATCCTCATAACTTGCCCCATAGTGAATTCCCATGCCCAGCAATACTACTATCCCGAGAAAGATGATTCCAAGCCGATATCGAGTGCGCATTTGAGTAGCTCACCTACTGAATCCGATAACTCTCTGTCGAAAAACGAAAATCATCTTAAGCATTGACGTTGATCTCGTGTCCGTTCTTCACATCTTCGATTTCGACGGTGACCGATTGCTCCCCGACCTCGTAGGTTCCTGCATACGGCACGCGAACGGTCACAACACCATGATCATTCGCCTCTACCGTTCGTTCGTAGGCGAACGTCGAGTCACCAACCGACACAGTCGTGCTCACGGTCACGTTTTCCCCTGCATTCGCATTCGTCGACACGTTCAACACGGCCCCCTCAACAAGGGCGAAGGCTTTGAACTCGCTGTCATCGAAGATCAGCTGGTAATGTGTTACCGGATCGTCGCCCATCCCGCGTTCGTCGAATAACTGGTGTTGAAGCGTCCACTCTTCAGCTGTCGCCGACTCGAGCACGACATACCCGACCCGATTTGCATAGTTTTGATAGACATCCGATGGGTTTTCACCGGTGATAAAGCTCTCGTAATTGTTTCTGGCATACCCATATCCCGACGCTTCCCCGTTCACGAAGAAATTGTACATCCGGCTATCACCCCAGTTCGACAACACGTAATTCGCGGGATAGGATCGATTGTACACCCTCGCATGTTCGTCAATCGCCTGCAGCGCATCCACCTCGGTATCGTACGTCGTGGCGTCCACCTGAAACGACACCATCAGCCCGTTTCCGCCCAAGAGTAACAACGCGAAAAACGCGATCAACCCGAGGCGTCGCGATCCCGCCGGCATCGAGATCGTCGAGATTCGGGTTGAAGAGGGTTCTCGATCCGTCGCACCGACACCCCGAAACCGATCCGGCAGTTCACCCTCAGTCGATCGCTCACTCTCACCGAACAACGAAATCGGCCGCGCCAGATCGATCCAGGCCAACGCTCCTACGACAGCAATTCCGCCGAACACCGACATAAACAGGGATAACTGCCCGGCAAAACGCACCTGAATCGAGGCCAACGCGAGGAAATACCACCCAAATACCACCGGCACGAGATAGCCCGGCTCGTCCCGCCGATACACCACCCAACTGAGCCACACCATCACGATGACGCCGAGATAGAACAGTGGCCCCATGTAATAGAACGGGCCGAAAATCAACCCCGCATCCAACCGAAATAACGAAGCCACCTCAAGGATCCCCTCCCGGCCGAGGAGCGCCTCGTCAAGGCGCTGTTGCAACCGCGCGAACTCGTCGGGACTAACATACCGAAACGCGACGATGGCGAGGCCAGCGAGAGCACCCTCGGCGAATACCAAACTCCTCGCCCGGGCTTCAAGCCGCGTCCACAATTCACCGACAAGGACAACTCCAATCGCCAGGACAGTCACCACCGCCGGCATGATGACCAGTGGCGAATCCAGCTGCTGCCAGCCCCACAGCGTGTGGGGGATGAACGTCAAAACTGTCCCAAGCACCAGCCCGCCGAGCAGTGGCGCGTTCGACGGCAATGGACGGAATTCCTCTCGAACGTCAAGCAACACGCGAACACCTACATACGCCCCAATCGGTACCATGACGAGCGCCGAGCCGGTCCACGCGTACACCGAGGCCACGAGCGCGATGGCGAGCCCGCCAGCTCTGAGCCAGTTCTTGGGTGTCACGGCATGCCGCCACGACGAATCCATCTCCGCCGCACTCGCTTCCTCCCCCTGCCGATCCACGGCCAACACCACCAGCATGTATACCACCACGCCCAGCCAGAAGTACTGATGCAGCTGGTGATCGAAGAAGCCAAGCGCGGTATAGCCCGCGTGCACGGGAATGAGCGCGAACGCTAGGACGGTCGCCACCCCGATCCTGACATCAGCCGTCAGCGTTACCGCGACCCGATACAACACCAACCCGAGGGCCACGCTGGCGAGGATGGGTAACCAGGCCGCGACGGTATCGGCCGCCGAGGCCGAGCCCCCGAGCAACGCCGTGAACCACCAGTTCGCCGCATGCGTCATCGGACGGGCGGCCGCCCCCGCAGGGATCTCCATGACCGCCGACAGATCGGTTGGATTCGCCGATAATTCGATCAATCGCCGCTGCCAATACCGAAAGTAGTACGGATCGTTTGCCGGCGAGATCACTCGCCCGTATTGAAAGACCGAGCCATACTCAAGCGCTCTGGCAATGACGATCACTGCCACCGCACCGAGAAGGGCAAGGAATTTCGATCGATCAACGGACACCGAGACGTCCCGCCCTGCTGACTCGGTATCTGACGACGTTGCGGTAGGTTCCTCCCCAGTCAGGGCACGCTCCACCGCCGCCCGATCGGCCAGGCGATAGCCGCCATCGTCGGTCTTCTCAACCACACCCTCGGAGACGAGCGTCCCGAACCGCCCGGAGTCGAGGGGCACTTCCTCAAACGTCCACGACTCACCCTCGGCATCACGCTCCACTACTTCGCGAAGTGCCCCTTCGGCCTCGGGATGTGTATCCAAAAACGAGCGGGTCGCCTCATCCACCCGCTCATCGGGCGCCATTACCATAGGCACGCAAAGGCAGCGTCCTTTATCGTTTCGTTCGGGTGTGACACCCAAATCGAACGGTTTCACCACTTTGCGAACACGAAGACGGTCACGCTCGGGAAAGCAACTTATATACCAGTTCCCCAACCGGATGGAACCAATGCATCCGGGGGTTCGAAATGGATATTATCGATGACGAAGGTCGGCTGTTCGGCCTCGTGAACGTCATCGACGTGCTCGTCGTCCTCCTGTTTCTCGCGGTCGTCGTGGCTGGCGCCACCTTCGTCCTCTCAACGTCGACGATCGGTGAAGAGGACGTTCGCTACGCCACCGTCGATCTCGGCGAGCAACCCAGTCACGTCATCGAGAACCTCGAGGTCGGCGACACGATGGAACTCGAGGCTTCACCGGATAACTTCACCGTGACCGACGTGCACTACGGCCCCGGCGAGGACGGCCATGTGATCATCAGGGGTGAGGTGCGAGGCCAACGCATCGAAATCGGTGAGGATCGCTACCAGTTCGAATTCGGCGGCGAGGTCTTTCGCGCTGGGCAAGAACTGACCATCGAGACACCCGAGTATACGGCCACGGGCGTCGTTCGCCAACTCCAGGAAAGCGGAGAGACACTCCAAACCGTGGAAACACAGGTCTTCACCTCGACGACCGTTCCCGCAGCCGTCGCCGAGGAACTCGATACTGGCGATACGTACACCATCAACGAGGAATCGATCGCGACGATCGAATCCCTCCAACTCTATCCCAGCGATGCCGGCGATTGGACCGCCCTCATTGGCTTCACCCTTGCGTCCCACCAACGGGGTGGAACCGCTCACTACGGATCAATTCCCCTCCAGATCGGAGCCGCCGTTCCCTTCGAAACCGATGGATACAGCCTGAATACGACCATTGTCGAGCGCAACACTATTACCGAACCGGGTGAGCCTGGAACGACCCAAGTCCACCTTCAACTCGAAAACGTTCCCCCCGAACGCGCCGACAGCATTCAAGAGGGCATGACGGAAACGATCGCCGACGAAACTTTCGCGGAAATCGTTGAGAAGTCTACCTCTCCAGCTGAGGTCATCCTCGAAAGCGACGACGGCGATATCTTCCTCCGTGAACATCCAACGAACCTCGATATCGATCTCACAGTCGAGCTCCATACGCGCGATACGGAATCCACCCTACGCTTTCATGGCCAGGAAATCAAGGAGGGTGACACAATCGTCCTCAATCTCGGCCACATTATCATCGAGGCTGAGTTGATCGCGATCACCGAATGAGCATGGTCCGATTCACGGTGCGACGGTTAATTGAAGACTCCGTCACCTTCGCTGTTCTCGAGGAGATGGTCGATCGACTCCAAGGGCTGCTTTACGGTTCTCGAATTGCAAGACGATTCAATCGCCAACTTTCAACCCTCACCAAGGCCTGGACTGCCTCGCGCACAAGTACGGAGTCCGCCCGCGGCCGGTCAATCCTCACCCGATATACCCGCCAGTCACGAGTCGCCAGCGTGATCAAGAGCATCACTGGAGCGATCCACTCCCTCCTCGCCACAGCCACACCCTCGGCCGTGGTCACTCGCCTATCCCACTGGTTCGCGCAGGCCACCCGCCATTCGTTCCTCTATCGCTGGCTGACCGCCGAGCCGGAGCCCGAGGTGATCGTCATCGACCTCAGAGAGACCTACAGCGTCGGGCCCGTTATCGCCGTCCTCGATCGAACCATCGCGACGGTAACGCCAGGAGTCTCCTCGGCGACCGTCACCCAGGCGGCTCGTGCACTAATCACGACGTTCCGCCACCGACCGATCTCCTACGCGAGCCTGTGCCTCCTCGCCCTCATCGCCGCGAGCCTCGCACTCACGGCGGTCACCGGCCGACTCACCCGAACCACCGCAATGATGCACTTCGTCCTCGCTATTCTCGCCGCCTTAGGCACACGCTCGAACGCAAGCGCGAGCGACATCGCCGAAACCCAGACCTACCAAACCCTCATCGCGATCTTCGAACCGCCTGAGCCACCGGAGCGCGAGGAATAATCCTCTCGCCACCAAGCGACGCCCGACCGCCGCGGTTTTTGTCCCCACCCGCCGAACGCGCCCATATCTGTGTTCGAGTGGATCCAGTCGGTCACCGGCAATCCGATCCTCGATGGGATCATGGAGGTCGCGGCCGTCTATCTCATCTACGTTATCCCCCTCGCCCTCATCGGCCTCTGGCTCGCCCGCTGGAAACGCCCAGCCGTCGTCCTCTTCCTCGCAACGCTCCTCGCGATCATCGCATCGTACGGCCTGGGCGAACTCTATGCCCACGACCCACCACATCTCCAGGGCTATGAGGTCCTCCTCGAAAACGAGCCAGAAAACGCCTTTCCGAGCAATCACGCGGCGGCGATCTTCGGCTTCGCCTTCGGGGCCATCTACACCGGCTTTCGACGATTCAGCGCGATCGCCCTGCTCGTCGCCGTCCTCCTCGGCGTTGCACGCATCTACACGGGCTTGCATTTCCCCATCGATATCGCCGGCGGCGTGCTCGCCGGTGCGATCGGCGTGCTAGTCGTGTCTCTCGCTCGCTCCTACGTTGACCGGGTCGCGGACATAGCGGTTTCACTCGAGGATTGGTTACTCGAGTTGGTGGATAACTAATGACTCTCGGATTCCGGAGAAGATGCTCGTTACCCCCTCGATGGTAGCCTGCGTACCTCACCTACTGACCGCAACCGTCCTGTTCGTCACTCCCACGAAGTCCCGAGCAACTCGTCTTCTCCGAAACACCCGGTCTCGTCGTACAGCATTTCGACGGTGGACTGTTCGGCCACGTCCTGTTCACCCTGAACCTCGAGGACAACTTGGCGGTCTTGGCCCTGCATCCCCATCCTCAACTGCAGGGATTCGGGCCAAGTCAGAAACGCGGTCCCGACATTGCCGTCAGCGTCCGGTTCCACGTCGTCCGGCCAGAGCTGGACTGTCACCCGGTACACCGCGCCATTGTCGTCCTCATAGAAGCCACGTGCCGTATCGACCTCGTATTGCTCGCCATCGACAGTCGCTAGATAGCCACCTTCGGAGGTCGTGGTCGTCAAGACCGATACCGCATCCGGGCGGGGGAGTATCGATTCCGCCGCCGTCAGGTCGGCCGGCGGACACGACCCATCACCGTTTTGGCCATTATCCGCTGGCGTTTCTTCGTCGCCCCCGTCGTCGCCGCCACCGCCGAGACAGCCAGCAAGGGCACCGACGGAAGCGGCCGCTGCCATGAGATATCTGCGCCGATGCATGGATAGCGGCGATTCATAATGATAGCCAAAAATAATCCCGATATACAATGGTCGTTTCTGCGCATGGCACCCGGGGCCGTCGAGGAGGCCAGTTACTGTACGGTCACGCTCTTC
This sequence comes from uncultured Halobacteriales archaeon, assembly GCA_964579125.1. Classification (GTDB taxonomy): domain Archaea; phylum Halobacteriota; class Halobacteria; order Halobacteriales; family SKSH01; genus CAZOFG01. The sequence goes on along the minus strand of CAZOFG010000033.1, from coordinate 1,792 downwards.
GCCAGATTGCGCGGCTTGTCGATCGACTGTCCGAGCTCGTTGGCCACGTGATAGGCAAACAGTTGGAAGTAGACGTTCGCGACGATCGGTGAGGCCACGCCGAGGTCGGGCATCGGGAGGGCCACATCGAGGGCGCTCGAGTCAACTGACCCATCCACGACGCCAATGGCCGGTGCGCCGCGCGTTTGCGCCTCGGCGATGTTATGCAGGGTGGATTCCGGCTTGGCGCCGTGGGTGAGGACCGACAACACGGGGGTGTTGTCCGTCACCAACGCGAGGGTGCCGTGTTTCAATTCGCCCGCGGCGAACCCCTCGGCGTGCACGTATGCGATCTCTTTGAGCTTGAGCGCGCCCTCGAGCGCAACCGGGTACCCGAGTTCCCGGCCGACGAAGAAGAACGCATCCGCACCGAGGTGCTCGTCGGCGAGCGCTTGTACGTCGTCTTCTCGATCCAGCACTTGTTGCACGGCACCTGGCAGATCCTCAAGATTCGCCAGCACCGATCGCGCTCGCGAACTTTCGACTGTCTCACGCTCGAGGCCCATCTCCACGGCCAACAGGGCCAGCGTCGTCACCTGTGAGGCAAAGGTCTTCGTCGCGGCGACGCCGATCTCCGGGCCGGCCTTGATATAGACGGTCTCGTCGGTTTCTCGCGTGACCGAACTCCCGATGACGTTCGTCACGGCCAGGGTGCGCGCGCCGGCGGCCTCGGCGTGGCGAATCGCCCCCATCGTGTCGGCCGTTTCGCCACTTTGGGTGACAGCGATCACGAGGGTGCGCCAGGGATCGCGGCCGCCACCAAACGCATACTCGCTCGCGATGTGGGTGGTCGTGCGCACGTCAGCCAGGTCCTCCACCAACCGCGCACCGTACCGGGCCGCGTAATTCGAGGTGCCCGCCGCGACGAACTGGACCTCTTCGAGCGAGTCGAGATAGCCCTCCGGAAACGACACCTCGAGATCGGGCCGGCCACGGTCCCGATCGACACGGCCGGCCAACGTTTGACGGAGTGACTGTGGCTGTTCGTGGATCTCCTTGCGCATGTAGTGGTCGTAGCCGCCCTTCTCCGCGGATTCGGCATCCCACTCGACGGTTTCGAACTTGGGATCGAGCTGCTCGCCATCGCGGACCACCGCGAAGCCGTCCCTGGTGATCGTCGCCACGTCGCCGTCCTCGACGTAGGACACTTCGCGCGTGTGCTCGAGAAACGCCGGCACGTCGCTCGCGAGGAAGTTGCCGTGCTCCGCTCGCCCGAGCACGAGCGGACTCCCAGAACGCGTCGCCACAAGCCCATCGAACGCTTCGCACACTGCCGCCACCGCGTAGCTTCCTTCGAGCCGGTCAACCACGCGCGTGAGCGCCTCCGGCAAGGCATAGCCCTCAGCGAGTTCGTCCTCCAGCAGATGGGGAATCACCTCGGTGTCGGTCTCGCTGCGAAACGTGTGCTCGTCGAGTTCGGCTCGGAGTTCGGCGTGATTCTCGATAATGCCGTTATGGACGACCGCGATCCGTTCATCACAATCGGTGTGTGGGTGGGCGTTCGCGTCCGTCGGCGGGCCGTGCGTACTCCAGCGCGTGTGTCCGAGGCCGAGGGTTGCTCCCTCGATATCCGGCACGGCGAGGTCGCCGACGCGGCCTTCGCGCTTTTGGACGCTCAACCCGCCATTCACCAGGGCAATGCCGGCGGAATCGTAGCCGCGATACTCAAGGTTCGCCAATCCCTCGTGAATGATCGGTCCGGCCTCTCGCTCGCCGATGTAGCCGATGATCCCACACATGGTTACCCTCGACG
>CAZOFG010000032.1:0-11965 GCA_964579125.1 uncultured Halobacteriales archaeon | reverse complement strand
GTCCGTAGCCCGTCGAGCCCCGGACGTTCGGCTCGAAGATCGCGTAGCCCTGGCCAAGGAAGTACTGTTGTACCGTCGAAAAGCCGGGACGACGTTGGCTCTCGGGCCCACCGTGGATGTCGACGATGACGGGAGTGTCCCCCGCGTCGGCCTTTGGAGGAACCGAGAACAACGCTGGGATCTCACGGCCGTCGAAGCTCTCAAAGTGGATCAGCTCCGGCACGATAAACGACGCGCGTGGAATCCCAGCTGTGGGTGCTGCTGTCCAGCGTTCAGTCGTCCCACTGGCCCGATCGACGACGTAGACGTTCGGATTATTTCGCCGGCCATGCGCGGTGATCGCGAAGCGCTCGCCCTCGGGAAAGAATGAAACGCCACCAGCGACGCCCTCGCACAACTCAGGCGTGGCTTCGACCGTGAGTTCACCATCCCTCAGGTGCCCGGTCGTCAGCTCCGTATAGCCGTCCACGTTTCGGGCATAGACGATCGCACCGCTGTCGTGATCGATGGCCACGTTCGTCACGTTCCAATCGCCGCCATCCTCGATCGTGGTGAGCGAGCCGTCGGCAGGATCGAGCTGACACAGCGAGAGGGTGTCGGCATCTTCATCGGAGACGAGGTAGATCGTCTCACCGTCCGGCGCGAACGTTGGACTGGCGTAGCGATTCTCGTCTGGGTGCGCTGTGAGTTGATTCACCTGGCCGTCGTCACGATCGTACAGTAAGACCTCGTGATCGAAGCTCGAGCGCGCCTTATGGAGCAAAATCGATTCGTCCTCGGGATGCCATTCGACCGGCGAGAGCCACCCATCACCCTCGTAGACGAGGGTTGCGTCATCGCCCGTTTCATCGCGATCCTGCACGTAGAGATCGAAGACCGCCTCATCGCGCCGGTTACTCGTGAAGGTAAAGCGATCGCCCGCCGCATCGAACCCGCCCCATCGATGTTTCGCCGAAGGGGTCTGGGTGAGGTTTTCGATCGTTCCGTCGTCCGGATCGACGCGGAAGAACTGGACGCGTTCGTTCCCGCCGGTGTCAGAGCCGACGACGAATTCCGCCCGAGTCGGCGAATAATCGACGAACGTCACCCGATCCTCGAAAAACGTATGCTGGGTGGGCCACTCCCCCGGTTCCTCGAGACTCCACGCCTGCGCTACGCCGGTCGTATTGAGCAAAAATGCCACGCGGTCGCCATCCGGCCCAACGCTCGCGCCGTATGCGCTTCGAATGTTTAGATAGCGCTCGATATCGAAGCTCATGGCTGAGGTCTGCAACCAGGGGCCTATAGCCGTTTGGCTACCGGTCACCCTTCGGTATGCAATTGGCGAGGGCTATCGGCCGATTCGTTGTCGGATTCCCTGCGCGGTCATCCGGAGAAAGCCCCGACCGGTCTTGAGATACGATGGTCGAGTGATTCGAGCCACTTCGGATTTGGAGAGCGAGAAGTCGAAGATATCGATGTTCTCCTCGATGTGTGCCGGCGTCGTCGATTTCGGGATCGTCACGACGTTCTCGTGTTGAACAGCCCAACGGAGGGCCACTTGGGCCGGCGTTTTGCCGTACTGTTCGCCGATCTGTTGCATCAGGGGATCAGAGAGCACCAGGCCCTGGTTGAGCGGGCTATAGCCCGTGAGAATGACGCCATTGCGCTGGCAATATCGGAGGAGGTCCCGTTGGGGATAGAACGGATGAAACAGCACCTGATCGACGAGAATCGGGGCGTCAGACAGCTCGCGTGCCCGATCCAATCGGCTGACACTGAAGTTACTCACACCGAGGTGGCGGGTTTTGCCCTCGTCATACAGCTCGTTCATCGCCTCGACAGTCGACTCGAGGTCGACGACCGGATTGGGCCAGTGCAACAGTAACAGGTCGACGCGATCGAGGCGAAGTCGCTCAAGGCTCTCGGCGACCGACTCGTGCACGTCTTCGGGGCGGGCGTTTCGAGGGTGGATTTTCGTCGTGATGAACAGCTCATCCCGATCGACCGAGGAGGCGGCGATCGCCTCCCCGACAGCAGCCTCGTTGTCGTACATCTGGGCGGTATCGATGTGACGATACCCCACGTCGATCGCGTGTTCGATCGCATTGCGGCAGACTTCACCGGTCGCATTGAGGGTCCCGAGCCCGACTGCCGGGACGTTCCCGTCGTCTACCGTCACCGGCGGGGCGGTTGGCATTGTGAGTTTCAGTACGGCCGCAGGGTACAAGGCCCCACTGATTGGGTACGGGACAGCTCCCAGCTCCCGTCGTTACACGAGGAACAAGATGGCAGCGACGATGAGTGCGATCCCCCAGACGCTCGCAGCTCCTTGTTGGTAGGTTCGTGCAGGTGGGCTTGGTGGATTCGAAAGAGCCCTTCGTAGACAAATGGCGCGGCGACGCCAGCCGCCACGCCAACCTCAAGGGCGATCTCGCTGAATATCCCTAAGGCGGTGCCCCCACAAGAGCGATCGCAGCCAGCAAACGATCGTAATAATCGAGCACGGGAAGAATACGAACTGGAGCCAAAAAATCCTCGCGCCGTATGGTGATATGTGAACGGCGTCACCCCGGATTATGTGACGGTATAGGACGTTTCGAATGGGACGACCTGCTCCTCAGTCCGTAATTCTCCGGCGGCGGTGACATCGAAGCTCCCCGACTGGACGGCTGAGCGAACGGCGTCGCCGACATCGAATAAGCCGATCTCGATCTCGATCGGGACGGTGTGTGCCCCGCCGTTCGGGATTGCCGGGACCGGTGTCTCCGGTTCTGCGATCGTTGCCTCGGCAACCGAGACGTCAAGGGCGAGCTCCGCCTCCGGAAGGTCGACCCCGGAGTCGTTCTCGATCAGTAACTGAAGGGTCATCCCAAAGCCGGAGAGATTGAGGCTAACATCCTCGACGGCGTCGATACGAACCGATACACCAGTGAGCTCCTCCAGGTTGTTGCTTTGATTATTCCCACCACCATCGAGGATGCCATCGACACACCCCGCCAGTGACCCGACGGCCGCGGTGGCAACGGCGAGACTCACGCGGCGCCGGGTGAGTCGTCGCGGGGTGGCGGACGACTCACTTGATGGGGTGTCAGCGGTCATGCCCGTATCATGCCGATCGCCTGGGTTGAGCCTACCGTTTCTTGACGAACCATTGAAGCCGCTCGCAGCTTGGTTGTCCGGGGTCATTGCTCGCCGGGGATGGCGCCCGTTGCTTGTCCGAAGAGGGACTCGAGGTGGTCGGTAGCCGGCTCCGAGATGGATACCGTCCCGTGGTAGCGATCGAGCGTCGCTTCCGAGGTCGCCGTTCGCTGGACGGCATCGGCGACTGTCTCGTAGTTATCCCGGACGAGGGACCCGACGATTTCCGGAAGCCCGGCGCGCTCACAAAGTTCACGGGCAGCGGTTCGGCCGAGGTAGATGGTGTCCTCGGCCGGATCGACGAGTGCGAGGAGAAACGGCACCTCGCCGAATTGCGCGTCGAGAAACGACTGCGCAGCCTCGTCTTCCCAGGGGACGACACCGACGGTGTCGAGCCGACGCAATGCCGTGGCTGCGGCCGAACAGAACGGGCACTCCCCATCGAAGATCATGACGGCCTCAAGCTTACGTGAGGGACCGGCAATCTCGTCCTCGACTGTGTCCATTAGGACACGCTATGGGATCGACCGCAATGAACGCCGTGGTGGGTTGAGATTGCCACCGGGAGGATTGCGGTATTGGACAGGCTCCTCACCGGTTGATCGCGAGCAGGGCCACGCGTTCGAGCACGAGGTCGGTGAGTGCCGCGCCAGTCGCCACCTCGCGATCGTCGATCTCGAAAAACGAGCACACGCGTTCGCGATCGGCGAGTGAACCATCACATGGGTGTCGCTGTTCGAGCCGATCCGCCAGCAATTCGGCGGCGGCTGTCTCGTCGCCGCCGTCGGCGAAAAGGACGACTGGATGGGGAGAATCCTTCAAGCCAAGCTCCAGGGCCCGGTTGATCTGTCGACGCCCAGCGGCATACAAAAGCAGCTCCATCGCACGATCGTCAGCGATGGCTTCGCCACGTTCGATGGCTCGGTCCATGAGGATCCGCGCTTGCTTGAGGTGGGCAGGGCCGACGACGTACCGGGCGTCAAATCCCTGGACGGTCGCGCCCGTTCGGTCCGCCACCGTCCGGAGAAACGACAGGTGGTCGGCGGGGGCCTCCCCAGGAAGGTCGCCACAGCGAAGCTCCATCTCAAAAGTCCTCCAAGTTCGCCTGCCGTTCCGCAGGCCGTGTCGCTTGGTGATCATCGCTCCCGACCGTTTCGTCCGGTTCGACGCCGCTGAGATCGACTTCCTCTCGACCGGCAGCGGCGAGGATGCGCTCGGCCGTTTTCCGACGCCCCTCGAGGGCGGCCAACACGAGACGCTCATCCGCGCTGCGAAGCTCACCGGGTGTCTCGATACCCGCTTCGTACAGCCGCCGTGCGCGGACACGCCCGACGCCGCGAACCCGACAGAGCTCGATGAGCTCAGGGCGGATACCGTGTTCGACGCGTTTGCGAGCCCGACGGACCGACGGCACCGTCTCAGGGGCGACCGCTTCGGCGATGCGTTCGGTGGCCGAGAGCAGCCATTCCGCGGTGTCGACCTTGGCGCGAAGGTCCCCCGGACCGATCCGATACCGGTCGGTGAGGTCGGCTTCGGACAGCTCGTCAGCCCAGTCGGCGAGCATCTTCGCCGTCTTCAACGCGGCGAGCCAGTCCTCGTAGGGCCCCTCGTCGGCCGGATGGGGGGCCTCACCGAGCAACTCCGAGCCATGCCGACCCAGGAGCTCCTCGTAGCGTTCGCGATCGCCGCTTCGCAGGTACAATTCGTACATATCCGGCGTCCGCGCGATGAGGTGGTACAAGCCGAGGTCGGACGGATCGCCGTCGCTCACCTCGAGACCGTCGACGACGATCGCCGCGCTGAGTGGATCGAGATACACTTGCGCGACGACCCGGCCGAGGTCGGTCGGCGTCAGTGCGTCCTCGTCGCGATCGAGCAACCCTTCGCGTTCGAGGAAGGCCAACACCTGGTCGACGACATCCGCCAGTCGATCGTTCCGATCGCGTTGGCTCGCATAAAACGTGCCGGCGAGGAACGTCGAGAGGGCGGGTCGATCCCGGGCGAAATCCGTGGCAACGGCGGCGTTGACGTGGGTGCGGAGGGCCGGCTCACTCGCCAGTTTGGAATCGATCGGTTCCGGGTCGGCGTCGATATACCGCGCGAAGAGTTCGTCGAGTTCGTCGTGTGAACTCGCGACCAGCAGGGCCTCACCGTGTGGATCACGCCCCGGTCGGCCGGCTCGACCCATCATCTGGTGGACCTCAAGCGTCGAGAGGGGGCGCATCCCTCCGACGGTGGCGTCGTACCGGCGCCAGTCACGGACGACGACGCGGCGACTGGGCGTATTGACGCCAGCGGCGAGTGTCGGCGTTGCGACGACTGCGCCGAGGTGGCCGTCCCGAAAGGCCGCTTCGACGAGGTTGCGTTGCTCGGGGGCCAGCCCGGCGTGATGAAAGGCGGCCCCGCGTTCGACGGCCGCGGCGAGATCGCTGGCGGTCTCGGTGTCGTTCGTATCGCGCACCTCATCGGCGATTTCGGCAAGGGCCCGACGCCGGTCGCTCGCAAGGAACGGATCGACGGTGTCGCCCAACCGGTCGGCGCTGGCCTCGGCGCGCCGGCGGGAACTCACGAAGACGAGGGTCGAGCCGTCATCGGCGAGGGTATCCGCCACGATCGCGGCCGTCTGGCGTTGATGGCCCTCGATCGGCAACGAGCGTTGCTCGCCGTCTTCGAAGTGGACGGCGTTGCCGTAGTGCACTCCGCGGCGCAGTTCAACGGGCCGCCAATCGGTTTCCAACAGGGTCGCATCGAGCCATTCGGCGACGGCCTCGGGGTTCGCAATCGTCGCTGAGAGTGCCACCACCTGCAGCTCCGGATTGACCGAACGCAGCTTCGCGAGGGTCACCTCAAGGGTCGGCCCCCGGTCGGCGTCACCGATGAGGTGGATCTCGTCCGCGACGACGCAGTCGATATCATCGATCCAGCGCGCGTCGTTGCGAATCAGGGAGTCGACCTTCTCGCTGGTAGCGACGACGATGTCGGCGTCCGCGAGCCAGCGATCCTCGCTGTCGAGATCGCCGGTCGCGACGGCGATCGACAGATCGAGACACTCTTCGAAGGCGGCGAGCCGGTCGCGTTTTTCGCTGGCCAGGGCCCGCAATGGGACGATGTACAGGCCCCGCCCGCCGTTGGCGACCTGTGAGAGCAACGCGAACGCCCCGATGAGGGTTTTGCCGGAGGCGGTCGGGACGCTCGCGACGAGGTTCGCTCCCGAGGTGACGCCCGCTTCGACGGCCTCCGCTTGTGGGGGATAGAGCTCTTCGATGCCGTCGGCCCGCAGCTGCTGGAGGGCTGGCTCAGGCACGCCCGGCACCGCGTCAACATCCATTACTGACCGTCTGGGCCGGCAAGCGGGTTAAACGAACCGGAGCCACACCGCAGGTCTCAATGGATGGGGGTGCCAAGCATGACCGATGCGCGTCGAGTTCGATCGCGATACCTGTATCGGCATGTTTCAGTGCGTCGCTGAGTGGGAGGGCTTCGAGCGCGACGAGACGGCCGGCAAGGCGGTGCTTGTCGACGGCACGGAGGACGCCCCCGACCTGTTCGTTCGGGAGGTTCCCCCTGATGAGGAACTCGACGCGAAATTTGCTGCCCGAGCCTGCCCGGTCGACGCGATCACGATCTACGATGACGACGGGAATCAACTCATCCCCTGAGGCGACCGAGCACCTCCCGCCCAGACGGCATTCGGTGTGATCGCCCCGCTAGGCGAGTTCCTCGTACTGCCCAGAGAGTTTCGTGGCAGCCTCATCGAGCTGGTCGCGTTCGAAGTCGGTGAGCTCCCACTCGATGACTGATTGGACCCCCTCACGTCCCAGTTTGATGGGTACGCCCATCGCGACATCATCGTAGCCGTACTCGCCATCGAGTCTGACCGAGCCGGGCAGTACGGCGCCGGTATCGCGCAGGATCGCCTCGACCATGTGGGCCACGCCCTGGGCCGGCCCCCACTCGGTGGCTCCTTTACGCTCGATGACGTTCATTGCGCTCGTTTGCAAATCGGCGAGGATTTCCTCGCGTTCGGGTTCCGAAAAGGTGGGATCACGACCGTCAATACGCACCTTCGAGAAGACCGGCACCTGCGCGTCGCCGTGTTCGCCGAGGATCGAAGCCTCCACGTTTTTGACCGGCACGTCGAAGCGATCGGCGAGGACGTAGCGAAACCGCGCTGAGTCAAGCCGGCCGCCGAAGCCGATGACCTGCCTTCGGTCGCGGTCGCCGACTTCGTAGAGGTGGCAATTCAAGAGATCGACCGGATTCGAGGTCGTAATCGAGACGAAGTCGTCGGTGTGTTCGGCCAGCGAATCGCCGATATCCTCGATGATGGGGGCGTTGTCGCCTGCGAGATCGAGGCGGGTTTGCCCTGGTTGCCGGGGGATTCCGGCCGTGATTACGACCACGTCGGAGCCGGCCGTGTCGGCATAGGTGCCCTGTCGAATCCGGGTATTCGACGCGTAGGCGGAGCCGTGATTGACGTCGGCGGCCTGACCGACGGTGGTGTCCTCTTGCTCCGGGAGGTCGACGAGGACGAGTTCGTCGACGACATCTCGCACTGCCACTGCGAATGCCGTGGCAGCGCCAACCGTACCGGCGGCACCGACGATGCTGACTTTGGTCATGCCTCTAGACGCCGAGGAAAGCCGGTTAAGCGCTTCGTCTCCGCGCGTCCGGCGGTGACAAGAGATATTATCGAACATCCCATACACGCCCGTAGCGAGCAATGAGCGACGGATTCGACAAGGAGGCAGAGCGTGAACGCCTCCGCGAGAAGTACGCCGAGGACGAAGCGGATCGTCAATCAGCCAAGGAGATGAGCGACTTGTTGTTGCAGGGCGCCCGGATGACCGACCGGCACTGTCCGGAGTGTGGCGACCCGCTCTTCGAGGATGACGGCGAGTTGTTTTGTGCGAGTTGCGAACGCCAGGTCGTCGCCGGCGGGGAGGCTCCCCCGGCGAGCAGCCCCGACGCCGGACAGCCGGTACCCGGTGCGACCGACGGCGAGGGAACCGATGCTGAGGCGCTCCAGACCAGTACGAACCAGCCCTCGACGACCGAGGCCGCGACGCCGCGGGCGCATCTCGAAACCGCCCTCTCGGAGGCCGCCGCAGCCGCCGCGAGCGCGAACGATCCGCGCACCCGCAAGGAGCATCTAGAGGCAGCGACGGCCGCCATCGAGGCCTTACGCGCGCTTGACGGTCCGCAGGACGATCAGTCGGGCTCGTAGGCCGCGCTGGCGACTGAGCGAATGCGGTCGGCGGTCACCTCGCCGACCCCCTCGACATCGGTCAGGGCTTCCTCACTCGCGGTGATGACCGCTTCGACCGATCCGAAGGCTTCCAGCAGCGTCCGGGCCGTCACGGGGCCAACCTCGGCGATCGAGGAGACGACGTATTCCTGCTGTTCGGTGAGCGTTCGTGCGCGTTTCTCCCCGTGAGCGCTCGCGGAGCGACCCCCCTCGCGTTGCTCGCGGATCGCGAGCCGGCGCACCAGTTCGCGGGTGTCGCTTGCATCACGCGTCTGGAGCACGCTCGCACCGAAATCCGCGATCAGGCTCGCGACGGCCCCCCGGATCGCCGCCGGCTCGACGTTGCGCCGTTCGTAGAGCCCCTCACCTTCGATAATGACGACCGGTCGCTCGTAGGCACGCGCCAACCGACCAACCTGGTCGAACAGATCGCGATCGCCACCGAGGAGGCTGTCGAGGAAGTCCTCGACCGTTTTGCGTTCGATCGCGACGCGATCGCTGACCACGTAATCGGCCACGGCGAGCGTCTCGAGCTCGATGGCGACCTCGTCATCGCCGGACAGCTCGCGGCCGATGTCAGCCTCGAGTTCGCGTTGGTCGACGATGATCGTGGCGCGATCGTCGGTCGAATTCCCGTTCGGCGTGGGAGCGGTGTCGGGTTCCGATGCCGCAGCCGGCGTCTCGAAGGAGGCCAGCGACGGCTGATCCGAATCCCGGCGTTCGGCGGCCGCGGCCCGGGCCTGGACGTCGCCCTCGGCCCGGAGTGCGTCTTCGAGCTCCTTTGCAACGGCGGCGAGGGTTTGCAATTCCTCGGCCATTCGTTCCTCGCGCCGTTTGGACATCCAGAAGTACGCTTCGTCACGGGTGTCCGTCGCGACGAGAACGATCACCCGACCGGCGCTTTGGCGGCCGGTGCGGCCCTTGCGCTGGATCGACCGGATGGCCGTCGGCACCGGCTCGAAGAAGAGGACCAGATCGACCTCGGGGATGTCAAGCCCCTCCTCGGCGACCGAGGTGGACACCAAGACCTCAATATCGCCTTCGCGAAACCGCTCGACGGTCTCGGTTTGTTCGGCTTGGCTCATCCCGTCGCTGCCGTCGCGATCGCGTTGGCCGACGAAGCGATCCGTGACGAAGTGCTCGCCGAGGAAGGCCGTCAGCTGCTCGGCGGTATCACGGGATTCGGTAAAGACGAGCACGCGTGAGCCGTCCTCGACGCCGAGCGTCTTCGCGATCTCGATCCGGGCACGACGGAATTTCGGGTGGAGGGCGTCGTACTCGCGCGCTAGCTCCATTGCCTCTCGCACTCGGGGATCGGAGACGAAGCGTTGGTCGGCCTTCGAGGCGCCGGAGGAGCGAGACGCTTCGAGGCGGCGTTCGAAATATCGACGTAGCGCCTCGACGCTTTGGGTTTCGACGATCGTAAGCGCTCGACGCAGCTTCATCACCTCAGCGTGATAGGACAGGCCCTGGTAGGCCTCTTGATCGCCCGCTTCGAGGCGTTCCTGCAGCCGGGCGCGCATCGCTTCGAGGTCCTGTTGGGAGCAATCCGGGGCTGTCGTCTCCGCGACGCCGAGGTCGGCGAGTTCTTCGAGGCGACTTTCGGTGACCGCCCGCAGCCGATCACGCATCGCCTCGATCTCTTCGGGCAGCTCGATCTCGAGCCACTCGAGGTCGGTTTCGTGGGTATACGGGGCGAGTTGCTCGTCATCCGGCGTCCGCACTTCGATCGCGGTAAGTCCGAGGCGCTCACAGACGGAAAGGATCTCCTCGCGGTCTTCGCCAGGTGAGGCGCTCATGCCCGTCACGAGGGGCTGTTCGGCTTGCTCGTGATAGCGCTGGGCGATAAAACCATACGGGTAGTTCCCGCTCGTACGATGGCATTCGTCGATCGTCAGGTGCACGACGTCTGCGAGGTCGATGCGCTCGCCGATGAGGTCGTTTTCGACGACTTGCGGGGTCGCGACGATCACCTTCGCATCGGCCCATAACTCGGCGCGGTCGTCAGGACGGGTCTCGCCGGTGTACGTAACGATCGCTTCGTCAGGGATCGCCAACGTCTCGCGATAAAACTGGGCGTGTTGGGCGACGAGTGGCTTGGTCGGGGCAAGCAGGAGGGATCGCCCATCCAGGGTATCGAGGCGTTCGGCAGTCACCAAGAGGCTGATCGTCGTCTTGCCGAGGCCGGTCGGCAGGCTCACGAGCGTGTGCTCGCGCGCGGCCCGCTGGGCGATGTCGAACTGGTAGGCCCGGTACTCCAGGCTGTCCGGTTCGAGGAGGCTGTGATCGACCGCGTCGACCGGACGCACCCCGGAGCCCATGATACCGCTGTATAGGCGGTGTTATCGGTTAAACCGTTCGTGTGGCTGGCCGCTCAGGCCGACTCCTGTAACGCCTCGAAGGTCGTCCGTTGGTCCCGAAGTGCGGTCAACGTGGCCTCGAGATCCGCAACAGGCAGGCGAATCTGTTCGGTGGTGTCGCGCTCGCGGAGCGTGACGGTGTCGTCCTCGAGGGTTTGGTGGTCGATCGTGACACAAAACGGCGTCCCGATTTCGTCTTGTCGCCGATACCGTCGTCCGATGTTACCCGTCTCGTCGTAGACGACGGTCAAGCCAGCCGCGGCCAACGAATCCCGAATCTCCTCCGCCCGACTGGGCATCCCGTCTCGGCGCATGAGGGGAAATACGCCCGCCAACACCGGTGCCACGTGGGGTGGCAATGCGAGGTATTGACGGGGTTCACCCTCGAGTTCGTCTTCTCGATATCGATGCTCGAGAACCGCGTACACCGCGCGGTCCAATCCGAACGAGGGCTCGACGACCGACGGCATCACGTGTTCGCCCGCTTCAGTGACTTCCTCGACACCGAAGCCGGTTGCCTCGATCGGGACGTCGTAGGTCTCCCCCTCGACCGTCACCTGCACACTGTCCGCGCCCCGGAATGCTTCGGGCTCGGCCTCGACGCGCGCCTCGAGCGCCGCGGCGATGGCGGTGGCTCGATCGCCGAATTCGGGACCCAATACCGACATTTCGGGATCGACGGTTTCGGTTTCGTATCGGCGTGGCTCATCGTAGGACCGAAACACCGTGTAGCGGTCATCGCCGTGCTCGTGATGTTTCGAGAGATCGTACGTGCCACGATCGGCGAAGCCAGCGAGTTCGATCCAGTCGCCGACGAGGTGGGCCTCGGCGTCCCAGCAATCCCGCGCGTAATGTGAGCGCTCGCCCGGAAGGTGCTGGCGAAACCGCAACCGATCGGGATCGAGTCCGAGGTCGACGAACCACGTCTGTGCACGGGCGAGGTAGTAGAGGATCCACTCGTTGTCGAAGAGATTCGCCTCGCTGGCCTCATTGACGGTGATCTCTCGCGGGCCGTCCGCCCCTTCCTGTTCGGCGATCGGATACAACCGGAGGGTGATATCCTCGACTTCCGCGAGGGGTGGCTCGTGGCGATCGGGATCGTAGAACAACTCGAGTTCGGCCTGGGCCATCTCCCTGACCCGGATGATCGATCGCCGTGGGCTGATTTCGTTCCGGTAGGCAGGGCCGATCTGGGTGACACCGAAGGGCAACTGGTTGCGGGCGTACTCCGCAAAGC
>CAZOFG010000031.1:0-12232 GCA_964579125.1 uncultured Halobacteriales archaeon | reverse complement strand
AGCGAGACGATCAGCGTCGTCGCACACGCCGGCGGGTGAATCGCGTCCGTCGCGAGCATCGCCCACGTCGTCGCGACGATCGACAGCGTCGCACTCGCCGCCAGGCGCAGCCCGGCCATCGAAAAGGCCTCCGGTGTCGCAGTAATCGTCACGCCGCTGGCCAACAGCGTCCACGCCGCCAGTCCGAGCACCCCGCCGAGGAGGTGACTCGTCACGACCTCGTACGTCTGGCGGCGATCGTGCGACCACTCGAAGGCGAGGACGAACGCCGTCGGGCCGAGGCACGGAAAGATAAACGGCTGCCCGCTCGCCCTCGCGATCGCGCCGAGCAGCACGAACAGCGCCCCAGCGTACAGGCTCGTCACCACCCGACGCTTCATATATCGGCCTCACACCGCAGGTCCCATAGACCCCGCGAAAACCGATTAGGCCGGTCCGATGCGCACTAACCGATCGTCGGTTTCGCGGGGAAACGGATCCACTGCCCGAGCGTCCCAATTCGAGGTAATGGCATACAGCTCACCGTCCGGGCCCGCTTCAACCAGTCTGATTCGACCGATTTCGTCCTCCAGCGCGCGATGCACGACCGCATCGTAGGCGTCGTCCAACCAGTCAGCCGAAAAACGCTCACCGCCGCCGGGGAAGGCATCAGCCGACGAAAGAAGCGTTACGACGAACACGCACTGGCCGGAGAGCCCGCCCACCAACAGGCGGTTGTGCCAACTGGGGACGGCCTCACCGGTGTACATCGTCGCGCCGGAGGGCGCCCACGTCTGGCCGAATTTGTGGATCAGCGGTGGGACCACGTCGGGGTGGTCGGCGTAGGCGTCGTACAGGTCGTCCGCCGGTCGTCCGCGCACCTGATTCCAGCCATACTCACCACCGGGATACACCATCGAGACCTCATCGCGCATGGTCGGGCCGTGTTCGGTCACCACCGCCCAGTCGTCACTGAGCCAGGTCACCCCCTGCGGGTTGCGGTGCCCGCCCGTGTACACGCGCTCATCGCCACCATGATCGGGATTCCCGGGCGCGCCTTCGCCATCCTCTGTCAGTCGGAGCAGCTTACCGTTCAACGTACTGGGATCGCGAGCGCCTTCGGGCTGATTCGCGTCACCCACCGTCGCCCAGAGGTAGCCCTCTGGGCCGAAGGTCAATCGACCGCCATTGTGCACGAGCGGGTCACCGACTTGGTCGGCCGTCGGGATATCGTCGACGATGACCTCCATCGTTGCCTGCATATTCGCCGCCGTGCGATCGTAGCGAACGATCCGATTCCGGATGACACCCGTGACGTTAGCCGTGTAATAGACGAACAGAAACTCCGAGGTCGGTGAGACAGCCACGCCGAGCACGCCGGCTTCCGCCCCGTCAACCCACCAATCGTCGGCGCTGGTCTCCGTTTGGACGACGTTCTCGGGTTCGAGAACCACCTCGCGTTCGCCGTCGACGATCCGACTCAGCCGGCCGGTCCGTTCGGTCAGATACAGCGTGCCATCCGGGGCAAAGCTGAGATCCCACGGAATCTCCAGTCCCTCGACGATCGTCTCGACGGGGGGATCCTGCGTCGGAGCCGTCGCCGGGAGGTCGAGTGTCGGGACGTCGCGGTCGAAGTCCTGGGCAGACCGCCAGCCATCGAAGTCAGGCGATGATTCGTCATCACCATCGTCGCCGAGACAGCCGGCGATCGCCGTCGCGGGGAGGGTCGCAAGAAACGCGCGTCGGGGGACCGAATGGCGTTCCATCATGTGGAACCCAGCCTTTGGCAGGAAAATCCCTTGCGATGACCCCCTCCTCGCATCTCACTCCTCGAGTGGCCGAAACCGATAGCCATCCCACGCTTGGCTGTCAGGCTGGCGAATTCCCGCCTCGGGATCGCGCAATTCGTCCACGTACACCGGTTCGACCGCATCGCCGATGCCGACGTCCTCTGTCGTCACTCCACCCAGTATCGTGACCGTCGTCTCCTCGACCTCGAACGCAACGAAGGCGAGGGGGTTCGGCGAGCGCACCCCCGGCGGTGTCGCGTGGGCGACCGTCCAGGAGACCACCTCGCCAATTGCGTCACTGACATCGACGGTCCGCTCGAACGCCGCGCCACACTCGCGACAGCGCCGCCCTGGCGACGCACTCGCGTGCCCGTTCGGACACACACCCACGTCGAGACTCATGCGCCCACCTCCAACAGCGTCGTCGTCACGCAGTTGCCAAACCCGCCGACGGTGCACGCGAGGCCCACTTCGGGATCGGCCACTTGTCGAGGGCCCGCGTCGCCGATGAGCTGGCGATGGATCTCTTCGAGTTGGGCCACGCCGGTCGCGCCGAGAGGATGGCCCTTCGATTTGAGGCCACCGGAGGGATTGACCGGCAGCGAGCCATCGCGATAGGTGATCCCCTGCTCGACCGCCTCCCAGCCCGTCCCCGCCTCGAAGAAGCCGATCGCTTCCAACTGTAGCACCTCGAGGATCGTGAACATGTCGTGGACTTCGGCCACGTCGACAGTCTCACGCTCCACCCCAGCTCGCTCGAAGGCCACCTCGGCACTGTCCGCCACGGCCCCCAAATGACTCGGTTCCTCGCGCTCGGCGACGACGTGCGTATCGGTCGCCCCGCCGACACCGCTCACCACCGTATAGTCATCGACGAGCGCTTCCGCGCGCTCCCGCGGCACGAACAGCGCCGCCGCCCCGCCATCCGTGATCGGACAGAAATCGTACAATCGCAACGGATCGGCCACCATCGGTGACTCGAGGACCGTCTCGAGGTCGATCTCCGTTCGAAACTGTGCGTGTGGATTATCGACGCCGTGTGCGTGATTCTTCACGGCCACCCGTGCCAGCGCCTCCCGCGGCGCATCATACAGATCCAGATACCGACGCGCGGTCAGGCCGGCAAAACTCGGAAGCGTCACCCCGTGTTTGTACTCCATCGGATGCGTCAGCGATGCGATGATGTCTGTCGCGTCGGCGGTCGAGCGATGGGTCATCTTCTCTGCACCGACGACGAGGGTGGCCTCGCTCGTGCCACTCGCGATCGATTGATAGCCCGCCAGAATCCCCGCACCGCCGCTCGCGCTCGTCTGGTCGATGCGGGTGGCATAGGCGCCAGTCGCCCCAAGCTGATCCGTGACCGCGTTGACGACGCCGGATTGGCCTTCGAACTCGCCGCTGGCCATGTTGGCCAAATAGACGTGGTCGAGGTCGCTCGGTCCCAACGGGACGCCATCGAGACAGCCCTCGCTCGCTTCGAGGGCGAGGTCGATCACCCACTCCTCCCGGTCGCCGAAATCGGTCATCGATGTGGCAATGCACGCGACGTCTCGCATTGGTGACGGCCTCGGGACGGGGTGGGAAAACCGATTCGCTCCAAGCGCGATGGGACGAGTCCGCGTAGACAGCGATCAGCCTCGTGGCAGAGCCACTCGTCGAAGTCGGCCGCATTACTGGTGTAGACGAACAGGAGCACTCCCGGGCCACGTTCGCTATCGAGGGCTATCGGTACTCGGCCTGCATTCCACCCGGCCCTCTCGACCATGGCAAACCAGGGAGATTATATCAATACTCGGTAAGCGCGGAATATGTCGGACGAGGTGCGCGCTGCCTTCATGGACACCGTTTTTCGCGTCGCCGATCGCGACGACGTCGACTACTATCGCGACCGAGCACAGGCCGCCGACGGGCCCGTCCTCGAACTCGGCTGCGGCACCGGCCGCATCTACCTCGACCTCCTCGAGGCAGGTATCGATATTGATGGACTCGATCTGTCAGCGGCATCGCTTGCCTACCTGCGAGAACAGGCTGCGGACCGCGATCTGAACCCCACCGTCTGGCAAGGCGACATGACCGATATCAGCGCCGATCGCGAGTACGCCCTCGTGACGTGTCCGTTCAATGCGATTCAGGAACTGACCGAGCCGACCGATCGTCGGGCCCTCCTCGAGTCAGTGCATGACGTCCTCGCACCGGGCGGGACGTTCGTGTTCGATACGTTCGTCCCCGATTTCGAGTACATCGCCGAGACGTGGGGCGAGTGGCAGGAACGACCGATTACCTTCCGCGGGGAGAACGTCGCCTATCGTACTCGTACGAGCCTCACGAATCCGGTCACGCAGGCATATCGATCCGAGAAGGAGGCCATCAGACCGAACGGGGAGCAACTGTTCAGCTTCACCGGCGAAGCGACCCTGTTGCCGTACGAGCAACTCGAGTGGCTCGCGACCCTCTCGCCATTCGAGGATTGGACGGTTACCGGGAATTACACGGACGAGCCACTCAACGCTGACCATCGGGCCCAGGTGTGGTCGCTGACGAAGCGCGAGTGACCTGACTGGGTGTCACCGCCCAGGCTCGCACGTCCATCACCCAGCGAATATTGCTCACGGCTGGTTCCGCTCGCTGATGCGCTACCGCGGCATTGATGGCGTCGAACCCATGCAACATCTCGCTTCTCATCACCCGAACTGTGTATCTAGGGTGCCACCGTCACGAGGTCAACGTTGTGTGCGTCTCCGAAGCAGAATCGCTAACTGCCCGGGTCGTGACGTGCCACTATGGCTTGGGGTCTGAAGGAGCACGCACCTCCTGACGTCCAACGGACGATGCTCGCCCTCGCCATCGCGTCGATCGTCGTTCACGGCTACCTCGGGGTCACCGAGGGTGACACCATGCTCCTGGCGATCGGGGCCATCCTCCTCGTCGGCGTCATCCTCTTTCTCAGTCCGGCGTTCGAGCCCGTACTCTATCTCGTCGGTGCGATCGGGCTGTCCGTGCTCATCGGCGTGTGGGCCTTCGAGGGGATGCCCCATGACACCCTCGGCCTCGTCGACAAACTCATCCAGGGCGTCCTCGCCGTCGCCTTGATCGTGCTCTTTGTCGAGAGCCAGCAACCGCGCTAACCCACCCGCTTCGAAAGCGTTACCAGGCGCTCTTCGTTCCTCTTCCCCATGGATCGCGTCGAGATCGACGGGCAAGACGGCGGCGGTCAAGTCGTCAGAACGGCCCTCTCATTGTCCGTCTTGACCGATGTCGACGTCGTCATCGAGAACGTCCGTGGCAATCGCGAGACGCCCGGACTCAAGCCCCAACACATCGCCGGCATCCGCGCGCTCTCGCGGTTCACCTCTGGCTTCGTCTCCGGATGTTACTCCGAGTCCGAGCGCGTCGAATACCAGCCCCGAACCATGCCCTCCGGCTCGATGGAACACGACATCGAGACGGCCGCCTCCATCCCCCTGGTCTTCGAGATCATCGCCCCGGTATCGCCGGTCGCTCGAGACGAGGTGTCGCTCACACTGATCGGGGGAACCGACGTCAAATGGTCGCCGACCTGGGCGTATTACGAGGGGATTCGACTCGCGGGGTTGCAGGACGCGGGCTTCGACGTCGAGGGCACGCTTGCACGGACCGGCTTCTATCCGAAAGGCGGTGGCCACGCCAGCCTTCATCTCGAACCAGCGGATCCCAGTCCAATCGAACGCACCGAACGGGGTGAGCTCGAGCGCCTCACGGTGGACTCGAAGGCCTCCACTGATCTCGCCGACCAAGACGTCGCCGAACGTCAGCGCGATGGCCTCGCGGACACCCTCGAATCCGAGGGGTTCACGATCGACGACGCGACCGTTGCTTCGGTCGACAGTGACAGCACCGGCTCGGCCATCTGTCTCACCGCCGAGTACGAACACACGACCGTCGGCTTCGACGCCCTGGGTGAGCCGGGCACGCTTGCCGAAATGGTCGGTGGAAGCGCCGCTGATGGATTTCTCGCGTTTCACGACGGAACCGGCGCCGTCGATGAACACCTCGCCGACCAACTCATGCTCCCCGTCGCCATCGCTGGCGGCACCTACACGGCCCCCCGCGTCACTGAGCACATGCGGACGAACGCCGAGGCCATTCGCGCATTCGATGTCGACATCGAACTCGAGGAAACGGCCGATGCGGTTCGCGTGAGCGCCCCCGGGATGGATCTCGCGTGAGCGGGGCCGTATTTTTAGGAACTCCTAAAGTCTCGCATGCCCCTAGCCTCGATTGAAGCATCCTATGGCCGGTGACGTGCGTCCACCGAGTGTCGCGCCGCGTGAAGCGGACGCTGTCGGTGACGATGTCGTCCTCGACCTCGAGGGGGTGACGAAGAACTTCGGCGCCGAGTGTGCCGTAGAGGCGCTCTCGCTGTCGGTCCACGATGGCGAATTAGTCACGTTACTCGGCCCCTCCGGTTGTGGAAAGACGACACTCTTGCGCTGTATCGCCGGCCTCGAACGCCTCGATGCCGGTCGCATCGTCCTCGATGGCGAAGATCTCGCCGGCCAACACACCCACGTCGCCCCCGAAGACCGCGACATCGGCCTCGTCTTTCAGGACTTCGCTTTGTTTCCGCATTTGACCGCCCGCGAGAACGTCGCGTACGGCATCAACGACTGGCCCCGCGAGGAGCGTACCGCCCGCGTCGACGACCTCCTCGAGTTGGTGGATCTCGCCGATCAGGGGGAGGCTCCACCGGACGAACTCTCCGGCGGCCAACGCCAACGCATCGCGCTGGCGCGCTCACTCGCCCCCGAGCCCTCGGTGTTGTTGCTCGATGAACCCTTTTCGAACCTCGATGAGGCCCAGCGCGTCCGGATGCGAGAGGAGGTCAGGCGGATCCTCAAAGCGGCCGGCGTCACGGCGGTGTCGGTCACCCACGATCAGGAGGAGGCGATGTCAATCGCCGATCGCGTCGCCATCATGGCCGACGGCCGCCTCGAACAGGTCGGCCACCCCGCGACGGTCTTCGAGCAGCCGCGATCGCGCTTCGTCGCGGACTTCCTCGGGCATGCCAGCTTTATCCCCGGTGAGGTGGCCGGCGACGTCGTCGACACGCCCATCGGGCCGATCCCGCTCGAACAGATCAACGGCCTCACCGCGGCGTACGAGGGCTCGGCGATCGATGTGTTGCTTCGTCCGGACGATATCGCGGCCCTCGGCGCCCCGGCGGATCGCGCAGACGGCATCGTTAGCTATCGGCGCTATCTCGGCCCGTCGATCCTCTATCGAATCGAACTTGAAAGTGGGGAAACGGTGGAAGCACTGCACAACCACTCGGACGAGGTCGACCTCGACGAGCCGGTCTCGATTCACCTTACCGCCGAACACGACCTCGCGTGGTTCCCGCGAGAGGGTGACCTCGCTGGCTACGCCGAGGATTGAGCCACGAGAGTCCACCGGCCATCGCCGGAGTAATTCTTATCCCCTGACAGTCACGTAGCGATTGACACGATGCACAAAGACGAGTTACTGGAGTTGCACGAGCAGATGGTCACGATTATGGAATACTTTCACGATCGCGCCGATGTCGATCCGACGCTTTTCGAGGAGTACGAGGAACTCGATGTAACCCCGGACGACATCCATAAGTCCAAAAGCGAGCACAAACACGCCGTATTCGTGTTAGGTAACGCCCTCGCGAGCGCGATCAGCGAGGACGAATTCTCCAACGCCGGGCGCATCGGCAAGCGCATGAAAGAACTCGCCGAGGATACCGAGGACAAACTGTAGGTTCGATCTTGGACCACCGCAACGCTTTTTGTCACCGTTTGCGGATCCAATATACGGCCGATGGAGACCACTTCTTGCTAGTCCGCGGGTGGCTGCCCCGTGGCTGAGTAGATCGAGTCGTCGACACCGAGTCGCTGGCCACCCGTGTCCGTATCCAATGAGCTTCGCGTGTATCGATTTCCCAACCAGCCACCCCACATCCACACCCATGACACGCGATACAACAGGCACCCAGGGTCGGGCGATCGTCGCCGCACGCGCCGACGAAGCACCCGTCGACACCGACGAAATCGCCGCACTCGCCGAGGCGGCCGGCTACGACGTCATCGACCGGTTCAGCCAAACTCGCCCAACCGATCCCGGCACCGAACTCGGTGCTGGCAAGCTCGACGAACTCGCCCAACACACCGAAGCGACGGCGGTCGACCTCGTCGCCATCGACGCCGACCTCACCCCCGGCCAGCATCGATCCATCGCCGAGAGGCTCCCCGAGGAGGTCCGCCTCTTCGACCGTCACCGCCTCGTCCTCGATATCTTCGCCCGGCAAGCCGGCAACCGCCGTGCGACCCTTCAGGTCGAACTCGCCACCCTCGAGTACGACCTCGCTCGGTACGAGGCCGAAGCCGACGAAAACCGCCTCACTCGAATGACCGAGAAGGGCTCGCCACGATACGATATGCGCGATCGCATCGATCGCCTCAAACGCGAACTCGACGACCTGCCCGAACCGGGAGCCCACCTACGAGCGCGACAACGCGAGGACGGCTTCGATCTGCTCACGCTCGCCGGCTACACCAACGCCGGCAAGTCGACCCTCTTACACCGCCTCGCGGACGATTTGGCCGATCCCTCCGATATCGAGTACCACCCCGATACGGACCCGGTCGCCGCCATCGAGGATCGACTGTTCAAAACCCTCGAGACCACCACGCGCCGCGCGACGATCGATGGCCGACCGGTGTTGTGTACTGACACGGTCGGTTACGTTCAGGAGTTACCCCACAACCTCGTCGCCAGCTTTAGCGAGACGCTCTCGGCGGCGGCCGCGTCCGATGTGGTCATCCTCGTGACTGACGCCACCGATTCGAGCGCGACGTACGAAACGAAACTCGAAACCTCCCTCGACGTGCTCAAGCGCCAAGGGGTCGAGCGCGAGGCCATCCTCGTCGCCCTCAACAAGATCGACGCAGTCGGCCAATCCACGGTCACCGATCGCCTCGAGCACACCCGTGCGCTCGATCTCGAGACCGTCCCGATCAGCGCCCGCCAGGGACGCGGCATCGAAGCGTTACAGCATGCACTCCTAGACCGCCTCCCAACCGATCGCCGAACCATCCGCTTCCCACAGTCATCCGAAGCGATGTCGGTCGTCGCAGAGGCCCACGAACGCGCTATCGTCGAGGATACAACATACGGGCCGGAGACGATCGAACTCACCGTCTCCGGGCGCCCGAGCATCCTCGAGCGCCTCGACGCGAAGACCTCGAGTCACGAAGTTTAACTATCGCTCGGGGCGATAGCCATCATCAGTGTGTAGCGTCCTCTTCGCCTGGCAGGCATTCGACGAGGTGCCGATCGTTCTCGCCGCGAATCGTGACGAGCGATACGACCGCGAGGCCGAGGGGCCGCGACTGCTGTGTGCGGATCCCCTCGTTCTCGCGCCACAAGATCACGATGCCGGCGGGACCTGGCTCGGCGTCAACGAACACGGTCTCGTGATCGCGATCGCGAATCGGCCCGATGGACCGGAGGGCGAACGCTCGCGGGGCTTGCTCGTGCGGGACCTCCTCACGAGCGACACGAGCGACGAGGCCCGTACCTATCTGGCGGCCTTGCTCGGTGATCACACGTATGCGGGCTTTTACCTCCTCATCGCCGATCCGTCGGAGGCGTTTTTCGTCACCTGGAACGGCACGCTCGACGGACACGAACTCGAAAGGGGCGTCCACGTCCTGGACAACGGCGGCCTCGATGGCCACGCCGAGCGGGTTCGGGCCGTCCGTGACGACATGACCGTCGCGTCCGACGAGGCCCCCGAGGCGTGGCGCGATCGCGCCGAGGCCATGTTGGCCAGTCACGAGCCGGAACTGTGTCGCCACGGCGACGACCACGGGACCGTCTCGGCGACGACCGTCACGGTCGCGACTGCCGACGAACACGAACTCTCGATGCGCCATGCGCCGGGTCCGCCCTGCGAGACGGCCTTCGAGGAGGTCGTCCCGGAAGGGCACATTTAAGCCGGCTGGCCCCCGTCGCTTTGGCAACGCCGGAGCGGGGCGCCCGGCAGCCTCATCATGTCATCGTCGAGTCTCTCCCAGCGCGAACAGGCACTCTCCGAGGACGAACGCGCCGGCCTCGAGTTGATCCGTGAGAAGGGCGGCATCCACCAAAGCGAATTCTGGAAGGCCCTCGATGTGAGCTCGCGCAAGGGCAGTCGCATCGTCGACACCCTCATCGAGCACGAGCTCATCGATCGCTACGAAACCGTCTACGAGGGGCATCGAACCTACTTTTTGCGTCCGACTGCGCGCGAACTCGACTTTTCGCTGTTGATGGCCGGCGACCAGCTCTCGCCCTTCATCGGGGACGAATCGGTCGATGCGACCTCCGACGAGTTCTCGCAGTGGGTCATGAGCCTCGCGTATCAGTAGTTCACGCGAGGGCACTTGCGGCGCGCAGCACCGTTCGCTCGCCGAAGGCGGGTCCGATCAGCTGCACGCCGACGGGCAGCCCGTGCGGTGCCTCCGTCGGCACCGAGACCGCCGGCAGGTTGGCCAGGTTGACCGGCACCGTGTTGGCATCGGCGCGATACTGCGCCAGTGGGTCGTCGACGACATCGCCGAGTTCGAACGGCTCGACCGGCATCGTCGGGGCCAACAACACGTCCACCTCCTCGAAGGCGGCGTCGAAGCCCGCCGCCACGTGGCGTCGGGCATGTTGAGCCTGTTTGTAATAGCGATCCTGATAGCCCGCCGAGAGGGCGAACGTACCCAGCAGAATGCGCCGTTTGACCTCGCGACCGAAGCCCGCCGCACGCCGGGCGGCGAACACCTCGTTCCAGTCGCCTTCTTCGTCACCACGATACCCATACCGAACGCCATCGAAGCGCGCCAGATTCGAGGAGGCCTCACCCATCGCGATGACGTAGTACGCCTGCACGGCCGATTCCAGCCCATCGAGTTCGAGGTCGACAACCGTCGCCCCCTCGCTTTCGAGCGTTTCTCGTGCGGCAGCAAATCCCCGTTCGACGCCCTCATCGAGTCCGGCGAGGAAACCGGTCGGGACGCCGACGGTCAGGTCCTCCACGGCACCGGTAACGGCGTCTGTGTATGTCGGCGAGTCGGGCGCGTCGGCGGTCGTCGCGTCGCGCTCGTCCGGACCAGCAATGACTTCGAGCAACTCCGCGACGGTGTGGACATCCGGCGCCAGCGGGCCGATCTGTTCGAGGCTGTTCGCATACGCGACCAAGCCATAGCGGCTGACCAACCCGTAGGTCGGCTTCAACCCCACGACACCGCAAAACGCCGCCGGACAGCGCACCGAGCCACCGGTATCGGAGCCGAGGGCATACGGCACGTCACCGGCTGCGACGGCTGCCGCACTCCCGCCGGAGGAGCCACCCGGGACGTGCCCCGGCGCGGCGGGATTGTCCGTGGGACCGAAATACGAACTCTCCGTCGTCGTACCCATACCGAACTCGTCCATGTTCGTTTTGCCGGCGATTTCCCCGCCGGCCGTGCGAATCCGCTCGACCACGGTCGCGTCATACGGCGGTTCGTACTCGGCGAGCATCTTCGAGCCGCAGGTGGTGCGAACGCCCGCCGTCGAGATGTTGTCCTTGACCGCGACCGACGCATCGGACAGCGGTCCCTCACCGGTGGGCTCGATGCGTTCCTCGGTGATGTAGGCGTCCGACGTCATCCGACTGGTGGCCCGGTGAAGTAGCCGTCTTCACGCGCCGCCGCGTTCCGGAGGGCTTCGGCCTGGCTCAGCCCCTCTTCCACATCGTCCGGTCGGAGGACGTTCTCGAAGTCGGCCTCGCCCTCGTACGCCGGCACCGCATCGAGCGCGCCGAACCACTCGAGGATCTCCGCGAACTCCGCCTCGAAGGCCTCATACTCCGACTCATCGAGGTCGATGCGGGCCAACTCGGCGACGTGCGCGACCGTCTCGGCATCGATCTCCTCGCCGCTCATGTCACGCCATGCCCGGGGCGAGGGCCTGAGGGTTTCGGTTCAGGGGCCCCTCAAAACAGCCCTGATACATCCGGCGAAGTATTTAAGTCGTTTCATAGCCAACAAAACGCCGCTGCGAGCCAATCGGTTAGCTTTTCGTCGGTCCCCACCCCCCTCATGTCCAACGAACACACCCGCACCACCGAACGCGAGGACGAATCCGCGGTCGAAGAGGCATCTGAGGACGAGTTGACCTGCCCGGAATGTGGCGGCCACCTCATCACCGACGAGGCCCGTGGCGAAACCGTCTGTACGGATTGTGGCCTCGTCGTCGAGGAAGACTCCATCGACCCCGGCCCCGAGTGGCGCGCATTCGATTCGGCCGAAAAGGCCCAAAAGAGCCGCGTTGGGGCGCCTCGAACGAAGCTGATGCACGACGAGGGCATGTCGACGAACATCAGCTGGCAGGACAAGGACGCCTACGGACAGGC
Source organism: uncultured Halobacteriales archaeon (assembly GCA_964579125.1). Classification (GTDB taxonomy): domain Archaea; phylum Halobacteriota; class Halobacteria; order Halobacteriales; family SKSH01; genus CAZOFG01. Next base: position 34 of record CAZOFG010000031.1, on the reverse strand, counting down.
GCTCTCATCGCGCCAGCGCCAGAAGATGCAACGG
>CAZOFG010000030.1:0-12283 GCA_964579125.1 uncultured Halobacteriales archaeon | reverse complement strand
ACGAAGAAGTCGCCGACGCTGCCGTTGGTGATCCACATCTTGTTGCCGTTGATGATCCACTCGTCACCGTCCTTTTCCGCAGTCGTAGACACGGCCGAGACGTCAGAGCCGACATCGGGTTCGGAGACGGCCGTTCCCATGACTGCGTCGCCTTCAGCGATCGGGCGGAGGAAGCGTTCCTGTTGCTCCTCGGTGCCGAATTCCATGATAGCGTCGGCCCCGAAGGCGGCACTCGTAACGCTCAACGCGATGCCAGGATCGTGGGCGAACAGCTCTTCGATAATGAGGGCTACCTCGAAGACCGAGTAGCCCGCCCCGCCATATTCGATTGGGATGTGCGCGCCGGTCAAGCCCATCTCCGCGGCGGCGTCCATGACCTCCTCGGGATAGGCCTCGGCTTCGTCGTATTCGCTTGCTACGGGGTCGATTTCGTTCTCGGCGAAGCGCCCGACCTCGTCTTTGAGGGCGCGTTGCTCGTCCGTGAGCGCGAAGTCCATGGCGGAGCTACCGCCGGCGGGCTTTTAGGTCTTCCTCGCCGGTGGGAATTCGACGCTGTGGTGCGGGTCGGACGATCCGGGTCGATCGCGACCGCCAACCAAACAACAACGTTCAATGGCGGGCTGATCGGAGGATTGTGTATGGATATCGACGATATCGACACGATCGCGGTCCTCGGGGCCGGGACGATGGGCCATGGCATCGCCGAAGTGGCGGCCCTGGCCGGCTATGAGGTGCGGTTGCGCGACATCGAGGAGGATCTCGTCAAGGAGGGCTATGACCAGATCGAGTGGAGTTTGAACAAACTCGCGGAGAAGGATCAAATTACCGAGGAGGCGGCCGAGTCGGCGTTGGCGTCCATCGAACCGATCGTCGATCTCGGGGAGGCGGTGAGCGATGCCGACGTGGTGATCGAAGCTGTGCCGGAGCGTTTTGACATCAAGGAAGACGTATTCGCCACCGTCGACGAGCACGCCCCACCGGCGGCCATCATCGCTTCGAACACCTCGAGCATTTCCATCACCGATCTCTCGGAGACGACCGATCGACCGGCACAATTCTGCGGGATGCACTTCTTCAACCCGCCGATTCGGATGCCCCTCGTCGAGGTGATTGCGGGCGATCATACCGACGAGGCGGCCCTCGAGACGATCGAGGCGCTCGCGGAGGACTTCGACAAGACCCCAGTGCGGGTGCGGAAAGACAGCCCCGGCTTCATCGTGAATCGCGTCCTCGTGCCGGTCATGAACGAGGCGGCCTGGCTCGTCCACGAGGGCGAAGCGACGATCGAGGCGGTTGATGCCACGACGACCTTCGAGCTCGGCTTGCCGATGGGCACGTTCGAATTGGCCGATCAGGTCGGCATCGATGTCGCGGTTGACGTGCTCGAGTACATTCACGGCGAACTCGGCGATGCATACGAGCCGGCACCGTTGTTGGCCGAGAAGGTGGACGCTGGGGAGCTGGGCAAGAAGACCGATCAGGGCTTTTACGATTACGACGATGGCGGTGTGGAGGTCGATGCCGACGCCGTCGATGATTCGATCGCGGCCGGACTGCTCGCGGTGATGGCGAACGAAGTCGCCAAATTGCTCGCCGAAGACGTCGCCGCGTTGGGCGACATCGACGATGCGATGATGCTCGGGGCGGGCTTCCCGGATGGGCCGAGTCGCCTCGCCGAAGGACACGGGCTTGCGGCTTTGTACGAGCACCTGACCGAGCGGTACGACGAGACTGGCCACCCGCGATATCGGCCAAGTGACCGTCTGGAGGCGGCAGCCGAGGCGGGGACCTTCGATGTGACGGCGGGCGAAGCGGACGCGGAACCCGAGTCGAGTTACGAGGCGCTCGCCGTGTCTGGACCGGATGAAGATGGTGTGGCGACGGTCACGATCGATCGTGCCGGGCGAATGAATTCGATCAGCGAGACGGTCCTCGAAGAGCTCGAAGATGCCCTCACCGCATTGGACGATGAGGCCCGGGCGATCGTGCTCGAGGGCGCGGGCGATCGCGCGTTCTCGGCCGGCGCTGACGTCCAGAGTCTCGCCGGCAGTGGCGCCGACCCGATCGGTGCCGTCGAGTTGTCCCGCCTCGGTCAGCGGGTGTTCGGCACGCTCGAGGCAATCGATACACCGACGATCGCGGCGATCGATGGCTACTGCCTCGGCGGCGGCATGGAGCTGGCGACGGCGGCAGACTTTCGCATCGCCAGTGAGCGCTCGACCTTTGGCCAACCCGAACACGACCTCGGATTGTTGCCGGGCTGGGGTGGCACGCAGCGACTGCAACACCTCGTCGGCCTCGGCCGGGCGAAGGAGATCATCTTCACCGCCGACCGGTACGAGCCGGAGACGATGGCGGAGTATGGCTTTCTCGTCGATGTCGTTCCGGCCGAGGATTTCGAGGAGCGAATCGACGACTTCGCCGCCGACATCGCCAGCGGGCCGCCGATCGCACAGGCGTATACGAAACGCGCGATGCACGTGGGTCGGGATGACGTGGAGGGCGGCCTCGAACTCGAAGCCCAGGCGTTTGGCCAGTTGATGAACACGGACGATCTGATGGCGGGTGTCACTGCCTTCATGAACGACGAAGAGCCGGAGTTCACCGGCGAATAACCGCGCATACTTCCGTGTTTTCGGGCTTGGAACTGACGCGATAGCTGCGGGTGATTGCGGTCGTGAGCAACGGCGGAACTTCCCGGGGTCATAAACCCCGCCAGCATCCTGGGCATTAGGCCGGAGGGTCGGGGGGTGGTACACCGATTCGAGGTAACACCCCAATGCAGCTTCGATATCCAGTCACACCTGGAAACACGACAATAGCAGTCACAGACGATCGATTGAACCCTTTGGAGCAGACCCATGATGCGCATCGAGACCGCCGCTGAGCGGGCGCTGTCCCATCCACGGATCCTCCTCGTGATCGTCCTCCTCCTCGTGGGGACCGTGGCGGCCGGGACGATGTTCCTCGAGTCGGAGACGACGTTCGGTGATGTCGGCATCGGTTCGGATGAGGAAGCGGCCCTTGAGGAGATCGAGGATCGCTTCGGCGGTGTCGATGAGCAACGCACATATGCACAGCTGGTGGTCGACGCCGAAGATGCACTCTCGAAGGAGAACCTCGTTTCGACCCTCGAATTGCAGCAAGCCATCAGGAACAACCCCGACGTTGCCCCGACGCTCACCGAGGATCGGCCGACCCGAGGGCTCGCCAACCTCGTCGCGATGGCGCACGCGCCTGGCGACGGCACGCCCGACCTCGAGACGCAACTTCGCACCATTCGGGACCTGTCCCCGGCTGCGATCGAGACGACCGTGGCGGAGCTTCTGGATGGTCCCCGTTCGGAGGCGGCTCTGCAGTATCTCCCAGCCTCGTTTGCCCCTGATCGGCAGACAGACTCGACGATGCTGGTCGTTGCCCAGGAACTCCCCAGTGAACTGTCCGGAAACGCGATGCCCGACGAAATCGTCACCGCCCAGGAGGCCATTCGATCTGAGGCCGACGAACACGAGTTGTCGATACGTGTTGCCGGACGAGGGCTGTTGACGGCGGAGATGAATCAATCGACCAGTGATACCTTCACGCTGCTCGGGCCGCTGTCCTTGGTGTTCGTGTTGGGCATCTTGATCCTCGCCTACCGGAACCTCCGGGACATCCTCCTCAGCCTCGTCGGGATCGTTCTCGTGTTGCTGTGGACCTTCGGTGCGCTCGGGTGGCTCGGAATCGCCTTCAATCCGATCCTCATTGCGATCCCGGTCTTCCTCATCGGGATGGCGATCGACTTCGGCCTACACGTCGTGATGCGCTATCGAGAACGAGCCCACGAGGGCACTGGCGGCCCCACACGCTCGATGGCGACGGCCTTGGCAGGCGTGGGATTGGCCCTTGTCTGGGTCACGACGACCACCGTCATCGGGTTCATGTCGAATTTGACGAGTCCGATGGAGCCCATCCGTGAACTCGGCCTCATGGCGGCGATCGGCATCGTCGGCGCATTTGTCGTGTTCGTTGGCCTCGTCCCCGCCGCCAAACTCGTCCTCGATGCACGATTTGGAGGCACGGATGCAACGAGGGCTATCGGGACCTCGAGCGGGGGAATCGGTCGGGCACTCTCCTCGTTGGCGTCGGTGTCCTCACGGATCCCCGTGATCGTCCTCGTCATCGCGGTCGTGCTCACTGCCGGCGCCACCGCAACAGCCGTCGGCGTCGATACCACCTTTGACCAATCCGGCAACATTGCAGACGACCCCCCGGCGTGGGCCGAATCGCTTCCCGAACCCTTCGCCCCCGGTGAGTATCGCGTCGAAGACGCGTATGCGACGGTGGACGAGCAGTATCTCCGAGAAGGGACGACTGGTGAACTCTTGCTCACCGGCGACGTGACCGAGCCTGCGGTCCTTGAGCGATTGCAGCAACTCCACGAGGCAGCCGCATCGACTGACTCGGTCGTGACGCTTGCCAATGGCCAAGCGGCCGCCCAGTCACCGCTCACGGCCCTGGAGGCGGCTGCTGAACGCTCGGCGGCGTTCAGTGAGACGCTCACGAACGCCGATACCGATGATGATGGGCTCCCCGACGAGCAGATCGCGGCCATCTACGATCGACTGTTCGACCTCGCTCCCGAGGAAGCCCAGGCCGTCCTCGATTCCAGCGCGAACGGCTATGACGCCGCGCGCGTCCGGGTATCGGTCGACGGCAGCGCCGCTCGTGGTGCCGTGACGGAAGACCTTCGCAGCCTGGCGACGCACCTCGAGGGTGAAGACGTCAGCGTCACCGCGACGGGTGATCCTGTCGTGAATCACCTGATCGCGAACGAGCTGGTGGACACCGTTGTTGTGAGCCTGTTCGTGACGTTGCTGGTCGTGGCCGGCTTGCTCATGCTCGTGTTTAGAGTCGTCCACGGTAGCGCCTCACTCGGGCTCGTCACGATGATCCCGGTGACGTTCGGCGTCGCGTGGATCATCGCCACGATGGATCTGCTTGGCTATTCGCTGAACGTCGTTACCGCACTCACGGCAAGTTTGACCATCGGCATCGGGATCGATTACAGCATTCACGTGAGCGAGCGCTTCCGAAGCGAACTGGTCGATACTGATCGAACCTCGTCAGCGATTCGGACGACGCTCCGCGGAACCGGTGGCGCGTTGCTCGGCAGTGCAGCGACGACTGCCGTGGGGTTCGGCATTCTCGTCTTCGCCATCAATCCCACGCTGCAACAGTTCGGCCTCATTACCGGCATCATGATCGGCTACTCTTTCCTCGGGGCAGTCGTGCTCCTGCCGGCCTTGCTTGCGATTTGGGCGAAACTCGCGACGCCTGTCTCCACGACGATGGACGCGAGCGAGGAGGAGCCGGCATCGCCCGCAGATTGAGCCTCTTCCTAAAAACCGTCCCACAATCGTGGGATGAACTGACTGGAGGCTGACGGTCGTTCGAACGAGTATGGACAGAGACGATTGTTCCTGCTGTGGGCCGAATCGCGATCGGTCGAGCACGACAGCAGCCAATACTGGCCAGTTGCTGACCGAAACGCCGCCGACAGTCGAGCCGCTCCCGCCGCGATTGCAAACCGGATTGGCGGGCTTCGCCGAAACCGAATCGGTCGAAACGCTGGAGGAATGGGGCGAGGTCATCAACTCGTATCTCGACGCGGACACGGTGACGGTCGATACGCTGTGTCACACCGACGCCGAGAGCGAACACTGGGGCGAGGTGGACGGCGAGCGATACGACTTTGCCTGCTTTTTCGACGCGATATTGTTGGCGGGGTTGGTCGAGCAATCGGTCGCGGTGCGGACCGTTTCTCCGGACGGAACTGAGATTACGGCCACGGCGACGCCAGCAGGCGACGTGACGGTTTCGCCGATTGACGCCGTGTTTTCATTCGGTATCGATCACGGAGTCCTCGAGGATTCACCGGACGATCCAACGCTCGAAGACATATATCAGTACAACTGTCCTTACGTGCGGGCGTTTCCGACGATCGAGGCATATCAATCGTGGGCAGCGTCCACACGGGCAATCACCGTCGCATTGCCCTTCGATGCGGTCCCAGCGCTTGTCGACGTGATACTCAACGAGGAATAGAACGAACGTTCGACGACCGGCGACTACAGCACTTCGCCGAGAAGGTTTCGCTCCGCGCGCTGGAGGTGTTCCGTGACGGTTGACGGATCGACGCCGACCGCCTCGGCGATATCGTCGGTCGAGACCTGCCGGGGCACCTCATAATAGCCCATTTCGTGCGCGGTGTCGATGATCTCGCGTTGACGGTCAGTGAGGTCATCGAGGGGATCACCGTGGCCTTCGTAGTTACTGAGCGTGCGCAACTCCGGCGAGACGTCCGCATCGCGGTACTCATCGACCGTCTCGGCGATGGCCTTCTGTTCACCGACGAGCGTCAAATCGCTGCCATCCTCGGTAAGATCGGGCGAACACGTCCCGACGAGTTCCTCGGCCTGGTTTTCGAGGTTGTCGGGCAATTTCGGGGCGGTGAACGAGATGATGTACACCTGCTTGTCCGGCAAATCGGCGACGTGGTCCCACTCATTGACGTATGAAAGGCCATCAAGTTCCTCCTCGTCAAGGCGCGCATCGAGTTCGACCTGGACAACGCCACCGGCACCCGCACACGACAGCTCCTCGAGGTCGCGAATCCCGGCGTCGCGACTGAGACGGATGAGCTCGCCGATGCCCATCCGATCGAAATCCCCGTCGTCCAAATGGAGATTCGCTTCGCGCATTCGTCTGGCGCAATACTCTCACGAAGTGACAATAAAGCTTATTCGGCCCACGATACCGCGTCACACGCGCTTTCGTGGCCTCACTGGCCCTTCCACTTGATCGAGCAGCCTCGAGAGGGGGCCCACTCGAGATCGACGGTATCGCCGGCCAGAAGCGACTGAATCGCCTGTTCGATGTATATCTCGCTCGCCTCTTCGTCCGGATTGAGCGCATCGTCTAGGCGGCCTTGATAGCGCAGAACGAACCGACCGTCCTCGCGCTCCGCAAGGAACGGATCCGGCGTGCACACGGCCTGGTAGGCTCGCACGACGTCTTGGGATTCGTCTCTGAGGTACTGATCGTAGGCGATTTCGCCGGCCTCGACGCGAGCCTGCATTTCGGCGAAGCTGTCTTCGGGGTAGGCGAAGGCGTCGTTCGGATTGATGCCGATGACGGTCACCTCGTCGTACTCCTCGCTGAGACGATTCAACAGCGGATGTTTCGCCTTTGCGTACGGGCAGTGGTTACAGGTGAAGACGACCAAGGCGAGGTCCGTCTCGACGTCGGTCAGCGCGTGACGCTCGCCATCGACGCCGGGCAGTTCGAAGGGGGGAAGCGGATCGCCGGCTCGGAGATACGTGTCTGATTCGTTCGCGACCATGGATTGCCATCACATCGTTTGCGCCTCCGGGCTGTAAACCTCGCGAAACGGGTCGAGTTCGCCGTTACTCGAGGGTGTGTTCGAACAGCGCTCGTTTGTCCGCGATCGTTTCGTACGTGCGGTCGATCGAGACATCACCGAACGATGCCGTCAGGTGGGCCTCGTTCGTGCCTATGCCGATTTCGTGGACTGCCATCGTTTCGCCGACGAGGTTGCGAATCGCCTCGGGTGCGGTCGTTTGGACGATCGCCCGGCCGGGTCGTTCGTGAAAGGCCGCGCCGAGTGGGTCGTCGGTGTCCACTACGATGTCAAGCCCCGATTCGGCGGTCACCATCTCCGCGAGGGCCGTCACGAGCCCGCCAGTCGCGACGTCATGGGTGGCAACGGTGGACTCGTGATGGGCCACCTCGACGAGCGTATCGATGTGCTCTCGAGGGGCATCGGGCAGTTCTGGAAAGCGTCCCGCGCCGTCGAACTGTGCGTACAGTTCGGAGCCACCCAATCGGGCGTCATCCCCCTCGGGGATTGGGTCACCGAGGAGTAGGACGGTCGCCTCGGGAACTGCCTGGAGGGTCGGGGGCCGGTATGATTCACTCCGTCCGAGCATGAACACCGTTGGCGTCGGCGGGATGGGGCCCGATTCGGAGTCGTTATACAGGGAAACGTTGCCACCGACGACCGGGACCGACAACGACTCGCACATCGACGCGAGGCCGTTCACGATGGCCCGAAAGCCGCCGAAGACGGCCGGTGTTTCCGGGTTCCCTCCGTTGAGGCAGTCGACGGCTGCGATCGGGTCGGCCCCTTTGACCGCGAGGTTCGTCGCGGTTTCGAACCCGATGGCCGCCGCCCCCCGATACGGACTGACCGTCGTCCAGTTGGGTTCGCCACCAGCGGCGAGGGCCAGGCCGGTATCGTTCTCTCGAATGGCCAAGACAGCCGCATCATCACCCGGTCGCATGGCCGTGCGAACGCCCACCTCGTGGTCGTACTGTCGGTAGACCCATCGCCGACTGACCGTATTTGGCGAGGAAAGGACCGTATCGAGGGCCGCATCGGGGTCGACCGCTGGTTCGTCTACGATCGGTTCGCCGGTCGTGGCCCCGGCACGCTCGGCTGGTGGAGCGCCGTCGGCGACGAAGGCCGCCGGGAGGTCGACGACGGTGTCACCGTCGAACGTACAGACAAACCGATCAGGGGTCACCTCGCCGACAACCGACGCGCCGAGGTCGTACCGATCGGCGATAGCGAGGACCGCGTCGACATCGTCGGGATCGACCTCGTAGAGCATGCGTTCCTGTGATTCGGCCAGGAGGATCTCGGTCGCGGTCATCCCGGGTTCGCGAAGGTGGACGGCATCGAGGTCGATCCGCGCACCGACCTCGCCCTGGGCCGCCATTTCGGAGGAGGCACCACCCAAGCCCGCCGCGCCGAGGTCCCGCGCTGAGACGACAACCTCGGCATCGAGGAGGTCCTCGTTCGCTTCGATCAGGCGCTTTTCGGCGTACGGATCGCCCACCTGGACGGCCGGGCGGTCCTCCACCTCGGCGTCTTCATCGAGATCTTCGCTGGCGAAGCTCGCGCCACCGAGGCCGTCACGGCCGGTATCGTTCCCGATGAGGACCAGCGTGTTCCCAACGTCTTGGGCGGCGCCGGTGACGAGGCGATCCGCGTCGGTGAGGCCGACACAGCCGACGTTGACGAGGGGATTGCCCCGGTATCCCTCGTGAAACGCGACGCTACCCCCGACTGTCGGCACGCCGATCGCATTGCCGTAATCGGCGATGCCGTCGACGACGCCCTCGAAGAGATAGCGGCTGTGATCCCGCGCGAACGGACCGAAATAGAGGCTGTCGACGAGGCCGATCGGATACGCCCCCATCGACATAACGTCCCGGACGATTCCCCCGACGCCGGTCGCGGCGCCGTCATACGGATCGACGTACGAGGGATGGTTGTGGCTCTCGATCCCGAAAACGGCAACCAGATCGTCACCGAGATCGATCGCCGCGGCGTCGTCCCCGGGACCGATCACGACGCGGTCACCCTCGCTCTCAAAGGCCGAAAGCAGCGGCCGCGAGGAGCGATACGCGCAGTGTTCGCTCCAGAGGTTTTCAAAGAGGGCCGCCTCAGGCGTCGTGGGCTTGCGTCCGAGCTCGTCGACGATGTGCGTGCGGTCCCCGTCGGGGAGTGGCATGTGGGCGATGGTATCCCGAGTCCGGACATAGGGCTTTCCATGTAGGGGGGTGGACCGGGGCCGTTAAGGTCTGCACCCGCCGACGCCCGAGCGTGCTGGCGGCCGAACTCCACGCGCACACCGAGCACTCCCACGATGGGCGCGATCCCGTCGAGCTCCTAGTGGCGCAAGCGGCGGCGATCGGGCTGGATGCACTGGCCGTCACCGATCACGATAGTGTCGCCGCATGTGAGCGGTTGCAAGTGGCCGCTGCCGAACACGGGATTCTCGCTATTCCCGGTACGGAAGTTTCCTCCGCAGCCGGCCACGTCATCGCATTGGGCGTGACCGAACGGCTCCAAGCCGGGCAGTCTTTCGCCGCGACGGCCGAGGCGATTCACGACGCCGGCGGCATCGTCGTCGTCCCCCATCCCTTTCAGGCCTCTCGCAGCGGTGTCCTCGCCGCAATCGAACCCGAGCCCGTCATTGCGCATGCGGACGCTATCGAGGTGTACAACTCGCGGTTGTTGACCGGTCGATCCAACCGACGGGCGCGTCGTTTCGCCGAGGAACACGACCTTCCCCAAACGGCCGGCAGCGATGCACACATCACCGAAATGATCGGACAGGCGGTGACTCGCATCGATGCACCGGACGATTCGCTGTCGGCCGTGCTCGAGGCGATTGCTGCAGGAGACACCGAAATCGTCGGCAAGCGCACGCCCTGGCGGATCAGCCTCCGGCAAGCGGCTGGGGGTGTCAGACGGCGCCTCGCTCGTCGGATGCCCGGCCGCGATCGCGAGTAACACCGCTTTTATCACTCCCGCAACTTACCCGTTGTCGTGGTCGAATCGCTCCTCATTGCCGGTGCGCTCGTCGCCGTTTTCGTCGGATACAACATCGGTGGCGCGACCACCGGCGTCTCCTTTGGACCGGCCGTCGGTGCGCGTGTCGTGTCGAAGGTCGCCGCCGCCGGCTTGATGTCGATTTGTTTCTTTATTGGCGCCTGGTTGATCGGGCCGGCCGTCGTCGAGACGCTCGGTGAAGACATCGTCACGTCCTCGGTGATGTCACTCGAGACGGGCATCGGCGTGTTGTTCTTCATCGGCCTGGCGCTGTTCGTCGGGAACGTCTTCGGCGTGCCTGCCTCGACGTCGATGACGGCCGTCGGGTCGATCGCCGGTCTCGGCTTGGCGACGAATTCGTTGGCATGGGCGACCATGGGCGAAATCGTCGCTTGGTGGATCGTCGCGCCAGTGGTGGCCTTTTGGTGCTCGGCGGTAATCGGGCGGTACTTCTATGCCAGATTGAACCGGTGGGTGGCGATCGGACGCCGCGAGACGAACCTGTGGGTCACCGACCGATCGGGACGACTGCCACGGTATGGCCTCGCCGACAACGTCGATCGCCGGGAATTGGTCGGGTCAGCGGTCGTGGTCGGGATCGGCTGTTACATGGCCTTCAGTTCGGGCGCCTCGAACGTGGCCAATGCCATTGCGCCGCTTGTGGGCAGTGATGCCCTGTCGATGAACGCCGGGGTCATGTTGGCCGGCCTCGCGGTGACGATCGGTGCCTTCACCATTGCCCGACGCACCCTCGAGACAATGGCGAACGACATCACCGCGTTGCCGCTGACGGCGGCGGTGGTCGTGATGACCGTCTCGGCGACGATCGTGACGATCCTCTCGGCGATGGGCATTCCGGTGCAGTTGGTTATCGTCGCAACGATGAGCATCGTCGGGCTGGGGTGGGGCCGGGCGACGCGGACGACGACCGTGTCTGATGCGGTCCGCGGCGAGGAGGGGCCGAACGTGTCCGTCGGTGCATTGACCGCCGAGGAAGAGGGCGAAGAACTGCCTGCCATCGGCGAGGAGCGTCCCGAAGACATCCCGCCTGCCTCGGAGCTATTCGATCCGACGACGACCGGGCGGGTCATCTTTATTCAAAACTTCGTGCCCGTCCTGGCGACGATCGGCTCGTTCTTGACGTTCCGTTTCGTACCGATCTTTGGGCTGTGACCAACGGCGATCGAACAACTCGATGGGAAACCCTAGGCGGCGGCTATCTCCTCGGCTTCGAGGAGCTCGTGATAGCGGTTGCGAATCGTGACCTCCGAGGTGTTTGCCACCTCACCGACCTCGCTTTGGGTGACCTTCTCATTGGTCAACAGGGAGGCCGCGTACACGGCCGCGGCGGCGAGGCCGACCGGTGATTTGCCGCTGTGGACGCCCTCCGATTTTGCCGTTTTGAGGAGTTCGTGCGCGCGGTGTTCGGCTTCCTCCGACAAGCCGAGCTCCGAGGCGAACCGCGGGACGTAGCTTTCGGGATCAGCGGGCTCGATCTGCAGGTTGAGTTCGCGGACGACGTATCGATACGTCCGCGCGATTTCGTCTCGGCCGACGCGGCTGACGTTGCTGATCTCGTCGAGACTGCGTGGCGTGCCGGCCTCGCGGGCCGCTGCATACAAAACGGCCGTGGACACGCCTTCGATGGAGCGGCCGGGGAGGAGATCCTCGTCTAACGCCCGTCGGTAGATGACCGAGGCCGTCTCGCGAACGTTTTGTGGCAGTCCGAGGGCGGACGCCATCCGGTCGATCTCGCCGAGGGCCTGTTTGAGGTTACGCTCCTTCGAGTCCCGGGTGCGAAAGCGCTCGTTCCAGGTGCGTAACCGTTGCATCTTCTGGCGCTGGCGCGATGAGAGCGCCTGTCCGTAGGCGTCCTTG
>CAZOFG010000029.1:0-15700 GCA_964579125.1 uncultured Halobacteriales archaeon | reverse complement strand
CTACAGAGAAGATAGATACCGATGCGGACGGGAATGGTTACTCTTGGCAAAATGTTACGTCTTCGCGGTCGTACGATACATGGTTTACTGCTCCGAGCGACCGGGATATATGGTTTGTCGCCACTGCACAAGCACAATCTGATGGTATTACTGTTGCACTTCGACCGAATGTTAATACATCTCAAACAAATAATGAAATCAACACAAATAACAAATTATCGGCGGCGACTAATGCCCGTGTTATTACGGGCCAGATACGAGTGCCAGCCGGTCAAGATTACCGAGTTGAGGCGTTAGGAGACACCGTAGATTATAATCTCGATGAATGGAGGGAATTGAGATGATATCGGTAACAATCGACGGACCCACCGTTGCAAAAGATGATGGCACGGAAGTCTGTCTCGGATATTATGAGGATGCCGATGGGAGAGTGGTATCGCGGTTTTCAGTTCCGTCGGGGGAGTACGAAGTCCCCAACGCTGTCGAGTCTGTGGTGTACGTAAATTTGACAGATGACCTACCACCGATTAACTCGCACTATAAATCAGAACTTGATGAATAATGAGAGGGATCGAACGCCACGTTCACAAAAAATAACACGAAAATAAATGCCCGACGACGCACCCAACGACTCGCGATCGCTCCTCGCGAAGCGGTGGGTGCGTGTCCTGTTCGTCATTTCGATGCTGTTCGTCGGAGCGATGATTCCGGTCCTGGCCGCGGATCTCGGCCTGACGACCGATCCGTATCAGCTATCAGAGGGCGTCCACCTGAACGCCTCGAACGGGCCCGAAGTTCGCCTCAACGAGACGATCGAGGTCGATCGCGTGTATCCAGTCGACGGGTCGACGGTCAACATCGAGCCGAAGGCGACGATCACCGGATCCTCCGGATCGTATGCGGCCGTCTCGGGGTTCGACAGCACTTGGTTCGTCCTGGACCATCTCGATCTCGGCTCACTCTCCGCCTCGCCAGCGAACCACCCAGAGGTATCCGTCTCTGGCGGCGCCACGCAGCTCCAGTGGCGCGATTACACGCTCGACGATGGCACGGCCGACATCAAGCTGCAAACGAGTGGTGCGACCACACTCAACCTAACCGAGCTGTCGACGCAATCCGACTACATCACCATTGCCGACAGCGGCGGGACGCAACTGGATCGATATTTCGCCACCGACGCAAACCCGGAGTTTACGGTGTCATCATCTGGGGACTTACATCTGGAGACGGCCGACGTGCAGTTTGCCAATCCTGATCCGCCGGTTGGGAATATCACAGCCAATCAGAGCCCGATCGAGTTGTCAGTGGCAATTGATCATCCAGCCTTTGAATCGGGCGATCAAGTCGATGTCGAGTTTTTCGGCAACGGGGAACGTATTGGAACAGTTACCTCGTCATCAGACGGCCGAGTGAGCATTTCATGGAGCAATTCACACCTCCAACTCGGCCACAACGAGTGGTATGTGTCGGTCAACGACAGCGGCCATGTCGTCAATTCGACGACGTGGAGTTTTGAAACCCCGCACGATCTCTATCTCCGCGACGAACTCACCGGCCAGCTCCTTGACGACACAAACGCGGATGTCGAAGTGCAGTTCTTCCCCGAGGGAGGTGACGAGGTTATCCAGGAAACCACCTCTGATGGCGTTATCAACCTAACTGGATTGCCGCACGACACGGATATCGTCGTGCGAGCCGAGGTCGATGGCTACTTCGGCCGTGAATCGTTGATTCGCGATCTCACCGAGCAGCAGTCGATGTACCTTCTCAATCAGTCGGCCGATGCCGTCCAGGTTGAATTCCAACTACAGGACGTGACCGATGACTTCCCCGAGGAAACCAGCCGGCTCATCATCGAGAAGCCGATCACCGTCGGGGGCGAAACGAATTACGTCAACATTGTCGGCCAGGAATTCGGCGTTGGCGGGGCGCAGGTGTGGCTCGAGGCCGACCAGCGATATCGGTTGCGCGTCGAGTCGCCAGACGGCGAGCACGTCCGATCGCTTGGCTCATACTCGCCCGGGACGGCCGAAACAATCAATCTGCAAATAGACTCGAGATCGACGGCGATCGGGGCGCCGGAGACGGATATCGGCTTCTCGTGGAACGCCTGGTACAAATCAACCGATTCGGGCGATGACATCATGGTGACGTACACGGACGCAGACGACGTCACGAGCGATTTGACCATTAGGGTGTACAACCGCCGCAACCAGTCCCAACTCCTCTATGAGCGGACGGAGACGGACCTCGGCAACCTCACGGAGACCATCCCGGTGACGGGTGACCTCGCCAACGTGTCGACGTTCCTCGTCGAGTTGCAGGGCTCCTACGACGGCCAGGACTTCACCGTGACGAAGGTGGTCCACGCCGACACGACCGTCGGGTTTCTGCCGGGGTGGGTCGAGACGGCCGCCGCGCTCTTTATCACGCTCCTGACCGGGGCGTTGCTCGGCGGCGCTCGCGCCGATCTCGGCGCCGTGGTGGTGTCGGTCGTGGCCGGCGTGTTCTGGCTGATCGGCTGGCTCGACGGCGTCGTCACCGGCAGCCTCGTCGCGCTGGGCCTGTTCGTCGCGTTACTGTATCGCCACGCCGTCATCGGGCGGGGGGTGCGCACGCAATGAGACGCGCCAGCACCGTCGTCGTCGTGTTCCTGATCTTCTTGAACGCGACGGCCGTGTTGCTCGAATCGATGGGCTTCACGGCCGCGCTCGGCATCGAGACATCGGTCCAGGTGAGCGAGAGCCTGCAAAACGCGATCGACGCGGCCAGCAACGTCTCGATCCAGGGCGGCTTTCTCGAAACGTTGTACGGCATTTACAACGCCGTCGGCGCGACGTTTCGGACGATTTCGGAGGCGATGCTCGCCGGCCCGAGCATGCTCAACGACGTGGGCGTGCCGACGCCGATCACGACGTTCCTCTGGACCGGCAGTGCGATCATCATCGGCATCGACCTGATTCACATCCTCAGCGGGCGAAATCCATGATCACGAGCCTCACAGACCCATTCATCGACGGAAACTTTCTCGAGGGGATCATTCGCGTGTTTACCAACTCGGCGCACATGGACCTCCTGATCGTGGCGCTGCTCATCTGGGCGTCGCTCGGCATCAGCTTCTATATCTACTCCGACGGCATCATCCTCCCACTCGTTATCTCGATCATCTTCGGCGGCGTCATCTCGATTGCGATGCCGTCGATGGTCGGGTCGGTCATCGTGCTGGCCGTGATGATCGGCATTCCGTCGTTTACCGTCGCGCTGCTGTGGCGGATCTACCTATGATCGGCCTCGCCGTGGTGGTCTTCGTCGCGATCGTCGCCGGGGCGTACCTGCACGAGCTGGTCCACCTCGGCGTGGCGAAACTCTTCGGCGCTCGGGTAGCGCTGGATCCGGTCGGCCTCGAGGTAATGTACGAGTTCGAGGGGGTGCAGCCGCGGTGGGTGCTGTGGAGCATCAACCTCGCACCGCAGGCGTGTGGCGTGTTGGGGTTCGGAGCGTGGTACGCGCTGGATCTGGGGGGGTCGACCCTCGGGGTGGCGTGCATCCTCGTGTCCGTAATGCTCCTCGCCGGCGGGCGCGATGACTACCGACTCGACGAGGTCGACGCATGGGCCCCGGCGCGACGCTGATCTACATTCTCGGGTTTACGGGCGTGTTTATCGGGCTAACAGCGGTCTACGGCGCTGACTTTGCGGAGTCGTGGGTCGCGGGTGTGTGGTTGTGGCTGTTCGTCGCCGGGTCCATGCTGTTGTCACTGTAACGGCAATCACCTCAAGCTATTTTGTGGCCGGATGTGAACCTGGCCGCCAATGGGCAGTGTCTGCGAGCACTGCGGGCAGGAGACGGAGCGATACTCGCTGTGTACCTGGTGTGGATTGCGGCTCTGTCCGAGGTGTAAATCGCCGAAACACCACGATTGCGACAAGGATCCCCGGCGCCAAGAGATCGCAAGCAACGCCGAAGCAGAGCCGATGGAAAGTGGCTCGATCATGCGGGACTATATCCCGCGGGAGGAACGCCCGGGCTACGAACCCTCTGAGCCGGAATCACCCTCGGATACCGAGGACGAGGGACCGGGGTTCGTTCGGCAATTCGTGGCATCGATCGCCGGCGGCGTGAAAGGTGAAATTGTTGGATTAGGAACGCGAGTTTACAACCTCAGTACGGCGCTGTTCTACGCGGTGCTCATGCTGATGATTTTTCTTGGTCTATTGATTGGTGTTGGGTACGTCGGGACAGTCATGGTCGGGGATTTGAATGCCAGCGACAACGGTGGCGTTGATGACGGGTCTTCTTTGCTGTATGCGAACGATTCAGCCGTCGAAAATTCTTTTCACGATCGGTTAAACGAGTTTCGAGCGGAACGTGGTTTGAGCAGATTATCGTATGACGAAAGGCTCGCCCAACAGGCTCACAACCACAGTGAAGACATGAACGCAAGGGATTACTTGAACCACACCTCCCCCGAAGGTATCGATCCGGGAGACCGGTATTCACAGTGTCGGGCTTATGGTGAAGCGATTTTGGAAACTCGATGGGGGCAACTAATGAACGACGGTGAAGTGATTAACTCAGAGCCCCAACTCGCACGAAATATTATACAGTCGTGGAAAAACTCTGATCCGCATAGAGACACAATGCTCGATTCTCATTGGCACAGTATTGGGCTTGGTATTCACATCGACAGCGGTGGCGTCGTCAAAGTTACAGCTGCGTACTGTGGGTCCTGACGCGGTGTGGTAGACGTTTAGCTTCACTTTCGCGCCGCCCCCTCGGCTCGCGCTCATTACTACTGGTCGTGTCAGCCACATATCCCCGATCGGAGCGGTGAGACCGCCCCGGTCGGATCAACAGTAGCTATGTCGCCTAACAATCGATCCGAGGCGGTCACGCAATTGTACAACGCTGGTATAGAGAAGCGTTACGGATCAGTCCTCGAGGGAGTCGAGATAATCTCGGCCTTTCTCGGTGATCCACCAGACAAAACCACCGGATTGCCGTTTGCCGATATATCCATCCTCCTCGAGCCGATTCAATCTTCTAATCATTCCATCGTTTGTCGAATAACCGAGTTCATCAGCAAGATAAGTAGTGCCGAGAAACGGGTCGTCAGAGTCTACAAATACCTGCAGGACCTCCTCGTCACTCGTCTTAACGTTACGACCGGGACCAGCCATTTTGTTCGATATTGTTTTCTGAGTTTATACAACATTCTTTATATTAATAGAATTATCCAGACTATTAGTAACAGATTGGTTAGTAGTAGAGTAACGATTAATAGGGTTGTATATGATAATCCACGCACCAACCGTTCACGGGAAATCACCGCATCGGAGAATGCAGCGCTCCGGGCGGGTGCCCGGGACGGTTGTGGCAGACGTATGAGATCCAGCACAACCGTCACTCAACACAAGGGTGACACGGACCTAAAACGTACCGTCGCGACAACCGACTGCGGCCAATCCGAGGTGGTCGGCGCGTGAGCCTCGACGAGGAGGAGTTGAAGGAGGACGTCGCCGAGCAGAGCGAGCTTGTCGAGCCAGCTGACGTCGAGATCGTTCCCGGCCTGCGTCGGGATGGTTTCTACGCCGGCGCTTACGCCACGCTGTTAGCCGAACTGTTGGCGGTTGGTGGCGTGTTTGTCGGAAACCAATCCGCCGTGTTTCTCGGCGTGGTGTGTACGGCCGTCGCCTTGGTATCGGTGATGTTCGCCGTGTACCGAGACGGCCGAAACCGCCGGTTCTGGAACGCGCAGGGCCGGATCGTGTGGGGTGAGCCGGCGTGACGGAAAATTGGGTCGTTTATAACGTCATTGCCTTGACGATTGTTGCTACCTCAGTCGCCTCGATATTATTCGGGGCGTTGATTGTGGTAATCGGGCTAACACAGCTCCCCGCCGTCGAGCAGTTCGCCCAGTGGGCCAATGCGCATCAGATGGAATATGGAGTTCTCCTGATGCTTGGTGGCTGTGGTCTGCTCTTGATTTTTGTGTCCGTTGATGTTGTTCTCGAGAACGTTTCGGGAGGTGAGCCCGATGCCTAAGAGCCAGATGCTCGAGCGGCACTACAACCTTATCCGCGAATTGCCGGAGGTCGGCTCGTTTACCCACGCGGACGTGGTTGCGACGAACGACGACCTCACCAACCTGTCCAAGATGGGGCTTATCGAGAACATCGACGATCCACACGGCGAGCCCTCGACCTACCGGCTGACGCCGACGACGCGGGACTGGCTCGCGGACTACGAGCCCGAGTGGGTGCTGCCGTGCGGGCATCGCGGCCTGCGAAATCCCGCGGGGGTCGACGGCTATCGCTGTCAGTTCGAGCACTGCGACGCCGTGTTCACGCGGCCGCAGGTCGAGGCCGCCATGGCCGAGCAACCGATCGCGGCCGACGGGGGTGAAACGCAGTCATGATGAACGCCAGAGAACTCGAAAAGTGGCTTCGCTGTCCGTACTGCGGGTGCGTCGATGTTGAGGTTCGGCCAGCAATGCACAGTGGTTCGATGTTCGTGCTTGAATGTCAGCGATGCCATGAGGACCTCGAGGTGGTTGACAGTCCAAGCGATCCCGGAGAGTCCGTCGGGACCACATCGAATCGTGCCATTCAACGTGATGTCGGATCGGGCAAGCTGCCTGACTATGATTTGGATTCGATAATTCCAGATCTTCTGATCAACCCTCGGGGTGAGTCCGACCAATGAGCTCACAAGCCGTCGAACCGACGGATCTCGTCCGGCCGGTGGTTCCGGACCTCGCCGAGCGCGAACGCCTCGACCTCAGCCCGCGAACCGGGGCGAAGGCGCTGCGTCGCTTCGTTAGGGACCGCCTGCGCAACCCGGCCCGCGTGGCCGGCGCGACGATCTACTCCTTTTCACGCGAGGGCTTCGACGACGAGGCCATCATCGAGGCGGCGCGGTGGGAGCTGCGTGACGAGGTGTACGTCATCCCGTATGAGCCGCCGAACATCTGGGCGTATATTCGCGAGCTCCTACCGGCCGAGATTCGATCGAGCCCGCGCCTGGTGTACTGGGCCGGCGATTCGGAGTACATCGCGGTCAAGAACTACCGCGACAAGATCAGCCAGCCCTCGATCGACCGCTACCGCGAGCAGTTCGGCGAGATCGTCGAACTCGAACGGGGTGAGCGTATCGATGGGTGACGCCTCCGAGTTCGAGTGGGTGTCAGGCGAGGATGCAGACGTCGAGTTGAATGGTGATGG
The DNA here is from genome assembly GCA_964579125.1 of uncultured Halobacteriales archaeon. Classification (GTDB taxonomy): domain Archaea; phylum Halobacteriota; class Halobacteria; order Halobacteriales; family SKSH01; genus CAZOFG01. The sequence continues at coordinate 8,477 of CAZOFG010000029.1, read as the reverse complement.
TGAATGGGAAGCGAGAGTCCACAACCAACCGTCCGGTACGGCCGGAGAGGCGGGCCTCGGGCCATTCTTTGCGCGGATGATCGGCCTCGTCGTCGGTGTCATGTTGTTAATTTTCAGTGGGGGGATGGCGCATGGCGGTTCCGACTGGATCCGGAGTGTCGAAGCCGGGGTCCAGATCGGGCAACCGTCGATGCAGTTCTTCGCCGCTGCTGTGGTCGCCACCATCGGATTTGGCCTAATCGTGACCGTGACGGAGGTGCCCGTCGATGGCTGACGCCAGCCTCAACAAGTACACCCGCCCGACGGGCGAGGGCTACGAAACGCGTCTGAGCGTTTCTGATAGCGGCACGGGCCTGTATCTCGACTGGTTCGACGAGGACCTCGAGCCCGGCGAGACGGTCTATGCCTGCCACGCCGTCGAGCGCGGCACCGTGCAGCTGGTCGCGGACCGGCCTGACGCGCCGCTGGAGGTGTTGACGGTTCGCGATCGAGAGGGCCGGCCGAGCACCAACATCAGCGAGGTGGTGCGACGGACGCTCGACGTGCCCATCGGCGACGATATTCGCGTGTACCATCTCGACGACGCGATCTGCGAGCTCGTCGATCCAAACAACGACCCGAGAGTGAGTGATCAATGACTGACTTCGCCTTCGCAGTCGGACTCGTCGTGATTGTCGTTTCCTGGGTGGCCTGGCAGGGGTACAGATTCGCGAAAACCATCGGCGGCATCGTGCGGGGTGGGGTGCAATGAGTTCGATTCCGACGGAAGAATCGGAGGGAGTTCCGGAGTTCTATCCGACGAAATCCCCGGATGATGAGCTTCGACTCACCGACGACGGCTTGGAGATGCCAGAGGTCCTCAAAGGGCATGTCGGGAGCTTTACGATCCGCACACCGAGTGCCACCGCAGAACTCGAAACGACGGAGGCAGGTCTCCCGGACACCGAGTTCTATGATGGTATCTTTGCCACGCACCCGGACGCGGGCGAGTACCACGGTGATCTTCGGGAGGGGTTGATGGCTGTCTCGGTGCCGGGGATGCCAGAGACGGTGTACGAAATTATCGATGAACGGTCGGACGAGGTGAGCGAGAGCGATGAGTGACTCGAATGATGGGTGGCCGGATCCACCGTTTGACCCGCCGGAATTTCCCGAGTATACCCCTCCGATTGATGGGTACAGACCGAGCTACGAGGCGTTCCGGACCACGCCGGAAATCGTCGACGATGACCAGCAATATTGGGATCACCACCGCCGATACGAGGGTGAGCTCGGTCGGACGGCATTTGATGTCGCGTTCGTCGGCGCCGACGGCTTCGCAGAGATGTTTCGATCGATGGCGCTCGCCGATCCGAAACCGATTTATCCCAATGTGTACGGCGGGATTGTCGCCGTTGAGGACTGCTGCGGCGATCAAATCGGCTTTTCCTGGCGATTACTTGATGGGAAGGACGAGTATGGCGATGATCCAGTTGATCACGCGATGGCGGTCGCCACGAACCCCGAGGTCGCTGGTGCGGCCGTTGCCATGTGGTACAGACGGCAGTTCGGGAGACGGGGTCCTGATGTGCGGAGAACTGACCTGTACGGTTCCCAACGTGAGAGACAGGACGAGGAAGAATGGAAAGCGTCGGGTATCGATATCGAGGCTGTACTGAAAGACGACGTGGGGACGTGTGCGGGTTGTGAGGCGACGATTCCAGCCGGGGATGTGGTCTGGACGGCCACGATTCCACCTGGCCGAACGAAGGAGCATCGATGTCTGTCGTGCGCTCGAGCACTCGCGATCAACGGGGCCGATCAGGGGTACGCGATAAACGGGGACGACCCGAGGGATATTCCAGCGGTCGTTCAGGGTGATTCGGATGAGTGAGAGCAAGGCGGTCGAGAGTGATCGTTGCGGGTGCTCCGTAAAGAACGACTGGTCGAACGAGGAAGAGGCAGTAGGCGAGTGCCTATCGCAGAGCCCTGAGGATTCCAAACTCTGCTCCAAGCCAGCAGGTCACGACGGCCCCCACGCTGCCTGCACCTTTGGAGAGCATCCCATGAAAGTATGGGAGTCTGAGAGTGGGAGTGAGAAAATAGAGTGTCCTTGCTGCAGAGATGAGACGTTCTCACACAGGGACTATCTTCTCGATCACCTCCAGCAGTATCACAGCCCTGCTGAGGTCTTCGTGGCGGTGGTAGAATGAGCGGGAGTGAGCGTTTGAGAGACGACCGGAACGGCGCGGTGATCTCAGACGACGGCCAGTATCGGTACCGTCTCTCGCGGACCTGGGACGTCTCGAAGCCGACGGTCGCGTTCGTGATGCTCAACCCGAGTACAGCCGACGCGACCGAGGACGATCCAACCATCCGCCGGTGCATCGGCTACGCCCGAGAGTGGGGGTATGGTCGCCTCATCGTCGGAAACCTGTTCGCCGTCCGGGAGACCGATCCGGCGAACTTGTACGACTACTTCGACCCGATCGGCCCGGAGAACGACCGGCATCTTCAGGAGATTGCGGAGGAGGTTGACAAGGTGATCGCGGCGTGGGGCGCGAACGGGGATTTAGGGGACCGGGGTGGGGACGTCGCTCGGGTCCTCGACGAGGATCTGTACGCGCTCGACACGACGAAGGACGGTCACCCAGTTCACCCACTCTACCAGCCGTCCGACGCGGAGCCGGAGCCGTGGAACGTCAGGTCACTACAGCCGGACGAAGAGGAGGACCTTCGCACGGACGGTGGGACCAGGACGGGCGTTAGGGATCGATCGGAGTCTGTCGAGCTGCACCTTCAACCAGTCACCGAAAAGGAGGCAAATGCGTTCATCCGTGAGCATCACGAGACGCACGACCCCGATCAGGGTTGGAAATTCGGCGTTGGAGTCAACGACGGCGAGCAAGTCGTCGGAGTCATTAAAATTGGCCGCCCCCGGTCCCGGCACCAGGACGACGGTGTGACGCTTGAAGCCACGCGGTGCGCGACGGATGGAACCAAGAACGTCGCCAGTAAGCTCTACGCGGCCGCGTGGCGGGCAGCTCGGAACATAGGATACCGGCGGCTTATCACCTACACACTCGCCGACTCGGAGGATGGAACGTGTCTGCGGGCCGTCAACGGGTACGAGGTCGTCCACGAGAGAACGGGTGGCGGTGATTGGAGCCGCCCGTCTCGACCTCGGGTAGACACCTCGCCCGCGGAGCAAAAGACGCTATGGGAAGTTGCCACGGGAGAAAATATTCCACTCGCAGACGGCGGTAAGGACGCTTTTGCGGGCACGGGTAGTGAGCACGGAGGTGAGAGCCCGTGAGCAGCATCGACCTGCCACGAGCAGAGCCGATACGTGAGGAGCGCCGCGAAGCTATCGAGCGCCTCGCCGAGCGCGACGACGCCATCGGCGACCTCGCCAGGTCCATCCTTCAATCCGACAACGAGGTGAGCACCTGATGCACCTCGTCAGCATCCAGGACGCCGGGGTTTTCTCGCGTCGTGTTTCGAAGCGAGAGCAAATCTCGTCGTTCCTCAGGATCGTCGGCCTCGATGAGTTGCTCGTCGAGGACGTTCGTCAACTCGTCGACGATCTCCGCCGCACCGGGGACCAGCGCCTGATTGCACTCGATGCAGAAGTCTCGGCCGCGAGGCGTCTGTTGCCCGCATCTGGGACACTCGATCGGGCCCTGTGGTTGTGGATCCTCCGCATCGACATCGATCCCCTGAGCGCGGGCGATTTCTCGATCGGTATCTTCACCGAAGACCGCGATATATCGCGCGGCGACGCGCGACCCGCGGACCCAGCCGTGATGCTCCTCGATGTGGACCTGATTCACGTTTTGCCGGGCGAGGTAGGCGGCCGAGGACTTTCGAAGGTTCGTCGGCGTCACGGGCTTGTCGATATCGGCGCGGTCAGCGAGGGCTTGGAGCGCCTGATAGATGCGCTGACGAGATATCTCCGAGCCGGTCGAGAGGTCAGCCCACAGGGGAGCCTCGGGGTCCGCGCTTCGTGGGTGGCGTTGCTCCCACTCACTGACGTAGGGGACCGAGTTGACCAGAACGACCGATCGCCGACCGGTCTTCCCCTCGACGGTGACCTGACGGCCGTACTCGTGATCCTGAACATCACCGAGGGAGAGATCGAAGAACTCAGATCCGCGCAACCCGGCATCGAACTGCATGGCAATCATCGCCGCGTCTCGGGGGTTCGTCGCCGCTTCTGCCATCGGGACCACGTCGTCAGCCCATTCGAGCATGTCGCGAGGATCAGGGCTTGGGTCGTAGGTCGCGGACGTGCCGGTCGGAATCCATTCGAGACTGTTCGGGATGTCGTCGCCGTCGGTGACGCGCTTGCCGAAGACCCGCAGGGCGGTTCGATAATCGCGGTTCGTCTCTTCGTTATCGTAGTTGGCGTTGACCCAGGCGATCATCCGCTCTGCCGCCGCTTCGTCTCCGAGGGCCGGTGCCAACACAGGTCCTTCGAGGTTGCTGGCCGTCCGGAAACAATGGCCCAGCAGCTTGAGGTGTCGGTAATCGGAATATTTGTTCGAGAGGAGGTCGAGGCGACGCGAGAATCGCCTCAGGAGGTCGCGATCGTCGTCAGTCAGGGCATCGCTCGCCACGATGCGGTCGAGCAGGTTATCGATCTGCGTCCGCGGGTCGGTCATGCTCCATCGCATACTCAGCCATGGATTGTAAAACTCCGGTTACCAGCCCCCCACCGGCTGTTTAGCGGGATTTTACAATCTGTGGATGAATTCGAGAGTGGTGACCATCCAATTGGCGAGTGGTCGGTTCCTAACGGGGGTGTTGCCGCGTGACCGACGATCTCGTCGTCACCGACGCCGCAGGCGGGATCGTTACGGTGTCGTTCAACGAGGGCTCCAGCGGCCGCACCTGGGTGGACGCGGTCAACCGATCGCCACCGGAAGCCGTCGCTGACGGCGGACAGGTCGTCGCGACCGACCCGCCGACGGCGCTGCGGTGTCACCACTGCGGCGGCTGGCCCGTCGCCCGCGAAACGAGTGCCGGCACCCTCGGCATGGGGTGTGGTTGTACCGTCGTGACCGACCTCGAGGACAGCCCTGGGTTCTGGCTGCCCGTCGACGGAGGTGGTCTCGATGGGTAGCCAGCACCACCGCTGCGGCGCGTGCGGCCGAAGCTACCAGTCGTCCGCGAGCAATCCGGACTGTCCGCACTGCTCGACCACGCTCGGCGAGTTCGGGGGTGAGGAGCAGCGATGAGTGGGACGGTGCGATGCGATGGATGTGGGGGAACCGCCGATCGGCTCGTTGAGGTGACCGATCCGGACGGTCTCATCACAACGTGTGAGGGGTGTGAGGACACCATGCGGTCAGAAATCGTCAGGACGGTGAGATCCTATGTCTGAGGACAGTATTGACCGCACCCTCGCTGAGAAGGAGCGCCATCTCCTCGAGATGGACTACTCGACGATGTGTCCGAACTGCGGTGGTGTCGTCTTCGAGTGGTCGGACTCCGATACCTGCCGCGACTGTGACAGTTCTACCGATGGGGATTCGACCAAACAAACGACCCTCATCACTGACGGCGGCACCGTCGAGAACGGTAGGGAGCGAGTTTCACCGCTGAATCTCACGGTGGAGGAGTTTGACATACTCCAGCAGTTAGTCAGATCGGCGGAACAAGATTGGACACCGGAAGAATACCACGCGGTCAAATCCTTAAAGATCAAAGTTGAACGAATATGGCGTGATTTAGACACGGAGACGGACGAACCCGGAGGTGGCGCCGATGGGGAGTGAGGGCCGCTTCGAGACCACCTGTCCGGGCTGCGGTGCCGTCTACGACCCTCGCGAGGAGACCGACGACGACCACGACGAGGGGTGCCCGATCGTCGACGGGGTCGGGGGTGGTGTTGTGTGACGCTATCCGATCATGCCAGCCACGGCGAGTTGAAGCGACGGATCGCGAAGCTTACCGGATCCGATCCGGGCCGGTACAGCGACGACCTCGGTAATGAGCGCCACAAGCGACTGACGGTCAAGGAGATTGATTGGATATGCCAGAAGCTCGGCGTGGGGTTCGTCGACGGGACGAAGCAGGAGAAGCGGGACATGATCATGCTCAAACTCGGGCGGGATCACCGTACCGGGGTCCGGATGTGGGACTCGTCGGACCTGCGGGCGGTTATCGACCGTCTTGAGACGGAACGGGGGTTGAGAGAATGACGGGTGGAAGGAAACGCGAGCGGATCCGGCTTTACTGGATTGCCATCCGCCTCGCGTCTGCCATATTATTCCTCGGGATTGGAGCAGCTGCTCATTCAATGGGTGAGGTATGGAGTTACTTCCTGTTGGTGGGTGTGTTGGCGATCACACCACTGAACGTTCTCGTGCTTCCATTGACCATCTGGACGGGGTATTTCGTTGGATTTTGCCCGTTTTGTGGAGTCCCTCACGTTGATCGATTTCGGGTGGTCTCCGAATCGTGTCAAATGTGTGGGAACGAAAAACACGCAATTAGCCACGGTGATTTTATTCCAGGTTGGACGTATCGTCGAGGTCCTGATATTGACGGATACATTCCACTATGCGAGAACTGTCGGGATCAATCCTGGGAGGTGGGTCAGGCATGACGACTCCGGACTTTTCGGATGTCGACGGAGGTGAGGGCGCGTGAGCGACACCCTCGAAGTCGTCGACCTGTTCGCCGGCGCCGGCGGGCTATCCACCGGGGTCGCACGGGCTTGTGAGGACCTCGGCTTGGTGCCCGGTGAGGGCGTCGCGTTGCACGCGATCAACCACTGGGAGCCGGCCATCGAGACGCACGAGGCCAATCATCCGTGGGCGGACCACTACCACGCGAAGATAGAGGAACTGCACCCGCCGGACGTTGCGGAGCCGGGCTCGGTATCGCTCCTGACAGGCGGGCCCGAGTGTACGCACTTCTCGACCGCTCGCGGGGGCAAGCCGGTCACCGAACAAAAACGCGCCTCGGCGTGGCACGTCCTGGACTGGATCGAGAAGCTCCGGCCGGACAACGTGCTTCTGGAGAACGTGCCCGAGTTTCGGGACTGGGGCCCGATCGTCGACGGCGAGCCGACCCGAGACGGGTCCATCTTCGAGCGGTGGATCGGGATGCTCGAGGCGCTTGGCTACGCCGTCTCGACGGACGACGACGGCCGGTATGGCGTGGTGCTCAATGCGGCCGACTACGGCGACCCGCAGAGTCGCCGGCGGCTGTTCATCCTGGCGAGTCGGACCGCGAGCCCGACGCCGCCGGAGCCGACGCACGACGACGAGGATCCCGACAAGCCGGACCGGCGCGTCGCGGCCGACATCATCGACTGGTCCGATCCCGGCTCGTCGATCTGGACGCGAGACCTCGAATTAGCCCGCGTGCAGCCCCTCTCGAAGAAGACGATGGCGCGGATTGCCGAGGGGATTCGTCGACACTGCGACGGCCGACTGGCTGCCTTCGCCGACGCGATCGAGCGGATCGGTCCGGACGAGCTCGAGGCGCTTCGGGAGACCGTCGTTCCCGTCGAGTACGCCGGCCTGGTGGCCGAGGCGGTCGACCGGCCGTTTTTGGTGCGGGTCGGTGGCGAGGAGTCTGAGTCTTCCTTCATCGTGGGGCAACACTCCAGGAACACGGCGAGGTCCGTCTATCGGCCGGTGCCGACGGTTTCGACCGTCCCTCGGATTCAGCTTTGCGATGCCACCACGGTCCTGCTCCGCCAGCAGGACGGCGCCCATCCGGTTGCGGTTGATCGGACGCCTACACCGACCATCGCCGGCGGTGGCGCCCACGCGATCGCGACGGTCGAGCGGTCGCTGATCCAGCCGAAGGACCGCTACTATCGAGGGATCCACAGCAATCCGCTCTATCCGGCCGGTGATCGGCCGCACCACACCGTCACCGGAGACCCGCGGAGCAAGCTCGTCACGCCGTATCTCTGTCCGCTGTACCCCGAGCGAGCCTCGCAGTCGCCGCGGACGAGGGGGCTCGGACGGCCGTTGATGACGGTGCCGGCATCGAAGTCCCCGGCAGCGATTGCCTCGCCGTTCATCGTGCAGTATTACGGCAACAGCGACGCGGCGCCGATCGATGCCCCGATCCCGACCGTGACGGCCCGGGATCGGTTCGCGCTGTGCGTTCCCGAGGCGTGGCCGTGGGGGCTCGATGTTCGGTATCGAATGCTCCAACCGGACGAACTCAAACAGGCCCAGGGCTTTCCCCCGGCCTACGAGATCGCCGGTGACACCAAACGGACCGTCACGAAGCAGATCGGGAACGCCGTGCCGGTCAACCTGTCGCGGGCGTTGTGTCGGCAGCTCCTCGAGGAGGGCGTGCCGAGCCTCGCGGCCTACGGCGGCGGGCTTCGACCGGATCCCGACGCCGAGGTGCCCGAGTACGCGGAGGTGATCGCGAGCGATGACTGACGGAGGCGAGGGGATCGTGAGCGCTGAGAACGGCGAACACGAGGTTGGCGAAGTTCAATACCCGATCGACGAGTTCTG
>CAZOFG010000028.1:0-16557 GCA_964579125.1 uncultured Halobacteriales archaeon | reverse complement strand
GTGAAACGCGAGCGTATCGACGAGGACCACCTCTTCGTGACTGGCGGAAGCTTCGGGGGCTATCAGACCGCCTGGACGATCGGTTGTACCGATCGGTTCGAGGCGGCCGTCTCACAACGCGGCGTCTACGACATCCCGGCATTTTTCGGCACTTCGGACGCCTATCGCCTCATCGAATCCGAGTTCAACGCCACCCCGTGGAGCGATCACGAATACCTCTACGAGCGTTCACCCACCTCCCTCGTCCAGGGGGTCGACACCCCGACGCTCTTGCTCCACAGTGAGGAGGATTTCCGCACGCCGATCGCGACGGCCGAGATGTACTATCGGGCGCTGCGAAAACTCGATGTCCCGACTCGGCTGGTGCGGTATCCGCGAGAAGGCCACGAACTCTCACGCAGCGGCGAACCGGGCCACCGGATCGACCGCATCGAACGCATCGTTCGCTGGTTTGACGGCTACGCCCCGCACGCAGACGTCCCACCAGCACTGGAACGACCCCCAAACGATGGCCTCTCCGTGGCTGGGGACGACGACGATAGCGAGTCATGATGGTCGTCGCTGGGGGTAATTTATATAAATCGGACGTGTAAGCACCTGATAGCCGGATGCAAGAGACGATTGCCGGATTCAAGGTGACCGGAAGTTGGGCCGATGTCGTCGAGCATGGTGACCGCATTACCTACGCCCTCCGCGATCTCGGCGTCGACCACCGCGATGGCGACGAACCGGACTACGCCGAAGCGTTCGAAGAGTGGGACGAATGGCGCCCGAAGGCCGACGAGCGCATGGGCGATGAAGTCGCCGAGAAGACCTCCAAGCAGGCAAGCGTGGGGGAAGGCGAGGGCGAAAAAGCCGGCAAGAGTCCCGATCAAGACATCAAAACCGCCGGGGAGAAGCTCTCTGAATCGTACGAAAACCTCGAGGAACCCGGCGAGGCGGTCAACAAGTGGGGCGAATCCATCGAGTACGTCGCCCGAGCGGCTGATTCGGCGGGGCGGAAGGCGCTTCGCAAAGTCGAGGATGCGGTCTACCGCCGCGTTATGACGACGATCTCGCCGTATTACTTCGACAACGAACTCGTCAGTGCCAATCTGCAACGGAAGCGCAACGCCGAGGAACCGACCTACGCCTTCGAGGTCAATATCAACGACGACGAACTGAAGGAAGCCGTCGCCGACCGACTCGAACAATACGAACAGGACTTCGATCGCTGGCACGTCGAAACGCCCAAGCAGACCGCTGCCACCGAAGCGGCCGAAGGGGTCGAACTGCCGCCCGATTCACGAACCGACGACGCGTAACTGCGATGGTACCAATGGCCGGGACCGATAACGGCCACGTGATTCAAACCGATGGTCGCCGCTGAGGTCATCCTGACCCTCGGAATCGCCGGGCTTGCCAGCCTGTTTATGGCGTGGGCCATTGGTGCGGGATCGTCCGGCTCCACGCCGTTCGCTCCAGCGGTCGGCGCGAACGCGATCTCGATTATGCGGGCGGGTTTCGTCGTGGGATTGTTCGCGTTCGCCGGGGCCGTACTCCAGGGCGAGAACGTCACGCAAGCGGTCGGCCGCGAACTGATCGACGGTGTCACGCTGTCCCCGACGGCCGCCACGGTTGCCCTGACACTCGCCGCTGCCCTCGTCGCCATCGGCATCTTCACCGGCTATCCGATCGCGACCGCATTCACCGTCACCGGCGCCGTGATCGGCGTCGGTCTCGCCATGGGAGGCGATCCGGCCTGGTGGAAATACGAACAGATCGCGATCCTGTGGCTCGGGACGCCAATCGTCGGGAGTGGCGCAGCGTATAGCGTGGTCCGATTGCTCAGATGGGATCGCGTCGACGAAGCCCCGATCACCGTCGGCCTCGGGGCGATCGTCGGCGCGATGGTAACACACATCGAGTTCGCCGCACTCGGCCCCGAAGGCGATTCACTGGCTGGTACCCTCGGTGCCGTCATCCCCGGACCGACAGTCCTCGGACTGGCGGTCATCACCCTCCTTGGTGCCACCATCGTCGTCGCGTGGCTCCTTCGAGAATTGCGGTATAGCATTGCTCGAGCCCAGCGACGATTCCTGCTGTCGCTAGGGGGTCTCGTCGCTTTCTCTGCTGGTGGCAGTCAGGTCGGCCTCGCCATCGGCCCGTTGATTCCCTTGCAAGATGAATTCACCTTGCCACTCTGGGCACTGCTTGTCGGCGGCGCGCTCGGACTCCTCGCGGGCTCGTGGACCGGGGCGCCCCGGATGATCAAAGCCATCTCGCAGGACTACTCGATGCTTGGGCCCCGTCGATCGATCGGGGCGTTGATCCCGTCCTTTGCCATCGCCCAGACGGCAATCCTCGTGGGCGTTCCGATTTCCTTCAACCAGATCGTTATCAGCGGGGTCGTCGGCAGTGGCTTTGCGAGTGGAGGCGTCAGTGGACGGAAACTCGGCTACACCACGCTTGCGTGGGTGCTTTCCTTCATCGGGGCCGTCGTCATCGGGTTCGGCCTCCACCGTGGAATCACCGCCGTCATCTAATCTTCCGCGGCGACCTCGGAGCTCTCCAACCGCTCGAGTCGGACCTTGCGGATTCGGGTGTTTTCGACCTTGGTGACCGTGATCCGGACCGAATCGTATTCGATGGATTCCCCCTCGTCGACGAGGCGGCCCGCTCGATTGAAAATAAAGCCCGCAATCGTTTCGAATTCCTCACCCTCCGGGAGGTCGAGGCCGAGTTGCTCGTTGACCTCGTCGATATTGACCTCGCCGCGAACGAGCGCGGTACCGTTGCCGCGGTCTTCGATCGGCACGTCTTCCTCGGCTTCGACGATTTCGCCGACGATCTCTTCGACCATGTCCTCGATCGTGATGAGTCCCTCAGTCGTGCCGAACTCGTCGATCACGACGACCATGTGAACCCGACGTTCTCGCATTTCGGTGAGCAACTCATCGACGTTTTTGCTTTCTGGAACGTGCAAGGTCGGTTCGATGACGTCTTCGAGCGTGATGTCTTCGGCTTCGCCGTAGAGATAATCCCGAACGAGATCGCGGATGTGCAACACGCCAATGATGTTATCGAGGCTGCCTTCGTAGACCGGAAGCCGGGCATGCCCGCTCTGAATGGCCGTTTCGAGCGCCTCCTCAAGTGAAGTCTCGACGTCGACGGCGGTCATGTCAAGCCGGGGCGTCATCACCTCCTTCGCGATCGTGTTGTTGAACCGAAAGATGCGCTGGAGCATCTGGCGTTCGTCCTCTTCGATGACCCCCTCCTGCTCGCCGGTTTTGATGAGGTTTTGAATCTCGGAGCGGGAGACGTACGACGACTCGAGGGTCGTCTCCGATCCGGTCATATTATTGACAATCCGCGTAAGGTGATCGAAGACGAAAATCATCGGCCACAATAGTTTCTCCGAGATTTGTAGTGGCCGAGCGATGCGAAGGGCCCACGATTCGGTGTTTTCCACGGCGTAGGATTTTGGGGCGCTTTCCCCGAACAGCAAGACCACGGCTGTCACGCCGAAGGTAGCGATCGCCACCGACGCGGCTTGTGAGACCCACATCGCCAGGAGTGCCGTCGCGATCGAGGACATCGCCACGTTGACGATGTTATTGCCGACGAGAATCGTCACCAGGAGCCGATGCGGGTCCTCCTTCAGCTGTTGCACGAGCTTCGCCCGGGGGCGTCCCTCCTCGACCAACCCCTCAAGCCGATGTCGTGGGAGATTGAACATCGCAATCTCCGAGGAGGAGAAAAACGCCGAGAGGGCCAACAACACGAGGAGGGCCAATCCACCGATGATCGTACTGTCAGTGGCTGATAGCTCCGGGATGATCGTACTCGGGACGGCGAGTGCACTCACCACCCAACTCGGTTCAACCATCGACACCTGAGCTTCACGCCGGGGTAAATTAACCCTTTGGCAGCCGGAGATTCCTTGGGAATCGCCGAAATACCTCCAGTCCCGATCACCAACACCTAACTACGACGATCGGGTTCTGACTGGTATGGAGCACACTCGTGGGGAGCACATCAGTCAGCGGCAGCGATGACCTCCTCGATTTCGCAGGCTGTGACGGCCATCGATGGCGGCGATCTCGTCGTCTATCCAACCGATACGGTGTATGGCCTGGGGGGAGACGCACTCGATGGCGATGCCGTCGAACGGGTCTTCGCCGCCAAGGGGCGAGCCCGCTCGAAACCGATCAGCCTCGCCGTCTCCGACCGATCTGACGCCGAAGAGATCGTCACTGTGGACGCAGCGACAGCCTCGTTCATGGAGGAATTCCTGCCCGGGGCAGTGACCGTGATTTGTGAGACGACACCGCAGATACCATCAACCCTCGTCGCCGGTCGTGATCGCGTCGGGGTGCGCATCCCGGATCACGACCTCGCGCGGGAATTCGCCGCCCGGGCCGGCCCCATCACGGCCACCAGTGCGAATCAATCCGGTGAACCCGAGGTGCGTCGCATCGATCAACTCGATCCCGACATTGAGACGGCCAGCGCGGTCGTTCTCGACGGGGGTACCACCCCTGGCGGCGTCAGTACCGTCGTTGACGTCGAACGAAACGTCATCCATCGCGCCGGACGGAACGCCGATCGAGTGCGAGACTGGCTGATCGACCATCACAACACCCCGCCAGCGGACGGTTTACCCGATTAGAACGATACGTTGGTTTCGAGCCCTTCCGTCGCCTCCTCTAACCCGTCCTCCTGGACGTCTTCGGTCAGATTGCGTGCGAGGTCGGCATCGGCCAGGGCCGATTCGAAGGTATCTCGAAAGCGCTGATTGGCCTGGCGCGAGCGTCGTTCCGCGCGGTGGACGCGAAAATATCGTCGTAGCGTGGATTCGGCCACATCGTACTCGGTCGCGAGATCGGTCAGTGCTTCACCTTCCTGTCGTCGCCGATAGGCCTCCTCGACATCGATCGGAATCTCCCGATCGCGATCGCGGACGAGGTGTAACTCGAGGCGGGTCCGCACGGCGGTCGTGCGTGACACATCGAGCTCGCGGGCAAGGTCGGCATCGGAGTCTCCCTCGTAAAACTGCTCCACGAGGGTGACGAGATCGTCGGTCGAGAGGTCGGTGGCGAAGTCGTATCGCTCCCGCATCTCCTCGATCGTCTCCGCGAGTTCCGCATCGACGTCACCGCGGTCACTGAGCGAGCCCCGTTGTTCCGCCTGTGACTCCGTCACTTCCTCTTCCTCGGCGACGTCAAGGAAAATGTCGCGGAGTTCCTCCGTTTTCTCGTCCATCGTGACCTGACCATTGACTCCGGCTTTATGGCTATTTAAACCTGTTGAGAATTGTTTCCGGTTTCGGTGACTTTACCGGCCGGATCGCGGTATTTCGGCATACGCGATGAGTTGCGGGAGCCCAATCAATGTCGATCCTGTCCTCGCGACCGGGGCCTGTGCGAACGCTCGTAGCGGTCTGTATGTGCGGAGCACGACGGTCCACACGCGATGACCGAAACCGACGATCCCGACGAGTATAACCTGCCGCTCGTCGTCGGGAGCTTGATCCTCGGCGTCTTTTTCGGTGGTGTCGGCGGTGGGGTCGCGTTCCCGACCCTGCCACTCCTGGGGTCGGTCCTCGGAATCTCCTCCCTGCTCGTGGGTGTCATCCTCTCCGCCAATCGGTTTACCCGCTTGGTGGTGAACGCCCCGGCCGGGCAGGTCATCGATCGTTTTGGCACCAAATGGCCGATGGTCGGCGGGCTCTTCCTCCAGGCGCTCGCACCGTTCGGATACGTCCTCGGTCTCAGGGCCGAGCTCGTGCCCGTCGTGGACGCTGCCGGGATCTTCATCCTCGCTCGGATCGTGTGGGGGCTCGGTTCAGCCTTCGTCTTCGTCGGCGCCTTCAGTACCGTGATTCACGTCACGACCGCGGACAACCGAGGGAAGTGGGTCGGCTACTTCCGGGGTGGGCAAAGCCTCGGATTTCCTAGCGGGCTGATCCTCGGTGGAATCGTCACGGACCTGTACGACTTCGAAACGGCGTTTCTCCTCGCCGGCGCCAGTGCATTGTTCGCGACGCTTGTGGCGGGGTTCGTCTTGCCAAACGTCACCTCGACCGTCCGCCAACCCACCAAACTCCGGGAGTTTCCATCCCTCGTCCGCGAGGACTCGCGGGTCCTCGCGATTAGCACGGTGAATTTCGTCGTGAGGTTGCTGTTTGCGGGAATTTTGCTTTCGACAATCGTGCTCTATGCGGGGGCGACTGGCATCGAACTCGGCCTGTTGGGTGCGGTCGGAGCCAGCGGTGTCGTGATGGCCGTCTCCGTGCTGGCGTCGGCGGCAACGACGGTCATCTCCGGGAACCTCTCGGATCGCGTCTCGAACCGGGCACTCGTGCCGCTGCCGGCACTGGCGTTGATGGCGGGGGGCTTCGGAATGCTGGTCTGGTTTTCGGCACTGTGGTCGACGCTCGTTGGTGTCGCCTTGATCGGGATCGGCGTTGGGGGCTCGAATCCGCCGTTACTGGCCTTTCTCGGCGATATTAGCCCCGATGAGGATGTCGGAAAGATGGGCGGTGTGTACAACGTGTTCGGCGACCTCGGCTCGGCGACAGGGCCGATCATCGCCCTTCCCTTAGCCAGCCTCATCGGCTACCGTGGGGAGTATCTCCTCTGTGCGGCACTCGCTCTCGGGGCCATCGCCCTCGTGATGCATGCACTGATCGGGGTCGACGACGCCGAGTCGTGAGGTGGGTGACAAACCTTTTGCCCCTCGCTGTCGCCGCGTCGATGTATGGTGAGCCCCCTCCAAGTCGAGGTGACCCGCCCGACGTTTTGGCGCATCGGGCACCTCGGCGAGGCCGTCTTCTACGGGCTTGCGATCATCACGATCGGGATCTTTCTGTACGGGAGCTACCAGCGTCTCAGCGGGTATGATATCGGGCGATCGAGTACCGTCGACCGCCTCGATGGGTTGCTTGGCCGTATTCTGACGGCGACACGAATCGCCCTCACCAACGAGAAACAATTCGATCGTGACCTGTATGCCGGCTTGATGCACGCCTTTCTCATCTGGGGGTTTCTGACGCTGTTCATCGGAACGACGATCCTCTTTATCGATATGGATATCGTGCGCGTCCTCTGGGGCGAGTCGTTCTGGCGGGGTGATTTCTATCTCGGCTACCAATTCGTCTTGGATGCGATGGGGCTGTTGTTCGTCGTCGGAATCGGGATGGCCATCTATCGGCGATTTTGGGTGCGACACGGACGGCTCTGGGGGCGACACACAAGCCTCGAAGACGCGGCTTTCATCTGGGTGTTGTTCCTGCTTGGCGTCGGTGGATTCGCCCTCGAGGGCTTGGGCATTCTTGGACGGGGGTTCCCCGCCTTCGAATCGACGAATTTCGTCGGCTGGTTCATCGCCCGAACTCTCGAGACGGTCGGCGTCGATCCGTCGATGGCGCAGTCGATCTATCCGGTTATCTGGTGGTCTCATGGGATCCTCGCCCTCGCGTTCGTGGCCTGGATTCCCTATGCGAAACCGTTTCACATGCTGTCATCCTTCGCAAACGTCGTCACGCGGGATCCGGATGCGGGGGCACGCCTGCCGGGGATTCCGGCCGACCTCGAGGCGACGAACGCAGCAAGCATCGAGGATTTCACCTGGAAGGAACTGCTCGATCAGGACGCCTGCACGAAATGTGGGCGGTGCTCGGCGGTCTGCCCGGCGAAGGCGAGTGGCCGCCCCCTCGACCCCCGGGACGTGATTCTCGATTTGAAGACGTACCGCGAGGAGCGCGACGCCGGCGGTGAGGAGCGCGCCATCGTCGCCCCCGACGGAGGCGTCATCGCCCAGGAGACAATGGAATCGTGCATGGCCTGTATGGCCTGTATGGACGCCTGCCCCGTCGAGATCGAACACCTCAACTCATTCACCCGAATGAATCGCCAGCTCGTCGACGAGGGCGCACTCGACGCGAACGTCCAGTCGGTCTTCGAGGACGTCATGCAACGCGGCAACACCTTCGGAGAGTCCCAACGCGATCGGGCCGACTGGGCCGATGACCTCGATCTCGAACCGACCGACGCCCGCGATGAGGCGGTCGAGTATCTGTGGTATGTGGGCGATTTCCCGAGCTACGACGAGCGCAACAAACAGGTCGCCCGATCGCTGGCACGGCTGTTCGAGGCCGCCGACGTGGATTGGGGCATCCTCTTCGACGACGAACGCTACGATGGCAACGATATCCGACGCATCGGTGAGGAACTCTTGTACGTCGACCTCGCCGGGCACCACGTCGAAACGTTCCAAGACTGCGAATTCGAGCACATCGTCTGTACTGATCCCCATTCGTTCAACACGATCAAAAACGAGTATCCCGAGGTCGACTTCGCCGACTACGCCGACGATCCGATGATGGCGTTCGATATCGATGAACCGTGGAACGCCGACGACGAGGTCGACGTCCAGCACTGGACCCAGGTCGTCGAGTCCCTCGTCTCGGCGGGCCGACTCGGGCTGTCAGGGACCGAGCTTGACTATACCGTCACGTATCACGATCCCTGTCATCTCGGTCGGTTCAACGACGAGTACGAGGCTCCACGGGAGTTGATCCGAGCGACCGGCTGCGAACTCGTCGAAATGCCGCGTAACCGGGCTGACTCGTTTTGTTGCGGGGGCGGTGGCGGTGGCGTGTGGATGGAGTTCGACGAAGACCCGAAACCGAGCGAGGAACGCCTCCGTGAAGCACTCGAGGACACCACAGCCGGCGACGCCATCGAGAAGTTCGTGGTGGCCTGCCCGCAGTGTATGACCATGTACGAAGACGGGCGCAAAACCGGCGGGTTCGAGGACGAGCTCGAAATCGTCGACGTGGCCGAGTTGCTCATCGAAGCCCTCGAATCTGACACGTAATCGGCACGCACTTGTCGAGGGCGCGTGAGGCGATCCAGTGAGCCATGATAACCGGGATGAGCGGCCTGTTTTTCACGAGCGAACCTGAGGCAGCCCGAGCGGTCCTCAAAGACATCTTGGAATTTTCCCACGTCGAGGCAGACGACGGTTGGGTCACCTTCGATGTCCCCGAGGCGTCACTGGCAGTCCACCCGATCGAGGACGATCACGAACCGTTTCACCAACTCTCCTTCGCGTGTGACGACCTCGAGGAGACCGCGACAACGCTCGAGGAAGCCGGGCTTGCGGTCGAACGGCCCTTTGAAGAGCGTGGCTTCGGGACGAGGACCACCTTCGAACTGCCCGGTGACGTTACGGTCGAGCTCTTCGAACCCGCCGAGCACTAACGCTGCAATCACAATCGGGGCGATTTAGGCCATCCCACGTCTCAGGCTAGCCATGAATCTCACTACGCGTCCGCGTCGGCTGCGCCGGGACGATGTGCGACCACTCGTTCGCGAGACGCGGCTCGCCCCGGATGATCTCATTGCACCGGTGTTCGTCGACGCGACGATCGATGAGCCCCAGGCGATCCCCTCGATGCCCGGCTATGCGCGCCACCCGATAGACGGGGTTGCCGACCACGTCGCCACGCTCCGCTCGGACGGTGTTCGTGCCGTCATCCTTTTTGGCATCCCCGAGGCGAAGGACGACACCGGTTCGCGCGCCTGGGCGGAGGAAGGCGTCATTCAGCGAGCGCTTCGTTCGCTCGACGATACCGTCGACGACGATCTCGCTATCGTGACCGACGTCTGTCTCTGTGAGTACACGAGCCACGGACACTGCGGGGTACTGGCCGACGGCCCCGAAGCGGAGCTCACCGTGGCAAACGACGAAAGCGTCAACCTGCTCGCGCAGACGGCCGTTTCGCACGTCGAGGCCGGAGCCGACATCGTCGCACCCAGTGCCAGCTTGGACGGCATGGTCGGCGGCATCCGGCGAGCGCTCGACGAGGCCGGATATACCGCGACGCCGATATTGAGTTACAGCGTCAAATACCACAGCGCGTTTTACGGGCCGTTTCGCGAGGCGGCCGATGGCGCGCCGGCGTTTGGAGACCGCCGCCATTATCAGCTTGATCCAGCGAATCGACGTGAGGCCATTCGGGAGGCGACGCTCGATGTCGAAGAGGGAACCGACGCGGTCATGGTCAAACCGGCCCTGCCGTATCTCGATGTGATTCGGACGGTCCGCGAGACCGTGGACGTCCCAGTCGCCGCCTACAACGTCAGTGGCGAATATGCCATGCTCAAAGCGGCCGACGAGGCGGGCACCCTCGATGGCGATGCCACCGCTCGCGAGGCCCTTCGCTCAATCAAGCGAGCGGGGGCCGACGTAATCATTTCGTACTTCACCCCGGAACTGCTCGCGAACGACGCTCTTTCGGATTAACTGGCGAGATACCGCCGCGCGGTCTCGGTCAACACGGTGGTGGCTTCGCGCACCTCACGCCAGTCGATCGTCTCATCCGGGAAGTGCGCCTGCTCAATGGTACCCGGACCGTAGACGACCGTCGGAATACCGGCGGCCAGATAGTGGCGATTGTCGGCTCCGTACGTCGCGCCGATGGGCGCAGTGTCGTGGCCCCGATCGGCGAGGACCGACTGAAGCGTCGATACGACGCGTTCATCCGGCGAGACTTCGGCTGGCTCGAATTGCACCGAAAACCGCTCGAAGCCGGGTTCGTGTTCGCTGAGCCACTCGTTCTCGGCGACGGCGGCTGCGACGCGCTCCTCCAAAGCCGCCTCGACCGCATCGACCGACTCGCCCGGCGCGACGCCGACGCGCATGCGCGCTCGCAACGAGGCCGGGACGGTCGAGGCCCAATTACCCGCCTCGACGACGCCGATCGTGATCGGCCACGGGATCTCGTACTCCTCGTACAACGGGTGACTGACCGACGTCGAGCGCTCGGCCTCGAAGTCGTAAATGGCGTCATACAGCTCGAAGAAATGCGGGAGCACCGACTCCCCGCGCCAGCGCGAGGCGGCATGCGCTGCACGACCGGTCAGGGTGAGTTCCTTCATGACCGATCCCTCGACGGCCGTGACGACCCGGCCCTCGGTCGGTTCGGCGACCAGCGCCGCATCCCGCTCGAACGGATACGGATTCGACAACGCCGCCGCGGCCGCACCGATCCCCCCAGCCTCCTCGCCGACGACCGATTCGACGACGAGCCGGCCATCGAGATCGACGTCTGCGTCTGCGAGCCGTTGTGCGGCGAAAATACAGGCGGTCACTGCTGATTTCATATCGGCCGCACCACGGGCCCGGAGATGCTGCTCATCCACCCACGTCGGCTCGAACGGGTCGCTCGACCACGCGCTTGGCTCGACCGGGACCACGTCGGTGTGGCCATTGAACACGAGTGTCGGCCCGGCAGCAGGATCACCGAACTCGAGGACGCCCGCGACACTCGGGCGGTCAGCCGTCTCGATCGCCGCCGGATCGTCCGGAAACGACTCGTGCTGCGCCAGTTGCGTGGAATCGGCCTCCCAGCTGTATGTTTCAAAGCCGAACGTGTCCAGCCGATCGAGCAGCCACGCCTGTGCGGGCGCTTCGTTCCCATCGGTTGAGACAAAGCGCAGAAACGACTCCACGAACGAGCGCATCGCCTCATCCTCATCCGGTCTCGGGTCGACAGCCATACTACCCTGGCTCGGGCGGCATTGGCATAAATGAGCCACCTCATGGACGAAATCAGCAGGCTCTTGGAGATCCGGGGCGCGGTGGGCAGTACTGATGTCCGAGGAGCGTTCGCGGGCGCTGTACGATCGGGCGCTTTCCGCGCTCGTCGGCGGAGTGAACTCGCCGGTGCGCGCCGGAATCCGCCCGTATCCATTCTTCGTCCAACGCGGCGATGGGGCGTACGTCATCGACGCGGATGGCAATCGCTATCTCGATTTCGTGAACGGGTATGGGCCGTTGCTGTACGGTCACGATCTCCCCGAGGCCGTCACCGCTTCCGTACAATCACACCTCGCCGACGGGCCGATGTACGGTGCGCCGACGGAGGTCGAAGTCGATCTCGCCGAGTTCATCGCCCGGCATGTGCCGTCCGTCGAGCTGGTTCGGTTCGTCAACAGTGGTACCGAGGCCACGACCTCGGCCGTTCGCCTCGCTAGAGCCGTGACCGATCGCCCCGATGTCGTCGTGATGGGCGGTGGCTACCACGGAGCGCAGCCGACGACGCTCGTCGACGAGTCTGACGAGGCACCCGAACCCGCGAGTCCCGGCATCCCCCGAGCATTCGCCCAACACTCGATTCCGGTTCCATTCAACGATATCGACGCACTCGAGCGCATCTTCGCCCAACGTGGCGATGACATCGCCGCCGTCATCACCGAACCGATCCTGGCCAACAACGGTATCGTGATGCCGGTCGATGGGTATCACGAACGACTCAGAGAGCTCACTACCGAGTACGGCGCGGTGCTCATCTGGGACGAAATCATCACCGGCTTTCGCGTTGGCGGGCTCTCCTGTGCGCAGGGGCGGTTCGACGTCACGCCGGATTTGACGACCTTCGGCAAGGTCATCGGCGGCGGCTTTCCGATCGGGGCGATCGGTGGGGCCGCCCCGCTGATGGAGGAGTTCACGCCCACCGGCGACGTCTTCCAGGCGGGGACCTTCTCCGGGCATCCGGTCACGATGGCCGCCGGGCTCGCCGCGCTCGAGTACGCCGCCGAACACGATGTCTACGAGCACATCAACGCCCTCGGCGAGCGCCTTCGCAGCGGCCTCGAGGAGGTCGTCGCCGAGGCGGGCGTTCCCTATACCGTCGCCGGGACTGACAGCCTGTTCAAGGTCCTGTTCTCACGAGGCGGGCCCCGACCCGACGTCGACGACTGCACCGCCGGGTGCAGCCAGAGCCCCGGCTGTGCCCGTTTCGAGCGCTGTCCCAAATCGGGCGACGACGTCGATGCGGGCGAAACCGAGCGCTGGGAACGGCTGTTCTGGCCCCAGATGAAGGAACAGGGCATCTTCCTCCCGCCCAATCAGAACGAGGCGCAGTTCATCTCCTACGCACATACCGAAGCCCACATCGACGACACGATCGAGGCCTACCGGGCTGCACTGTAACCCGCCGGTCGACCGCGGTCCCGTCGTCGGGGTCGAAGGGGGTTTATGAGGTCGGCGCTCACCGCCGGACGTAATGCCCTCGTCGCCGATCCGCCTCGCCACGCGCTCCTCGGCATTGGCTCTGGCCCAAGCCGAGGACATCAAGTCCACCATCGAGGCCCATCATCGGGAGGTGGAACTCGTCGAAGTCTCGACCACCGGCGACGAGATCGACGACGCCCTCATCCAATCACTCGGCACGACCGGAGCCTTCGTCCGCCAGCTCGATCGTGAGGTGCTCGACGGGACTGTCGACGCCGCCGTGCACTCGATGAAGGACGTCCCCACTGACCAACCCGAGGAGCTCGTCACGGCCGCGATCCCCCCACGTGGTGCGCCCGGCGACGTGTTGGTCGCCCCTGCCGGCAAAACACTCACAGACCTCCCCGAGGGTGCCGGCGTCGGCACTGGGAGCCTCCGACGGCAGGCCCAACTCCGTCGAGCTCGCCCGGACCTCGTCGTTGAAGGAATTCGCGGCAACGTCGATACGCGCCTCGCGAAGCTCTACGCCAGTGTCGAGGATGCATCGGCCATTCCTGAGCCGGTTCGTGCGGCCGCGACCGAACGAGAACCGGATACCCAGTTCGACGCGCTCGTCTTGGCCCGGGCCGGACTCGAGCGCGCCGGCCTCATCTCGGCCGTCCCGGCTGTCGACCTCGAATCGTTCGTCCCGGCGCCGGGACAGGGCGCCCTCGCGATTACGACCCGAGACACGGACTTCGCCGCCTGGCTCAACGAGACGCTGGATGATCCGCGGACCCGCGTGGAGACGACCGTTGAACGGTGTATCCTGGCGACGATCGGCGGTGGCTGTGTCGCCCCGATCGGGATCCACGCGATCATCCAAGGTGAGACGGTCAAAACGGACGTCTTCGTGGCGAGTCGCGACGGTGAAGACGTGATCGAGGCGACCGAACAGCTGCCGGTGGACAAACACGTCGAGGCGGCCCGTCGATTCGCTCAGACGCTGGTGGACTCCGGCGCCCGTGATCTCATCGAGGAAGCCACGCGTGGCGAACCGGGCCCCGCACACCGGAATGACGACGATGCCTGATCGCCCCCGCATTGCGGTGTTTCGACCGCCCGATGAACGCCTCGAGACGGCCATCGAGATCCTCGAAGACCTCGGAGCGAGGACTCTCGCCGATCCACTGGTCGAACCGGTCCCCACGGGGACGAACCCTCGTCGCGATGCTGCGGTTACGATCCTCACGAGTTCGACCGCCGCCGATATCCTGCGCGATGCGGCGTGGGATGGAAGCGAGACGACCGTCGTCGCCATCGGCCCGAAGACCGCCGACGCATTGCGGGCGGTCGGTATTCCCGTCGATGCGGTGCCCGAGACGTACTCCTCGGCCGGGTTGGTCTCACACTTAGCCTCTCGGGTCGATGGGGCTCGCGTGGAAGTCGCCCGAAGCGACCACGGCAGCGATGCACTCATCGATGGCCTGACAGAGGCCGGCGCGTACGTCCACGAAACCGTCCTCTACCGCCTCGAACGACCGACCGATGCAGGCGCGTCCGTGACCGCCGCGCTCGATGGCGACCTCGAGGGGCTCGCCTTCACCTCGTCGTTGACCGTCGAGCACTTCCTCGAGATTAGCGCGGAGCGTGGGCGGCGAGAGGAACTGCTGGCCGCCGCAGATGACCTGGTGGTCGGCGCGATCGGCGACCCGACGGCGGCCACCGCCCGGGAGGCGGGGCTATCCGTCGACGTCGTCCCGGAAGAAGCCACCTTCGAGGCGCTTGTGCGGGCGATCGTTGAAGCGATCGAGTGAGCCCGTTCGGAGCGTTTAACCACCTCACGGTGAGAGGGGACACCGATGACAGGTCCCGTCCCAGCGCTCACAGCGCGGGCCGAGCGCTGTGTCCAGCGGCTCCGGGACGCGGCCTCCGTCCTCGTCGTCAGCCACATTGACGCAGACGGCCTCACGAGCGCCGCGATCGCTGAGACGGCGCTACGACGGGCGGAAATCCCCCACGACGTCGCTTTTTGCCGCCAGCTCGATGCCACCGAACTGGAACACATCGCCGCCGCAGACCACGACACCGTCTTGTTCACCGACTTCGGGAGCGGACAAATCCCACAGATCCTGCCACATGCCGAAGCCGGCGCGTTCACGCCCATAATCGTCGACCACCACCAGCCCGCCGAGGGCGAAGTCGACTACCATCTGAACCCGCTGCTTGAAGGGATCGACGGCTCGACCGAGCTGTCTGGAGCCGGCGCAACATACGTGCTCGCCCGAGCGTTCGAGGGGGACAACCGCGATCTGGCGGCGTTGGCGGTCGTCGGCGCCGTCGGCGACATGCAGGATGCCTCCGGCGAACTCATCGGGACGAACCGAGACATCGTCGAGGAGGGCTGTGAGGCGGGCGTGCTCGAGACGGCAACCGACCTCGCATTGTACGGCAAACAGACGCGTCCACTCCCCAAGCTCTTGGAGTACGGCTCGGCGATGCGCATCCCCGGCGTGACGAACAATCAGTCCGGCTCGCATCGCTTCTTCGATGAGATCGACATCCCGGTGAAGGCCGACGACGAGTGGCGCACCTGGGCCGACCTCGATCACGACGAAAAACAGCGAGTGACCAGTTCGATCGTCCGACGAGGCGTCGAGGGGGGTACCCCCGCCAGCGAGATCAACGACATCGTCGGGACCGCCTACGAACTCCCGAACGAATCGGAAGGGACCGAATTGCGCGACGCGAGTGAGTTCTCGACGCTGTTGAACGCCACCGCCCGATACGATCGCGCCGACGTCGGGCTCGCGGTGTGTCTCGGCAATCGGGACGGTGCGTATCGGCGGGCGAAGATTCTGCTTCGCTCCCACCGAGAAAACCTCTCCTCGGGATTGGACTGGGTCGTCGCCAACGGCGTCACGGAGGAAACCAACATCCAATGGTTCGACGCCGGTGAGGAAATCCGCGAAACGATCGTCGGCATCGTGGCCGGGATGGCCCTCGGCGAACGTGGTATCGATGGAACCACACCCATCATCGCCTTCGCCCGCAAGGACGACGAGCACTTGAAAGTCTCCGCTCGGGGGACCCACGGCCTCACCGCGCAAGGGCTCGACCTTTCGTCAGTAATGGAGCGTGCAGCGACGGCCGTCGAGGGTGAAGGGGGCGGCCACGATGTCGCGGCCGGGGCGACGATCCCCACCGCTCGTCGCGAGGAGTTCCTGACGATGGTCGACGACCTCGTCGGCGAGCAACTGTAGCGTCCACGCCGGTAGCCTTTCCTCCCGGTGTCGGGAGAGACCGATATGGACTATCTCGCGGTCAGAATCGGCGTCCCGACTGAAGCGGCCGCCCGGTCACTGTCACGACGGCTCGTCGAGGAGCGCTTGGTTGCCGGGACGCGACTCACACATGGACCGAGTCATTACTGGTGGGATGGCGCCGTCCAGGAGCGAGAATACTGGACGATCACGGGCTACACGACGGCCGAACGCCGAGACGCACTCACTGCGCGCATTACCGACCTCCACTCCGACGAGGTGCCCGGGATCACGTTCACCGAAATCGACG
>CAZOFG010000027.1:0-16902 GCA_964579125.1 uncultured Halobacteriales archaeon | reverse complement strand
CCACCTCCGATCCGGACGCCGATTTACGGGTCCTGCCGGACGGACGCCGGGGCGACTTGATACTGAAACCGTGTCGAGACAATCCGAATCACGTCATTACCGATCCAGACGGTGAGGTCACTGAAATCGTCCTTACCGGCAACGGTGCTGGGTTGAACACCAACGCGAAGACGGTCTTCGAGTGTGTCGCGGAAATCCACAAGAAACCAACCGGCCCGCCAATCGATGAGTTATACCTCGAATTCATCGTCGAAGACCAAGGCCTCGGATCGGAGGACCCATCACCGAGTGAGATCGCGGAGGTTCTCTCGATCGTCACTGTCGACGCGGAACTCCCCGGAACGAGCGAGACGAACTACCTCAAAGCAACCGACCAACATCCGGTCCACAACGACTTGTTGAATCCCAACCAGTTCGTCCCATTCGGCATCGCGGTCGATTTGTATAGTCACGACATCTCCGACCTGCCCGATCCATCTAGCTTCGGGCTCACGATAAAACTCACCGCGAAACACGTCGGGGAGGGAGATCCACCGAATTCGCCCCCTGGTCAAGCGTGAGCACGATCACGTCCCCGATTCTCAAGATTGAGAGTGCGGTAGGGTTCGCTTGAAGCTTCGAGACGTCGGTTCAAGCTACGTAATACTAAGGGGATATGGGACGTTACGATAGATATGGTAAATAGACGAAGTGTGCTGATCGGCCTCGGGGCCGTGATGGCCGGTGGAGGGGCATTGTTCGCGACAGGTGCGTTTACCACGGTCGAGGCCGAGCGGACCGTTAGCGTCGAGACGGCGGGCGACGCGAACGCGTTACTCGCACTCACCGCTGCTGACGATAACGAATACGTCGAAGAGACCGACGGAACGATCGAGATCAACCTCGATGGTAACGACGAGGGTGCCGAGGGGCTCAACCAAAACGCCATCACGACCTTCGAAGAGCTCGTGCAGGTGACGAACCAGGGGACCCAAGAAGTCGACGAGATCACGCTCGAGTTCACTGCAACGCCGTCGGGTGTCGACCCGGCAGACACGTTCAGCTTCCCCGTCAGCGATGGGGATGGCAATAGCGATGAGGTCGACAACGGCGCAAACATCCTCACCGGCAATGACGTCCCGGGTAGTCTGACCTCGGGTGCGTCGGTCACGTTCGGGCTCGAGGTCGATCTGATCAACGGTGGCGTCGACAACGATCTCCCCGACGATGGCGAGTACACCCTCACGATCACGGCCAACGCGGCGGAGTAACGCAGTAGGCAGCGCTTGAACGAGCAGCAGGCGCTTCTTGAATTCCTTCAGGCTGGCTATAACAAAGTGGATAGGGGGTAGAGGTATACCCATGGCAACGAGACGAAACGTCCTGATCGGACTCGGCAGCGCGGTCGCTGGCGGCGGTGCATTGTTCGCGACAGGTGCATTCACGACGGTCGAAGCGGAACGGACGGTCAGCGTCGAGACGGCAGGCGATGCGAACGCCCTCCTCTCGTTCACGCCGGCGAGAGATGACGAGGCCTACGTGGCCCAAACCGACGGAACGATCGAGATTAACCTGGATGGATCGGACACCAACGCCGAGGGGCTCAATCAAAACGCGCGGACGCGCTTTGAGAATCTCGTCGACGTGACGAATCAAGGGATGGACGTGGTCGGCGAGCTCACCTTCGAATTCGACGTGACGAATAGCGGTGCCGACGCGGACCATGAAGCCGCGTTGCGGATCACCTCCGGCGATGCTACGATCGATGCGGATGGTAGTACGAACCTCATCGAGGAAAGCAGCGAGGCCGATGCGGACGAGGACGAACTCGATGCGGGTGAGACGATGCCTTTCGGCCTCGAGGTGGACTTGCTTGAGAGCTCGATCGACGACATCGACGAAGACGCCGAAATCACGCTGACGATTACGGCCAACGCCGCTGAGTAAGCGGCCATCACCTGAGTCCGATCACGAATTCTCTGCAGTTTATTTTTACCGGAAAAAGCGCTTGATGCGTGTCGTCAACGGCACGTCTCGCCGATTCTCGCGCATCCGGATCGGTCGCGTCCCGATCACGAGGATGACCAAGATGAGGGCAGCGGTCACCACGACGAGGTCGATCGCCATAATGGCCAGCCACGGATTGATATCGTGCAACGCGAGAATGACGTCAGCTGGGAGTAAGTGCGCGTAATACCGTTCGCTAAACATGCGCGGATACGCGCCGGTCTCGTTGGGGGCATGCAGTGTCACCCTCGCAGTATCTTGCTGTCCAAAGGCTAGCGACATCACCCCGTTCTCGATGGTCACGCCCTCGTCGATCGGCGTGAGGACGATTAATTGCGGAATGAGCCCATTGTTCGAGGCCGTGTAGTTGATTTCGTTACTGCCGCCGACCGGAATGACCGTCGGGCTCTCACTTGGAGAGGTCGAACTCACGATTGTCGTGTCGTGCGTCGTCGAGGGAATCACCATCGAGGCAGTGAGCGGCAAGACCAACACGACAATCAACAGCAATGCGATGACGGAAAACTTGAGGACGCCCTCGCGTGAACGCGAGTGTTCGCCGCCTTCGCGTTCGGACGAGAGCAAGTCATACACGAAGCTGGCGCCCACGATCAACACGCCAAGGACGGCCATCGAAATGCCGAGCCCGCCATCCACGAGCCGATTGAACAGCGGAATCCCACCGAGTAACCCGGCGAGGCCGCCTAAGAGCCCCTCGATCAGGCCGACCACCACGCCCAGAAACGGAATCTCGATGACCTGTCCGTCAAACTGCGCAGCGACGGAGACGATATCCGTCTGCGTCACCGGCGGTTCGCCCCCGTCTTGATCGGTAAACGGGTTGGCATCACCCTGAGTGATGAATCCCTGTGGGGTTTCGTCGACGATCCGGTGAGTAGTGAGTCCCCCACCCTGGATTTCTTCCGCCCGGAACGTCACGACGTCACCCGGACCAAGCTCGCCAACGAAACTGGGCGGTAAGGCGATGAAGCCATCGCCCGGATCGAGCGTCGGCGCCATGCTGCCGGTCTCGACGTAGCCGAAGACCAGCGGCTGGCCCAATAGCTGCCCCGCGACGAGCCCGAGGGCTAGAATGACGACCAGCGCCAACAAGACCGACGTGAGGGCGGAGCGCAGATTCATAGCCGACTCGATGGGGCCCGAATGAGCCCGATACCCGTCAGTAGGGGAATGTGGCGTATAGGCTTATCGTGACCGGCACTGCTCAGGCGTCGAAATCGAAGTCCTTACTCGCGGCGTCGTCTGCGCCGTCTTTCAACTCAGCTTTGGCACGCTCGACGCGTTCCGCGAGTTTGGAATCAGCTCGTGGCTGGGCAGTCGGGTCCGTCCGGGCGACATGTTTCGATTTCAACGTGGAGGATTTCGTATCAAAGCCATCAAGCGGCGTATCGCAGTGTGGACACGCCGGCGACTCCAGCATGCCGATCTCGAAGCGCTCATCGCACGATTGACAGCTGGCCTCGCTGATATCCCGTTTGGCCGCCTCGCGTTTGAGCTCAAGGAGGCGTTGCTGTTCGGCTTGGCGAGTGAGTAACTCGTCGATTTCCTCCTCGTATGACTCGACGATGGCGTTGATCACGACCTGGTACTCATCGGAGTGATCAAGGAGATACGACAGGATCTGTTTGATGTCCGAGTACGCGGACTCGAACTTGTCGTCGATGGATTCGACGCGTTCGTCCGTGAGATCCTGTTCCTCGTCGATCTCTTCGAGGAGGTCCTCGTAGGACTCAAGCGCCTCGCGCAGCTCCCAGACCTCCTCCTCGAGGCTGTCGATGGCTTCGTCGGTATTTTCGATCTGTTCGGCGAGGTCGTCCTCGACGGTCGACGTGCGGGTCTTGAGGGACTCAACCTCGGATTCAAGCTCTCGGATATCGTCCTTGAGCGACTGGATTTCCTGATACAGGATCGGCGCGGAGGCGATCATGTCGTCGCCGCCGTCGCCGCCCTTCTCGCTCATCACTTCGACGAGTTTGATCAACTGTGGGTCAATCGATGAGGACTGCTGGGGCTGTTGGGGCTGGGAGGAGGCGTTGAACTCGCCGAGGGACTTGATCACCTCGACGATCTCGCTTTTGCGCTCCTCGGCCTCGTCCTCATCGACCTCTTCGGCCATCTCCTCGAGGTCGGCCCCCTCGGCTTCGGCCTCAATGAGGGACTCATACGGCGTCTCCTCAAGCGTCTCGGTGAGCTCGTTGAGGATCCAGTGGGTCGACATCAACTGCTGGAAGACCGCCTCCGGAGAGGTTCCCTCCGTTTCGGCGGTCTCCTCGACCCATGCCTCGAACTCATCGAGGTCGATCGAACCGCCTTCGAGGTCGGATTCATCAGTCATTTGTCTCATAGTGAACGGCGCCGTTAGTCGGGATTACGGGGTAGAACATGGCTGATAATAAGTTTTGGGTCACTTTTCCGAAACGTCTGACGACCGACTGACGCGTGTGTGTCGGGTCAGTACTCACTGATCCCACCCTCGCTCACTTCGATCGTGAGATCGAACAGCGAATTCAACGTCGAGATCGTCCCGATGTCGTGGACGCGGGTGTCCAAATGGAAGTGCGCGGACGCATTGACATCGCTCAAGCGGCCATGCAGGATGTGCAAAAAGCGAAACACCCGATCGGGTTCGGCATGTTGCAAAAGGACCGTTAGCGAGTCGAGACAGACGACGACGCGGCGGTTGTGCCAATCATCGATAAGTTGGCTAATGCTGATCCCCAACTGCGGGAGATCGCCCGGATCTGAGACGCGTTCGACGGTAATCGGCGGTTCATCGTCCATGGCCGATTTGACGGCGTTCGGATGGCGCACGGAGTCGCGGCGGGCCACGAGGGCGAGTTCGCTGGGATGGGCTTCCATCTGGTCGAAGAGCTGTTCGACCCGACGGTGCAGCCGTTGGCCCAGCCACACGAGCAACATGTTCGTTTCGTCCATCGGAAACCCGGTGAGGTGGCTGTGACAGATGTCTGGACCGCCATCGAGGAAGAGCACGTTCGTATCGGGTTCGAAGGCTCCCAATCGCTCGAGGTCCTGCTGGCGGGGATCGGCAAGGCTGGATTCATCCGTGGAATCGCTCGACCGATCGCGGACGCGATGGACCCGGTCGACGAGATCGGAGAAATCGATCGGTTCGGCCTCTTCCTCTGCGAGCTCTTCGGTCGCGGCACGGACATCGGCGGCCGATTGCAGTGAGGCTTCAGGAAGCTCGTCGACCTCCGTCGACTCCTCCGGCGAGGCCGGGTCGTCGCCGCTCACATCGGTGCCAAATTCGAAGCCCCCCATCTCAGAGGCCTCCTCGGCCTCCGTCGATTCCGCGGTGGGTTCGTCAGGCTCATCCGCGGTCGCGGATTCGTGCTCCTCAACGGAGTCCTCGTCCTCGCTTCCCGGCTCCTTGCGGGATGGTTCCTCGTCGATGTCCGCGTCCGTATCGTCGCCCTCGATATCTGCGAGAATGTCGGAGAACGCATTGGAATCGTCTCCCGCATCTGGTGGGGGCTGTTGTTCATCTTCGCCCTCGTCGGTCACTTGCGCGAGTAAATCGGAGAACGTTCCTTCGTCCTCCTCGCCCTGGGTAGATGGACTCTCCGCGGGGTCATCCTCGTCGTCCTCGTCCGGCTCGCCCTCCCAGGTGAACTCATCATCCGACATTGTGGGTTTCTGTCGCCTACGGATGCATTGACGAACGGTGCGCAAAAAGGTTGGCTTCCCAAAACCGGAGTATACGGCAGTCTGCGGGCATTTCCTGGAGCCGGCATGCTTTTGGCCGACGTGGTGATAGCCCGACCTATGGCGTCCTCGAGTGCCCCTAGGCTGTCCCTCGGCGTGCTCGGCGCCGAGCGTGAGGACCTCGCGGCTGCACTCGACGGATACACTCTCGACGTATACCCGATCCAGGACACCCTCGACGCCGATGCCGTCGCCGCCCACGACGTCTTCGTCCTTGCCGGTGGCGACAGCATCTCCGAAGGCGCCTACCAATCGATTCGCGAGCGATCGTCTTCGGTCCCGATCGTGGTTGTCGCCGATCTCGATGCCCTGGATGGTGGGTTGCGCAGTGTGCTTGTGGATGATCCGACCGTCGCCCTTATCGATCGCCCGGCCACCGCCTGGCCGACTGCATTGATCGCTTCGAAAAGCCGCTCGTTGACCGGTGGGAGCGGCCGGACCTCCCGCACGCGCCCGTTGTATGTTCGTCGACACCGGGAGTTCCTGCTGTTGTGGTTCGGGGCGGTTTTGACCTACGGGATCGGCGATTTCGGCTCGACGCTTCTCGTGCTGGCGAACGACGCAACGGCGAGTGAGGCCAACCCGATCGTTGAATTCGCCCTCGAACTCGGTGGTGTCTGGGGGTTCGGTCTCGTCAAAGTGGCCGTCTTCGCGCTCATGCTCGGTATCAGTGTCTATGGAGCCCGCAACGAGCAGTGGTATGAATACTATGGCCCGCCACTGGCCCTGATCGGCATCGGTGCCGTCTTGACCGCCTGGAACCTCGCGCTGGCGGCGTGACTGCGCAGTAGCGGATCTCGTCGCAGCCAACCCACCGCCGAAACCGACGGCGATGCGCAGGCCAGGATCCGACCGAGAGGTATTAGTTCACACCCCCGTAAGTGCGGCCGATGGCACTCAGCGGCGCCGTGGCCACCGACCACGAGCTCGCGCGACTCTTACAGATCGGCCTCGTCCTCGAGGAGGTCGTCGAAGCCCGCGCCGAGCGCCACCTCGAGGCGATGGCCGGAGATCCGGATCCCGAGGTGCGGGAATTATTGGCCGACGCCGCCGCCGAGTCACACGAACACCGCGACCGGCTCGCCGCCCTGATCGACGAGTTGGAGGCGGAACCGGTCGCGTATGAAGAAATCGAGACGCTCGTGCGCGAACGATATGCGCGCACCGAACCGGAGGACTTCGATGACGTGTTGTACGATCAGCTGTGCAACGAGGAAACCGCCTACAAGTTCTACGACGATCTCATCGACGCCATCGAGCAAAGCGCGGCCGAGTTTACCATCGATCGTGAGCGCCTGTTGACGGTACTCGCAGAAATCCGCGAGGAGGAGGCCGAGGGCGTCGAAGAGGTCACCGCCGTGATGGAGGACCAGCCATGAACACCGCCGATCAGTACCTGCGCGCGATCTACCTCGTGCAGCGACTGGAGGACGGCCCGGCGCCGACCGGGCGCTTGGCCGACGCCCTCGAAGTGAGTCCCGCTTCGGTCAACGAGATGGTCACCAAACTCGCCGAGGAAGGTCTCGTCGAACACGAGAAATACCACGGCGCCGAATTGACCGAGGCCGGCGAGGCTCGCGCCAAGGACGTCCTCCAGACGTTTTGCATCCTCGAGCGCTTTCTGAAAAACGTCCTCGAGGTGGAGGACTACGAGACCGAGGCGCGCACGCTCGAAAGCGTCATCGACGAGACGGTGGCCGAGCGCCTCGATACGATTATCGACCGGCGCGATGAGTGTCCCAACTGCTTCGATGCCGAGGCGATGGAGTGTCGGTATTTGCACCAGGCGGCGGATTGACCGCGAGAGGGTAAGTCATATTTGCCCCGTAGCGCGAAGGCTTGTATGCAGTCCCGTGGTGTAGTGGCCAATCATCTGAGCCTTTGGAGTTCGTCGAGGATTGGCTCACGAGCGAAGAGAGCTCAGGACCCAGGTTCGAATCCTGGCGGGACTATCTGCGTTTCGGCAATCTCGACAGCGTAACGACAGAAACAAGTCCAATCTGCCTGTGGAGTGCCACATTCCGTGGACTACATATTGGGTACCAGCACGGTTTACGGTGAGATATCCATTTATTCAATGCGACACGTGATCCGAAATGATGGCCATCCCTATCCAGCCAGTAGTTTATAGGGTATCACGAGTCAATACCAGACAATGAGTATCGTTCAGGACCCGGATCATAGCGATGGTGCCCCGACAATCGAAGGGACTGGTATTCGGGTCGAGGAAATCTCGTGTGCCTACGAGCAAAGCGGCTACGAACCTGATGAGATTATCCAATTATATCCGGATCTGTCACTTGCTGACGTCCATCACGCTTTGGCATATTATTACGACCACATTGATGAATTTAGAAACCCTGAATCGGCGACCGCATGAGGCCAGTCTACGGTGACGAGAGTGTCTGGTACCGGTCGCCGAGGGATTGCGCCGTCGGGGATGGACGGTTCGTCTAGTACAAAGGCGGTAACGCCGATCAACAGGACCTTGGATAGGTTTTTGCCCGGGTTCGAGCAATTGATCGCCTTAAACACCAGTGCAAACTACGGCGAGTCCATCGAATGTATGCAGAGACGATCACCCGGGATCGGTGATTCCTCCTGTTTGCCCGGAGAATAGGAATCCAACTGACGCGACTCGGGGCCGGCTACCGCGCCGATGCGTCGAAGACGTACAACCCTGACGACACTACAAGGGCGAGCCCGCCCGCGGCGTAGATGACCGGTAGATACAGTTCGTATGCCGCGGATACCTGTTGGTGTAACACCGAGAACGTGCCCGTCGTCAAGAGGACCAAGAAGGCCATGGCCGACAGCCCGACGACCACGGCGAGGGCGTACCCGGCGAGGTGATCAGCGTCCAGAACGACCCACGTCGTGACGCCAAGTGCCACGGTGAAGGAGAATAACGCGGCCGTCTGGCGTTCGTAGCTGGCGCCTTCGAACCAAACGCTCAACGCGAGCACCAGCGCAAAAACAGTCACGCCCGCGAGCAACGCGCGTGTCGCCAGTCGTAACGTGTCTCGACCCACCCCGACGGCCGATTCGGCTGTCATACCCGCAAGCTTTCCGCCGAGGCCCAAAGTCGCGACGGTTCGACCTGGGGGCTTAAGTCCAGGCCCGCGTAGCCGCCATCGTGGCCGACGAGGACGCCGACTATCACACGGTCTTCGAGAATCGAATCCGCTTCGCCGAGACGGACGCCCAGGGTGTCGTCTTTTTCGGCTCGTACAGCATCTACCTCGACGAGACGTTCCTCGCGTTTTTGCGCGAGCTCGATCATCCCTACGAGGACTTCGATACCGTCCCGTGGACGTTGCGGGTGGCCCACCAAGAACTCGATTACCACGCCGAGGCGACCTACGGCGATACGCTCACCAACGCCATGCGCGTCGAGCGCATCGGGACGTCGAGCCTGGAATTCGCCTATCGCGCACACAACCAACACGACGAGCTCGTCGCGACGGGTGCCCTCGTCCACGTCGTCATCGACGAGGACGGCCCACGACCCGTTCCTGACTCGCTCCGAGAGGCCATTGCGGCCCTGCAGACGGTGCCACCGGCAACCGACTAACGCCGGATCTGAAAGCGCTCGTGGCCCTCGGGCTCGACTTCGTCGACCTCGACATCGTCGACTGACGCCGCCTCGGGGCCCTCGTGACAGAACGAGATGACGGCCTCGACCGCGTCGGGGGCACCCTCGAAGTGGGCTTCGACGCGGCCGTCATCGAGGTTCGTCACCCAGCCAGTGACGTCGGCCTGGCGGGCGACCTCCCGCGTCGTCGCCCGAAAGAACACGCCCTGGACGGTCCCCGAGACGTACACGTGCTTCGCGATGCGTTCTTCGGCCATATGCCACGCTCTCCGGCCGCACCAAAAAGCGTGCCCCTCGTTTACAAGCACCCCCCGTGATAGGGGCATGTATGGAGGCGGTGCTGTGGCACGTCCTGGGCAGTTCCCGCGGTGGCGCGAATCGGTGTCGGATCATCCGCGCCGTGCGCGAGCGACCGCGTAACGCGAACGAACTCGCCGAGGAACTCGAGATCGACTACACCACGGTCCGCCACCACCTCGATGTGCTTCAGGAAAACAAGGTCGTCGAGCAGGCGACGGAGGGCTACGGCGCCGTCTACACCC
The DNA here is from genome assembly GCA_964579125.1 of uncultured Halobacteriales archaeon. Lineage (GTDB taxonomy): Archaea > Halobacteriota > Halobacteria > Halobacteriales > SKSH01 > CAZOFG01. Next base: position 7,032 of record CAZOFG010000027.1, on the reverse strand, counting down.
TCACCGACATGGCCGACGATCACGACGACGTGATCGAAGACATCCTCGACACCTATGAAAACCTCTGAGTGAAGTTTGGAAAGCACCTATAACGGTGGCCGCGAAATGACCCACCGACTCGTCAGATGAGCATCCTCCTCGACCTCAGTCGGCTCGCCCTCGCCGGAAACGTGGTCCTGTTGCTGGCGCTTGGGGCCGTCTGGGTGCAAAGCTACCGGCGCACCCGCGCGCAGTACCCGCTGGCGCTGCTGGTCGTCGCCGGCTTATTGTTCGTGCAAAACCTCGTCTGGGGCTACCTCTACCTCTTCGATGACGCCTACGTCGGGTGGTTTCAGGATGTCGGCGGCGAGTTACAACTCGCGTTGTTTTCGCTGTGCGGGCTGGAGACGCTCGCCCTGGCCGGCCTCGGCTGGATCACGCTGCGGTGAGAGTCTAGACGAACTTTGGACAACGGCCTAATAGCCCGATTGGCCACCTCGGGGTATGCCATCTACTCGCAGACGACTGCTTGCAGCCGGGCTCGTCACGGCACTCGCGGGCTGTCTCGGTGGCGGGGACGGTGAATCGTCCGACAACGATCCCACACCGACGCCGGACCCAACGGCCACGCCGGAGCCAGAGTCCACTGCAGAGGTAACCGTCCAGGTCGGGCCGGTTTCGTTCTCGCCGCAACTGGTCGTGATCGAACCGGAGACGACGGTCGTCTTCGAACACGACTCCGGCCAGCACACGGTGACGTTCTATCACGAGGACAACGGCACGGTGCAACGCGTCCCCGAGGGTGTTTCGGCCCTCGATCAGCCCGTCGAAATCGGATCGATCGACCACACGTTTTCGACCGCGGGCGTCTACGATTACTTCTGTCGACCCCACCAAAGCCAAGGGATGGTCGGCTCGATCGTTGTCGGCGAGCCAACCGCCGGCGAACCCGGCCTCGCGAGCGTCCAATCCAGTCTGCCGGGTGAGGCCCCGAGCGAATTGGAAGCGTTGAACGCCCAGACGCGCGAGGAGTTCGGCCTCGGTGGGGACCCAACGCCGACGCCAACGCCCGAAGATGACGACGGGGGCGATGACGGAGATGGAGGTGACGGTGGCGGACTCTATTGAGTCAGCGTACGCTCGCGTCGACGTGGACTCCACCATCGGCCACCTCGCTAACGCGTGCGACTCGGCCCGCCGCCGCTACGACGGTCCATCGGTGTTCGGCTGAATCACGGACACGGGCCGAACGTGCCGCCAACGCTCAATCGGAGACGAGTGGGAGGCTGACGGTAAAGACGCTCCCCCGTGGATCGTTGTCGCTGACGGAGATAGACCCGTCGTATTGTTCGACCAACTGCTTGACGAGGTGCAATCCGAAGCCCGTGCCCCCATTGTCGGATCCTGATACACCGGCTTCGAAAATCTCGTCCCTGTGATCCGCAGGAATGCCGGGACCGTTGTCCGCCACGTGGACGATCACGCCATCGTCCTCCACCTTGACGTCGATCGAGACCATGGGCTCGTCGGTGTCGTTGTGCTGGATGGCGTTGTCGATGAGGTTGCGAAAAATCGAGTTCAAAAACGGGTTGGCCGGGACTTCGACAGCAGGCAGGTCATCCTCGAGATCGATCATGGCGCCTGGGTGCACCTCCCGTCGTGTCATCACAACGGTCTCGAGGGTCCCCGTCAATGACGTCGGCTCGATGGTCGTTTCGGCTGCATCCTCGATCAACTGGGCGTGTTCGCCGACTTGTCCGGTCACGGCGTGAATCTGTTCGGCAGCGCCGATGATGTTTTCGAGCTCATTGGGCGGCTCGTCAAAGCGCGTTTCGAGCAACTCAGCCCACCCGAGGATGACGCTCGCGTCGTTGCGAATATCGTGGCGAAGCAGCCGATTGAGCGCTGTAAGGTTGCGTTCGCGACGTTTGCGGTCGGTGATGTCGATCGACATGCCGATCACTTCGGTGAGCTCGCCGTCCGTCCGAACCGGGACCTGTGTGACCTCGATCCAGCGAACCGTTCCATCAGGCCGGCGGATCCGGGCCTCGTACCCCTCCGTCGTGATGGTCTCCGGGTCGCGGTGCATGTATTCGCGAACCAGTTCGCGATCGTCTTCATGAACGAAGTCGAGCAATTTGGACGGATCCGTTTTGAGCACCTCCGGCGACCGCCCCCACAGTTCCTCGAACCCGGCACTGATGTACGCGAACGAGTCGACGTCGTCGACAACCCAGATGGCGATACCCGGTAACTCGTCAACGAGATCGCGAAATTGTTGCTGGTCTCCAAGTCGGGTGTGATTCATTGAACAGGCCAATAGCCGAATCGACATTAAGCTGGTGGAAGGTTGTTCGCCTCACGGGATTGGACTCACGGATCGGAACATTATTTCCATCATTTCGAAACTGTCCTCCGCTTCCAGGGTCTTTACAATGGCTGGCCCTGTTGGCAAGCGCAGGATGCCAACTTCGTCGTTCGTTGGCCCCGATGAATGGCCGATTCGGCTGTCGGTCCTCGCCTGCCTCACGGTGATCGCGATGCTGGCGCTCACCGCGGGCGTGGCCGGTGCCGGAGTAGGTGCGTCAGTTGGGGATGTGACTGGGGAACAGCTCGAGGATCCGACCGTCGTGACGTTGCTGACGGGGCACCAACTCGTCGTGAACGAGGGCGATTCGGCCCTCGAGGTCTGGAGTGCCGATGCGGGCGTACAGACGACACAAATCGGCGATGGAACCTATGCGCTGCCAGCGGATGTCGCACAGGACCACCTCGATCGGGAACTCTTCAACGTCTCGCGCCTCCTTGAGCGTGGGTATCACGATGGGACCGTGCCGCTGTTGCTGGATGGAACCGAGGAGGCACCCATATCGCCCGATGCGGTGGACCATATCGAGCACTTCGACTTCATCAACACGACGGCCGTTCACGCGAATCTGACCCTCGCAGAACGCGACACCGTCGATCTCACCGAGGTTGGGGGGATCGAACACATCTTCCTCGACCGCCAGGCCGAGCTCACGCTCGATACCTCCACGGAGGTTATCGACGCGCCGACGGTCCGCGATTCGTTTAACGTCACTGGCGAGGGTGTGACCGTTTCCGTGATCGACAGCGGTATCGACAACGACCACCCCGACTTCGGCGATCGGGTGACCTATGAGGAGTCTTTCATCGATGGAATGGGCACGAACGATCCAGTCGGCCACGGTACGCACGTCGCCGGGACGATCGCCGGGAGCGGCAATGCGAGTGAGGGCCAGTACGTCGGCGTTGCCCCTGAAGCAACCCTCGTGGACCTGGTGGTGTTCGACGAAGAGGGTAACGGTCCCTGGAGTGCAACCATCGAAGCCATCGAGACATCAATCGATCTGGAAGTTGACGTCATCTCGATGAGCCTCGGTGGCGAGCCGACACAAGAGAACCACCCCGTCGAACAGGCCGTGAGACAAGCCGTCGACAGTGACATCACGACGGTCGTCGCCGCGGGCAACGAGGGCGAGTCGGTCGGCGAGTATGGCTCGATTTCCATGCCGGGCAACGTGGAGTCAGTCATCACCGTCGGCGCGCTCGATCACCAGCAGAATCAGATCTGGCCGGGGTCATCAGGTGGGCCAACGTTCTACGGGTTCCTTGCGAAGCCCGATGTCGTCGCGCCAGGCGTAAGCATCACGGCGGCTGGGAGCGAGGCTGCCGGGCAATATCCCTATACGGACAAGCAGGGCACGAGCATGGCGACCCCCCACGTCAGCGGGCTTGCCGCGCTCGCGCTGGAGGCGAACAGCGAGTTGACGCCCGGTGAGATCCACAGCCGACTCACCTCGACGGCCGACCCACTCGCCGATCCCGACATTTTCCGCCAAGGTGCGGGTGTCGTCAACGGCGAGGGGCTGCTCGACCCGGCGCTTGGCATCGATACCCCCGTGGTCAACTTCGCGTTGACCGATCGGGCAACCCTGCTGGAGCAATCCTTCACCGTGACGAATCACGCGGATGACGCCCAGACGCTCGGACTCGATGCGAGCCTCATGAACCTCAACGATGGGAACGATTACTCGGAGGCCGTATCGGTCCAAGCAGACTCGGACACCCTCGAGCCCGGGGCGTCGACGACGGTGACAGTCACGGTCGACACGCAAGGCCTCGAAGGCATCAACGGCGGGGTCATCACGCTCGAGGCGGCCGGGGAGTCCTTCCGCGTGCCAGTAAGCGTCACCAAGGAGAACCTCCAACAAGCGGGCACCTTCGAAGTCGCCGAGGTGAACGCGCCGGATTCGGCCACGCCTGACGAGCCCGTCATGATCGAGGCAACCATCGAAAACACCGGCTCGGACGACACGCAGCCGGTGTCGTTGCGCCTGGCCGGTGAGGAGGTCGCCGCCCAGAACGTGACGATCGACGGCGGTGCCTCCACGACAGTCACCTTCGAGCCGACAGCCCCGAGCGAGGCCGGCACGTACGATTTCGAGGTGGTGACCGAGGCCGATAGCGCCACCGGCTCGATCAAGGTGGCCGCGGCGCAGTTCGCCATTAACCGCTTCGAAGTGCCCGATGAGGTGCGCGCCGATGACGCGTTAGTCGGCCTCGTCGAGGTGACGAACGAGGGCGATAGCGAGGGCACTCGCTCGGTTACCATCAGTTTCGGCGACGTCCAACTCGAGACACAAGAACTCACCCTCGCAGGTGGCGCGACGGAAACGATCAGCTTCGAGCACGACGTTCCCCTCGATCCCGGGAGTTACGACATCGTCGTCGACGTCGAGGACGACCAGGCCAGCCAATCGGTGACGGTCCTCGCCCCGCCCAACTTCGCGATCGATAGCGTGACCGGCCCGACCGAGCCCGTCGCCGGCACCGAGGCGACGTATCACGTCGAAGTGACGAACACCGGCGACGTAACCGGCACGCAAGAACTCGCCTTCGAGCTAGCGGGTATGGGTGACACGCAACAGCTCACCCTCGAGAGTGGCGGTAGCGAAAACGTCTCGTTCACGGTTCCGTTGACGACCGAGCCGGGCAGCTACGAGGTCACCGCGAACACGGATGACGACACCGAGACCCTCGGCGTCGAGGTACTCCAGCCAGCGACCTTCGAGGTTCAGGATGTGAGTATCCAAGAGGAGGTCGTCCAGGGCGAGACAGTGACCGCCGAGGTCGTCGTCGAGAACGTCGGTGACGTGGCCGGGACGGCGCCGGTGACCCTGTCGATCGGCGACTCCACCGACGAAACCCAACTCCAGATCGAGCCGGGACAAACCGCGAGTACGTCATTTTCCATTGACGCGACCTTCGAACCCGGTCCGTACGACCTCACGGTGGAGACGCCCGACGATTCGGGCAGTGCCAGCCTGTCGGTGTTACAGCCGGCGACCTTCGAGATCACGGAGGTGGCGGGCCCCGACTCGGTGACCGAGGGTAGCGACGCGACCTTCAACATCACCCTCGACAACGTCGGTGACGTCAGCGGGGAGACGACTGTGTCGTTCGAGGTGGACGAGTTGAGCGAAAGCCAATCCGTGAGCATCGAGGCGGGGGCGAGCGAGACGGTGTCGGTCTCGGTAACCCTCGATATCGGGTCCGGCGACTACACGTATACCGCCGCGGAGTCGACGACCGGTGACAGCATGACGGGCGAGCTCACCGTCGAGTCACCGTTCCCATGGATGTTGGTCATCGGGGGCGGGATCGGTATCGTAATCGTCCTCGCCGTCGGGTACTGGTTCTATGCACGCAGTCGACAGGAGAACCCCCGACACATCCCGTAAGACCGGGGTGGAAAATCGCTGAATTCACTCCAGTGTCCTATCCTTCGAGGCCGGCTTCGAATCATATCGAATACGCAACTGACGAACGGATAACGTGCCTCGGTGTTCGACGATTGTGATCTAGCTACCGCTCCATTCCGACACCCACAGCCACCGGTGTCGAAGTAATTGATCATCACTCACCATCACTGCCACATCCGATACCGAAGTTGGCCAACGAAATATGATCGCAGGGGATCTCGACAGTACCGAGAGATACGAGGGAATTCAACGAATTCGTTGATCTCGATACCAACGGACGATACCGCTGTTTTTTCCCCACACATTCCACGGCGCATGAACACCAATACCGGCAAACCGGGCGGACTGACTGTCAAGGTTCCAAAAGCACCTCTCGAAGTAAGCGACGAACGAGCTGAAGGATTGAACTAGACGAATTGCGCCGAATTCAGTCGAGAAGTGTATCAATATTCGACGGACCCTATTCTTCTTCGTGATGCATAGGAACGTATCTCAGCCAGGTACGGGTTACAGAAGCAAAACGGACGATGTCCACAAACGAGGTTCGAGACCACCTCAATTTCTCAGGATATCAGAGGCCAAACAGTGGGGTCTGACAAAGTCCTCACAGAGCAGCCATCGAAACGATGGACCAATTGGAAACAGAGGGTGCAAACCGAATCATCACCCCCGGTCGTAGCTATCCACGAGTTCTTATGCACCTCCATCAACCGGCTGGGAGACGATCCCTATTACAACCATCGGGGAGACGACCTTCCGTATGCTCCTGAGCTGGGACAAAACACACGGGGGCCTCGACGCAGTCAACGTATTCAAGCGAAAACAAAGATTCCGCGAACAGGAATACGTTCATGAGGGCTGGGGTCAGCCACAGAGCAATAACCAATTGGCTGTTCTCGCTTCAGGAGTATCCTCCGGAGTCACAGTGAGCAAAGTAGTCCTCACGAGTCGGACGATCATTGGGACGCGCATCAACCTCACACTATATTCAATCAAATTCAGCGCCAAAGTCTCGGACTAGATCATGCAGGAGGCCATATCTCACTGCAACTGACAGCGTGGGTAGGATAACTGCGGAGAGGGTCAGATACGAATATCTCGCATTGCCCCCGGGATAGAGTAGAGAGTATACCAGACGGTTCGGCTGCGTTGTGCAACTGAATGAGCTAAGTCGACGAGAGACTCGTCCAACGCAAAGCCAACCACGGCGTCGCCACTCAGCAACGTGAGAACGGCAAGAAAGGAAGGTTTGCCGTTTAGTTCACAA
>CAZOFG010000026.1:11348-21892 GCA_964579125.1 uncultured Halobacteriales archaeon | reverse complement strand
GCGCTTAGGACGCTGTCCCGTAGGGGTCCGCCGGTTCGAATCCGGTCCCGCGCATTTTCGTCAGACCGCGATGCCGACGTCAAGAAACATCATGACGACGAATCCCGCAACGAAGGTCAAGGTCGCGAAATCCTCGTAGTCGTGCCCGTGACTTGCCGGGATCATTTCTCGCGAGACCACGGCCATCATCGCTCCCGCCGCAAAGCCGGCCGCGATTGGAAACAGACCCGTGACGACGAGGACCAGCGAGAAACCGACCGCCGCCGCGATCGGTTCCGGGACCCCTCCGGACAGGGTCGTATACATGAGCGTTTTCCACTTGCTGACGCCAGCACGCATCGAGGGCACGGCAATGGCAAACCCATCAGGGATGTTCTGAATACCGATCGCCAGGGCGAGGGTTAGTGCGAGTGCATCCTCACCGCCAGCAAAGGCAATGCCCATCGCAAGCCCCTCGGGAACGTTGTGGATCGTAATCGCGGTGCCAACGAGAAGGGCCCGGCGCAAGTCATCGTTCTCGGCCAACGGCGTCCCTTCCTGTCGTTCTTCAGCGAAGTTCACGTGGAGGTGCGGAACGATCGAATTCGCCCCGAGCAAAAAGATCCCGCCAGCGAGAATGCCGCCGCCAACTTCCCAAATCGTCCCGAAGTCCAACCCTGGCACCACGAGAGTGAAGACGGCTGCACCGAACATCACGCCGCCGGCAAATCCAACCGCGCCGTCGTATAATCGGTGACTGATCCGCTCGGTGAAGAAAACCGGTATCGCTCCGACACCCGTCGCACACCCAGCTATTCCGGCAACTAGAAGCACCTCACCAAGCGTAGCCACGGTGTCCGGTCAGGACTACTGCCATGTCCATCAAAGGCCTTTCGAGACTGCTGAATGACGAGAGAAAACACGCGTCGATCAATCGGATCCAGAGTCGGGAGTCACCCGACCCGATACCGCTTCGCTGAGGCGCTCGCGCACGGCACGTGGGACCGATCGTGCGGGCAACGAGAGCGGTGAGATGCTCACGTCACCCTCAGCAATGGCCTGGCGATCGGTATCGTGTCCATCCTCGAGCTCCCCCGTATAGAGCATCTCGAACTGTCGATCGCGAAAGGCCAATCGGTCGCCTTCGGGTTCGGCGATCGTGTAATACCCTTCGGCGGGCCTCGTCACTCGAAGCGTCGGATCCTGATCGGACCCCGCTTCAGGCGTATTCACGTTCAGGTAGTCGATCCCCGCGAATAGGGACCGCTCGAAGTGCCGCTCGATGAGTGCCTGAATGGTCTCGGTAGCGATGGAAAACTTCGCTCCATCAGGCTCGTGTTCGTGAAAATCGCCCTCGATCCGATCGAACGGGATATACATCGAGACGGCGATCGCCGGCAGATCCATATAGGCCGCCTCGATCGCCGCCGCAACAGTTCCGGACCGGCCGAGAATCGGCCGGCCGAGATTGGCCCCTTTATTGATTCCTGAGACCACGAGATCCGGATCGACCTCCAGCGCCGTGACGCCGGCAACCACACAGGAGGCGGGCGTGCCATGGAGTGCATACCCGAGTTCGTGTTCCTCGACCCGGGCATCGGATGCGATGGATCGGCCCACGGCACTTCGGTTGGTTGCCGGTGCGACGGCCACCACGTCGGCCACCTCATCGAGCGCGGTGTATAACCTGGTAAACCCGACACTGTCGATCCCATCGTCGTTGGTCAACAGAATCGTCGGGGTCGCCATAGCTGCAATCAGTCCCCACGTTCAATTAACCGCATTGTTTAGGGGGCGATGCGGTCGACGATGGTTTCGTCATCGATCACGAGGTTGATGGCGTCCTCGTCGTCGTTCCAGAGGACGAGGGCCCGCTCGATCGAGAGCACTGCGCCATAGGGTGCTGTCGCGATGGGTCGATTGAGACTCGATTCTTGCGCGAGGGCACCAAAACACGCCACCGTTTGACTCCCATCACCGAGTCGATACAGGGCGTTCGCGCCAGTACCGAGGTCGTGACTGAGTTTCGTGACGCACACGTTGAGCCGTTCGCCGATGGTTTCCGGAATTGACGCCAATGGTCGATAGGTGTCAGACCGCGCTCGCACCTCGTATCGCCGTGTGTCGTCCCGACGGAGGATTGCGTAGCTATACCGACTGTCGGTAGTCAAATACTGTTCGCGATCGGCTGCGTCGGCCTCGTCCGCCAACTGGCGTTGCACAGACGGTGGCGGAATCGGCTGTTCGGTGAAGGACCAGAGATCATCACTGGGTTGATGGTCCGACCAGAGCCAGAGGGTCGGCGAATACACGGTCCCGGGCGGCACGAGCGTCCGCGCCACGTCGTGGAGTTGGATGCTCGTGCGGGGGTCCGCTGGCGCAATGGCGATCCAGGAGCCCGACTCCTCGACGGTTGCGAAGGTCTCCTGGGCAACCGACTGTGGATCCTCGAGTTCCGAGAGCACGTTCGCGAGCATGACGAGATCAAACGACCCTCCGTCCTCGATCGCCTCGATCGGCTCATCCCGAATCGTTAGATGGACATTCGGTCCTGCATAGCGCGTACCAACCTTCGAGAGGAGTTCGCGAAGGGGGCTTGGCTCGATCCCTTCGTACTCGATCAAGGTCTCACGGGGTACCATGTCGACGAGCGCGGCGAGCGCCGCTCCGGTTCCCGCCCCGACATCGCGAACGCGGAGATGGTTCGTCAATACCTCCCGTTCCATGAGTTCCGCGAGGCAATGCCGGACGGCTACATACGTCCGGGGGAAGTGATACAAGAGATGAGCGTACCCTGCTTGCCGGTCGTACGTATCGGTCGTCTCCGCGAGGTATGCCGCCTTCAGCGACGCGATGCGCTCCCTGAGTTGAGTTCCCGTGGTTCCCGTCGCCCACGACGATCCGAAGGCGTCTCTGAGCACCGCGTCGATAACCGCCTCCAGTTCCGACGGAAACGTCTCGATCGTCGGCTCTCGCCACGGCAGCGGGGCATCCTCGACGGGCACGAACGTTCCATCCTTTCGCTCAATGAGGGCGAGCTCCGGGGCATGTGCTCGCACCGTCGTGCTGATTTCCTCCGCAGAGCTGGCCCCCGGTACATACGTCACCAACTCCCCCGGATCGATTGGGCGCACCTCGCGGAGATATTTGACGGCCTCGAGAACGTCCCCCTCGATATCGCTCATACCGGTCGACGTTACTCGATGACGAGCCGCTTCGGGTAGTCAGTCAGGTTGTGCAAGCCGGTCTCGGTCACGACGACGAGATCTTCGATACGCACCCCACCGATCGCCGGATCATACAGGCCTGGCTCAACGGTGACGACGTGGTTGCGTTCGAGTTCGCCGCCCGATTGCGCCAACGACGGTTGTTCGTGAATCGCCAGGCCGACACCGTGACCGGTCGAATGGATGAAGCCAGTCTCGGTCCCCGGATCGGATCGGAGCGTCGCATGGCCTGCAGCCTCATACGTCTCACAGACAGCGTCGTGAACGGACTCCCCAGTCACGCCAGCCTCGATCGCCTCCAACGCCGCGGTTTGGGCTTCATAGGTGAGATCATACCACTGTCGAATCTCCGGACTCGGGGTGCCCTTAACGAACGTCCGGGTGAGATCGCCGAAGTACCGATGTTCCTTGTGGCGAGGGAAGATATCGATGATGATCGACTCATGGGCGTGTAGTGGTCCACTTCCTCGATCGTGGGGATCGGCCGCTGCCGCGCCGCAGGCGACGATCGTATCCTCGAGCGCACATCGATTGTCGAGCAACTCTCGCTCGATGATAGACTTGAGACGCTCACTCGTAAGCACTGACCCTTCGTACTGGAGCTGATCGTCGGAATCGATGGTCGACGCCGCGAGCGCCTCTTCGGCGGCACCCATCGCCGCTTCGGCGGCTGCCTGACTTTCGGCGATGTTTTCGAGCTCGGATTCGGTCTTCACCGCACGGAGTTCATCGAGCACGTCAGTGGCATCCGGAATAACCGTTATTCCGGTGTCCTCAAGCGCCTCAGCGAGAAGAGTCGGAAAGCGCCCCGGGACGAGCACTGACGAGACCCCGTGATCCGCACAGAAATCTGCAATACAGCCCGCCCACGCAGTGTGTCGTTCTTGATCTTCAAGCCGATCATGGAAGTCGTACGTCACGACATTGGTGACCGAGTCAGCATCGCTTTCCTGCTTCGCTCGGTTGAATTCGAGAGGTTTCACGAGACAGTGAACCTCGCCGGCAACGGCGAGCGTGACGAACGGATCCGGCGCCCAAAATCCGCTGAGATAGCCTTGGTTTGCTGATTCGTCCGCTGCCTCGATCATATACGCGTCCGCTCCGAGCGCATCAACGTGCTCGAAGACGGGCGCGAGGTCTCGGGCCATACGCGTTCCAATCCCGTCGACCCCCAAAATCTGTCCGGTCCGAGCGCCAGTCTGGTGCTACTGAACAGTCGTCCTGAGTGACCGGCCATACGCAAGTACACCCAGCTAGAGCCGGCCCGAAAGCGCCGAACTGGAGAAATATCTCTAGCTGAATAAACGAAATTGATCCTACCAATTACCAAAATATTGAAAAATGAGGACTGTTCAGCCCAATTCTTCACGAAAGTTGAATGTCAATACATAGCAAAGCCTTTTGGCCTCAACTAGCCAACTTAAAAAACGGATCAAGATATCGGTACCGCACCGAACTCAACCATGCCAACACGTGAACTCATCTGGCGGATCGCCGGTGGTTCCGGTGACGGGGTCGACTCGACGAGTCATAACTTCGCAAAGGCGTTGATGCGAGCCGGACTGTCTGTCTTTACCCACCGTCACTATCCATCGCGCATCCGCGGCGGCCATACATACGTAGAGATTCGGGCCCGAGACGAACCGGTCAAAAGTCGCGGTGATGGCTATAATTTCCTGCTGGCACTCGGCGATTCGTTCGCCCGCAATCCCCAGGACGAGGCATACTACGGTAACGAGTCAGTCAAGCCGCTCACGGAAAACCTCGATGAGCTCCACGAAGGTGGCGTCATCGTCTACGACAGCGGTCTCATCGATATCGAGGAAGTACCTGAGTTCGAGGATCGCGTTGCGGCCAACGACTGGCATGTGTACCCTGTCGATCTCCGCGGGCTCGCTCGCGAACATGGGCGAGAAGTCATGCGCAATACCGCTGGCGTCGGCGTCACGGCCGGCTTGCTCGACCTCGAACTCGATGCAATCAAAGCGCTGATGGAGGACGCCATGGGCGGCGAAGCGCTTGAACAAAACATGACCATCATCGAAGAAGCCTACACCCTCGCCACCGAGGAGTTGGACGTCACCCACGACTGGCGGGCGCCCACGGGTAGTCACGAGGAGGACCAGGCCTTCATTAACGGCTCACAGGGGATCGCCTATGGCGCGCTCGATGCCGGCTGTCGGTTCATCGCCGGCTATCCGATGACCCCGTGGTCGGAAGTGTTGCATATCATGTCGACCGAACTCTCGAAGGTCGGTGGGATCGCCGAGCAGGTGGAAGACGAAATTGCCGCCGCCTCGATGGCGATTGGCGCGAGCCACGCCGGGGCCAAGGCACTGTCCGGTTCATCCGGTGGTGGCTTCGCCCTCATGTCCGAACCACTCGGACTTGCGGAGATGACCGAAACGCCACTCGTCCTCGTCGAGGCCATGCGAGCCGGCCCCTCGACCGGGATGCCCACCAAACCGGAACAGGGCGATCTCGAGCACGTCCTTTATACGAGTCAAGGCGACTCATGTCGGGTCGTCTTCGCTCCGGGAACGCCCGAGGAATCCTACGAACAGACCAGAACCGCCTTCGACATCGCCTACGACTACCAGCTTCCCGCGATCGTCGTCACCGACCAGATGCTGACCGGCATGAACGTCAACGTCCCGACATCGTTCTTCGATCGAGAGCCGGATCCGTCCTTGGGCAGCACGCTCACCGAAGAGGAAATCAAAGAACGCGGGGCGGAACTTGCCGGGAAATTCAAACGGTTCGATACGAATGCTGAGGGCGGTGTTAGCGCGCGCTCGTTACCGGGCCAACGCGGTGGCCGATTCCTCGCGACTGGCAACGAGCACAACGATGTCGGTCACATCTCGGAGGATCCAACGGTTCGCATCCAGCAAGTCGATCGCCGGCTCCAGAAACTCGAACGAATCCGTGAGGAACTAAACGACCGCGAGACATCCCATCAAACCTACTATGGCCCCGACGAGGCCGATTACGGCTTCATCTGCTGGGGCTCGACACAAGGCGTCGTCGAGGAAGCTACCGATCGGTTGCTCGCTGACGACCACTCCGTTCGTGCGCTCTCGGTGAGCGATTTGATGCCATTCCCGCAAGACGAGGTCGCGACGTTCCTGGAGAGCGTCTCGGAAGCGATTGTCGTGGAAATGAACGCAACCGGACAGTTCCGCGGCCTCATCCAACGCGAACTCGGTCGTTACGGCGATCGGATGACGAGTCTCCTCAAGTACGACGGTGATCCGTTCGAACCGGCCGATATCGTCGAGGGCTTTCAGACCCGAATCGATGGCGACACCGACACGCCAACTCCGAGTACCCGAATCGAACCAGCGATAGGTGATTGATCATGAGTGCATTCAGCGCGATCGGACCCGACCGTGAATCGAGCGGCGAAGAGTTTACCCCGTCCATCGAACCTCAGCCGACGTGGTGTCCCGGATGTGGCGACTTCGGCGTCTTGAAGGCGCTTAAAGGAGCCCTCCCGGAGGTAGGCCGCGATCCGGACGAGGTGTTACTGGTCAGTGGGATCGGTTGTTCGGGGAAAGTATCCAGTTACTTCGAGAGTTATGGCTTTCACTCGATCCACGGACGAGCCCTTCCAGTCGCCCGAGCGGCAAAACTCGCCAATCCCGGGCTCGAAGTGATCGCAGCCGGCGGGGATGGTGACGGCTACGGTATCGGGGGTAACCACTTCATGCACACCGCCCGGGAAAATCACGATATGGTTTACATCGTCTTCAACAACGAGGTCTTCGGCCTCACCAAGGGCCAAACCTCCCCGACGAGCCCCAAAGGCCACAAATCGAAGACTCAACCGACCGGGTCGGCGAAAGACCCCGTCCGGCCGCTCTCGCTGGCGCTCGCAAGCGGGGCCTCCTACATCGCCCGCACCGCGGCCGTCAATCCCAAGCAGGCCCAAGAGATCCTCGTCGAGGCCATCGAACACGACGGTTTTGCCCACATCGACTTCCTCACCCAGTGTCCCACGTGGAACAAAGACGCGAAACAATACGTCCCATACGTCGACATCCAGGACAGTGATGACTACTCGTTCGATCCGACCGATCGACGGGAGGCGGCTGAGATGATGCACGAGAGTGAGCATGCCCTCTATGAAGGGGAAATCCTGACCGGTCGATTCTATCGGGAGTCCGATCGGCATTCCTACGGTGAAGAAAAACGTGCGATCGGCGAGATGCCCGAAGAGCCACTCGCCGAACGGTATTTCGACGACGAGTACGAGTGGGAGCGAACCCACGACTTCATCGAACGCCACACCTGAAGTCGGTATTCTCCTTTTTCGAACTCGAAATTATTTTTTGTAATGGCGAAAAGTTCTTCGTATGGGCACGGAGCCGACGGCCGAGGCCGTCCTGTCGGTGCTGATGCAGGACGCTAAGGCGTCGATCGGTGATATCGCCGAGGAGGTCGGCGTCTCGAAGCCCACGGTCAGAAAGTACATCACCGAGCTCGAAGAAACCGGGGTGATCGTCGGCTATTCAGCCGACGTCGATCCGAAGAAACTGGCCGATCAGACGATTGCCTTGGTCGGCCTCGAGGTCGAAAGCGAACGATACGTGGATGTCATCGATGCGTTGCAATCGATCGAAGAGATCGACGAACTCTACACGGCGAGTGGCGATCACATGGTGATGGCGACGGTACGGGGATCGGACGGTGACGCCGTCGGCGATCTCATTCAACACGACATTCTCACGATTAATGGCGTCACAGCTGCGCATCCGACATTTCTCCAGGAGCGGTTGAAGTAATCACGGCGCCGCGCATATCCGTCTGGGTCCGCAACGGTGCGCACGATGCTCGTCGAGGGAACTTGGCGCGAGGAAGGCACGATCGATACCGACGAGGAGGGTGAATTCGTTCGACAAGAGACCTCGTTTCGTGATCAGGTCGGCAAGAATCAAACAGCACAGCATCCGGTCGAATCCGGACGCTATCATCTGATTGTGAGCTATGCCTGTCCATGGGCTCATCGCACGCTGATCGGTCGATCACTGCTCGGACTCGAGGAAGCGATATCCGTCGACGTGGTCGATCCGATTCGCCACAACGACGGCTGGGAGTTCGATCCGACGAAACCCAAATGCACGGAAAATACCGTTACTGAAACGGGCTATCTCCGGGACGTATACATCGAGGCGGACCCGCACTATACTGGCCGAGTGACGGTCCCAGTACTGTGGGACCGGGAGGCTGAAACGATCGTCAACAACGAATCGATCGAAATTCTCCGTCAATTCGATACCACATTCGCCCTCACGGTCGGCAACGGCCGAACACTGTACCCGTCGGAACACGCGGCGGCGATCGATGAAACGATCGACGCGATCTACGACCCGATCAACAATGGCGTCTACAAAGCCGGCTTCGCCGAATCGCAGGAGGCCTACGAACGCGCCGTCGACGGCCTGTTCGCCGCGCTCGATCAATGGGATCACCATCTTGAGGACAACCGCTATCTCGTCGGAAATCGCCTCACTGAAGCCGATATCTGTTTGTTTACCACACTCATTCGGTTCGATCCCGTCTATCACATTCACTTCAAGTGCTCACGCCGTCGCATCGCCGATTATCCCAATCTATTTGATTACCTCAAAGAGCTGTACCAAGTCCCCGAGATCAGAACGACGTGCCATCTCGATCACATTCGTGACCACTATTATCGGAGTCATGAAGACATCAATCCCAGCGGCCTCGTCGCGACGACTCCCGACATCGAACTCGATGGACCCCACAATCGTGACCAACTCGGCGGTGATCCGCCGATTGCGTCGATCACTGAGACCAGCTAACGGCGATGGTAGTGTGGAAGATAGCTATGCCCTCAGTGACGTTTCGACAGGTGAGTTCGTTCGATCCGGTTACCTCCCAGGAGGTTCGTGACGCGATCGCCGCCGCCAGCGCCGGTGAGGAGTGAGGTCCATTAATGGTCACACTGACGTTCCGAGTTGAGGTGACCGCTCGTGAAACCCGACGCGTACGGTCGATCCGATGCAATTCGACTGTTGTACCAGATTCGATGGATCCAGACACCGGCGCTGTCTCAGCGATCGTCAGGCCATCGATGAGGATCCATCCACCTCGACAGACGATCGACGGAGGTCGGCGAAGCATCGCTGTATCGATCTCTGATGTGACAAGTCCAGCCCCGAGCGTTCGCCACTGGCGGTGTCCCTCTTTGACGATGAACCCGTCATACGACAGGTGAATCGGGCCCGTCGCGTCAACCCCACCGATCGTGAGAGAGCTGTGGAGGATCGACGGGTGAGATCGGCTGTCCCATCCAAGCGATGCGATCCGACGGTCGGACAACACCCGCTCCAATCGCTCCCCTAGCGCTGTCATCTGCGCCGTGATTCGATTGGTCTGCTCGATGTGGTCCGGAGTCGATGACGTCACGTCCACCCCGACACCAGCGGCCATCCCGACGCTCGCAATGACGATCGTCACGAGCAGGGCATATCCGATGAGATCGGTGCTCCCTCGGTTCCCCGTCATACCACTGAGGAAAGAGAAAGCCGGCCGTTGTGGAACGTGATCCGAACCACTGAATCAGAGACAGTGGTTGGGACCACCCCCGGGAGCACCCGAAGTGGCATCGTGACCGTTTGCCCGGCCAGCGACACGATCAGACATCCTTGCGTTGGCGCCGAATCGCACTCTCGGCCACGCGACACAGAGAGACGAGGTGGTCCTCTCGTCTCGAGCCTCGGCAGCCGAACATCACGAATTCGTGTGACGTTGTCGGGCTGGTCGGGCACTTTCGAGGTGAGAGTCTGCATCTCGGAGGCAAGGGACGAACCGACCCCCTCCAGGTAATCCCTCACGGCGGTTTCTCCCATGGCCGTGGTCTCAGTAATCGCAACGTGGACCAACCCGCTCAGAAGAATCACGCACATCGCGACTCCGAGAACATACGACACGATCGTCGACGATCCACGATCGCCCCACCCCGTCATGCGACCCACTCCACGGTAACGTCTCGCCAGAACGCCGGAGCTCGATGCACGTCGACCCGGACGGTCTTCTCCTCACGCATTCTGATCTGGATGCGTGAAACCTGAAATTTCAATCTCCAAAATACAGGAGCGGCGAAGACGTTGGTTCGATCACCCGCAAACAGTGGATACGGCTCGGCGACGAATTCCGGCGACATACGCGGTCCGAGCAGGTACTGATATCCACCCACAGTGAGGTGGGGTCGACGGATGACGAATCCGAAACGATCGGGCGAATCGATCGGCGTCAACGGACCTACCGCGTCGATGTGACAGTCCACGGCGTTCCGAGAACCGACACCGA
>CAZOFG010000026.1:9632-11248 GCA_964579125.1 uncultured Halobacteriales archaeon | reverse complement strand
GGGATTATCTCGGGGGATTCGAACGCTGATTTCCGACTGTCTGGATTCATTGGACAAGCTAAAATCACTGGACCGATTCGGATCGGCGACTAAGGTGCCGACCGACATACCCGAATCTGCGAGGGCCACATCGATTACCGTGTCATGAAGAAGCCCAGAGTGATTCCGAAGCTGGCTGGCCAAGGTACCCACCTCAGTCCTGAGCGCCTCACGAAGGTGCTCAACGGTGGCAACTGGTCCAGCTGCATGCATTCGGCTACTGAGTTTTTGAAGTGTCGCCCGCGACGGGGTCGTCGGGTGATGCACATCGCCACCATTCCGAGTGAGATCCCCCGAAGACTCGAGGTCACCCACGAGGACCGCCGCCCCGATCACCACGGTCGCGAAGACGATTGCCGTCAGAACAATTATCTGGCCGCGGCAGGATTCCTCAGATGACCCTACCATAGCACCACCCGAACGGTCACGACCGCAAAAAGCGGGCTCCCCGGGGCCTGATCCTCTACGGGAAACGATCCCTCCTCGCCAGCTTCTTCGAGGGTCTTCGTAGCACCAGCCGACGTTTCGATCTCGTCATTGTCGAACACCAGCACCGTCACCGAACCCGACGCAATGGGAGCCGGGACGGGCTGTGGAGGCCTCGAGGGGTACTGCTCGATATTCGTCCCGTTGTGCCGGCTTATCAAAAGCGAGCTGGCGATACGGTATCCTCGTTCATGAAACGCCGCACGAAGCACCATCTCGAAGTAGGTTCGTTGTCCTGCCGGGCGGGACGGCGAAATTCCAGACCGTTCATCGTCGAATCCACCGAGAGAACGGACGAGGCCATCATTCGAGCGAGCGAGGTCGAGGGCATCATTCACTTCTCGTTCGAGCAGCTTGTTATCGGTCGTCTGAGCAGGCGACGACGTGAAGTGAACGGCGCCAATCGCTGCGCTCAAAACAACGACACTTGCGACAACAGCCTCGAGCGCGAAGAGCTGCCCCCGTCTCGATGATGATTTCGCCATCATGAGTTCGATACCTCCAGGACGAGACGACATGCAGGCAGACAGCGTTCAGCATCGACGGTCCTGACGAGCCGGGTGGTCCGTTCCACCGGTCGTCTCGAGCGCTCACCGACTGCTTCGATTACCCGTCCTGTCGCAAACGTCTCGAGCGCGATACGGACCCGCTGATCGGATGATACACCCAGCGCTTGAGGTCCCGAATCAACAAGCTCCCTAACCCGAGCCCACTCGATGGTCAATGAACTCGTATTGACTGCAGTAAGCACCGCATCCATGGCTTGTTGCGCCTCAGCATGGCTCTGGGATGTCGCCCCACTCGGGCCGAGTATCCCCGGTACTCCAGCGATCACCGCGCCAAACACGAGCACGGTCAATCCAAGTCCCAGGGCGAGATCGTGTGGCGTCTGACCGCGTCGATCCCTCATGGTTACGCCACCACCGACCAGACGAGCAACGCGATCGTGGCCATCGCGAGGGCGTATTTGATGCCGGCCGTGAGGTCGTCTTCCCGCATGTACCCCACGATCAGCCCAGATTGGAGCCCATGCAGGACGACGGCGTGGAAAAACATGAGACTGAACGCCGCCCGGTCGATCGACCCAGCTG
>CAZOFG010000026.1:0-9532 GCA_964579125.1 uncultured Halobacteriales archaeon | reverse complement strand
ACCCAGCTGTACCTACCCCGGCCGTCTCAACAGTGGCCGCTTCCGTCAGGGAATCGACGAACTGCGCTTGCAATAACGCCAAGACGGCCAGCATCGTGAGAAACGACATCCCAACGATCGCCAGTTGCATCCGGGTCCGGGCGTATCGCTCCCTCGCCAGTTCGTCGTGATTCTCGCTGATGCGCGCCGCCGTGGAGAGCACTTCGCTGATATCGCTCGAGACCTCCTGCGCATTCGCGATTAACTTCATCGTCCGCGCGACGCGTGGGACCCCCACGCGGTTCGTAAAGCCGATCAGTGCCGATCGCAACCGGGTTCCATAGGTGACCTCGGTGTGTATCGCCCTGAATTCACTCGCCAACGGCCCGTCGGCGGTTGCACCGACCGTCTGAAACGAGTCCAACAGTGTCAGCCCCGTATCATTCGCGCTTGCAAGCTTCCGTAACGCCCGAGTCAATCCATCGCTCCGCCGGAATCGCCGTCGCCGATTCCACTCGACGAAAACGCCATAGGGAAGGACGATACCGTACATCGGCACAAAAAGCCACCCTGCAGTACCGAGGACCGGCGCTGCTTTGAGGCCGCTCCAGGAGACTGGAAGGAATCCACTGACGACACCAATGCCGAGTGCAAGGCCAACGAGCGGGACGGACACGAGTGCCGTGTGCAAAGGGTGGTCCCGAAAATATCGATGTGGTGCCTGCGAGAATCGCCTGATTGCAAGCCGTATGCGTCGACTCCTGACGCGCTTTCGGATAGCTCGCGCTCGTGTCGCCACATCGTTTCCCCCAGCGTCAGTGTCGGCCAACCACGGCACGTCGCTCGAGCGAACTGGGGTGAGCTGACCGTCACCGGGATCATCCGGTGTGACCGTCGCGATGAGCGTCAAAAAGCCAGCACCCGTCAATGGGAGCAATCCATAGATGACCACGCCGAGTATCGATGCCGTACCTTCCCCGAGGAGCACCATCACAACCAGAATCACGACGAGTAATAGCGGAAACAACGAGAGGGTCATGTAGACCTCTCCGAACACCTCAAGCGTGTCCAAGGTCCGTTCCTGTTCGTGCCGAGCGCTCTCACGGAGCGTCTCAGCTTCGTCGGCGAGAAACGATTCCAAATCGCCCCCGCTGGTGAGGATGGAAAGCAAATCGGTCAAGAATCGACTCAATTCATTCGAGGGCGTGCGCATCGCCTGCCGGCGAATCGCCGTCCGGTAGTCCGTATCGAAAACGGTCGTTTCCCGTTCGATCGAGCGAAACTCCCGAGCCACCTCGCCATACGTATCCTCAGCCGCAGCGAGTGCCTGAATCAGTTCGAAGTGATTCATCCCGCCGACGGACAGCGCATACATGTACGAGACGGCGTCACTAAGCAGGAAGTTGATTTCCCGTTCTCGGCTATTTGCACGGAGTACCGGCCTGATGACGCCAATTGCAATTCCGAGAAGGAAGCCGATTGTTCCAACGACGAGACTGACCACGACAATGAGCAGCGGCACGCGAACGGTCGATAGCAGCGTCCGAACCGACTCGGATTGAATCGATAGCCCGATAACCGGTGCATCGACGAGGATTCCGCTTGCATACAGTCCCCCCACGACAAGACCGCCGAGCAGGCCACTGAGGGCGCCAACGCCACAGCCGATCGCTACCGTCCGTGCCAGAAACACCTCCGGTGTCACGCCCAGCCGGGCGCGATGAACCAGTCGCTGAATTCGCCGATAGATCGATCCGTCGGTCTCAAGATTCCGCGCAACGAAGGGGACGAACCAATCGACGACTACCATATGGTTTCCTCCGGTCATCATCTCTGCTCCGTGTGGGGATGAGCCGACCCGAACTGGCGGGTCATCGAGGGGTTACGATCGAGGACGCCTCCGCGAGCAGTGTGCAAAATCGCCCGGGCTTCGGCGGCAACCCGGTCGTCGGGAGTGGGCCGTGGGACGAGTGACTCCGTCGCGTCCTCGCCATCGATGTCAATGGTTTCGATGTCTTTCATCGCCGGGAGCGTCTCCCGCAGTCGGTCCGCGGCGAGTTCATCGAGGACCCACGATCGATCCGCCATGAAACCCTGAATCGTGGCAGCAACGTCAGCATAGGATCGCAGGCCACGATCGACCAGGTACGCTAACACGGCGCGACGCCGCCGGAGCGCGATGCGCAGGCGATCATCACTCCAGCCGCGATCCCGTCGGATCGCCTCAAGTCGCCTCGACGGGCCACGCCGTTCGATGTGATCGGTTCCGGCACGCCAGCGAAAGACGTCCTGGACGTTGATTTCGTCTTGTCCAGGATCGTAGTGATTGATCTCAGTGAGGACCTTGTTTCGCCTGACGCTGGCGCCCCCGACTCGAGTCTGTGCCTGGATGGCGATCAAATCGAGGGCGGAAAACATCGTCTTCGAGACGTTGATCGGATCGGTCGTGAATCGCTTGATCACCTCATCGACGGAGCCGGCATGAAAGGTGGTGTACGTCGTGTGACCGGTCGACATGACCTGAAAGAGCGTCCGTCCCTCTTCGCCCCTGACCTCGCCCATCACGAGGTAATCCGGGCGCTGCCGGAGCGCCGCTTGGAGGAGGTCGAACTCATCGACGGCGTTGTCCGCCCCCGTGAACCCGGGGCGTGTCACGCTCGCGATCCAGTTGCGTTGGGGCAGTTCGACTTCGCGGGTATCTTCAATCGAGACGATTTTCTCGTCACTTGGAATGAACAACGAAATCGCGTTGAGCGCCGTTGTTTTCCCCGATGCTGTTCCGCCAGCCAGCAACAGCGATTGCCCATGCTCGATACAGAGCCAGAGATAGGCGAGTTGCTCGATCGTGAAGGTCCCCCAGTTAACGAGATCGATCGGGGTAAAGGGGATATCGGTGAACTGTCTGATCGTATAGTTCGTTCCGCCGTCGGTGACTTCGGTACCGAGGGTTAACTGTGCTCGCGACCCATCCGGGAGACTCGCATCCACCTGAGGGCGGCGCTTGCTGATGCCCTCCGCAGAACGTTGTGCGAGCGAGATAACGAAATCGTCCAATTTCGCTTGCCCGTGGGAAACGTTCGTGATGAGTTGTTCGTGGTCAGCATGATAGACGAACACCGGTTCACCCCATCCATCACACGAAATGTCCTCGACGGCAACGTCACGCTTGATCGGATCGATTCGATCGTAGCCGACGAAATCCCGGATCAAATAATAGAGTACGCGATCGACCTCGATGGGAGAAAGTGCCGGGCGTTCCTCGTCCAGTGCCGCTGGTTCGGGTCGTCTCCCATGGGTTCCGGTCGTGGTATCCGCCTCTAATCCGCCAACCACTGAGCGAATGGTGCCGAGTAATCCGGTGCGGGTCGATTCCGCCTCCAGCAGTCCATACCGCCGCAACAGCGAGCGGGCGGTCCGTTCGAGATGCGCTCGCCGGCGAGACCGACTCGCCTGGGCGATTGGCTGGTCTTCCTCCGTCGTGAGTGCCGTCCGAAGTCGATGTTCAAGGAAATCCCTGACGTGTCGCTCAACCGGCGTCAGGTACGGTTCGACAACGATGTACTTCCGTTCATTTTCCCGCGAGGCGTAGAAAATTGAGACGAACGCGTAGGGTTCGTTCACCCAGTACCGATCGAGTTCGATATACGTGGCTTTCGCGGCTAGATCGAGGGTGTGCTCAAGATCGTACCGATCGACGAGTGTCTCCTGTCCGGTCTCGGTAGTAAAAAAGACAGATTCGTCGATGTCCGACGCGACGGTGACGGTTCGGTCCTCGATCTGATCAGCAAGGGCCTCTGCGACGCGATGCCCGTTCGAGAGCGATCGGATCAGTGCCGCAGCGGGCTCACCACACAATGGCCAGTCCGTCGAATCGGCGATGGCCAGCTGGTCTGGGCTTGGCATCTCCCCCGGCCATCGGCCTGGCTTCCGTCAAAAACATCCGGGGAGTACCCGCTCATAACCACCACAGGCTACCGCCGAAACGGGCATGGCGGGATTCGAACCCGCGATCGGAAGGTTAGGAACCTTCCGCCCTCTCCGCTAGGCCACATGCCCAAGCGTCCGTGACGTTGGGCGGTAATCCGTAAAATTAGCTCGCTTCAGTGGTGTCGCTGTCGGTGACCGATTCCTCAGCGGCCTCCATCTCCTCCTCGGCGATATCGCGCATGTCCTCGAGTTCTTGTTCGACTTCTTCGCGTCCTTTTTGGAACTCACCGGTTGCTTCGCCGACCGATCGCGCGAGTTGCGGGATTTTGTTGGCTCCGAATAGGAGGACTGCGATCAGGAAAATGACACCAAGTTCAACGGGGCCCAGGCCGCCGATGAACAATGGCGCAATCGTTGACGTAACCATCACACCCGTCGATAGAGGAGATACGACTATAAGGCTTTTCGCTAGCCATCCCTGGAGAGAGTACCGAGAAGGGTTATTTGGGTCGACCCAAAAGTCGATATATGTTCACCACCGGTGACACTGTCCCCTCGCTGCCGGTGACCGTCGTGACCGATGACATTACACAAACGTCACTGAGCGGGGTAGCCGCCAACGGGCCAGTCTGTCTCGCGTTCTTTCCCGCAGCGTACACTGAGACCTGTACTGAAGAGCTCTGTCAGTTTCGCGATCAGTACAGCCGGCTGGCCGACGGGCCCGGCCAATTGATCGGTATCAGCACCGATACCCCATTCGTCTTGCGACAGTTTCGGTCGGAACACGACCTCCCGTATCCACTCATCAGCGATCACGGGGGCACGCTCGTCTCGAGTTTCGGGATCGAACTGGCGTTTCCGGACCTGGGCATGAATGGTCTCGCCCAACGGGCCGTCTACTGTCTCGACGCCGACCTGACGATCAGATACGCCTGGATTGCCGACGACCCCGGTCAAGAACCACCCTACGAGGAGGTCCTCGATCAGCTGACTGCACTCGTGTAATTCATCGGGGTGGCCCTCCCCACGAGTCAGCCGGCTTATAGGGGTGCACGGGATAATCCGCTGCATGAACGATCTCGCTCTCGGGCCATTCCAGGCCGATGCGTATTCCTTTCCCGTCGAGCGGCTCAATACCGTGCTCGAATCGGTTCGAACCAACGACCGCCTCGTGACCTTACTTCACGCACAAAACGTGAATCCAGTCGAGCGATTGCGATACAACGACCACGGTCCAAAACACATTGAAACCGTCTTGGGGCACGCAATCGAGTTATACGATAAACTCCACGAGCATGGGGTGTCGTTTAACGGTGCGGCCGATCAGGGCCTCGAGGTGGCCGACGAGCCAGTTATCATTGCGTTAGGGACCATCTTCCACGACATCGGCCACATCATCCATCGGCACTACCATCCGTACCTCGCGGTTCCAATCGCCTGGGATCTCGTTCCCGAACTCCTCGAAGAGCAGTATGCTACTGAGGCCCGAGTGCGACTCACAGGCGAAGTATTGCATGCAATCGTCTGCCATCATACGGAGGTAACACCACTCACCCGCGAGGCCGGCGTTGTTCGAGTTGCGGACGCTTTGGATATGGAACGAGGCCGGTCGCGGAAGCCGTACGAACAAGGTGGACGTGGCATCAATACGATCTCTAGTCAGGCAATTCGAGCCGTCTCAGTGAAGTCCGACGACACCCTCCCAGCTCGAATCGAAATCGAGATGACGTCCTCGGCGGGAATCTATCAGATCGACGAGTTGCTCAAAGCCAAACTGTCCGATTCCGGGCTCGAAGAACACGTTCGTATCGTGGCCGTCCGCGTCGAAGATGACGATCAACTCATCGACCGAATCGAATTGTAACGGTCGGCGACCCCACACGCCTACTCCGCCCTGTAAACCGGGGCCACAACCTCGCCATCGATCGTCAGGATCCGACGCTCACAACGAATACATTCCCATTTTCGTTTGGGTCCCAGCTGGAGCGTCGTACGAGCAACCAGCCGATGGGTCGTCTCCGAGTCACAGTGATCACAGACGAACGACGTAGTCGGACCCATAGCGGCGATACCGACGGCAGGCCCATACGCCTTTTTCTTGCGAACCCAACAGGATAAGGGGCTGTGCACGTGTGTCTCTCGGCATGACACTCTATACCGGTCGCGGGGATGCCGGCCAAACCGATCTGTTCAACCAAGAACGCGTCGCGAAGACGGCCCCGAGAATCGAGGCGGCGGGGACCGTCGATGAACTAAACGCCCACCTCGGTCGCTGTTACCCGACTGGACATGAGGACGTCGACGACCACCTCGAATCGATCCAACACCAGTTACACCGCTTACAAGCCGAACTCGCGACGCCCGAACCGGAAGCGGAGACGCCCACGATCGATACTAGTCACGTCGAAACGCTCGAAGAATGGATCGACGAGGCTGAGGCGGACTTGCCCCCATTGGAGGCGTTCATATTGCCGGGTGGCAGTGCGGGCGGGAGTCGACTCCACCTCGCCAGGACCGTCTGCCGTCGCGCGGAGCGGCGAGCTGTCGCCGTGTTTGCCGACGATGAAGACGAAACGGCGCCACCGGCGCTCGCGTACCTAAACCGGCTTTCCGATCTCCTGTTCGCGATGGCCCGCTTGGTCAACACGAGGGAAGGCTTCGAGGAACGCCATCCCTCATACTGATATCGCACTAGGAAGCTCAGGGGAGTTAGTGACGCTCAGGCCAGCACGTAATGGACCTCACCATCGATCACCTGTCGACGTACCTCCCCACGGGCTTCGAGTTCATCCAAATGTCCGATCGCCTCGCTCATTGCCGGATAGACCTCGGTTACGGGTGGATCGTCGAAGAGATCGCGCATGATTTCGGCGGCCGTCGTCGGGCCATTGATACACGCTTTGACGCGCTCGGTCCGATGGTCGTGAAATCGCCGTAATTGCTCGACGCGCTCGATCGGCGACGTGATGACCTCACGATGGCCGGGATGAAACTTCTGAAAGGACTGTTGGGCTAACCGATCCAAGGATTGGTTGTACGCGGGTAAGACGCGGGGGCGATCACCCTCAGGGGTCGGCGGGGGTTGCAAAAATGGATTCGGCGTGATTGGATCGAGGACGTGATCGCCGACAACCGCGTGTCTGCCATCGGCTCCGTTCACCGTATAGAGCACCTCCCCTGGCGCGTGGCCGGCGACCTCTTCGACAGAAACCGTAGCTTCATTCCCGAGCGAGATGGTGTCACCATCCACGACTCGACGATCCACAGGTGCGTCGGGTGCGAACTCGAGAAATGCTTCGGGCAATTCGACGACGGTGTCGGTCACATCGGCCCCGAGGCCATGTTGAGGAAAGAACTCCCGAAAGTAATCCTGCTCGTACACGAGGTGGCCCGAGAAATCTTCGATGATCGCCGCGGCCTGTTCGTGCGCGACAATCGAAAGCCCGTGATCCCGAAGCTTGGCTGCGAGGCCGAAGTGATCCGGATGCGGATGGGTTATCAGGACCCGCTCAAACTCGGATATCGATCGGCCGCGTTCTTCCAATGCATTCGTCAGCGCCTCCCATGCCGCTTGGCTGTCCGGCCCGGGGTCAATAATCGTCTCCGCACAGAGATAGGTGTTTACCGACCCGATTTGAAACGGCACGGGCACCTCGATCCGCTCAAACATGTCACCCGTCGGTATGTGGTTCTTCCATAAATCCCTCGTGTTGAGGAGGGAGTCGGTGGTGACAGTAAGACATTTTGCGCTACGGTCGAATCCTCCATCGTCGGGTCGGTGGTCTAGTCCGGTTATGACGTCTCCTTCACACGGAGAAGCTCGGCAGTTCAAATCTGCCCCGACCCATGCCGCTGTTCTCAACTGAATTTGATCGGGGACAGTCAACCGAACCGAATTGAGGGTATCCAACGGCTCCGTCAGTCGATGTCGGAAGATGCCTCACATCGATCGATCCGAGGAAAGTCCGTGTCGGAACAAGTAAACCCTGGATTCACTCAATATCCGATATGGATCCGCGCATCCGAGAGCATGCAGACATTATTGTGAACCATTCGACCAAGGTCGAACCGAGCGATGAAGTCATTCTGCAGGGGCATCCGATCGCTGAGGACCTCGTCGTCGCGATCGCCGAACGCGTCGGCGAAATCGGGGCGAATCTCTCGGTTCGACAATCGAGTGCCCGGGTTGACCGCGCCTACAGACGAGCGATCGATCCGGATGACATTACGGAATCTGCCGTGAGTCTCGCCTCGATTCAGGAAGCCGACGTGGCCATCATGATTCGCGCTGACGAAAATACGTACGAGACGAGCGATGTCGACCCCACGAAGAACTCCGCGTTGGCGCAGGCAAACAAGGCGGTCCAGGATCAAATGATGGACAAACGGTGGGTCGGCACACAATATCCAGCCCCCGGCAATGCGCAGGACGCCGAGATGAGCACTGAGGGCTATGCCGACTTCGTTTGGGAGGCCATCCTCAAAGACTGGGATGCAGTTCGCGAGCACCAACAACAACTCGTCGAAATTCTCGATCCGGCCGACGAAGTTCAGATCGTTTCGGGTGACGACACGGACCTCACGTTGTCAATCGCAGGGAATCCGACACAAAACGATTACGGCGAACACAATCTCCCCGGGGGAGAAGTGTTCACCGCCCCGATTCCGGATAGCGTCGAGGGCACGGTCCACTTCGACAAACCGTTGATGGCCCAGGGTCGTGAAGTGCAGGACGTCGAACTCCGATTCGAGTCGGGCGAGGTGGTCGAACACGCCGCCGCCAAAAACGAAGAGGTCCTCTCCGCCGTCTTGGACACCGACGCCGGAGCTCGTCGCGTGGGCGAACTCGGTATCGGGATGAACCGAGACATCGATCGGTTTACCTACAACATGCTCTTCGACGAGAAGATGGGCGATACCGTCCACATGGCACTCGGCCGGGCGTACGACGATACGGTTGGTGAGGGGAACGAGGGGAATGACAGTGCGATGCATATGGACATGATC
This sequence comes from uncultured Halobacteriales archaeon, assembly GCA_964579125.1. GTDB lineage: Archaea > Halobacteriota > Halobacteria > Halobacteriales > SKSH01 > CAZOFG01. Next base: position 619 of record CAZOFG010000026.1, on the reverse strand, counting down.
GTCGACATGAGCGAGGACTCCTACATCGAGGTCGATGGAGAAATCATCCAACAGGACGGAACGTTCATCTTCGAGGACGGGTTCGGCTCCTAGCGGAGTTAACAAGCGAGGCGGCTCGTCCAACCATCCTGTTTATGAGGACAGCCCCGCCATAGCATGGCATAATGCTTGGCACGATCGCACAAGTCGGCCTCGGGTTGATCCTCGTCCTCTTCGGGGCGACACTGTCATTGTACGGGGTCGCGCTGCTTGGAGGGCTGATCGGTGGCTTGAGTGGCTATGCGTTTGCTCCCACCATTGGCGACTTCATCGGACTTGAGGGGCTTGTCCTCGAGGTGGTCGCCGCCCTCGGTGGAGCCCTTGTGGGGATCGTTATCGCGTACGCCGTGTTATCGATCGCGGTGGCCATCCTTTCGTTCCTCGTCGGAACGCTGTTTGCCGCCACGACCATCGTGCCGAATTACTTGGACGCGTCATTTATTGTTGAACTCGGCGCGATAATCGCTATCGGCGTGATCGCCGGATTGCTCGCACTGATCTTCAAACGTACCCTCTTAATGCTCGTCACCGCCTTGGTGGGGGCCGCACTCGCCTCGCTCTCCGTCACCATCGATGACCT
>CAZOFG010000025.1:0-22947 GCA_964579125.1 uncultured Halobacteriales archaeon | reverse complement strand
GGTACCACGCCGAACACGCAAACGGTATAGTGTCCCAGCTACGACGGATACATAATTAGGTGACCGAGAAATGGGGGTCGAAATCCAGGACTCCCCCGTTTCCGATTCGGACTTCGAGGATATGCGGGCGTTCGTCTTCGAGTATCTGGCGGCAAGCGTCGAGAACGAGTCGGACGGGGGTCGCATGCGGTGGTATCCGTGGCACTCCGCGGAGTATCGCCACAACCATGTATTGAACGTCGTCGACTTAGCGACCGAAATCGCCGAGAAAGAACACGCCAACGTCGACGTGGTGCGCGTCGCCGCGTTGTTTCACGACGTGGCCAAGCTCGATGCCGAGCAAGACGCCCACGCCGACCGCGGCGCGGAAATCGCCCGAGAATACCTCGAGACCCGCACGGACTACCCGCAATCCTTCGTCGATCAGGTCTGTGCGGCCGTCGCCGAACACAACTATGAGGGCGAACTCGCCGATCTCCCCCTCGAGACGCGCGTCCTTATCGAGGCCGACCTCCTTGACAAGGTCGGCGCGAACGGCATTGCCCTCATGCTGCTTCGGATGGGCTATGAGGCACGGACCCACCTCGACGCCGCGGACATGATCGAGCGGGTGCGCAAACGCGGCGAAACCGCCGCCGAGCGCGTGACGACCGACGCCGGCGAGAGCCTCGCCTACCGCCGTCTCAAGCGGGTGCGGTGGTTTTCTGACTGGCTTCAGGAGGAAGTCGCCAACATGGAGGTCTCCGACGACCTCGGCCGGCAACCCGAAAAGCCCTGACTCACTCGCCCTTGCTCATCAGGTGACTGCGCAACACGTCGGCGTCTTTCAGCCCCGAGCCCGTCGCCACGATGACGACGTCGTCGTTCGCGCCGAAGGTGTCGTTATCGGCCAGTTTCCGCGCCCCGCTGACGGCCGCGGCCGAGGTGGGCGCGATTTCGAGACCCTCCTCGCGAGCGACATCGAGCGCCGCATCGAGGATGGCGTCGTCGCTGGTGGCGACCGCGTCGCCGTCGCTCTCGCGCAACACCTGCAGTAATCGCCGCCCGGCCGAGGGCGCACTCACCGCGATCCCCCCACAGATCGTATCCGCCTGATTGCCCTCGCCGACGGTCTCCGCGCCGGATTCGAACGCGTCCACGACGGGCTGACAGCCACTCGATTGCGCGGCGTAAAACGACGGCTCGTCACTGAGCCACTCCAGCCGCTCGAGTTCCTCGACCGCTTTCGCCATGCCCAGCAGGCCGACGCCACCGCCGGTCGGGTAGACGATGTGATCGGGGGCGTTCCAGCCGAGTTGTTCGACCGTCTCGTAGTACATCGTCTTCTTGCCCTCGCGGCGAAACGGCATGTCCGAGGTCGCCACCGAGTACCACTCCTCGTGTTCGGCGAGGGCCTCCGCATGTGCCGCGCCGGCATCAGAGAGCTGGCCCTCGACGACGGTGAGGTCGCCGCCGTGGACGTTCACCATCGCCTTCTGGGTAAAGCCCGCACGCGAGGGGAGGAACACCTTCGCCTCGAGGCCCGCCCGACCGGCATACGCCGCGGCTGACTGCCCGGCGTTGCCAGCCGAGGCGAGGGAAATCGTGTCGGCGCCGGACCCGCGGGCGGCCGTCATCGCGAGGGATTGGCCGCGATCCTTGAACGTCCCGGTCGGGTTGTCGCTTTCGAGTTTGAGATAGACCATGCCGACACCGAACTCGTTGGCCAGGTGAGGACAGGGCACCAGCGGCGTACAGCCCTCGCCCATCGTCACCGCCGCCTCGGGGGCGAGGGGGAACAACTCGGCATACCGCCACATCGAGTCGAAGGGTCGGTCGGTCAACTCGCCGCGAGACAGCGAGAGACCGAGCAGATCGACTTGCGGTTCCATGAGCCCGCCACAGTTCGGACACGATGCGGGCTCGAGCGACGCCTCGTCGGTGTCGCCACAGACGGGACATTGCACCCCGAGATATTCGGGCGAGAGCACGTCCATACGGGGGAGGCGCAGTCCCCTCCCTTAAGCGATGTTTTTCCGGTTAGTCCGCATCCTCTCGCGCGGCCGAGCCGAGGATGCGCGGACCGAGTTCTTCCCGGAGGTCGACCTCGTCGCCGGTCGCGAGGAAGATGACTTCATCGAAGATGGTGAGCACGCCCGGCACCAGCCGAATGGCCAACAGCGAGAGCGCCACCAACACGACCAGCGAGGCCGGTTGGGCGAGCAGCGTGTGCGCGGTGAAAAACGAGGCGCGATACGGGGCGATGCCGAACAGCCCAGTGATCGAGAGGAACGGTTCCATGCCGAACCAGTCCATCGGCGTCGCGATGCCGACGAACGTGTTGCGAATCAGGTTGAGGCCGTAGATGATCCCCGCGATGAGGGCGAACCCCCCGACGCGGCGGCTGAGCTTGCCCGGCACGGCGAGTAAGGCCCCACCGAAGACCGAGATCGACCCGATGCCCGTACACGCGAGGACGATATAGGTCGTGTGCCCCTCGAAGTCGAACTTGCTCAGATAGTTCTGTTCGGGCGCTTCGACGAGGCCGGGACTGTAGCCGACGACCTCCATCAGCGCGTGCGTATGGGCGGCCACCGTCTCGATGAGAATGCGCGATACCGGCTCGAGCGTCTCTGCGGGGAGGTAGATCATCCCGGCGATGAAGACCACCTTGCCCAGCAAATACAATTGTTCGCGCCCGCGCCAGCGCACGAGGCCGGCATACACCGTCAGCGGAATCCCGAGTGTGACGCCGGCGGTCTGGAGCGGGCTTCGCACCTCGAGGGCGAAATACGGCAGCATCACCACCCACAGCGCGACGAGGGCGAACCATCCGGCCGTCGAGAAGTACCGCTCGATGTGGATCGACCCCTGCCAGCGCCAGGCTATGCCGAGACCAAAGAACACCACGGCCAGCCAGGCGACCGGTTCCCAGGAGGGCGTGACCGAGAGGATGCCATCGAAGACGGCGGGAAACACGATATGCCATTCTCGGAGATGCCCGGACAAAAGCCTTTATCGCGACGCACAAGGCGATGGGGTTTAAGAGCGCTGCGCGCCCTGTGATAGATATTATGGCGGGACATCGCGCAGCGGTGGCGTTGCTGTCGCTGTTGCTTATCGTGGGGTTGGTGGGGGCGAATCTGGCGATCGCGGCCGATCGGGGGCCGCTCAACGCCGAACACGTAAAAAGCCAAGCCGAGGAGGAAGGGCTGTACGCGGCGGTGCAGGGGGAAGTCGCCGCTGAGGTCGAAGCCGAGGTGCCCCAGCCCGAGGCGTTACCCTTCGAGGTCGATACCGTCGGCATCGTGACCGATGCGCTGTCGCCGGCGTATCTGCAAAACCAGACCGAGGCGAACATCGATCGCGTCTTCGACTTTCTCAACGAACGCAGCGATCTGGTCATCGAAGTCGACATCGCTCCGTTGAAGACGTCGATCGCGACGGAAATCGAGGAGGTCATCCTCGGCATCGAACCGAGCGATCTCGACATTCCCTATCTCGGGCCGATGACCGAGAATCAATCCTCCTACGAGACCCTCAAGGAGGAGGAACTCCCGGTCCCACCGGAAGAGTTGAGTGACGAACAACGCGCCGCATTGCAAGAGGAATTCGGGGACGAACTCGACGCGGCGATCGCCCAACTCGGCGTACCCGGGCCCTTCGAGGATCACTTCGGTGAGATCGCCGACCTCGTGGTCGAGGCGATGACGACGACGATGCCATACGAAACCTTCGACAGCCAATTCGAAACGATTCACGAAGACATGGCCGACGAGGGCTCGACGTATCTCCTCGAGGAGTACCAAGGTGGCGTCCCCGATACCTTCACCTTCGATGACGAGATCGACGAGAGCCAACTCAGCCTCGCGCAAACGATCGTCTCGATGAGCGGGACCGTCGCGCTCGGCCTCGCGGTCGCCGCCCTCGCCCTGATCGGGCTGATCTTCCTGACGACACGATCCATCGCGGGGACCGCTCTCCCAGTCGGGATTAGCAGTCTCATCGCCGGCGGGGTCTCGTTGATCGCGGCGGTCATCGCGCCGGGGATCGCCCGTGACTTCGTCGAGATCGAGGATATGCCCGAGGTGACAGAAGCACTCAGAGGCATCGTCGGCGGAATGTTCGATCCGCTGTTCATCCAAAGCGCCGTCCTCGCGATCGTCGGCGTGGGACTTATCGTCGTGGCCTTTGTGGTGGCGCGCGACATCGGCAGCAGCGAGGACGAGGCGGACTGAGCCGGCAGAAGACTCACGGCGTTGGCGGCGGTAGATTTGGCTATGCAGCAACGACGCCAGGTCATCGGTGGGCTTCTCACGGCCGGGGTTGCGTCGCTCGCGGGCTGTCTCGACCAACTCGAGGGGTTGCTCGAGGATGGCGTGGAGACCAGCGCCGATCCGGCGGGCATCGCTGATGACGCCCTCTCGACCCATGGCTATCACCACGCCGTGACCGAAAGCTATCGCATCGAAGAGGAGCTGACCGTCGGCGAGGAGACCGTCTCGCTGTCGGGCACCTCGTGGGCAAGTGTGTACACGGCCGCGTTTCCGGATCTCGACGGCGAGATCAGCCAGGACGAGTTCGACTCGATCCTCGCAGACTTGCAACCGAGTGAGATCGATGGCGTCGCCGCCATCGCCACGCCGAGTGAGGAGGTCGCCGGCGTCGAACTCAATCCCGCTGGCCGCCTCGAGGACGAACAGCTCGTCGGGGCCGTCTCCGACCAGATCGAAGGAGGGGCCCTCGAAGACGTCAGCGTCACCGGCGAAACGTCGGCGACGGTGCTCGGCACCGAGACGACGGTCGATCAGTTCTCCGCCACCGCAAACATCGACCAGACGGGCGACACATACGAGGTGGCCATCCAGATCGCCGAAGTGTCCCACGAGGAGGACATCGTCCTCGGCGTGGGTGCCCACCACGTCGATACCGACAAGAGCGACACCCATCGAGCGCTGTTCGAAGCGATCGAGCATCCGGTCGACGAACCGAATTAAGCCCCGACTCCGGCGCCGATCGGCCGCTTTTTCGTGAATACCGTCCGATCCATCCCCCAGTAAACAGCCCGTCTCAACCGCGATGCGGCCGAACACGCCTTCGTCCCGAATGGGCGAGCGTTTAAGCCCGGCGCCGATGAGGCCTCCCCCATGATCGCGAGCGATTGGGGGCGGTGGTTGATCGACGAAATCGAGACAGCCAGTCCGGACGCGCTCACGCTGTGGTACCTCGGCTGCAACGGCCTCGCACTCAAAGCCGCCGATGGGACGATCGCCTATATCGATCCCTATCTCGGCCTTGGCGATCCGCCCCGGACGGTCAGAATGATCCCAGTCCCTTTCGCCCCTGACCAACCCCAAGACGGTGACGCCATCTTCGTCACCCACGAACACACCGATCACCTCCATGGCCCGACGCAGGGGCCGATGCTCGCGAATACCGGGGCGACGCTGTTCGCGAGCGAGCACGCGATCGACCTCGTGCGCGAGCGTGGCTGGCTCGACACTTACGACATCGACGCCTCCCAACTCCACCCGGTCGAACCGGGCGAGACGGTCTCGGTCGGGTTTTTCGATATCGGCATCCATCCGGGCACCGATCCCGACGCCACCGATCCGCTCACCTACGCGTTTCACGCCGACGGCGCCACGCTCGTCCACCCGGGCGATGGGCGACCGGCGCCGGAGCTCGAAACGATCGGCGAACGCCTCGATGTCGACCTCACGGTCGCCGCCTACGGCACGGAGGGCCACATTCTCGACAAGGAAACCCGCGAGCCGGCTCCGACGACCTGGTACAACACCGGCAACCAGGCGCTCACCATCGCCGAACAGCTCCAGGCCGAGGTCCTCGTCCCGACTCATTGGCAGATGTGGAAGGGCCTGACGGCCGATCCGACCGCCCTCGAACACCATCGCCGCAGCCGGCCGTATCCCGATCGCCTCGAACTCCTCGAACTCGGCGACCGAACCGAGATTCCCCGTGCCCGCGCCTGAGGCGGTGAAATGGCGGTTCCTTTATGGGTGCGGTTTTAATATACGATAATATGACGGCATCGACAGGAGCAGACGAAGACATTCGCTTCGACCGCGAGGGGGTCACGGTGACAAAATCCCTCGTGACCGACGAATTCCCCGTGCCGACGGTTCGCTTTACGATCGACTCGGCGGCTGATGCCGAGCGAACCGTCCGGATTACCGACCGCATTCCGGACGACTTTTCGATGGACGCAATCGGCTTCCATCCCGATTATCACAGCGATAAATGGACCGCCTATCAGGACCATCGCATCGAATTCGAAACCGACGTCGATCCAGGCGAGTCTGTCGAGACGATCTATGGCATTCGCTCGGACGACGACCTCGAGGCCTTCATGGGCGAGCCCGATGTCAGCGTCGTGAGCGAAGAGTCCGAAGTCGAGGAGGCTGACGACGACGAGGACGACGAAGGGGTCGAGGAGATCGTCGATCCAGATCGCGGCGACAACCTCCGAGAAATGATCGCCGAACAAAGCGCTGGCGCGACGGACGAGGAAGACACAGCGCCCGAACCTGAACCGGCCGAAGCGACCGAGACGGCCGAAACCGACGCCGATGAGCCCGAGCCGGCTGCCGAACCGGAACCCGAACCAAGCGACCCCGCGCCGGTTATGCCGGATTCGATCGGTGCCGCGCTCGCCGATGAGTTGCGCGCCGGCAAACTCGACGAGGAAGACAAGGAAGTCATTCAGGAAGAACTCGGCCTCGAACTTTCAGAAAGCGCCGAGGCGCAATTGCGCCACCTTCAAACGCGCGTCGAGGATGTCCTCGCCTACGCGAACCCGCTCGCGGAGTTGCTCGATGACGGTGGCGCCGAGATCATCGAGGAGGTGGAAGAGCTCTCAGCCGCCGCGGAAACCCACGCGGCCGAACTCGATAAGCTCCGAGCGGATATCTCGCAAGCGCAGGACGAACTGTCCGATATTCGCCCCGACGTCCACGCGCATGGCAATCAAATCGACGCGATCGAATCCCAACTCGAGACGCTCGAAGACGACCTCGAGGGGCTCGAGGGTGACCTCACCGGGACGGCCGACCGCCTCGAAGCGAACATCGACGGTGTGGACGCCGATATCGACGACCTCGAAGCCGATATCGAGGACATCGAGGACGACATCGAAGAGATCCGTCGCTGGCGCGACCAGCTGGGCGAGCTGTTCGGTGGCAGCGAATAAATTTTGAATTCCAACGTTTATCCCGGTATTTTCTTTGATCTGTTAATCACAATCGAGAAAACATTGGGACCCATAGGTATACCTGAATGAGCAGCCACGACGAACAAATCACCGTCAGCGGGATGTCCTGTGCGACCTGCTCGCAGACGATCGAGGAGGCCGTCGGCGGGCTTCGCGGCGTCGAGACGGTCGATGCGAACTTCGCGACCGACACCGTCTCCGTCCGGTACGATCCGGACGAAACGCCACTGGCCGCGATCTATGACGCGATCGCTGACGCTGGCTACGACCCGGACGCGACCACCCGAACCGTCGAGGTGGCCGGCATGAGCTGTGCGAACTGCGTCGAGACGGTCGAATCGGCCGTCGGCGATCTGCCCGGCGTCGTCCAGGCCGACGCCAATTTCGCGACCGACGAGCTCACGCTGCGGATCAACCCCGAATCGATTGACATGGACGCGGTCTACGAGGCCATCGAGGCCGCCGGCTACGAGCCGACCCGTGCGACGGGGGGAGACGAGGAGGATCGTGACTCCGCCATCGAGCGCGAACTCACCAAACAACGCCGCCTCGTCATCGGCGGGGGGATCCTCGCCGCCCCGTTCCTCCTCGTCATGCTCGAGATGGTCGGTTGGTACACCCTCCCCGAGACGTTCCTCGGGATCGAGACCGGCTGGTGGGAGTTCCTCCTGGCGACCATCCTGATGGCAACCCTCGGGCGGGAGTTCATCCTCGGTGCCATCCGCGCCTTCCGAAACGACCGCCGGGCGAACATGGATACCCTCGTCGCGACCGGTGCCGGCGCGGGCTATCTGTACAGTACCGGCGTCGTGACCGACCTGATCACGGGTGGACTGTACTTCGAGGCGGTCGCCGTAATCCTCTGGTTCATCACGCTCGGCAACTGGCTCGAGGCGCGCTCGAAAGCCCGCGCCAGCTCGGCGTTGCGCGAACTCCTCGAGCTCCAGGCCGACGAAGCGACCATCGTCGAAGACGGTAAAGAGCGCGTCGTCCCCCGGGAGGAAATTCAAGTGGGCGACCTGATGAAGGTCCGCCCCGGCGAGCGGATTCCGACCGACGGCATCGTCCAGGAGGGCAACAGCGCCGTCGACGAATCGATGGTCACCGGCGAATCCGTCCCCGTGGAGAAAGGCCCCGGTGACGAGGTCGTCGGTTCGACCATCAACGAAAACGGCGTCCTCCTCGTGGAGGCGACGAACGTCGGCGAGGAAACCGCCATCCAGCAGATCGTCAAGCGCGTCAAGGAAGCGCAATCGCGCCAACCGGACATCCAGCGCCTCGTCGATCGCGTCAGCGCCTATTTCGTGCCGGCCGTGATCGCGAACGCCATCCTCTGGGCGACGCTGTGGTTCCTGTTCCCAGAGACCCTGACCGCGTTCGTCGAGTGGCTCCCACTGTGGTCGCCCGTCGGCGGCGGCCCCGAGGTAGCCGTCGCAGGCGGCGTGCCCGTCTTCGAGTTTTCCGTGATCGTCTTGGCGAGTGCGCTGTTGATCGCCTGTCCCTGTGCGCTCGGCCTCGCGACGCCGGCGGCGACGATGGTCGGCTCGACCATCGCGGCCACCAACGGCGTCTTGTTCAAAGGCGCCGACGTGCTCGAGCGGGCGCGCGAACTCGATGTGGTCGTCTTCGACAAGACCGGCACGCTCACGCATGGCGACATGCGGGTGACCGATATCGTCACGGTCGATCCGGCCGCTGATGGCGCCACGGCGCCCGATGGCGGGCAACTCCTGCGCCAGATCGACGAAGAAACCGTCCTTCGCGCGGCGGCCAGCGCCGAGGCCGGCTCAGAACACCCACTCGGCGAGGCGATCGTCGAGGCAGCGACGGAACGTGACCTCGAATTGGCCGACCTCGAGGGCTTCGAGAACGTCCCCGGCCACGGCGTGCGTGCCGACCTCGCCGATGGTGTGGTGCTCGTCGGTAATCGCACTCTGCTCGCCGACCACGGGATCGATACTTCGCCCCTCGCCGACGACCTCGAACGCCTCGAACACGAGGGGAAAACGGCCGTCCTCGTCGCCCGCGATGGCGCGATCATCGGCGCGATCGGGATCGCCGATACGGTCCGCGAGAGCGCGAAGGAGACGGTCGCCGCCCTCACCGGCCGCGGCCTCGAAGTGGCGATGCTGACCGGCGACAACGAGCGCACCGCCCGGGCGGTCGCCGACGAACTCGGGATCGATCACGACCAGGTCAAGGCCGAAGTGCGCCCCGAGGACAAAGCCGACGTCATCGATGCGCTGCAGGCCGATGGCGATCGCGCGATGATGGTCGGCGATGGCGTCAATGACGCCCCGGCCCTGACGAGTGCCCACCTCGGTGTGGCCATCGGCTCCGGCACCGACGTCGCCATCGAGAGTGCCGACGTGACGCTCATGCGTGACGATCCCGCGGACGTCCTCAAGGCGATCCGTATCGCCGACGCGACGATCGCGAAGGTCCGCCAGAACCTGTTTTGGGCGTTTGCCTACAACGCGACGCTCGTGCCGATCGCCTCGCTTGGCTTGCTCAATCCAGCACTTGCGGGCATCGCGATGGCCGCCTCGAGCGTTTCGGTCATGACGAACAGCCTCGCGTTCATCAACTACGATCCCCACGCCGACTATCGGATTCTCCCGGTCAGGCTCGTCAATCGCCTCCGAACCGCCTGAGGTCGGTCGCATGCTCAAGGCGCTGCATCGTCGGATCCACGCCACGGTGTACGACCCGACGATGGCGGTGGCCGATCGCGTCATGCTCGGCCGGCATCGACGATATCTCGCCGCCGACCTCGAGGGGGCCGTGCTCGATCTCGGCGCCGGGACCGGTGCGATGTTTCCCGCCATGGCCGAGGCCGCTCCGGCGGCCGACGCGGTGACCATTCACGCGGTCGAACCCGATCCCGCGATGCGCAGGCGGGCCCGGAAGCGAGCCGCCACGATCGACGCACCCGTTCACCTCTACGCCGGTCGGGGCGAGGCCTTGCCGTTCGAGCCAGCATCCTTCAATCACGTCATCTCATCGATGGTGCTGTGCTCGGTGGCGGATCCCGTGGCCACCGTCGACGAAATCGCGCGTGTGCTTCGACCCGGCGGGGAATTTCGCGTTCTCGAACACGTGGCCGCCGATGGCTTGGGCGGGCGCCTCCAACGCCTGCTCGCTCGACCCTGGCGAGCGCTCACCGGGGGGTGTCACCTCCACCGCGAGACCAGGGGGACGATCCTCGAACACGACGCCCTCGACGCGATCGAACTCGATCGACTGCGCACCGGCATCCCGCCGGTCCGACCGTTCATCCGCGGCCGCATCAAGCGACGCGGATAGCCGGTACGGAACCCTTTTCGCCGACCTACACCGAGAACCACCATGGACGAAGCGGACGTGCGAGAGCGCCTCTCGGCCGTCGATGATCCGGATCTTCCGGGATCGATCCTCGACAATGGCCTCCTCGAGTCGATCTCGATCGATGCGGACACCGTGCGCGTCGAACTCGCCGTGGGGACCGCCGGCTCGACCACCGATGCGGCGATCGTCGAGGCCGTTCGGGGCGAACTTTCCGATCTCGACAGAGACATCGAGCTCATCCCGACCGGACCGGCGACGCCCGCCACGGCAGAGGAGGTTCTCGGTTCCGTCGAGAACGTCATCGCGGTCGCTTCCGGCAAAGGTGGGGTGGGCAAAACCACCGTCGCGGTCAATCTCGCGGTCGGCCTCGCCGAGCGCGGCGCCGATGTCGGTCTGTTCGACGCCGACGTGTACGGCCCGAACGCACCGCTGATGGTCGATGGATCCGGGGCTCCCGAGGCCACAGCGGATGAGACGCTCATCCCGCCGACTGCGCATGGGGTGAAGGTAATGAGCATGGCGTACCTCGTCGGCGAGGACGATCCCGTCATCTGGCGGGGGCCGATGGTCCACAAGGTCATCACCCAGCTCTGGGAGGACGTCGAGTGGGGCGAGTTGGATTACCTAATCGTCGATCTCCCGCCGGGGACCGGCGACACCCAGTTGACGCTGTTACAAACGGTGCCACTGACCGGTGCCGTGATCACGACCACCCCGCAACGTGTCGCGCTTCACGATGCACGCAAGGGCCTCGAGATGTTCGCCGAACACGAGACAAACGTCCTCGGGATCGTCGAAAACATGGCCGCGTTTACCTGCCCCGATTGTGGCGCCGAACACGCCATCTTCGATTCGGGTGGCGGGGCCGACTTCGCCGAAATGAACGACCTCCCGTTTCTTGGCTCCGTCCCGCTCGATCCGGCCATTCGCGAAGCCGAAGCACCGATCGTCACCGATTCCGAGGCGGCTGCAGGCGACGCGTTTCGCGACATCGCTAGATCGGTCGCGAACACGGCCAGCATCGTCAACCGCCGGCGCCAGGGTTGACGCGTCTCACGGCGCGATAGCAACGGTTTTGGGCGTTGCGCGGCGAACTGTCGCCCGATGAGCGACACGCCGCCGGCTGCCGCCCCCGACGCGGCGTCTGAGACGGATATCGATCCCGACGAGTTGCAACGCCTCAATGCGAAAGTCCAGCTTCTGTGGTTGGTTCGCGTGCTCGTCGTAGCCGCCGTCATTGGTGCGATCGCCGCCGGTGCGGCGTACTACTTCGAGTATCCGGTCCTCGTGATCGGCCTCGGTGTCGCCGTCGCCGTGGCCGTCCTGGGCATCGTCCACACGCTGTTGCGCTATCGATTCTGGGGCTTTACCGTCCGCGATGATTCGCTGTACCTCCAACACGGCGTGTTGATTCGCGTCCAGACGGTCGTCCCATACGTCCGCATCCAACACATCGACACGAGCCGCGGGCCGCTCGAACGCCTGGTCGGCCTGTCATCCTCCGTGGTGTACACCGCCGGCTCCCGCGGCGCCGACGTCACCATCCCCGGCCTCGAAGACGACCGCGCGCGTAATCTCCAGGAGCACCTCAAAGACCTCGCGAACGCCGTCGGCACGGACGACGCCGTGTGATCAGCCGTGAAACTGTCTCCGGTTACCATCCCGTTACGGGCTATCGAGGTGTTGTTCACCGTCGGATGGGTCGTCGTCTTCGCCGTATTCGGGCTCTCCTCGAGTCTCGACACCGCCCTCATGGCCGTGTTGACTGCTGTCGGGATCGTCGTCGCCGTCGGTGGCTCGCTCGCATACGGGTGGGCATATTACCAGCGCTTCGAGTATCGCCTCACCGAGGACACCTTCGATGTCGACTCCGGCGTGTTCTCTCGGCGGAGCCGCGAGGTTCCGTACTATCGCATCCAGAACGTCTCGATCGTCAAGAACATCCTCCATCGCATCCTCGGCGTTGCGGAGTTGCGCGTCGAGACCGCCGGCGGCGATGCGACTGAAATCAGGCTTCGCCTCGTCAGTGAGGACGAAGCCGACCGCCTCCAACAGGAGATTACTGAGCGCAAACGTGCCGAGGGAGACACGCCCCCGACCGCCGAGGGCGATGACGACGCCGCCCTCGGCCGGCCGATGTACGACATCTCCCAGAAGGAACTCGCGTTGTTGGGCGTCGTCTCCTTCGACGCCCGCTTGCTCATCCTGCTGGTGACGCTGTTCGCCTTCGCGGATCCGGCGACGGTCAGCGAGGTCTTCGTGACGGTCCCCGCCATCGCGCTCGCGCCGACGGCGCTGCTCGTCGTCTACGTCGCTGGCGCGATACTCAGTGGCATCGTCGCGATCACGAACTACTACGATTTCGAGTTGCGCGACCTCGGCGACGAGCTTCGGTATAATCGTGGCCTCTTGCAGCAATACAGTGGCTCGATTCCTTTCACGAAAGTCCAGTCGCTGACGATCACCGAAAACGTCCTCGCCCGCCAGGTGGGCTACGCCAGGTTGCTCATCGAGACGGCCGGCTACTCGCCCAACGAACAAAGCGGCTCGCGCACTGCAATCCCGCTGGCCGAACGCCATCGAGTCTGGCAGGTTGCCGCCGACATTGAGGATTTCGAACGGCCCGAATTCACTCGCCCACCGAAACGCGCCAGGCGACGCTATGTCTTCAGGTATCTCGGCATCCTCGCGATCCTCGTCGCCATCGCGTACGCCCTGGACGCGACCGGGACGTACGAACACGCCTGGTACGCCATAGCTGGCCTCATCGTCCTCGTCCCGATCGCCGCCCACCTCAAATGGCAAAACCTTGGTTATGCCCTCCAGGACGAGTATATCATCACCCGATACGGCTTCTGGAACCGGCGCATCACCATCGTCCCGTATCACCGCACCCAGACGCTCTTTCAGCGCCAGACCATCTTCCAGTGGCGACGAAATCTCGCCACCCTGCGAATCGACACCGCGGGGACGCGGGCGTTGCGCGGAGAGGATGCGGTGGCGGTCGATATCGATGCCGACGTCGCATCACAGCTGCGCGAGCAGATCAACGATCGGTTGCACGAACAGCTGCGCGAGCGTGTCGCCGGCTTCAACTGGTTGAAAGCGCCGAGTGAGTCGGCTTGAACGCCACCGTTTAGCCCGTGGCCGTCACAGGGTTTGTCATGGCGACCCGCGAGTCCGTCACGCCGGCGACGTTGCGCGTCGAGCACGAAGACGAGGGTATCGTCGTCGAGTATCTCGACGGGCGACGGACCGTCTATCGGCAGGATCCTGAGCCGACCGAGCCCCCGCTCAGACTGACCCCCGAGCGTCTCGTCCAAATCCTCCATACCGATCCCGACCAGCACGAGGGGGTTCTCGTCTACGTGAACGACCGCGATACGACCGCCGACATCCTCGAAGAGAGCGGCGTCGGCCGGGTTACCCTCGCCCCGAACGAAGAGGCGGTCGTTATGCCGGGGATCACCGTGACGATGGACGGCCACGCCCCCGTCCTCAGCGTCGAATTCGACGCCATCGATGGCGAGTTGTACGTCTTTTCCGAGGGCCACCTCGGGTCGGCCGCCTACCGCCTCCTCGAGGAGGCCCCGTGATGCCGCTGCGACGCCCGTGGCAGCCCCTCGAACGCGAGGTGCTCTCTGAGGTGCCCGACCGTTATGGCGTGTACGAACTCGGCGACGCGGAGGGCACCGTCCTGCGCGTCGAGCACGGCCCGCTTCGCGACGCGATCAAGGAAGCCCTCGCGTACGACGAGGCGGCTACACACGTGCGCTTTACCGTGACACCAACCCGCGAGGCCGCCGAGGCCACCGCCGCCGAACACCGCGAGCGCCTCGAGGACTAACTACGCGATATAGGAGGGATCCTCGGCGTCGCAGTTGGCTTCGTGCTCCTCGGCGTCATCGCGGTTGTCGAACAAGAGGCCGCATTCCTCGCACTCGTACCACACCATGTCCTCCCGTTCGGTCTCGACAACCATGTGCGGGCATGGGTGTGGCGAGCCTAAATGCGTTACTCCGTCACAGCCACGGGTGGCGGCCGATCTCAGCGATCGATCACGTCGATCGACGCCGATAGCACTGCCAGCCCCAAATCGCCTCAGCACACGGGACATGGAACCGACGTGTCGAGCGTTCAGTTCACCCTCTCGGGAACGAGCACGGTCTCCCCGGCCCGGACGGTCGCTCCATCCGTCACCGCGAGATCGTCCTCTGCAATCTCGGTGGGGAGCGTCGTCGTGACTCGCGATCCAAACGCGATATGCCCGACGCGCTGGCCGGTCCGGACCTCATCGCCCGCCTCGCAATACGGGCTGACACGCCGGGCGAGCAGGCCCGCCTGGAGGGTTAGTTCCAGATCATCAATCGTGTATGCGACGCCAGCATTGTCCGCCGCTCCCGACAGAAACGCCGGGCGGCGATGCCCGTCGATGCGTCGTTTGTCAGTGACGGTTCCCTCGTACGGGGCCCGGACGACGTGGACGTGCCAGAGGTTGAGAAAAATCACCACTTCCACCCGATCAGCATCGGTCACGCGAATCTCGTGAACCGTGCCATCAGCCGGCGCAACCAGCCCTGGACCGGCCGGGGTCCGTTCAGGGTCACGATAGAAGGCGAGCACCAGCACCCCCAAGCCGGCGGCGAGCACGCCGACCGGGCCGAGGGCGAGGACACCGAGCGCCACGGCGGCCACGGCACTCACCACCGCGGCTCGCCAGCCGCCGGGCGCAATGCGCATGCCTCATTCCCCGAGCGACGCGCCCATGGTCGTTTCGCCCTGTCTCTATCAGTCCCAAAACGAGCGAGTCCGAGCGTACTGACGCTCCGCCTCGAGGATGTCCCGGTAAAACTCACGCTCGTCTTCCCGGTGGTTATTGATAATGCGTGCGGCCGTCTGTGGACCGACGCCACGGCCGGCCAACGCAACGATGGCCGCCCGCCCATGGCTCTGAACGAGGCTCGCGATGCGATACAGCCGCTCTCGATCGGTTTCGGGGGCGTCCGGATCGCTCGCGGCTGCCACCAGTTCGTCCGCCCAGGGACGCACGGCGGTGAGTCGGGTGGAGTCACAGTGAGGACACCGGGGCTGGTCGGGGAGCGTCTCGATCGTCCGGGTGCGATCGTACTCGGTACAATGCAGACAGACGAGCCGCACTTCGGTCTCCATGATGCGCTCGCGGACCGTCTCGATGACCGAGGCATCGGCCCGTTCGGGCTGGAGCAATTCGGTGCCGCTGGCGCGCCCAGCGGTACTGAGTGGCGTCGGCCCCTGGACCCGCTCGATGGCGAGCGTTCCGGTCTGGATGGCGTCGAGAATCTCTGTCGCGCCGTCGATGTCCAAATCGGTGTGGAAAATCTCCCGTATGGCCTCGTCATAGAGCGGTGTTCCCTCGAACAGCCGCACCAGGCGACGCCACGACCCGGTCGGGCCCTCCGCACTGATCGTCTCGATCGCGCCGAACTTCTTGCCGACGTGGGCCAGGCGGTAGCCGACCTCCTGGGAGCCCTTGAGGCTCAATTCGAGTAAGGGCTCCACGTGATCTGGATCGGTTTCGGTGAGGACATCACGCACAGTGACGCCGGAGACATCGTGTGGAACCGTCAGGTGGATTCGATACGGATCCGCCTCGAGGCCGATCGTCGAGCCGGTACGTTGGCCCAACAACGACGAACAGAGCCGGCCGATCGTTTCGTTCACCATGTGGCCGCCACAGAGATTGAGCGTCACTTCCTCAGGGGTTTCGTCGATGACGACGCGTTCGTCCGTCGGAAGGGGCGCCCCGTCGGCGAGGTGGTCAACCACCACCGCGGCCGCCCGGGCGAGCACGGCGGCATCGACCCCGCGGGCTTCGGCAAGGGCCGTCACGTCCTCAGCCAGGTGCTCGTCCGACAGTTCACCCGGATCACCGGTCTCGATCGCCGCCGCGAGTTGGCGTCTGAGCGCGCCGACATCACGGGCAACCGACGCCGGGACGGGGATCTCTTCGCCGACCCACGACGGCACCTCCCCGGTCGGGTCCTCGACGGGTGCCACCTCGATTTCGTCCTCGTCGACGGAGACGACGCGCCACATCTCCCCACCCTGAATGAACGTCGCGCCGGTCTCGGCGAAGCTGACGACGAAGCGCTCATCGAGCGTGCCGATCTGGCCACCGCTCGCGACGTCGGTCACCTCGTAGGTCGCCTCATCCGGAATCATCGAGAGGTTGTCGTAGACGTACTGCCAGGTCCCACCGGCAGTTTCCACGCGGGCATCCTCGCGGTTGGACCAGACGACATCGTTGCGGGCGAGTTCCTCAATCACCGCCTCGAGACGATCTCGCGTGAGTGTGCGAAACGGGCGTGCGCGGGTCAGCGTCTCGTGAAGCGCCCCGACGGTAATGCCATCGCGGCTGTGGACGATGCCCGCCACCTGGTTGGCGACCGTATCGAGGCTGCCAGTGTGCACCTCGATCGGTTCGATCTCGCCGGTGCGGGCCCGGTCGGCGATGACGATCGACTCGAGGGCGTCATCGGCGTCGATGGCGACGATCGTCCCGTGCGAGACGGCGTCGGCGGTGTGACCGGCTCTCCCGACCCGCTGGACGAGGCGCGTCACCTGGCGAGGGCTCCCGTACTGGACGACGTGATCGACGTGGCCGACGTCGATACCGAGTTCCATCGAGGAGGTACACACGAGCCCGGCGAGGTCGCCCGCTTTGAACGCGTCCTCCACGTCGAGGCGTGCCTGTTTCGAGAGCGATCCGTGATGGACGCCGATGTTCGCGTCCATGGCGGCAAATCGCGACCCGAGCGCCTCGGCCGTCTGGCGCGTATTGACGAAAATCAGTGTCGACTCGTTCGCCTCGACGATGTCCTGGATGGCACGCAGGTGACTCGCCATGCGCGGCTCGGTGAGAACTTCGTCCGCGAGGCGTTCGTCGGCCGCATCCGGTTCGGGAAAGCGCACCGACAACGAGAGCGATCCGCCCACATCCAACTGACGCACCGTGACCGAGCGCTCACCGCCGAGGAATCCCCCAACGGTATCCGGTTCGCCAACCGTCGCCGAGAGGCCGATCCGTTGAAACGGCCCCGCGAGGTCGACGAGACGTTCGAGGCCGACGCTCAGTTGCGCACCCCGCTTGGCGGCGGCCAACTCGTGCACTTCGTCGACGACAACGTGGCGGACACTCGACAGCCCCTCGCGAAGGCGCTCGCCGGTGAGCATTGCTTGGAGCGTCTCGGGCGTGGTGATCAACACGTCCGGCGGATCGACGGCCTGCTGGCGGCGGCGATAATCCCCGGTGTCGCCATGGCGGACCTGCACGTCGAGATCTAATCGATCGCCCCACCACTCCAGGCGATCGCGCATATCGCGGTTGAGCGCCCGCAGTGGCGTCACATACAGCGCGCCGATTCCGGACGGTGGATCACCCGCGAGGGCATCGAACACCGGGAGCATGGCCGCCTCCGTCTTCCCGGTGCCGGTCGGCGCGACGACGAGGGTGTGGTCACCGGCAGCGACGGGTGGGATCGCGAGACGCTGTGGCTCCGTCGGCGCCTCGAATCCCCGCTCCACCAGGGCGGTGCGCACCGCCTCCCCGAGGTGGCCAAACGCCGCCGTCTCGCCGGTCGTCATCGCACGTCGGTAGGCCACCGCGTCCGTTAAGCCCCGCGGTCACCCGCAGCGGGCGCCAGCACCCGCCCGAGCTTCGTGCCATCGAGCAGGTAGGCCTCGGCATCGGCGGCGGCCTCTGGCAGGTAGGGGACCAAAAAATCCTCCTCGGGGACGTTGACGCGGGTGCCACCGGAAAGTTCGTTGAACGCCGGCATCACGATGAGGTCAGGGCCGACTGCCGGTGCATCGACGCCACGTTCGGCGGCGATCCGTTCCGCTCGGAGCCGGCCACGAAGCCAGGCGCGTCGGACGGAGCGCCCGCCAACCTCGTCCTCGAGTGCAACCTGTGGATGTTCGTGTCCGATGCACAAGACATCGGCTTCGAGCGCCGCGGCCGGTGGCCACGTGTGTCCGTGGGAGAACGCGAGGCCATCGAGGACCACGCCGGGGGCCTCATGGACCGTGACGTCCCCAAGCCACGTCTCGAGGTCGCCATCGTGATTGCCCTTGATGACGTGCACTACGAGGTCGTCCGACAACGCGGCGACGAGGGCCTCGAGTTCATCGCGTTCGTCGTACCCCGGATCGCCGATGGAATGCATCAGGTCGCCGACGACGATCAATTCAGTCACGTCGTGTTCCTCCACGAGGGCGAGCAGGCGCTCGCGGCGGCGCTCCGCGCGGGAACGCACCTTAACGCCGTCTTCGTACGCCATCGCCGCCTCGAGACCGGCGTGATAATCGGCCACCACGAGTCCCCGTCGATCATCCCAGACGGCGATCGCCGCCGGTGTGCCGACGACCGGTTCGACTGTGACCATGACCGCTCAAATCGGCTTGAGCCGATCCTCCTGTGGCTCGTAACAGGTGCCGCTCATGAGTGCCTCCTGGATGGCGTCCTCGACGGTCTCCGGATCAGCATCGGTTTCGGCGACGACCGCGTCGACCAGCGCCGATCGTTCCGCGCCCTCCCCATCGTCGAGGTCGCGCATCTGGTCGAGGACGATCGGCTGCAGCTCGGAGTCCTGGTCGTCTTCCTCCGTCCCATCATCGGTCGAAGACGACCCCGATGCATCGGCGGGCGCCTCCTCGGCCTCGGAAGGTGAGGAGGGTTCGTCCGCCGTCTCAACCTCGTCGCCGGTCTCGAAATCGGTCCCGAAAGAGGTCTCGATCTCTTCGCGCTCTTCCTCGGAGAGTTCGTAGGCCTCGTCCGGCGGTTCCAACGTCTCGCCCCCGGACGGATCGGGTGCCGCCTCGGGGGGCGACCCCTCGGTCTCCGTCTCGATCGTCTCCGGTTCGGCCGACGTCGTCGATTCTTCAGTCGGCTGGCTGTCCTCAGCCGTGGCGTCGACGAGGCTCGCGGAAGCGTCAGCCGATCTGAGGCGGTCGACGAAGTGTTCCGTCGCGAGTTCGGCGAACGTGGCCGAGCCCGCCGCGTCAGGATCGAGCTCGACCGGGTCGACCTCTTCTCGGTCCCCCGCGAGCACTTCGAGTGCCGCGATTGCGCGATCACGTCGTGCTTTGAGATACGTCGCGGAGGTGTCGTACTCCTCGCACGCACGTTGGATGCCGAGGGCGATGTTGGGACGCACCCCGCGAGCCTCGAGGCGGTCGGCGATCTCGGCGATCGGCCCGTCGCTCACTCGGGCGGCAGCGAAGGCCTCGATCCGCGCGAGCGTCTGGACGACGGCTTCGGTCACCCAGCGTTGGCGCGCCCCAGCGTCGGCCGTGACGATCCGCTCGGGTCGCAGTGAGGACAGCACTTCATCGGAATTCTCCGGTTGAAAGGTCCGCGCCTTCGCCGTCATCGCCACGAAGGCCGGAGGCGACACATCCGCGAGGAAGTTCGCCGCATCCGGTTGATACTGGCCGGCATAACAGACGAACGTCCCCGTCGGATCGGACAGTCGGGCCCGATAGACTTCGTCGCCGACCTGATCCACATCGGTCAGGGCCCCGACGACGAACAGACGATTCACCATCGCCCCGGCGGGTGTCAACACGTACGTTGGCGCCATCTCCGCGTCCGATTCGGCGATGCTCACCGTCGCATCGTCGTACTCGTCCGCCAAGAGCCGATGGGCCACTTCGCGTTGCTGGCCGCCGCTCATGGCCGCGGGCCCCCCAGCGCTCCCTCGTGCATCATTGCCTGCCCATACAGGCTACCCCGCCTAAAAGGCTCGCCACGCGACCGACACGGTTTCATCGCGGGTGGCTGTGCGTCTGCGTATGCACGTCCACGCGAACGCGGCCATCAGCGTCGATGGCAAGCTCGCGACACGCGAGCGCCGCCAGGTCGCCCTCAGCGGCCCCGAGGACTTCGCGCGGGTTGATCTCCTCCGCGATGAGATGGACGCCATCCTCGTCGGTGTGGGCACCGTCAAGGCGGATGATCCGAGCCTTACCGGCGCAAACGACCGCGATCCACCGGCGCGAGTCGTCCTCGATTCGGCCGGTCGGACGCCCCTCGATGCCCGTCTTCTCGACAACGCTGCGCCCACATACGTCGTCGTGACTGACCGTGCAAGCGCATCACGCCGCGAGGCCTTGGAACATGCCGGGGCAACGATCCTCCCCGTCGCCGGTGACCGCCACGTCGACGTCTCGGCTGCCACGACGGCACTCGAATCGGCAGGGATCGATCGGCTCCTCATCGAGGGCGGCGGAGAAGTCCTTGCGAGTTGGTTTGCCGCCGGCCTGGTCGACGAGCTCACGGTCTTCATCGCCCCCTCGATCGTCGGGGGGCGATCCGCACCCACCCTCGTCGATGGGGAGGGATTCACCGAACGGTTTCCACGCCTCGAACTCACCGCTGTCGAACGGATCGATACCGGTCTCCTCTGTCGCTATGACGTCGGAGGGTGGGAGGAAACGCCGGCAGCTCAGTCGTCGGACTGATCGGGCGCGACCGCGGGCTGTTCCGATGCGTCCGCATCGAGTTCCGTTTCGAGATACTCATCGGCATCCAACGCGGCCATGCTCCCGAGGCCCCCTGCCGTCACGGCCTGTTGGTAGTGAAAGTCGACCACGTCACCCGCCGCGAAGAGGCCCGGTTCGTCAGTCGCCGTCTGGTTCGCTCCGCGACCGCCCTGCGTGATGGCGTAGCCGGTATCGTCGAGTTCGACCTGGGTGTCCTCGAGATACTCGGTGTTTGGCGTGTGCCCGATAGCGAGGAAGACGGCGCCGACATCGAGGTCGTAACGTTCGGTCTCCGGATCGTCGAGCTTCTCGGTCGGATGTCCTTCGGGATGGTGCACTAGCGTCACTCGATCGATCCCGTCAGCCTCGCTGCCGTGAATCTCGACCAATTCCGTATTCTTGCGAACCTCGATGTCACCCGCCTCGACCTTCTCGTGGAGGCGATCAACCCAGTACGCCTCGGCGCGAAACTCCTCACGGCGGTGCACGAGAGTGACCTTCTCCGCGAAGCGGGTGAGGAAGGTCGCCTCCTCCATGGCGGCGTCACCGCCCCCGACGACGAGCATCTCCTCGCCGCGGAAGAACGCGCCATCACACGTCGCACACGTCGAGACCCCATACCCCATCAGTTCGTCCTCGCCGGGAATGTCCAACGTACGGGCGCTCGCGCCACTGGCTGCAATGACTGCATCCGCCGTGATCGTCGCGCCGTTGGTCAATGACAACTCGAACGGTCGATCGTCCGCATCAATCGTGTCGACGATGCCATGGCGGATTTCCGCCCCGAAGCGCGTGGCCTGTTCCTTCATCCGATCGACGAGATCCGGCCCTGAAATGCCCTCGGGAAAGCCGGGATAATTGTCGACCTCGGTCGTCAGCGTCAATTGCCCACCCGGTTCGTCCCCTTCGAGGACGAGGGGGTCGTTGTTCGCGCGGGCGCCGTAAATCGCCGCCGTCAACCCGGCGATGCCGGAGCCGACGATGACGAGGCGGCGGTGTTCTGGCTCCTCAGCCATCGATCTCACCCGACTCGACTCGGTTCAGGAGATTCATGGTCTGTGGTATGGCGCCAACTTGCTTTAACCCTGGTATCGCCATGCCGGGGCCCCGCTTTGATACACCGGCGGCCGCAAACGAGGACCATGCCAACTGACCTTGCCGACAAGACCGATCAGTATGAACGGTTGCTCGCGGAGGCTTTAGACAGCGCAAGCCCCCATCCCGGGGGTGGCAAGGGTGCCGAGGCGTGCCTCGAAATGGCCGAGGCCTACCTCACTGACGGTCGCCATTTCCAGGCACAAGACAACCTCCCGGATGCGTTAGCCGCGTTCGCGTACGGCCATGGCTGGCTCGATGCAGGGGCGCGCCTCGGAGTACTTGCGGTCGAAAATGACGAACTATTCACGATATGATATTAACGTGTGAAACATCCGCATACACCGGGCTTGCTGGCGGTTTTTTCGGCGAACGTTACCGGAATTGATAGAAAGCTTTAAATGGCTGAGTAAGTAACTATTAGTTAGGTTCTGACTCGGGGAGCCGACCCCGAGAACCGTCCCCACCCACAATGAGCGATACCAAAGTCACGACCAACGCAACCGAGCAAGCCGTCGAGACCGAGGAGGCCGACGAGACCGTTGAGGCCTGCCCGGAGTGTGGCGGCTCGCTCGTCCAAGATCACGAACACGGTGAGACCGTCTGTGAGAACTGTGGTCTCATCGTCGAAGAGGACCGTGTCGACCGCGGGCCGGAGTGGCGCGCATTCGACCCGAACGAGAAGGCCGAAAAGAGTCGCGTCGGCGCCCCGACCACGCAGATGATGCACGACAAGGGCCTGTCGACGAACATCGACTGGCAGGACAAGGACGCCTACGGTAACGCCCTGAGCG
>CAZOFG010000024.1:1182-23106 GCA_964579125.1 uncultured Halobacteriales archaeon | reverse complement strand
CCTTGTCCGCCATCGGGGTCGGTATTGGACGATCGCCGAAGACGATCGGATCGCGGCATATGCCGCCCAATCGGGGGCAAGTTCCGCCTCGACGACTGACGACTATTACGAGCAACACGACGAATGACGGCCCGATTTACTTCCGTCTAAAAGAACTTCTCGAGCGTTCTCAATCTCTTCCTCACTCGTTAGTTATCTTATACCAATCTAGACTCACCCGTTGAGAAGCTGCATTGCCGTCACGGGAGCGATGATGAATTGGATCATTCACGCCAACTCCTGCAGTTCATAGACCTGCTCTTCAACGTGTGGCTCGATCGCCTCGATGGCCTCCGGCTTCGCGGTGAAATATATCGTCTGCCAGCCGTCCGCCGCGAGTTCGCGTAGTACCTCGACTTGGCGCTCCAACCGCTGGACGTCGGCCGCGAGGAACGCGTCGTCCATGAGGAAAAAGCCGGCGTCCAGATCGGGCAGTTCCTGCGCGAGGGCCACCCGAACGCACAGGTACAGCTGATCACGCGTTCCCTTGCTCAACTCGGCCGGCGTGAACTGCTGGTCGTTCGCTCGTTCGACGACGAGCTGATTGGCCGCTTCGTCATAGCGCACCCGCTCGTACCGGTCGTCGGTAATCCGACCGAACAGCTTCGTCGCGGGGCTTTCATCGCCGAAGAGTTCCCGCACTTTCTCCTCCTCGGTCGCCTCCAGGCGCTCGAACACCTCGTGGGCGCGTCGTGAGTACCTCGCGTCCGCTTCGATGGCGTCGATGAGTTCAGCCACGCGCTCCTCGAGGGTTTCCAGCGCGTCCAGATTCGAAACCTGGAGATCGAGCGCCTCGCCGGTAAAGGTCCGAAAGTCGAGCTGGTGTGCTCTGTCGGAAAACACTCTGAGCTGGCGCTGGTGTTCCTCGAGTTGGCGATCGAGTTCGGCGATCTCTGCCTCTACGTCGGTGAGTTCCGTCTCGATCGACTTGAGCTCCGCCTCACTGAACTCGCGGTCGAGATCCGTCTCGATCTCCGCTGCCCGCGTTTCGATGTACTCCCGTGCCTCCTCGAGCACGGCCGGTGGTTCCGCGGCCGAGAGCCCGATGGTCGTGCGAAGGAAGCCGACCGACTCGTTGATCGATCGATTCAGCGACGCCCGTTCGTCCTCGATGCGGTCGAGTTCACCCCGCACGGCGGCCAACTCCTCCGCAGCCAGCCCGAGGCGGTGGGCCTCGTTGATGATTGCTGATCGCGCGGTGGCGAGGTCCTCAATCGAGGCGCTCACTCCTCGCATGCGCGAGGCGAAGTACGCGGCCAAGCCGAATCCGAGCAGCGGTCCGACCACCGCCACCGCCGGAAACCCAGCCACTGCCAGGGCGCCAAAGGTGACGACGCCCGCCCCGATGGCCCACTTCGCGAGCGTGCTGTATCGCGCTTTTCGATCCTCGAGTTCTTCGCGCTCGCCCGCGTCGAATTGCTTGATGCGGTGGGCGAGCCCCGACAGCGTCTCCTCGTCCGGGAGCGACCCGAGGTCGTCCAGTGCCGATTCGAGGGTGTCTGTGGCCTCGACCAGGGCCTCGAACTCGGCCGCCTCTTTGGCTGCCTCCAGTTCGGCATGTTCTGCTTCCAGTTCCTGCTTGGTGGCCCGTGCTTCCAAGCGCCGCCGTTCGATCGCCGCAAGCCCCTCCTCGTCGGCGGTGTCGAGGTACTCTCGAATGTCCGCTCTGAGCTCCCTCGCCATCTCGAGTTGGTCGCCGGCGTCGTCGTTCGAGGCACTCGAAGAGATGTTCAGGTTTCGATCAGTCAATCGTCCCGCACCCCGAAGCGCCTCCATGACGCGCCTGATGTCCTGCGTGCGAATCCCGGTCACGCGATCGGTGACACGCTCGTAGAATTCGTCCTCCTCGTCGATGCGCAAATCGGCATCCCGAATGACGAAGATGTTGCGCAACGCTCGCGGGGTGAGCTCGATCCCGTACTCCGTCTCGTACAGATCGACGAGCGTCTGATCACCCGCGAGCTTGTGCTCGCCGAAGTCACCGCTGAGGACGACGAATCCCTCCGGATGTTCATCGACCCGCGCGTCGGGGACGGCATCCTCGCCGAGCAAGAGCTTCATGATGGCCTCGACCAGCAGCGTCTTGCCCGACTCGTTCGGGCCGTGGACGAGGCTGAGCTGTCTGCCTGGCTCGATGTCCGCCTGTAAGGGCCCGTAGCGCTGGATCCAGACCTGTTCGATGTTCATTGTCGAATCTCTCGATTGGCCAGTAGCTCCGAGAGCACGCGAATCACGCGCGTTTCGATGTCCGTTCGATCCTCGATATCGTCGTCGAGTTCGCGCTCGAAATCCCGATACAGTGGATGTTCGAGCACTTCCGCCACGCCACGAACCCCGTCGTACTCGATCGTCGCCTCGCCAGCAACGTGCTCGAGGTCGGCACGAAACGCGGCTTCCTCGCGCTCGATGAAGCCCTCGATGTCGATCGTCAGGTCAGCATACACTTCGTCCCGCTCGTGGACCCACGCCTCGACCTCGTCGAGCACCTTGTCCTCCTCGCCCGGGCGAACGGTGCGCTCGAGGCGATCCACAAAGTACGTCGCGAGCGGTAGGCTGCGGATCGCTTCAGTCTCGGTATCGACCAACACGGCATGTCGGCGTCCGGTCTCGCTCGTCGAATGCGAGACCG
The DNA here is from genome assembly GCA_964579125.1 of uncultured Halobacteriales archaeon. GTDB lineage: Archaea > Halobacteriota > Halobacteria > Halobacteriales > SKSH01 > CAZOFG01. The sequence continues at coordinate 20,438 of CAZOFG010000024.1, read as the reverse complement.
GCGAGCCGGGATACACGAACGTGCCGCCGTGCGCGAGGGGAAGCGTTCGGACCGTCGAATGAATATGCCCGGCCAGCACGATGTCGTAGCCGAGGCTGGCAAGCGTCGATTTGGTGACCGGGAAGTACTCGGTCGCAGCCTCCTCCCCGGTAGCGTCGGCGCCGAAGCCGATGTCGAGCGTGCAATGAAGCAACAGGAGCTGCGCTCGGTCAGAAGTCCCTTCCAATGACAGCGCCGAGAAGAGCTCCTCGGTCAGCTCCGATTGGTAGGGCACGCCGGTGATACGAACGTCCTCGAATTCCCGGCGTTCCAGGGGATCGTCGACGAGCACCTCGAGGTCCTGCCCGAACTCGAGGTTGTCCCGATAGACATCGGCATCGTGGTTCCCGGGAATCACCACCACGTCGAAGTCGTTGTCGGAAAACAGCCCCCGGAGCCGCGGCCGGAGGGCGTTCGCGTCGCCCGGCGAATCGAAGAGATCCCCGCCGATGGTGACGAGGTCCACCTCGTTCTCCGCAGCGGTGTCCAACACGGTTTTGAGGGCCTCGATCGTCCGGTCGTCGTCCTCACGAAGATGGACGTCGGCCGTATGCAACAGCCGCATGGGCGTATATATCGGCGCTAACGAAGCAGATTGTGATAAAAATTAGCCCAAACTATTATATTTTCTATAATATTGATAATCTGATTATTTTTGTGAACGTCATCAGATATATATTGAAATCACGCCATCAGTTGGCGATTTATCGCGTGCTTCCCAACCAATAAAATTCGAATACTTTCGAATATATCTTCGAATATTTCAAAATATTGGGCTGAACGATCAGCGATGAATTGAGCCCTCGGGGTTGGTTCGAGCATGATTCGAGGCGTTCGCAAGGGGCCTCTTGTAGCAGGCTTCAAGTAGCACTCCACTGAATATCCGGACTATGTCCGATCACACACCGAGAGAGCGGCTTGCCCGTCGATCCGCGCTCAAAGGGATCGCCATGGGGGGACTGGCCGTTGTTGGCCTCGGCGGCACCGCCGCGGCGAAACCGGGTCGTGGCCCGCCCGGTCGGGGGCGTGGTGGCGCCGATGTCGTTGTTCCGGACGACGAAGGAAGCATTCAAGCCGGCGTCGATGCGGCGGATTCCGGTGACACCGTTGCTGTACACGGCGGAACCTACGTCGAACAGGTGGTCATCGACAAGGACCTCACCCTTCGCGGCGTCGACGATCCGACGATCCGGATGCCCGAGACGCCTGGACGGTTTACGATCCCGGAAACCGCCGCCGACTGGGAGCCGATCGTCCTCGCCTATGGCGGGACGGACACCGGTGGCGCCATTCAGGGCTCCGACACCGTTGATGTCTCTGTTTCGGGGATTACTCTCGACGGGAATGAGCGCGAGGGGGCTGGCGTCCGCACGACGGCCGTGCTTGCACGCAACGTCTCGGGTGCCATCACCGACACCACCGTCGTCAATATGGGGATCGGCGGCGGCGAAACGTTCGGTCTCCTTGGGTATGGTGATTCGGAGCTGCGTATTCATGGCAACGAGATCCACGGCTACGAACGCGGTGGCATCGGCGTCATCGGCGACGGGGGCGCCCATCCGTCACCAGAGGCCAGCGTGCGAAACAATCTCGTCGTCGGCTCTGGCGGCATCGGCGAGGCCTGGGGCTCAAACGGCATCCAGATCGGCTACGGCGCCGAAGGCGACGTCCGCGGTAATATCGTCCGAGACAACCGTTACGCCGAGGAGGCCTTCACCGCCGCGGGCATCATCCTCATTGAAAGCGATGGCGTCCACGTCCGAGACAACACGGTCGAAAACAGCGATGTCGGGATTGCGGTCGCGTCCTGGGGCTCGTTCCGCTCGTCGGCGACGAATAACAAAGTGATGCGAAACGACGTGCGCGAAGCGAATGCGGGTATTTTGCTTCGGGCCGTGAGCTATCAAGGGTTCAGTACCGTCGAGGCTGCGGTGAACAACAACAAGGTCGTCAACAACACGATCACCGATCCCGATCCGAACGACGTCGACACGGGCATCGCCGTCCAAGCTTTGGAAACCCACCCTGACATCGCCGCCACCGCCGATAACAACAAGGTGATCCGAAACACGGTCACCGGCTTCGCCGACCAGGTCCAGGATAGCGGGACCGAGACCAAGTTGCAGGCCATCGAGCCTTGAGGAGCTCGGCGTTTCCCCCGTGAGTCGTTCCACTATCTCCGCAAGAGGTCACAACGCGGGGTAACGAAGGCGAACCGAATTGAGCGACAATCACGGTGTCAGGATTACACATTTCTGTGGACACCAGTCAGTATTTAAGCGCCCTTGTCTATCAGGAGGCGTTTTGATTAGCTGGTGCAGTCAATCCTAGCTCCCGTGACGGAATCCCCTGAGCCGGGGCACTCCCCGACTCACGAACCAGCGTCGGATGCGGCGGTCCCGCATTCCCTCATCGAGCGGATCGGCCAGCACGCTGTGTTCAAACTGGACGGCACGGGTCGAATCAGTTCGTGGCCGGCCCCGGCACGGCAGCTGTACGGGTACGAAGCGGGGGACATTCTGGGCCGGCCCGTAACGACCTTGCTCGCGACCTCGAAAGCGGAACGGGACGAATCCAAGCGCCCGGTTCTGACGGATCTGTCTCCGGGTGAGACGCATCGGGAATCGGAGTGGCATGAACGGGCGGATGGGGCCGTATTCTGGGGGTGTCTGACCGTATCGCAGTTTGGGGACGACGAAGCGGATGGATACGCGGTGGTCGCCGAAGATCGGACGGATCAAAAAGAATACGAGCGGATGCTCGAGCGCCAGAACGACCGACTCAAGGAATTCACCGATATCATCGCTCACGATCTCAGAAATCCGCTCAATCTGATCAAGGGCCGGTTGGAGCTGTACTATGACACCAATGACAGCGAACACATCGAAATTATCGAGGAAACGACCGATCGAATGGCAGCCCTCGTCGACGATCTCCTCACGGTGGCGCGCCAGGGGATGGTCGTCGAGGATCCCGTTGCGACAGATCTCGAAGAGGTTACCAAGACCGCATGGGAGGGGATCGATGCGCCAGCGACGGCGTCGTTTCGGTACGACCCGATTCGATTGATTTCTACGGATCCTGACCGGATCTGTGAGTTATTTGAGAATCTCTTTGACAACACCGTCGAACACGGTGGGGAGAACGTCACGGTACACGTGGGCCCGATTGAGGACGGGTTTTACGTCGAAGATGATGGGCCGGGGATCGATTCGGATATTCGAGACCAAGTGTTCGATCACGGTTATTCTACCTCCCCTGAGGGCCATGGCTATGGTCTGTCGATCGTCCGGACGATCGTCAATGCCCATGGGTGGGATATCGATATCACTGAGAGTGACACCGGCGGTGCCAGATTCGAGATTACCGGCATCGAGTTCGTCGAATAATCGAGGTCCGAGTGGGCCGATACTTTGTCGGGCGTATCACCGTCGGATGCGCGTCTCGTCTCTCGGACGAAACTGAACCAACGGCCGCACTGGCGTCACAAGGTAGCTCGATACGAAGCAGCACTCCTGACACCCCGCCCCCGATCAGTGCCAGCTCGAGGTGTTAGTCCGTTCGTCCGGAGTTATCGAGGTGATAGACCATGACTTCCCAATCGGGTTCGTCCGGATCGGTGCCGTCGATGAGCCAACTCCCCCGAATATCGAGGTCGTTTTCGTCGGCCGCAGCGACGAGTTGTTCGAGGGTTCGCCTGAACGGTTCGTCGGAATCGATGTCGTCCGCAAAGTTATACCTGGCCGTCATTGACGCGGTCACCGGGGTACTCCGTCGAAAGTCCAGCTCTCGGCGTCGTTCACGTACCGACTCCTACACATAGCTATCATTGACCTCACGCTATCCTCAGAGGGCCCCACGCAAAATCCTGTGGATTACCTTGGCACACCATGCAAACGCCCGAATGTGGCGACGCGCTCACCGGGCGTTTAATCTGTTTGATTGCCTTGGTTAAGGGCATGGCCGTCATCGTTGAACTCTCCATCGGAAGTGACACCTTCGAGCTCGGCCGGATACTGACGGTCGGAGGGGAGACGGTGATCACGCTCGAGACACTCGTTCCACTGGGGGAACGGCCGGTGCCGTTCATTCGGGTCTATGACTCGGACAAAGCGGCCTTTAGAGCATCCGTGGGCGAACATCCGGCCGTTCGGTCGATCACCGAGGTTACGTCCCACGATGAGGAAACGCTGTATGCCATGGAGTGGGAGGTCTCCGATGACGCGTTTCTCCAGGGGGTCTATGATGTCGAGGGACACCTTCTCGACGCGACCGGGACGGCCGATGAGTGGGGGTTCGAGATCCGCTTTCCCACGCACGACGCGGTTTCGGAGTTTCAGGCGTACTGTCACGAACACGACGTTCCTATCGACGTCAAGCGAATTTTCAATCCGACCACCCCGGATGCCGGCCCCTGGTACGGACTGACGGGGCCACAGCGGGAGGTCATGATTCACGCCGCCGAGACCGGCTATTACTCGATTCCGCGCCGAACCTCGACCCAAGAACTCGCTGATCATTTCGATATTTCTGATCAGGCGGTCACTGAGCGCCTGCGACGCGGGATTGCGACGCTCGTGACAAACACGCTGCTATTGACGGGCGAGGAGGACTAGCCGGTCCGGAGTGCCCTTCGCTTCCGAGGGGACATATTTCGCAAATTGACCAAATCCTGCCCCGAATTACGTCGACTGGTGGCATCGGTGACGCCACAGCGTTTACCCCTGTCTCACCCCAACCACTACCCGAGAAATGAGTGAGACGATCGAGCAACCGATCACGTTGTACCGTCTCCAGGCCTGTCCCTTCTGTGAGCACGTCGTTCGAAAACTCGACGAGTACGACCTCGATTATCGATCGCGCTTCGTCGAGCCGATGCACTCCGACCGAAACGTCGTCAAGCGCCTCACTGGGAGCCGGACCGTCCCAGCGATCGTCGATGCCAACACCGGGGTGACGATGTCAGAAAGCGCGAACATCGTCGAATACCTCGAGAACACCTACGGCGCGGAGGCGTAATCGATGGCACCCGAATTCGATGTCGTCGACCTCCCAGAGTCGGATCATCCGACCGCCGGCGAGCGAGCCCCCGACTTCACTCGCCCGCTTGTCAACGACGAATACTGGGAGGATGTCGGCCTCGCTTCGCTCACCGAGGCGAGCCCGGTCCTCCTCGTGTTTCACCCGATGGACGGCGCCTTCCCGGCGACGTACGTCTGGAACGAACTCCGCGAGCGGGCATGGGACAGGGAATACGATATCTCGATCGTCGGGCTCTCCATATCGAGCCCATACGAACACAAGGCGTTCATCGAGGATCGTGACATCCCGTATCGCCTGTTCAGCGATCCACAGAACGGGGTCGCCGAAACATACGGCATCGTCAACGACCTCGATGGGATGGCAGGGATCAACGAGCCTCGCCCCGCGGTGTTTCTCATCGACGAGGATCGGACGATTCAGTACGCGTGGGTGGCTCAGGAGTGGCCGGCGTTCCCAGACTATGACGAGATTGAGGCAGAACTTGACGAGCTGTAACTGCGTTTGACGATCAGTGTACTCGGTCTCAGAGTTCGATTTCTCGGAGTGAATCCGTCTGACCGCAGTACGGACACTGGAAATCGGCGACCGTGACGTCGTCGGGCATGTCATAGGTATAGTGCAACTCGGCCATGTCGAGTTCACAGTCATCGTCCTCACAGACGATTTCGAGGGTTGCGGGCATATGGGGGTATATTGTGTGACGGCGGATAAACCAGTGGCTCCGCGGTGCGATCGGGCTCTTCGATCTCACTCATCGACACGTCGCCGACGGGGGTGACCAGCAATATTTTCGCTCGCTCGTTCGATGTCCCGCTATGGACACGCTCCGTATCGATGACGTCGAGGGTCGGGTCGATTCCGCGACCGTCATGCGGCCGTTGACCGACGCGATCAATGCCTCGAACGTGGCGCTCAATTACTACGAACTGGCGCCGGGGGATAGTTTCGCCTATGGCTATCACAACCACGAGAAGCAGGAGGAACTGTTCATCATTCGGGCGGGAACGGTCACCTTCGAAACGGCGGAGGGCGATGTCGAGGTATCCGCGGGTGAGATCATTCGATTCGCCCCGGGGGAGTTCCAGCAAGGCATCAACACCGGCGACGAACGCGTCGTCGCGATCGCGATCGGCGCCCCGCAGGACCCGGGCGAGTCGGAACTCAGGCGACTGTGTGACGCGTGTGGGGAACGGACGGAACAGACGGTCGAGTGGGCGGTTGAGGGGCAGGCCAAACGCACGCGGTGTCTGGAATGTGGCACCGAAACAGGACGGTTCGAGTAGCGATTCGCCTGCGTTTGTACGTGGGTGGTCGCTTTACTCCGAGGCGATCAGGCGTTGATATTCGACCTTCATACACCGATCCTGGACGACGCGAAGGCCGGCCGCTTCGGCGCGTGCAACGGCCTCGTCGTCGTGAATCCCTAACTGGAGCCAGATCACCTCGACGTCCTCTCGGTCGAGCGCTTCGTCGACGATCCCGGCTACTTCCTCACTTGGTCGAAAGACATCGACGATATCGACCGACTCCGTCACGTCGCCGAGTGAGTCGTAGGCCGGGCGATCGAGCACCTCGTCTGCAGTCGGGTTTACGGGCACGATTTCGTAGCCCTGCGATTGGAGGTACTTCGGGATCTCGTGGGCGTCCTTGCGGGGGGTGGTGGAACAGCCGACGACAGCGACAGTGGTGTAGTCGAGAATCGTCCGGAGTTCAGCGTCCGACTCAACAGGCATAGGGCTGGTACGGTCGTGTAAGCGAAAAACGCATCGTCGGGTCCGGTCAACGACCGCAGTGGTGGACGACGTAGGAAGCCCAATTTGCGGTGCACCATGGATAGCCGTTGTGTACTGGAAATATTTCACTAAAACGGGAAAATAACCAATTATACGGGAATTTTATTTAGGATACGGGGTAATATTGTCTCTATGGCCGTCGAAGCAGATGATCGAGGTCGGTTGTATCTCCCAAAGTCGATTCGTGAGCACCACGGTGATCGATTCCGCGTGGTAGATCTGTCGAATCGGGTCGTCCTCATCCCAATCGAGGGGGATCCACTAGCCGCCGCACGGGATCTCGTTGACGACTCGTTTGATGACATTTCCCAAGCTGACGCCATTGAGCAACTGCAGGCCGAGTTTGATACCGAGATCGCTGAGTTGCGTACACGGCAGTCAAAGGAGGATCTTGAGTGATGTACGTCGAGACGGACTTCCTTGTAGCGTTACTCTCCTCGGATGATTGGCTCCACGAACGCGCGAAGATCGCACTGGAGGATGCTGAGGAGGTTACCACGTCCCTACTCGCATATGCCGAACTCTTCGTTCATGCATACGAGCCGGGCGCCGGCATTCGATTCGATGTTCCAACGGTGACAGCGAATCTGCTTGAGTCGGTTCCTATTGAACCAGAGGAGAATGAGGAGGTGGTGTTGACCGCAGCTGTGTATCTCAATGAGCACGAAGCGACGCCATTTGACGCCCTACACGCCGCTATCGCCGAAGCGAACACCGAGACCATCTGTTCCTCCGATCAAATTTACGACGAGTTGGGCCTGACTCGACGCCCACTCGCCCCGGGTGATGGTGCGGAATAGAATCGAACGTCAGACTCCTCCACCGCCTCCCTGTAACTGACCATTTTTCCCCGTTCGACCCCAACCACCGCTCGTGCCAACAGACACGCCAACGCTCACTATCTACGCTGATTACGTCTGCCCGTTTTGCTACCTCGGCCGCCAGTCATTGGCTCGCTATGAGGCGACCCGTGGGGACGAGGTCTCCATCGAGTGGCACCCGTTCGATTTACGCCACCACAAACGCAAGCCGGATGGGACGATAGATCATTCCGTCGAGGATGGCAAAGATGACGAGTATTTCGAGCAGGCCCGACAGAACGTCGAGCGGCTTCGCGATGAGTATGGCGCCGATGCCATGCTCGATCTCGATGAAATTCCTGATCCGGTCGACTCGATAGACGCCCAGGTCGCCTCGGCGTTCGTCCAACGCGAGTATCCCGAGCAGTGGCGTGCGTTCGATTCGGCGATTTACGAAGCGCTCTGGGAACAGGGACGTGATATCGGTGATGGCGAGGTGCTTACGGAGGTGGCTGCAACCGCGGGGCTCGACCGTGATGTCGTTCGTTCGGCCCTCGCGGATGACGACCTGCGAGAACACGTACAGGGACAGTTCATTGAGGCTCGCCAGCGTGGGATCACCGGCGTGCCAACGTTCGAGGCCAATGGCCTTTCGGCCCGAGGCGCGGTGCCGCCCTCCCAACTCCGCCGACTCATTGAGGGCGAGTAGCCAGCAGTTATCCCGCGGATCGCGGATCCTCTGGAACATATGCAATTCGGCGGGTATTGATCGGGCTCGCGTGGTCGGACGATTTGGCTCAGCTCGTTCGGTTTGCCCCCGAAGAAAGGGGAACCTTCGTGTAGGCGCCGCTCTGAGGCCTTTCTGAAGAGGTCTCCATGTCGGAGAACGACCCCGAGACGATCACCGTGATGGAGCAAACCCCGACGCAGAACGTCCTGTCGTCGCTCATCGATAGCGGGCTCAACGAGATGAATCGCGAGCCCTCGGGCTTGCTCCTGTCGGGCCTCTCCGCCGGCTTGGACATCGGCTTCGGGCCGTTGTTGATGGCCGTCATCCTGACGCTCTCGACGGCCAGTTACGGCGATCTCCTCACCGAAGTTCTGTTGGCGAGCGTCTACTCGGTCGGGTTCATTCTCGTGATCCTCGGGCGCTCCGAGTTGTTTACCGAACACACCACGCTCGCCGTCGTGCCCGTGCTCGATCGCCAGGCCACCCTCGCCCAACTCGGCCGGCTCTGGGGGCTCGTGTATGTTGGCAACCTCGTTGGCGGCGCGATCTTCACCATCCTTGCCGTGCAGTTGATGCCCGGACTGGGGGTGATCGAGCCAGCGGCCTTCGAGACGATCGCCCTCAAGCTTGTGAATCACGATCCATTTTGGTTGTTGATCGCCGGCGTCTTCGCCGGGTGGTTGATGGGTCTCTTGGCCTGGTTGATCACCGCGGCTCAGGGAACGATCAGTCGCCTGGTCATCATCTGGATGATTGCCGCCACCATCGGCATTTTGCACCTCCCGCACTCCATAGCCGGCAATGTCGAGGTGCTGTTTGGCCTGTTGACCTCCTCGGCTGTCGCCATCGATCAGTACGTGGTATTCCAAGTGCTCGCGACCCTGGGGAATGCCGCTGGCGGTGTTATCTTCGTAGCGTTGTTGAAATACGGACATGTGGTTCGAGGAGCGGACTGAAGAAATAAGGGAGAAAGGAGAAGTCTGCAGCCCTTACCGTTGGAATCATCGGTCTTCATCGAAGCTGCATTTCGTAAACATCGAATCGTCTTCGTGGGGTAAAAACGCCTATATCGGCGACCGTCGTGGATCCCGGTCATGGCAACCCACCCCGAGTCACGCACCGACGTCTCAATCACTGGGTACGGCGGCATCGGCGAAATCGGTGGCAATAAACTCATCGTTGAGGCAGGTGGGGACTCAGTCATACTCGATTTCGGGATGTCCTTCGGTGCCGAAGGCGAGTTTTTCGAGGAGTATCTCCAACCGCGATCCACGTCGAAGCTCCACGATCTTCTTCGATTGGATCTCGTGCCAGCGCTCGATGGGCTATATCGACGAGATGCCCTCACGCCACCCGGCATTGATGCATTGACCGATTCACGGGCCAAATCGTTCTGGGACAGTGAACTCACGAGTTACGAGACGGCGTCAGACCGTGGGGACTGGACACCGGATGCGGTCTTCATCTCGCATGCCCATCTCGATCACATCGGGTATCTCCCCTATCTCGGGGACATCCCGATCGTGTGGTCGGAGACGACCGAGCGAGTTGCCGCTGCACTCGGCGAGATCGGTCCGTCGAGCGGGTTCGATGGCGAATTCATCGAGATGAAACCTCGATCCATTTCGTACGCGAAGGGCGGATATTTTCCGGACGAACCGAAAATTACTACCGAGGATCCCGTGGCTCGGACCACGCGGCTCACCTCGCATCGTGATCGCGTATCGATCGGATCAGCGCTCACCCTCGAATCGTTCGACATCGGTCACTCGATCCCCGGTGCACAGGCCGCCCTCCTCGAAACCGACGACAGGCAACTCGTCTATACCGGCGACATTCGCTTTCATGGCCGGTCCGGCCACGATCTGGGGGAGGAACTTGCGGGGTTACGCCCTGATGTCATGCTCTGTGAGGGCACCCGGATTACGAACGAGGATCCCGACGACGAAGCGCAGGTCGAACGCGAACTCACCGACTATGCGGCCGACACAGCAGGCTTGGTCCTCGTCGCATTCGCGTGGAAGGACTTGGAGCGATACGAGACGTTGCTCGAAGTTGCCGATGCGGTCGATCGCCAGTTAGTGGTGGATCCCCGGTTGGCAGCCCTCCGGGCTCAACTCGGCGGGTCGATCTATGACGACGGCGCGAAGGCGTTCGTCGAACGCTCCGGCAGCATGCTCTACTCTCCGACCGATTACGTCCGGACCAAACACAAGGCGGGAGAGCAACTCGACTGGGAGAATGAACCGGATGTGACCCACCTCGAAAACGGCGTTACGGCCGCCGAGCTCAACGATGCGCCACATCGGTATATCGTCCAACTCGATTATTATCGCTTCAAGAACCTCGTCGACTTCGAGCTCCCCGAGGGGTCGGTCTTCATCCGCGCGCAGACGGAGCCGTTCAACACCGAAATGGAACTGTCCGACCAACGGCTCCAAAACTGGTTGGAACACTTCGGGCTCAACGCCGAGAACGACCACGAACCGTATCAAACCCACGCGAGTGGACACGCGGCCGGTGTCGATTTACTCGATCTGATCGACAAGCTCCAACCGCGGACTCTGGTGCCAATCCATACGGAACATCCCGACGCCTTCGAGAACGAGCATGGTGATATCGTCGAACCCACCGTTGGCGAACCGATCACCATTTGACACTGTGGGGTGGGTTACGCCCGGTCACTCCCTCTCCGTACTCGGGATGACACCGAGGATAGCCTGCATGGTGACCCATGCCGAACCCGCTCTAACCGATCCGTATCACCCAGTCTATTCGCGAAGGGTTTTCCACTTGGAGCTCCGTTTGCGATGCGATGAACGACGCCATCACCGTCCTTCACGTGGACGACGACGCCGCATTTGCGGAGATGGTGGCGACCTACCTCGAACGAGAAAATGACCGGATTGAGGTGCTTACCAAAACGGATCCCGAGGTCGGTCTCGAGGCCCTCGATGATCGGGACATCGATTGTGTCGTCTCCGATTACGAAATGCCCAACACCAATGGAATCGACCTCCTCGAGACGGTGCGGACGGACCACCCAGAATTACCGTTTATCCTCTTCACCGGGAAGGGGAGCGAAGCGGTCGCAGGCGAAGCCATCTCGAAGGGTGTAACGGACTATCTCCAAAAGGACAGCACGACAAGTCAGTATGCGGTCCTGGCGCACGAGATTCGCAATGCGGTCCAGCAATACCGTGCTCGACGTGCCGTCGAGGAGACGGAAGAGAAACTCTCGCAACTCGCGGAGAATGCAAATGATATTTTGTTTATGTTCAATGGCGATTGGAGCGAGCTTTTGTTTATCAATTCTGCCTATGAAGACATCTGGGGCCGGCCTGTGGAGGAGGTAGAGGCGGATCCACATTCGTTCCTAGATGGGGTCCATCCAGACGATCGGGAGCGAGCCCGAGAATCGATGGAGTACATCGCCAATGGTGAATCGATCACGGTTGAGTATCGGGTGATCCAACCAGACGGTGAGCAGCGGTGGATCCATGGCGACACCAAACCGATATTCGACGACGACGGGACCGTCTCTCGCATCGTCGGCTACGTCGAGGATATTACGGATCGGAAACGGGAGGTACGGAAACGCGAACAGATCATCGGACGGGTCACCGACGGGATCATCGAAGTCGATACTGACTGGCAATTCACCCTTGTAAATGAAGCAGCCGAGCAGTTGACTGATTTGAACGAGGAATATCTCCTTGGACGGGCGTTCTGGGACGTTTTTGACCGGGCGGTTGGCACTCGATTTGAGGAAACGTATCGGAATACAATGGAAACTCGGGAACCGACAACCTTCACCGAGTATTTCGATCAGTTGGACGCCTGGTTCGACATCGATATCTATCCTCAGCCTGATGGCGGCTTAGCCTTCTATTTCCGCGATGTCAGCGACCGCATCGAACATTCCCTCGAGCTCGAACGTCGCGCCGAACGATTCAGCTATGTAGAGGACGTCGCCGAAATCGGCTACTGGGAGATCGATGCACAGGCCTCCGAGCCCTATCCGGTCACCCTCAGTGACGGTGTGTACGCAATCCACGATCTCTCACCCGACGAACCGTTCGATGTCGAACGCGGCCTCGAGTTTTATCCCCCGGACGATCGAGATTTAGTCCGGGAGTCGGTCGAACGGGCGATCGCTGAGGGGGAACCCTACGATCACGAGACCCGATTGATCACGGCAGCCGATCGGGAACGGTGGGTCCATTTCGTTGGCGAGCCCGTCAGAGAAAACGGCGAGATCATCAAAATCCGAGGTGTCTTTCAGGATATCACCGACAGAAAGGAAAACGAACTCGAATTGGCTCGGCAGAACGAACGCCTCGAAGCGTTCGCGAGTATCGTGTCCCATGATCTCCGGAGTCCACTGACCGTGGCGGAGGGCCACCTCGAATTGGCACAACAGGAATACGAGAGCGATCACTTACGCGAGGTCGACGCTGCACACGACCGGATGACGGCAATGATCGATGACCTTCTGGCCCTGGCACGTCAGGGGAAGACCGTCACCGACCAAGAACAAGTCGCCCTTCCCGAGATCGTAGAGGAAGGATGGTCGAACGTCGCGAGTGAAGAAACGGACCTTACGCTGGAGACCGACCGCACGGTCCTCGCGGATCGAAGCCGTCTGCTCCAAGTTTTCGTGAATCTCTTCAGCAACGCCGTCACTTACGGCGGATCCGTGGTGACCGTCGGCGAATGCGATGACGGCATCGTTGTCGAAGATAACGGTCCTGGGATTCCACCGGACGAGCGTGAATCAATCTTTGAGGCGGGGTACTCGACCGGGGATGATGGAACGGGATTCGGACTGAGTATCGTCAACGAAATCGTCGAAGCACATGGTTGGACGATCACGGTGACTACCGGATCTGATGGTGGGGCCCGATTTGAGATTACGGGCGTCGAATTCATCGAAGAATAGTGTATTGCATCGACCAGATCGAACCGATCTGCTTGGCAGCTTCAAAGTGACTCCGTGCTATTGGCGGTCTCTTGAATCGTCACTTGTCACCTTCGGCTACTTCTCCGAGGAGCAACGGTGTTCGAGGTTCACAGCCGGCTACCAATCGATAACCGTCTTGTCCTCCCAAAATTTTCCACTCGGAGACCCAGGGGCAAACCTGGAGAGCCATACCGGTGTTTCGGCCCCTTCGCTCGGGCTTCGAGGGGCCTCGGGTCCACCTAAGTCAGTTTGCACCCAGCCTGGCGATGCGGCGTTCGCGATGAGGCCCTCGTCCCGATACGCGGCGTCGAGTTGCACGGTAAGTCCATTTAAGCCGGCTTTCGACAACGAATACACCCCTCGCCATCGGTCGGCGTCGCCGGAGAGTTGGCCGCCTGTACTTGAGACGTTCACAATCCGACCACCTTCTCGTTCGAGTAACAATGGAAGGGCATGCTTTGAGAGCAAAATCGGGCCGCGCAGATTCGTCGCGAGGACGCGATCGATACCGCCGGTTGTACTTTCGCCAATCGGACCGGCTGGCCCGCCGATCCCCGCGTTATTGACAAGGATATCCAGTCGGTCAGCCTCGTATCTGAGCCGGTCGATTGCCTGGCCGATGTCGGCTTCCTCGGTCACATCGAGTTGAATTCCACGGTACGCATCACCGACATCCGACGGGTCCCGTGCTCCACCGTAGACGGTCGCTCCAAGCTCGGTGAGTGCCTCAGCGATCGCGGCGCCGATTCCCCTGGAAGCGCCCGTTACGAGGGCAACTTGGCCGTCCAGTGAATCATGGAGGGTGACGTCCATGGACTATCCTTGCGATTCACTCCCAAATCACTCTCGATTACCTGACTGCCAACCGCCGTACCCGGTTGAGTTATGATTGCATTCGGGTCCTATTCCTGGCAGGTTGCAGGTGCAGCCGCACAATGACAGTTGGTAAAACCGTGATCGGTGCCCTTTCGGGCATATACAATGTGTCCCCTGGCTTGCGCACGCTTTGGGGCGATGAAGGGGGCAGTCGACAGCTGTTGACTGAAAAATGTGTTGTGTTACCAATTAACAATTTTACCTTACGTAATACTCTTATTTCCGCTGTGAAAGGCCCTGATCGATGACGACTCCGGAGGCGTGGCCGATTCGTCGGTTGTCCCCAACGGCAGTACTTCGAGCGTTGATACTCGTCGGATTCGGATTGATTGCGCTCGGGGTTGTCTTCCCCTGGGTGGACAAGGACCTTCCCGTCCAGGTGTACGTCGTCGGAATGGAATCGGGACTGGAGCGAATGGGAGGCCAGCAGATCGTAGCCCTAGCGGGCCTCGGTGTCCTCGTGTTCGGTCTGCAGATCGTGCGCCCGAAGTGGCAACACCTTCTCTATCCCACCTTGGTTTTGATCGGTGGCCTCGTTGGCGTTATCACCGTGATTTCGAGTCCATTGACGGGTTCCTGGATGCCGGCCGTGGGCGTCTATATGACACTGATTGGGAGTTTCCTCGTCGTCATCTGTTCCGGACTCACAGTTGCGACTACCACCCAAATTGACGCCAGCCCCATCACGCCATCAAAGTAGCCAGCTCCGGAGCGCCTGATTTCGGAGATCCTCTAGGAATTGGGCCCTTATGACCGATCGAGCGACTGGCTCCTGCGCGGATACGACCCCCGTCTACCCACGGTAGATGAACCTCTCCGTCGGTCACCTGGTTCAACCGAGATACAAACCGGAAGCCACTCGTCTAGTATGGAATACTGCATCATCGGTACTTTGATCGCTAGAACGCTTTTGCCGATTTGAAATTGATTGTGTTGAATTACCACGTTTCAGGGTCTCATGGCCCATGAGACCGGAACTCTCACCAGTTATTTACTCTTCGGGACACTTCGACAATTACGGAGTAAACGAGACAGTACTGGATTCTCAATCCGACGGTTCGGAACCAGGTGTGGGGCGGGTGGTCGCTGGGTGAATTCTGACTGTCGCGAACTCTAACCCAACCATGGCTACGACTGAGACGAGCCGCATTTTCAAAAGCGGCGACGCGAACACGCTGTACGTTACGATTCCTGCGGCAGTCGCATCGGACTCGCAGTTCCCATTCGAGGCGGAGGAGAAAGTGATTGTTGAGATCGACGGAGACCGGCTACTAATTACACGGATGAGCGGGGTCGAGGAAGGGTGAGTCGACTCGCACCCGATGGGGGCACCCCCGGGTTGCGGTTACTGCACGTCGAGGACGATACCGCGTTTGCGGAACTCGTCGCGTCGTTTTTGGAACGTGAATTTCCCGATCTCACCATCTATCACGCCACGGACGCCGACGAAGGAACGTCCCTTCTCGAGATGAATGAGGTGGATTGTATTCTTTCGGATTATGAGATGCCGGGTCGAAATGGCGTCGAATTTCTCGAGGATGTCCGAACGGATCATCCGAATCTGCCATTCATCCTGTGCACGGGGAAGGGCTCCGAAGAGGTCGCCAGCCAGGCCATTTCGGCCGGCGTTACGGATTATCTCCAAAAAGATTCGGGCACAGATTGCTACGAATTATTGGCGAAACGTATCGAAAACGCCGTCGAGAAGAGTTATGCATTGCAGAATTACCGAGAGTTGTTCGAAAACAGTGCAGTCGGTGTGTCGGTCTTTGATCCTGAGGCCGGTGAAATCGTCGATGTGAATACCAGATTCTGTGAAATTCTCGGACGGGATGAAGCCGAGATTCTCGGTACGCATCCGGCAACCCTCTCTCCACCCGACTCGCAATTTTCCGTGGAGTCAGGACAACCCCTCTTAGATAGAACCCTCGAAGAGGGTCCACAAACGTTCGAGTGGTTACATCTCCGGGGTGATGGGTCGAACGTGTGGGTTGAGGTAACCCTCAACCGCACGACCATCAATGGCCACGAACGTATTCTTGGAGTTATCCGGGATATCTCCGATCGGAAGGAGCAACGGGACGCATTGGCGCAGGCGAAGGCACGATTCCAGACGTTCGTCGAGTTATCGAACGATCTGATCACCGTCGTCGATAAAGATCGGACGATTCGATACGCGAGCCCGGCGGTCACATCGCTGTTGGGCTATTCCCAGGAGACAATTACCGGGAATGACTTTGTAGAACATATCCATCCCGACGACCAAGCCCAAGTGAACGAGCTATTCGAATCGTTCTCGAGCGAACCGGGAACTACGACCGGGACCGCAGAATTTCGGATTCAGCACGCGGATGGTGGGTGGCGCTGGTTGGAGGCGCTTGGGAGCAATCGAACGGATTCCGCCATCAATGGCTACGTCATCAACGCACGCGACATCACCTCCCGCCGGGAACGCATGCAACAGCTAGAACGGGAACGCAATCGCTTCGAGGCGGTCTTCGAGGCCGTTCCTGAGCCAGTCGTCCACGTGCGATATGAGGACGACAAACCGATTATCAAAAACGTCAATACGGCTTTCGAGTCGGTTTTCGGTTATAGCGACGAGGCGAGTCGTGGGGAATCGCTCGATGCGTTGATCATCCCTGACGGGCACCGTGCTGAGGCGGACGAGATTAACCAAGGGGTGCGTGACGAAGGGCTCATCGAGCGGGAAGTCATCAGAGAAACGGTCTCAGGCGAACGACCGTTCCTCTTCACTGCCAGGATGCTCGATTGTGAGATGGCGGAGGAAGGCGGGGAATACATCGAAGGTGTCGGTTCCTATGTCGATCTCTCTGAGCAAAAACGGCGAGAGAGCGAGCTCGAGCGACAAAATCAACGGCTCAACGAATTCGCCAGTGTCGTCTCCCACGACCTCAGAAATCCCCTCTACGTTGCCGAGAGCCGACTCGATTTGGCAGCCGAGGACTGTGATAGTGAGCATCTTGAGTCCGTGCGTCGAGCACACCGCCGCATGGAAACGTTGATCGACGATTTGCTTACTATGGCTCGTTCCGGTGCAGCTGTCACCGATCACGAGCCCGTCTCCGTCTCGACGGTCGTCGACAATGCCTGGTCGATCGTCGAGACGAGCGACGCAACGGTTGTTGCTGACTTGGAGCGAACCGTCATGGCCGATGAAAGCCGGTTGCAACAGCTTTTCGAGAATTTGTTTCGTAACGCCGTCGAACACGGTGGCGAGACGGTGACGGTCAGAGTCGGAGCATTGCCAGATGGGCTCTTCATCGAGGATGACGGACCGGGGATCCCTGAAGCCGATCGCGCGAACGTATTTGACGCGGGCTATTCGACAAGTTCGGAGGGGATCGGATTCGGCCTCAATATCGTCGCCGAGATCGTTGAAGCCCACGACTGGGATATCAAGGTCACAGAAGGCAAAGACGGTGGCGCCCGGTTTGAGATTACGGAGATGGAATTCGATGAGTGACGGTTTTCGGGACAGGACGAGGTGGATACTTCTCTCGTTTCGCCCGTATCGTTCGAAATTCAACAGGCTTGCATATGGGGTAACAACAGCCTCACCAATCCTCCATCGGCATCCGTGTCGATCGCGAGCTCTCCACCTGAGAGCCGGGCGATCCAGTCCACATAAACCAATCCCAACCCCCGACCGTGGGTCAATTGGCCAACTTGCGAGTCTACCTCGAGGTGGCGGATCTCGCGCTCATCGATACCGGGACCATCATCCGCTACGGTTACAGCCCCATGGTCGGCTCCCTCATCCACCGAAACCGTAACGGACACAGAAGACCCCCCATGTACGATGGCGTTTGAGACGAGCTCTTCAATGGCTTCCTCGAGGCCGGGGACGGTCTGTGCATGAAAGGGTTCGTTCTCCGCCAACTCCACGGATACTCCTTCCGCTCGCTCTTTGGCGTCCCGTACGACGGTTTCGACGATGTCGTCGACCTTCTTGAGGTTGGGTTCAGGAGGATCACGCAACATTTGCACGAGCTCCCGCTCTCGATCCGCCTGCTCGAGCAGCGCTTTCGCCCGCTCGGCAATCACCTCGCCTGCGTTGGCGGGATCAGCCAGTCCGGCCGCCAGATCATTCGCGAGCCCATGAATGACGTTCGCCTCGTTGCGAATATTGTGTCGGAGCCATTCCTCGAGGAAACGTAGCTGGCGATCGCGGTGGTACTGATCAGTCTGATCGAGCACGATCGCTTGGCCGATCTCGGCGCCGAGGAACTCCCCGATGGCCGTCGTCACAGCCACGTGGCGGACGGTGTCGTTTGCGGTCAGGAGACGCATCTCGGTCGGTCCTGTCGCCTGTTTCCCTTCGATGACCGTCTCGAGCTCCGCGCTAGCGAGATCTCGATCATCCGGGTGGATATACTCGAAGATCGATGTGCCGATAATGGCCTCACGGCCATCGAGTTCGAGCAACTCGACGACACGATCGTTACACCAAATCGTCACGCCATCGGCGTCGAAGGTATTGATCGGCATCGGCGCGGCTTCGATCATATGGCGATAGCGCGGGCTCGAATCGAGCTCGAAACGTCGATCCGCGGTAAGGGCGGTCCGTAACCGGGCAATGACCGCTTCCGGCCCGTCACTGACGGGGACGTACGCGTTCACGCCAGCCTCGATCGCGGCCTGTGCAAGGCGCTCCTCACCTTCATCGGGCGCAAAGAGAATTGGAATGTTCGGGTGGGTGAGTCGAATCGCTCGAATCAGCTTAAGTCCGGTCAGGTCGGGTAATTGATGGGCGATCATCACCGCATCGATATCGTCGTCACGGAGGGCATCGAGGCACGCTCCGGCCGTTTCGACGGTGACAACCTCGAAACTTGCCGCCGCAAGCGGGGACGCGAGCCGTGTTGCGAGTGACGAGGTGCCCGTAGTCAGCAACACGGTGGCCTCGTCCGCTGGCGAGCGCGCCATGGCCATGCAGACTGACAGTTTGGCAGCATAAAAGTCTACGTCACCACTCCTGTCGATACCTC
>CAZOFG010000024.1:0-1082 GCA_964579125.1 uncultured Halobacteriales archaeon | reverse complement strand
ATAGCGGTCGAGACCCAAATCATTCAGTTTATTGCAATCTCTGCTAATTTCTCATAATAGATAATGCCGGTCTTCTCGGCGGGGGAGCCTGTGACACTCGTCTGCCTTGCCTCGGATCGACGAGTCTGTCGACAGGTCGAAGCCTGGTGTGACAAATCGGATTCATGTCGGCAGCCGGCATCATTGCAGGCCGCTGCCGACGCGCTCGATCAGGCGGCTGATTTGTTCGTCATCGGTCCGAAGTTTGCGACGAAAGAGTCGATCAGGTGGATCCGTGGCGTTCCGTACTTCGGACCGATTCTCGCGGTGAGCGATGACGAAACCTTCCTCGAGGAGACCCGTATCGAGGCGGTCGTTCCGCCATCGCGTTCAGACGGGGAGCTCCAAGAAACCATCGAAGAGGTACTTCTCGAGGCCCGCACTGAGCGGTACGCGATGGAAGTGTTGGTTCTCCTCACCAGAAAACGGGCGCTCGAAGACGATCTCCTGTCACACGGGCTTGATAACGATCGCAAATACGCACGGATTCGAGAGGAACTTGACGCACGACTGAACCGACTCGGAGTTGATATTTCACCGATTTCCAGCAAGTATCGGCCCGATGCCTGTTCGAACTGTGGGTTAGTATGGGATCGTGCTGTTGATGAATTCGTCGGCTTCGAGCAAATCAGTTCGTTCACGTGGAAATGTCGACGCTGTGGAGAGGTGGTCCCCGGACGGGCTCCGTTCGACCGATCCGTAGCGTGGTGACTGTTCCTGATTGGTCGTTCGTATTGAGGGGGAATTATTCGGGATCCTCGATGGCGATCGTCCGGGAGTACTTAAACAATTAGAGGAAATACTTTTTAAATATAGCTAGCTCGCATAATTTTCAAAAAATTGTTATATACACTACCAGAACAGTATTGAACGGTTTGGTACATATTCAAGATTTACGTCGGTATGACCGGTGAGACTGGTATTTACGCTTGAAGCGCATTCGGTCCAATTATACCATAAACTTGAAGCAGTATGCGTACAGATCTTAGGACTTGTATTGCACACGAACACAGCCATCACGTCAGCAACGAAGAGCGCCGTGA
>CAZOFG010000023.1:0-23604 GCA_964579125.1 uncultured Halobacteriales archaeon | reverse complement strand
TAAGGAGTACCACATCCCGATGATCCGGTCGGGGTCGAAGACGGCCACGCGGCGCGAGTGGGAGCAGCGCCAAGTCGTCCCCGGGAACGTCTACATGGCGACCTCGCCGTCGATGAACCCCGACGTTCCGCCGGTCTTCATCGGCCACGACGACTGCGATTGCTACATTCGCGTTGTGGAGGTCTACCAGCAGCAACTCGGTGAGATGACCCACGAGGACGCCCGTAAGGAGGGTGATTATCAGGACCTTTACTCCTTCAAAGACGGCTACGAGGACGTCTACGGCGAGGGGAGCTTCGACCCGTGGAAGACCGTCTGGGTCGTCGAGTTCGAGTACGTCGGTCGGTCGAGAGGGGGTGAGAGCGTGTGAGCGGAGCGGCTGAAATGGCGCCGGACCTTATCTGGGTCGAAGCCGACGACGGTGGATTTCACGAGCTGCATCGTTTCAACAAAGGCGATGGCTACCGCTGTCGTTGTGGATACGAGTGTGAGGAACCGCCAGAAGAGTACGAGACACAGCCGTTACCCGTTGATCGACGGCGTGTCGTGAGAGACGGTTTTGTACTAAGGGGCGATATACCGGATCATCTCAGACATTGGTTCGAACATCGACAAACAGCCAATAACTACGAGGATCATCACAAATCCGAAACCTCGCATCAATTGGCAGTCATCACGCCGAAGCGTGACCCATTACCGAATTCCGTTGACACCCATCGATCGGGGACGTGCTTTGAGAAAGAAACCACCGAGATGCGGCCGGCGTGTCGGGAACCAATCGAGAAATACCTCGGGGCGTCGGTCTCGCTGATCGAGGTTCGGCACAACCGACAAGGCTGCCATACCGACCTCGTCTGTGCCGTGATCGATCCGGAGGCCCTGGCGGAACGCGTCAGGTTGCACGGCGACCAGGCGGCGCTGCACGGGTCTGTGCAGCGAATGAATGTCTGGTGGTATCTTCGCCGGCACGGACCGATATCGTATGATGAAGCGGTTCACGACGGCTACTATGCCGACAAGCACACCAACAGGCAAAAGATCGACTGGTTGTACGAACACGGATACGTTGCCGAAACGACCACGGGATATGTTGACGCAGTGGTTCCGCCATCGATCTGTGAGCTCCACGCGATCGAGTTGAAACTCCGTGACTGGCGAACCGCCGTCGAGCAAGCCGAACGGAGTCTTCGGGCTGATGTGCGGGAGTATCGCTCCAAGTGGGAGAAGAAAAAGTGGGGCTATGCCGACAAGGCCTGGGTGGCCCTGGACGCCGGATCGATAAACGGCGCCCTGGAACACATCGACGTCTTCGACGACGCCGGTGTGGGATTGCTCGCTGTGGCTGAAGGCGGCTCGGTTATCGAACACCGAGTGCCGACCGCTGAGCCGAGGGGTGAGTACACGAGGGATCGGGCCTGGGCGGAGAGTCTAATCTTCGCCCGCGCCGACGCGAGTGTGTTGGACTGGCAATCCCGCGAACAGGATGTGTCGGCCGACGATGGCCAAGTGACCCTCGACGCCCTCGCCGACGGAGGTGACCAGGCGTGAGCCAGGCCGAGCGGACGCAGCCGGAGGACGACGAACCAACTTTCGAGTATTGCTTCGGCTGTGGGCGGTTCCTCGACGACGGTCACGCAGCGGACTGCGATGGCGCTGACGTGATCGACGCCTCTGATGATGCCCTGCACGCCCTCACATCCTCGAACGGCGCTGCGGTCGATGCTGGCCGTTCTGACGGCACTGAGATCGTCGAGGAGTTGCTTACCGAGAACCAGGCGCTTCGCGAGCGCGTCGACGAGCTCGAGGAGCGGCTCGATGCGGCATCGAGAAACCGACAGGCCCTCGAAGAGTCGATTTACGACATCGAAAAACGCCTCGACGCCGGGAGGAAAAAGCGAGAATCGATGAAGAGTCTACTGGTGCGGAAAGAAATCAGCGATCAGGACCGAGAGTTCATTCACAACAACGGTTCGATTCTCGATCAACTGCGACTGGAGGGGCGCGATGCGCCGTTGCAACAGATCAAAGCACAACTCGAGGACGAGCAAAAGATGCGGTCGCGGTCGATCGCGCTGCTGCGAAAAGAGTTCGAGAACCTCGTCTCCGAGCTGGACGTCGAGTTCGATGACGAGGAGGTCATTGAGGACGACAAAATCGCACGGGTTCGCAAGGTCGGCCTCGAGGATCTCGTCGACGGGCGGATTACGGCGTCGGAGGAACGCGCCGAGCAGCTGCTCCAGGATCTCGACGAGGTGGGGGACGTCGGTCGGGCCCCGATCGGCCTTCGGATCCGAATATCGTCTCCTGAGGCTCGCGAGTATTTCGCCGAGCATCACGACGAAGACCTGAATTCGGTCCAGGTGCGGCGGGTGTTCGAGCAGATCGAGGAGTGGGGTGGGGCATCGCCGCGATCCGTCACGGTCCGGAAATCGGACGGCACGAACACGCTACACCTCGGATTACGCGATCAGGAGGAGGTGTAACGTATCAAATGATTGAGCTTACAGCTGTTGTAAGGCAGATCGGGGGTATGCGGTGTTGGCACCCCCTGTCGACGCATTTCTATTCAAGACTTCCACCTCCGTAATGAAAACCGACTTGCCACGCAGTTTAACTGTACTTGTATTAATTGGGTTGATTACTGTTGGGTGGATCTCCGAAACGGCAGCGAACGGCAGTGACGCTGACGATTTCGGTGCTGGTCTTGCTTACAACGCGCGTAAGTTAAAATAGTTGATAGTTCTTCCGTAAGCGTTTAACAAATATCGGGTGATGGATCCATTGCGATGCCAGCAACACCAATCAAAAAGTGTGAAAACTGCGGTCTGGTGTACGAACCGGATGGTTCGAACATAAATTGTGTCGTCTGTGACCGACCCTTAATCGATGATCGGTTGTAGGTAAAACGAGGTCAGTCCACGATCTCGTCGGGCAGCTCATCAAGTTCGTATAACCCGTGTCCGAGGTTGCGCACGTACTCGGCTGCCACGAGGAGTTGGAGCCGCTGATGCACGTACTGCCGCGTGTATCCGAGTTCGTCGGCCAGCCAACTCGGATTCCTCACTCCTTTTCGAAGCGCTAGTAAAATCCGCTCGTCCGCCTCGTTCAGTTCGTGGGGCAACGATTGGACTTGTGAGTCATCCATCTTGATATTGTCTACTACAGTATAGATATTTATTACGTCCTATATGTTGTTATTTACATCGTAAAGATTAATGGGGTCGGTGTGGTGGATATCATTGTCAGTTTGAAATGGCAAACCAACTCACGTTATCCGAAATAGCTGTTGAGTTTGATGACGAGACACCACCCGAATCCACGCCTGTTCGAGGGCGGTGTCGAATTTGCACGACCGACGATGTGCCTGGCTTTCCGACTGACGACGTGTTCTCGAATGCGTTTACCGACGCGCCATTACTTCGCGGCGGCGACTGCATCTGCTGGCGGTGCAACTACCTCGCCGAGGCGACCGACTATCGGCGCTACCACTGGATCGCAACGGCCAGCGAAGGCATCCAGGTCACGAAGGATCGGGAGACGCTCCTCGAGACGCTTCTCGACCCGCCTGAGGAATCGTGGATCATTCACATCGTCTCGGATTTTCTGAACATTCTCAACGGTTGGATCGTCGCCCAGCGCCTCAATACCAGCCGACAGCGGTATGCCGTCGTCTACGACACGGAGCGGATCAACCTCGATCGCGACACGATCGCAGCGATGACCGCCTTCGGGCGCGAGCTGCGGTCGCGGGATGTCGCCAAGGGCGTGATGCGCGACGGTCCTTCGGCCGGGGACCTCGAATACTACGACCTCGAATTCGAGGACGTCGAACAGATAGAGGAGTACTGCAATCAACCCGCATGGGAGTTAGTGGTCACACTGATTCAATAGCATGCCAGATACGGATACCATCAGACGTGATTGGATCGCCGTCTTGAGTGTTGTGTACCGCGAAGCCGACTGGTCGCAGATCACCGGCGGTGGCCGCCGCCGGTCGACAGACGTATTTCAGCATCGGCTTCTGGTCGCAGCCAAGCAACCGACCGTGCCACGCGCTGTCCGGAAGCTGTGCCACGGCCTCAGTCTCCAAGGCCCGCCGATCGATCCGGACATCCTCGACGAGTTGCGAGCCGACGAGAGAACTGCGCTCCGCCTTCTTGACGACGAGAACGTCTACCTGACGCTCAAGGCCAAACAAACCGTTGACAGCTACTATAATGACGACAGCGACGATGTGGAGACGACCGACCTCACTGATTACATCGACGTATGACAACAACCGACACGATTCAGACCGTTCGACGCATCGACGGCCAAATAACAGCAGCTTCGCCAATTCACACGGGCGGCGATGAGAAAACGGGCAATCAGACGCTTATTCGTCGCCAGACGATGCTTGATCCGGAGACGGGCGACCGCCACGAGATTCCCATCGTCGCGGGGAACACCGTTCGGGGGCACCTCCGGCGCCTCGTCGTGAAAGACCTGGTCGACCGCCTCGATTACACCTTCACCGACGAGGACGTCTATTACGCGCTGTATTCCGGCGGTCGCCTCGAGAAAGGATCCGGAGGCGGTCGGTTTGACAAGACGCTTCGACGGCGCGTTCGCGAGCATATCCCACCGTTGAGCCTGTTCGGAACGGCACTCGGCAATCAGATGTTTGCGGGCGTCGTCGACGTGGGGCACATGCTCCCCGTTTGCGAGGAACTTAACGGCCGTCTCAATACGGACTCGGAGCTTCGTGCCGCTGAACTCACGGATTTTGAGTTTCATACCCGATCCGACGACGACCCTGATGACGAGGGGTTCGACATTGGCTTCGACCTGTCCGAGACAACGGAAGAGGACGAAACAGCCCGCCAGATGAAGTATGAGTTCGAGGTATTCGTCCCTGGTGTCAGGTTCCGACACCAGTTCACGCTGCATAGCCACGCGAGCGACCTCGACGCGGCCTGCCTGGCCCATGCGATCGATCTCTGGCAAACCGAGGCCACGATCGGTGGGATGGGCGCGTCCGGCTACGGCGAGCTCGACATCGAATACGATCACGATATCGATCCATCACCGTATCTCGAACACATCGACGACGAAGCCGACGCCATCGCCGAGATGCTGGCAGAACTCGCCGATTTGACATGAAGCTCGTTGTCGAACTCGAGGCGGCGGCTGACTGCGCATACGACAATATCAGAGCACCGTACACGGTCGGCAGCCGCATCCGCAACGTTGTCCAGCAGCACTGTCCCGAGGTCTACGACCATGACGGGAACGATCCAACACCGTGGACGTTTGCGCTTCCGGAGTGGCAGTCGAGCGGCTACGCTCGGGGGGAAACGGCGTATTTCGTCGTATCCTCATACGAAAAGGACGTCCTCGCGGCCGTCAGCCAGTCGCTCCAAAAACGCCCGGAAGTCGGTATGGGGCAAATGATCTTCGACGTAGAGCGAGCCTTCACCGAGACGAACGCCGTCCGCATCGGCGAGAGTGGTCGGATTCGCACCCGAACGGGCGTGGTGGTGTCCGTTGAAGCACACGACGATACCTGGTGGCGTGAAGAGGATGGATCGAACGTCTTCCGACAGCGCATCGAGGAGAACGTCCACTATCAGGCGTGCAACCTCGGTATTGCGGACTGGGACGCCGACCCAATTCGACTGTTTGACGACCACGATCTCGTGAAGACGTATGCGCAGCCACTACAGGTCACCGATTCGACCGACACGCTCATCATCGCCAGTAAGTGGGTGTTCGATTACGATGTCAGAGACCAACAGCATCGAGACTACCTCAACCTGGCCTTAGACGCCGGTATCGGTGCAAAGACGGCCTACGGCTTTGGGTTCTGTGAGGTCATGGACGACCATCGAGAATACGACCACAACCATGCAACCGCTCAAGTGTGAGATCGACCTGGAGACGCCAGTGGCGATCGGCCACCCGTGGATCAACATGGACGGCCTCGTGGCCCATCTGGCTGCCCTGGATGCCTACGGCCGGGAGTACCTCGACCTGATCGCAGAATCGACGATCGAGGCACCGTCCGATCTCGATATCGACGTGCCGCTGGCCGAGACGGATGGGGTTCGACACGCCAGCGTGAGCTTCTTCGACGATCAGACCAGCTTTCAGACGACGATTTACAAACGCTTTGAGACGGCGTATGCGACGGAAATAGATTCACGAAAGAACATCCTACGGTTTGATGGTGATACGTACAAACACGACGTGATCAACCTTACCTACTATCCGGCGAGCAGCTGCACGGCCTACTTCGGTGCGGCGGATCCAGACCGCCTCAAACAGCTGTTCGCGGACCACTTCACCGCGCTCGGGAAAAAGCGGGCGATCGGCTTCGGCCAGGTGCGTGAGATAGAGTGGACCGAGCTCGAGAACGACCTATCACTTGTCGACGATGGCACAGCGATGCGCCCGATCCCATCCAACAAACTCGAAGCGGCCGATCGAACCGAATACATCTCGTGGCGACCGCCGTACTGGGCGGACGAGAATCACACCGAGTGTGCACCGCCGGGGGTGGCAGTCGAGTGGTAAATTTTGACTGGCTCGACGACACCGACGAAATGCCAGATAGTGCCCGTGAGACGTTCGATACCCACTATGATGCCGAGTTGGCCCCTTCCGGCCGCATCGAGAAGGCCGTCGACGACATCGAAACCGTCTACAACCACGACCCTGACGCCGCCGTCGCCTGCTCCGGCGGCAAGGACTCGATGGCGACGCTGGCGCTCGCCGCGGCGTCTGACGCCGACCACCTCTCGCTGCACTACGACTGGGGCACGCAGTTCGTCCCCCGCGTTCTCGAGCGCGAGATCGTCGCGAACATCCGCGAGTGCGTCCGCGACGACCGGCTGTTCGTCGCGACCGTCGATCGGCCGGTGTTCGAGCCGTATCCTGACAACGATCACTTCCAACGCTACCTTGAGGCCGATCCTGGCGGCGAACAGTACGAGGGTGTGAGCCGGCTGGCCGGTGCGTTGCGGACCGCTGACGAGATCGGAACACAACTCGTCTCACTTCGCAGCGAGGAGTCAAGCAAGCGCGATCGGAAGCTGGATGGGCTCTGGGGGCAGTCGCTGGGGCAACGAGCGGCTTTCCCGATCAGGAACTGGTCCGCGAGGGACGTGTGGGCGTATCTCATCGCCGAAGGAGTTCCTTACCCCTCGTATTACGACCGCGTGGCGACCGTGACTGGAAGCGATCATCGAGCCTACGAGCGGGCCCGATTTACCACACTTCACGATCCTGAGTTCGAGCTACTGTCCGTCGATGGGATGGCGGCCTGGGACGAGCGCCAATTACTAAAATAGGATTACCATATTATAGTGGGAAAGTTTTAAGTAATTACCCCTATATAGTGGTTAATGTGATGGCGCAACACACTGCCAACACGGACGGCGGATCGAACAACAAACAAGCGCAGTACGTGCAGCAGATCGAGAAGATCGTCGTCGATCCAGAAGACATCATTACGCACTACACGAAAAATCTCCGAAACAAGCAGTCACTGTATGACGAACGGAGTTTCAAACTCACTGGATTCAGAAACGACGGCGTCGCCGAAATTGACATCGGCGTCGACCCTCGCGATGATGGCGCATATTATCCAGACCAACCCCACCCAATCTGGGTTTCCCCCGGACGCTTCGTTCAGGGCGCCTCGAGGGGAGAGGAAGACGGACGACACCAGGACGTCGGCCTCCCCGACGAGGCGGAGAACCGACGCATCATGCGGGAGTCGAGGGACCTGGAGGACGGCACAGAGGAATTCGAGGAAGAACACGAGAAGGCAATGGCGACCTGGGAGGAGCTGTGGGTGGAGGAGATTCGGAACGACCTCAAAGACGAGATCGAGTTCGTCTTTGGCGACCAGGTCCCCGAGATGGATACGATCAGACACACGGTTTCAGTCGAATACATCGGGGAAACCAAATAATGAGAACAATGACGAGTGACACACTGACCACGATGGACGAATTGATCGAAGAAATGGCCGACCACTTCGAGAAAATGGAGTCCGAATATCACGATGGAGACTGGTGTGAGATCGTCTACGAGGATGACGACGTTGTCGTAATTGCAGACCACAAGGGCCATGAGCTAAACGAGTGGGGGAACGATTTCGGCGACTACAGAGAAGTATCAGAATATATGCACACGCGGGCGAAGAAGCTCTGCGATTACAATTGGTCAACGTCGTATCCTGTCGTTTTCGAAAAAAGATAATTTGGTGATCGATATGGGTGAATTCGAGGATATGATTGAGGAGATTGCTGATGCGGGGCTGCTCACGGAGAAGCAGGCCGTCGCGTATCTCGGTCGAGAGATCGATCACAGCTCGAGGAGGCAAATCGCCGACTATCTCGACATCAGCCCGAACACACTCGACAAGCACATCAGAACGGCCAAGGACAAGGTCGAGGCGGCCGAGGAGACCCTCGAGTTGATCGAGGAGTACGAGCAGCGCAGATATCCGTCGCCCCCAGACGAGTGCTCGGAGTGTGGTGGAGCGATAGCAGGGATGTATGTGACGACCGAGGATGGAGATGCGCTTTGCAGCGAGTGTGCGGATATCGATGTCGATTCGGCGGTCTAAATCGTCTGGAAGTGGTCGTACTTGCGCTCGGTCGTGCGGATCGTCGAGTGGCGCAGCCGATTGCGAACGTCGTACAACGTGTTCTCCTCCTCGACGCGAAGCATCCGCCACGCAACCGAGTGGCGAAGCGTGTGCGAGCTCACGTCCGATGGCTCACCTCGACCCGAATAGTTGAACGGTCGAATCGAGGCCCGCTCTGCAAGCGTCTTGACGACGTCATTGATCGCCTTACCCGAAAGGGCGCCACCCTTCTGCGAACGGAACAACGCCCCTTCACGGTCGTCTCGCGTCGATAGATACGAGCGAAGCGTCCGCACCGTCCGAAGATCGCCGCTGCGATCGAGCGCGAACGTGGCCGGGCTTGGCGTCGAGTCGTTCGGGTAGTCCTTCTGGATCTCGGTCGGGATTCGCAGCTCCGCCGCGTCGAGATCGAGCATTGCGACCTCGAGCTGGGCAGCCTCGCCTCGGCGCAGGCCGGTATCGTACAGGAGCGTGACGATCGCCTCGTCTCGGTGGCCGAACCGCCCCTCGTGCGCAGCATCCCGCATCGCCTCGACCTGCTCGGGCTTGAGCCACGGAACGTTCGAATTCGTCGAATCGGGGGTTTGGGGTTGGCTCACTATATAAAGGGGTCCGGGCTCCTGGACCATAAACGTTCGATTCCAGGAGGAGAATCGGAGGTTTCTATTCGGATCCCGAATCGTCGAACGCATCCGGGCGAAGCACACGATTCAACTCGTCGACGTTATTGGATGGCAGTTCGCCTGTTCGGTACGCATCGGCGATTCGTTGACCTCTCTCACTTCCCACACCCCACACCTCCAAACAACTTGCGTCACCCGAACTCCAACACCACCCGCTACGACCGTCAATTGGAATGGGGTACAGTGCATTGATCCAGTTCGATCCATATTCAGTCAGCTCAGCGAAGGCAACAACATCTCGCCCACCAATCTCGACGACGTTTTCTCGATTAAATTCACCACCTCCCACTTCTTCACTCCGATCGACTCGTTCGGCGATCTCTTCGGCCTGGGTCCTGGCCGTCTCACCGACTTCGACACCGTTGAGGATTCGGTCCATTTTGATCAGTATGATCAAAAGAGTGATTGGCACCATTACAAGAATCGCCTTCACAAACGTGATGAGATGT
Source organism: uncultured Halobacteriales archaeon (assembly GCA_964579125.1). Lineage (GTDB taxonomy): Archaea > Halobacteriota > Halobacteria > Halobacteriales > SKSH01 > CAZOFG01. The sequence goes on along the minus strand of CAZOFG010000023.1, from coordinate 13,834 downwards.
TTCGGTTTCATAACTCACCCTCACAAACGACCTCCTCGATCATCTCGTACACCTCGGGAAAGTGCTCCTCGAGGACGGCGATGTCACCCTCGAATCGTTTGCGCACTCTGTTCCGGACGACACTCTGCACCTTGTACTCGTAGTTGTCGGTCACGTCGTCGGCTTCGCCGCTGATGATTTCCCGCTCTCGATCGGTCAGCAGCGCCCGGCCCTCCTCGCTCATTACGTCGATGGTTTCTGACCCGGCCATATATTACCTCATGTCGTAATCATACCTCATTTTGTAAGTATCTTACTCTTATTGGTATGTACGTGTTTAGGTGTATACGATATAGAGTAAGTATTAAGGAGTTGGACCTACGAGTTGGTGGTGATGTCAGACGAAAGCCAATCACCGAAGCGGAAATTCGGCGTCGATGACGTCGACGCTGCGGTGCGCACACACGACGTTGTGTGGAGCGGCACCGATGACGGAACCATTCGCGTCGAGTATTATCGGTATGGTGGAGATGTGACGATCGACCTCGGGCAAGGTGACATGAGGCATACCGTCGCCAGCGTGACGGCATACCTCGATCCAGAGACGGCCGACGAGATCGTCGATGCACTCGAGCACGGTCGCAACGGGAGCTGGCAAACCGAGCGTTGCATGATTTGGGTCGATCTCGGCTGGCTGCACCACGACGGCCCTTCGAAGGATAGGGATGGGAACGCCGTTTCCGTGACCGTCTCGACTGAGGATGGCCAGCTCTCGATCGAGCTCATCTACGAGGACGAAGACGAGGATGGGATGGTCAAAACACGAACGACCCTCTCAGATGAGGACCGTGAAATGCTTCTCACAGCCCTCGAGGCCGCGATCGACGAAGCAAACAGCGACGAACCGTATGACACCACCTCAGCACCCCAATCATCACCATCACGGATCAAGAGCGGTCTTCGGTCGGCGATTCCAGCCGGCTTCACGATCGTTGCTGCCTATGCAAGCGGGCACGCACTTCACTATATATTCGATACTATAGATATGACCATCGACGGGACGCCCGTTAGCACGATGATCCCATCCCCACTGTCGTTTGTGTTTGTGACAGCTGTTTTGCTCTGGGCCGTCTGGGCAACCGCGTATATACCTGACCTGGGCGAAAAACCACGCGGCAGACGGAACTGAGTCGGTACCTCAGAACATCGAGAACAGCCCATCGTCTTCCTGCTCGGCTTGGTGGGCTCGGTCGAGGTAGTGAAGCGTGTCCTTAAACTCCCGTTTGGCCTCTCGTTTGCGAGTAAACCGCTGCTCGAGACTACCGTCGATCCGCACTTCGTACATCCACTTTCCACCCGAATCGAGCGTATTTTTGAGTTGGTGAAGAGTTACTGTCTGGCCGTGGACGGTCTTTTGCTTGAGTTGTGTCATCTACTATATTCATCCAACTTTTGACGCTTAATATTGATGGTGGTAGTAATTATTAAGTAACACGTTGATAGACATTCACATAGACCTACCGACAAGTGATATAAATCATGGCAACAATCCGCGTCACCCCATTGCCTGACACCGTCGATATGAGGAGCAGCTGGCAAGTGCAAAAGAACGGCAAACGCATCAGCCAGCATACCAAGAAGAGTGCAGCGAAACGAGCTGCTCGTCGAGAAGCCGGTCCAGAGGACTCCGTTGTCGTTCATCGAACCGACGGGACGGTAATGGGTTAAACGGCTTCTACATCCCAGGTTCGGGGTATCTACCTGAGGTGTCCGCCTCTGAGGATACTAAAGATGATCACGACAACGAGCGCTGCCCCGAGCAATCCTGCTTCATACGGTCCACTCACAGTCACTTCGCCCTCCAGACGACCAACAACTTCGGCATAGACCATCAACGCTATAGCGACGGTTACACCAAGAACTGTAATCAGTGGGACGTGCTCTCTACTCATGTTGAACGATGGGCACCTCGTTGTGAGCGAATCCCCTTCCGCGCCGTTTTATCTCTAACTCCATTTCGGCAGTCGGATTCTCCTCCCCGTAGTCGATCCTCGATCCCGTTCGTTCCCGCTTCTTCCATGTGGCCTCGCAGTGATCGCACTGAATTGTGAACTCACATTCATCCACGTATTTTGTGCAGTTGCGGTATTCGATCGAGCGCAGAGTGTTGTACTCCCGATTGATGACAGTCGTGTCGTTCGAGAACCGTGCACCTCGGCCATCTGCGGCGATGCAGCCACACGGAAGTTCGGTTCCGTACTTTCGCCGAAACCATTCACGTATTCGTCTGATTATCTTCACAATTCATCCACCTCCTCGGAACTGCCAAATCCATCCAGATACGATTGCAGGCGTTTCCCACCACCCTCAACCACTGTTGACCGTCGAAGTAGGGGATAGATTGCAAGTCCAGTAAATAGGATCGTGAGGACTGCTATATCTCTGAGTCTCAGATTTTCGGCGGACGACGTCAATGAGGTGAATGCCATCCCCCCAACGACAACAACTGAGATCGTGAGAAGCACCCAGTTTAGGACCTCCGGTTTGGAAAATCGCTCAACCAATGGAGACACCAGCTCGTTGACCTCATTCACCACCATCGACAATAGTGCCAAAAAGACTAGTAGCATCACTTCTTTAACCTCCAGAAAAGTTTCATACTCGATCTCGCCGAGTTCGTACAGGCTGTTGAATGTGGCCATTTGACTCCCCGCCAATATCGCAAGAAGCCACAAGGAAATCGCTCTAAAGGTTCGTCCTCTCACACCCCGTCACCCCTCAACCAAACGTCGCGAACGTACACGATCGCCGCCACAAACATACATCCGACCCCCAGAGCGAACAACCAAAATCCTGCAGAATGATACATTCCAGGGTACTTGAGCCCCCCAATAAACTCCAAACTAAATGTGAGGAGTACAATTCCGACACCCAATAGGGGGGATACGATCCCATAAAAAACGAGTAACGCCAACCAGGTTTCCGATCCGGTTTCGTCAATCTTGTTTACGTGGTTATTTGTCATACTTCTCCACCTCAATTCCACAAAAATGGCAGTACTTCATGTGTTGAGAGTACCATCCTCGCCAAGTCGAACCGCATTCAGGACACCGGATTGTCGGCCCGAATATCAGATAGTACGGTTCGAGGAGTACTCCCATCACACCCTTTGATACTCCTGGCGGCCGACCTCGCGTTCCGTCAGTCTCCATCTCGATCACCACCATCACCCCCGAGCCAACCGTCACGAACATACACGATCGCCGCCGAAATCAACAAGGCGGCAAGCACGGTCAGCGCAAACAACACTGGCTGCTCGAACATCGGCCCCGTCAGTGTGCAGCTGGTCCCGGTACAGGCCTCGGCGATCGACTGGATCTCACCCATGATGATGTAGCCGGTTATCCCGGTTACACCCATGACGACCCCAACACTCAGCCACCGGCTCAACCGGCGGTCAGATTGACTGGAACCGTCCGTCCATTCGTTGGACACGCAGCATCTCACCTCCGTTGCGGATCTCTCGGGCCTTGTCGACGGCGCGTTGCTTTTTCCGGTGCCGCGAAACGAACGCCCCGTCCTGGTACACCGACCAGCTGTCGCCTGTGACCCTGACCTCGACCACCATCGTCAGATCCCCCCCATGGCCACCCACGTCATCATCGAGCCGAATACGAGGCACACCAGGAAGCCAAGCGCCGTTGCCAACGGTCCAATCCGGTTAAGACCGCCGAATTCCTTGAGGGCATGCAAAAGCCCGTCTTTCGTGTTCGACTCCTGATTGGTGCGTTTGACGGAGATGGCAACCTTCGACAGATCGATAATCGGCCCGCCGTATCCCGAACCAGCAGCGTCACAGGCGGGATCGAGCACCGGGGAAAACATTCGCCACTGCTCGTCTTTGTTACTCCCGCCGCGGATGTCGGGCAGCTGCGCGTCGATCCGGCCCCCGTCGGCCTTGATCTCCTCGAGATCAGCGTGATCGTATGCCGTTACCTCGAACGGTGCGATTTGATCACCTCGTTCATTGAGCATGGTGAACCACCCGAACGCAAAGCGGTCGAGATCGGCGAGAGACCCCCTCGTGTTTCGCCACTTGCCGTTTAGTTTGACCTCGATCCCGTCCTGACTCACCCGAAGCGGATTCAGCGTGTACTGACTCGTCGATCGATACACTAGGGCCGTCCCGCCCCAGTGTAGGTTTACCAGCATGAGGTGCCCGATCGCGAGCAACTCACCGATCGACCGCGGCACCCCGTCGCGAAGTACGTACCCGGTGGCCGGAACGATCACGAACCCCACGACGACCAGCGCCAGTAGGGCGAGAATGTAGATCATCCGAGCATCACCTCGATGAACACCGGAATGGTCTCGTTGCCGGCAACCTCGTCGACGGTGCCGCCGACGTCACCACCGTAACTCATCACGAACCACGTCACGCCGGCCCCGACGACGAACGCGAGCACCCACGATCCGATCTGCATCGCAGAGAAGGGCTCACCGTATCCCTCCTGACTCTTTTCGCCGTAATCCTCTCCAGTGTCTGCGGAGTCAGGATCGGCCGATCCGGCCATGAAGTGCTTCACGTCCCGAATGTCGACCGGAACCATCTCTCGCGCCAGGTCGACGTGTTTGGCCATTTGGGTCTCGGTCGTGGTATCACCATCCGAGGTTTTCTTTCGAATCACGCGTTTCCACTCCCCGCTGGATTTGAGGTCCTCGGCTCGATCGCCGATCTCGGCATACAACGGCGTAACGAGCATGCCGATATCGTCGGTCGTGACGCCGAACGGATTCCCGAACAGCTGCGACATCGCCGCCTTTGGATCCTTCCAATCCTCCGCATCGCCATCGAGGACGGCGTTCTCGGTGTCGAACTCAGGGTTGTATTGCGAACGAACGAGGCTGTACCCGGCCTGGCGAGCCACGAGAAGCGACCGGCCCAGATACCGAAACCCAGTCCTCGCGTAGAACCGACCGAGTGTCTCGCTTTGCTCGTACAGGCTGTACGCGATCGGCAAAACGATGTAGCCGACGAGGCCGACCAAAAAGGCCGCCACGCCCCAGGCACCAAGGACGAGCCAGATACCAACGAACAACAATACGGCGATCAGCAGCGTGAGGATTAGTCCGAGGATCATCCTCGCAACCACCCCCCGTCGTCGTCATCAGTTTGCTCGCGGGTCTCTGAGACGCGAATCGACTTGTCGAGTTGCTCTTGCTGCCAGCCCTGCCGCCCTCGGGTTGCCCGTGAGTGGGCGATGATTTGAATAAACTGCGAGATCTCGAGGGCGCTCGCTGCGTCGACATGCGAAAAGCCCTCCAATTCGTCGTCCATGAGGGCCTTTCGCCAGTTGCCCTGCAGGACGCTCTCCGGCGGTGGGTGCATGTCCCGCCACATCTCTTCAAAGGCCCGGTTCAACCACTTGAGTTCGTTCACCTCGGCTTCGGTGTAGTTCGCGAGGGGCAGATCCTTGCTTTTGAGGACGTCGAGGTGATTGGATAGCTGCGGATCAGCATCGGAGTCGACGAGTTCTTTCAAAAAATCACGCTCGCGCGAGGGTTGCTCGCGCTGGCCGAGGTTGGTCGAGTGCATCTGATTCTTGCGACGCTCCTCCATCAGCTCCTCCCGGCGCTCCTCCTCGTCGGAGCCGCGGCCAGGGATCATCGAGGCCACGCGAACCACCTCGGATTCAGGCGGGCTCCAGTAGAAAATTTAGCTGTAAATTCAAATGTAAGGAACCCTCTCGACCCTATCACCTCGATCGTCGGACTGAGTATTGTGCGATATAATAATATTGTACCCCTCGCAGCGGCAGTCGGTAGACTCATTTGGAGTACACCTCCTCGAAGGAATCAGCCCGCAGCTGTGTCGACACGCTGGTTTGTGCGAGCCCCTCGACCTCACCATCACTCAGTTCCTCAGCTTTGGCCAGCACGTCGGATATTTTCGGTTGTGACAGATCCCGCTCCTCTCTGAGGGCATGGATCATGTAATACCTCGTCTTCTTCATACACTTGTTCCAATAATTCCGCTTGAGGCGCTCGTACTCCTCGCGAAGCACGTACTGCTCCTTTGCCGTGCCCTCCATGCGTGAGGATTTGATGTCGTCGAGCTGCCGCTTGAGTTTGTAATGGTCCAGGTTCGGCCAGGAGATCGTCTCGTGCTTCTTCTCGTATGAGGTTTCGTAATGTTCGTTGTGTTTGAGGCGATACACGGTCGCCTCGCCTTTCGGCCGGCCGGTGTCGGTCTCCTGGCACTTGATCCAGTAATCGGCCGAGTCGGCGCTCATCCGGTCGTCGACCCACCCTCGAGAGGGCGCCGTCATGATGCCGAACACCTGGCGGTACCGCTTCCCGGCAAAGGCCTGCGAGAGCGTCACGTTGTCCCTCGACGTCCCGCGGCGGGCGTCGGCGGCGATCTCCACCTCGTCTAAGAGCAAGACCGTCCCCCGCGGCACCTCGTCGTACATCGTGGCATAGGCCCGTGGCGAGAGCGTCGCCTTCGAGGTGTCCCAGCCGTGGATGTCCCACAACATCGCCAGCACCATCGCGAGCGTCGTCTTCCCGACGCCGGTTTCCGCACTGGCCGTGATGATGACGTGCATGTCTCGTCCGGTGACGAGTCGCGTCAAATACTCGTGAAACAGCTTGCTGTCGGTGAGGGACTCGTACTCGCCCCAGAGGTCGATCGGCGTCCCGGTCTCGCCGTCGCCCGGGTGTGGCGCTGCCTGGCTCATTGGTCGTCCTCCTTGATTTGGTTGATGTAGTCGTTCGCCTCGTCGAGAAGCTCCTCGTCGATCTGCACGCGGTTACCCTGCCCCCGGACGGGCACGAACTCGAGGTCCGCGACGCACTCGTCGATGTGGTTGTACAGCTTCGTCACCGTTTCGAGGGGCAACAACACTCGGTACTGTACGGTGGTCGCCGTCGATCCCCTGGCATCACCGCGGCTATGCTCGGACCGAACGATATGCTCGTATCGATAGTCCTCCAGATTGGCTAACGAGACGGACTGCTCCGCACCAGCGACCGTGAACCTCGCAACCTCTCCCTTCCAGTCGTCCTTCGAAAGGGACTCCCGGTACAGCCGGATCTGATCGAAGTAGTCCATGATCGCCGTGTGCAGGCGAACGTGGCCCTTCCGTCGTGGGTCGGCGCTGTCCCGAATCGCGAGTTTGGGATCCTCGAAGTGCTGCGTGCATTCGGCGATCCACTGGCGGACGTTGTCTCTCGCGTCCATAAGCATCCGGACGTAGCGGACGTTGCCCGCCTCTGAGTCCGAGCTGCTCATCCGTTGCCATCACCCCCGTCAACGGGAAGGATGAGAATGGCGTCAGGTGTCGCCTTGATCACAACCTCGTCGTCGCCCGGGGTAATATCGTGAAGTCGTCGAGCAAAGGCTGGGATATTGACAAATGCCGAAGCTCTATTTTTCTGCACCGACCTAACCTCAACGCATTCCTCTTCGAGGCTTACCCCGTCGAACGTAATTGGTTGCTGACAAATGGTGCTTTGATCGCGATGCGGTCGAGACCGGGAAGACCCAGACATTAGCGAATACACGCGCTCGTGTACGATAAATATTACTCACTTTCATATTAATTTTAATATGAATATTATAGGTTTAGCACCTTATTTTATGGATAATAGGATCAATGCACCCCCCATGCCCTCATCGGCATCGGCCGTGATGCACTCGGCCGCACGACCTATCGCATCAGTTACAGAACAACTCGTCGCGCTGTTTGCGCTGGTCCTTGCGAAGGGCTCCGCACTCACCCCGGCGTGGCTCGAGCCCGATCGCTTCGACGCTCGTGACGGCGCGGTCCATCGCGCATCCCAGGCCACGACCGTCATCACCGTCGTCGTCATCGGCATTGTCTCCCTGATCGGGATCCTGATTTACAGTCAGGTCAACTCCTCGATCAGCCTGCCGGCTGGGAGCAATCTCAACGGGTCGCTCACCACGATCACCGACGGTTTCGGCGGGGCGATGGAGCTCGTCCCGGTCATCCTGATCGTGTTGCTGGCGTCCGTCGTCATCGTCGTTGTTCAGCGAATGCGCGGTGGCGGTGGAGGTGGCTTCTGATGCAGTCGGTGCAGGCCCTCCTCGAATCGGCTGGATTCGAGGGTGATGGCCCGGTCCATCGAGCATCCCAGGCGGCGACGGTCGTCACCGTCGTCGTGATCGGGATCGTGTCGCTGATCGGCATCCTGATTTACTCGCAGGTGAACACGTCGATCAGTCTCCCCGCCAACAGCAGCCTCAGTGGCTCGTTGACGAGCATCACTGACGGCTTCGGTGGGGCGATGGAACTGGTACCAGTCATTCTGATCGTTCTCCTCGCCAGTGTCGTCATCGTCGTCGTGCAGCGGATGCGCGGCGGTGGCGGCGGCGGGATGCCGTAACACACCCTCGGGGTGATCCATCGGTCCACGCACATCACGGCCGATGTTTCAGTACGGGGCCTACCGGCCCCCTCAACCCACTTTCCATACTATGCACGGCAAAATTCTCGCGCTCGTTGTGGTCTGCCTCATGTTAGCTGGTGGCCTGGTCGCCATGTCGACGGCCTCAGAGCAAACCGCACACAACCGCACGGCCGAATTCGACGCCGTCGTGACGACCGTGTTCGATATCGGTGCGGTGCTTCCGTGGGTCATCATCGGCGGGGCGCTCGTCTCGGTCGTCGCTATCTGGCGGAGGGCTGCCCCATGACGCCGATCCTGCTGGCGTTTCTCGGCCTGATCGCCGCGGGCGCGAGTTTTTATGCACTGCACGGCGCCCTCTGGGGCGGCCACACCGCCGAACACGGCGTGGTCTTCTCGGCGATCGGCACCGCCTCGTGGGGCGTGTTTGCATATTCATCGCTCGACGTTCGGGTCGGAACGACCGACACCGGCGACGCCGTCACGACGGCGTTCGAGCCGCTGGCGTTGCTCGCGTTTTTTGGCTTCGTCGTCATGGCCGTCACGATGGCCTACGCCGCCCTCGAGGTGCTTAACCCATGAGTGAAAACCCCAACAGGCAGCGCGAACTGAACCAGGACGAACCGGAGCCGACGAGCGAGCTGCGCGAGCAGGCCGCCGCCGAATCCGAGGACGTCAGACCCGAGGACGTGGCGATCCATCGCGGGTTGTCCGGCCCCGAGGCGCAACTTCGCCCGGGGCAACGCGACGATATCCAGGACAGGCAAGAGTCTCGAATTGGCCGGGAGTTGACCGGCGATCTCGAGTGGGCGGACCCCTCGGATGTCGTCTTTACGAGTGACGAACAGGGCCGACGATTCCAAGTTGATCCGGATGTCGTCGAGGCGGAACGCGAGCGACGCCGACAGGAACTTCGGGAGCAAGTCGCGTCACAGGTCGACTTTGCCGATCCAGAAGACGTCATTATCGAGGAAACGGAGGAAGGATTCGAAGGCCGGATCGACCCCGATGCCGTCGAGCAAGAGCGGCAACGCCAGCGCCAACAGCTGCGGGAAGACGTCGCCGGTCAGGTCAATTATGCGGATCCGGATGATATTATTCTCAGTGAAGTGGATGGCGAGCTCCAGGCGGAGATCTCGCCAGACGTTATCGAGCAAGAACAGCAACGCCTTCGGGAACAACTCAGGCAAGATATCGCGAGCGATGTTGGATACGCTGATCCTGACGACGTGATCATTTCCGAGCAGGACGACGAACTCGTCGGTGAGATTGACCCCGATGTCGTCGAACAGGAACGCCAACAGCAACGGCAGGAACAAATTCAACAGCTTCGCTCAAAGGTGGCTGGTGAGTACGATTTCGTCAGTCCAGGCGATGTCGTCATTGACGAGTCGGGCGATCAACTCGAGGCGACGATCCCTGACCAACTCATCGAAGAACAGCGCCAACAACAACGCGAGCAGCTGCGTGAAGAGTTGGCGTCTGAGTATAACTGGATCTCCCCTGGCGACGTGATCGTCGAAGAAACAGACGGAGAGCTACGGGCTGACGTCCCCGACGAACTTGTCGAACAACGAGAACAAGAGCTTCGTCAGCAACAACGTGAAGATATCATCGACGAGGTGGCCGGACAGGCTGACTGGATCAGTGAAGCCGATGTCGAGATCATTGAAGAGGATGGCCAACTCACCGGACGTGTCCCGGACCAACTCATCGAAGAACAGCGCCAACAACAACGCGAGCAGCTGCGTGAAGAGTTGGCGTCTGAGTATGATTGGGTTACGGAGCGTGACGTTGTCATCGAACAGGTCGACGGGCAGCTCCAAGCGGACGTGCCAGACGAGTTGGTTGAGGAACGAGAGCAAGCACTTCGCCAGCAACAACGCGAGCAGCTTCGGGAGGACTTTGCCTCTGAGTACGACTGGGTCGAGCCCGAGGAGGTGGTCATCCAACCAGAGGGCGATCAACTCGAGGCGACGGTTGAGACGGCCGTCTTAATAGAGCGACAGGAGGAACTCCGCGAGCAGCGCGAGCAGGAACTTCGATCGGACCTGGCCTCTGAGTACGACTGGGTCAGCCCCGAGGACGTCGATATCACGGAAGAAGGTGAGGAGTTGGTTGCCTCGATCGAGCAACAGGCGATCGATGAACGCGAGCAGGAACTTCGAGAGCAACAGCTGCAAGAGTTGCGCGAGTCGATCGCGGAGCAGTCGCCGTTACTGTACCCACATGACGTCGAGATCGACACGTCTGACGACGAGCTCACGCCGGACGACATCACGATCGACAGCCCCATCCCGGACGATGCCATCCAGATCCCTGATGACCCCGCCCGAGGCGATTGGTATCGGGAATACCGAGAAACGCAGCGGGCGCTTGAGAACGCCATCCAACCGCCCGAACGGGCCGAACCCATCGACTCGTATCGACAGGGGCTCACGCAAGAGGAACTCCGCGCGATTCACGGCGAGACGGACGATACCATCGATGTCGAGGAGGCCATCGCGGACATCGACGACCTCGAATTCAAGGGGGGTGTTCGGGAAGGCCAAGTGACGTTCGTCCCCGAAACCCCCGAGCAAATATCCGACCCCTACGATGTCGACACGGTCGGAGAAACCATCCAGGAAACGATCGCCGATGTTGCGCCAGACGATGTGGTCGAAACAGGACAAGACGTCGCGCAAACCATCATCGACGAGGGGCAGGAAATCGGAGACGACCTCGTCGATTCGGTGCAGACAAACATCGACGACGCCATCGGCGTTGTGGACCACATCGAAGACGTTGGAACGGACGTCGTCGAAGGCGGCCAACAGGTCGTCGACGATATTGACGATATCTCACTCGAATCGATTGGCGAGACCGCACAGGACGCGATCACCGACACGACGGAGTTTGTCGTCGACGAAAGTATCGAAGCCGGGCAGGTGGCAATCGACGAAACGATCGAGACGGGGCAGGAGGTGTCGACCGAGCTGGCCGACTCGATCGAGCAGGGAATCAAGGACGCCATTGACACTGCCGATTACGTTGGTGATGTCGGGGGTGAGGTGGTTGAAACCGGCGAGGATCTCGTCGAGGATATCGGCGCGGGAGATGTCGCGGCGATCGGCGCCGCGGGCGTCGCCATTCCCGAGCCGGTCACGACAACGACCGGCGCCGCCATCATCGGCGGCACGACAATCGCCGGCGTCGGGTACGAACTGTATCGCCAGGATGAGGAGGTTGCTGAGCGAATCGATCAAATTGCCGATCCAATCGGCGTCGGCCGCGACGCGCCGGAGTTCGACGTCGAGGATGCCCGCCCGATCGACGAGTCCGAACTCGACCCTGAGCGGCCGGTACAGGACCGTCCCGAGGTCTCGATCGATGAGACGGGCTACCAGCAGCCTGAATTAAGCATCGAGGACGCGCGGAACCTGTACGACTCCGAACTGGATCCTCAGGAACCGGTCCAACAGCAGCCAGACGTACCGCTCGAACGGGATGACGTCAACGTGGATATCCGCGATGGAGAGTCGATCGTTCCCGATGCGTTCCCCCGCGACCCGCAGGCCGAACGCATCCAACGAGAGTTCGATCCGGACCTCGACTTACGAGCTGGCGACGTTGGCATCGTCGATCCAATTGACAAGGACGACATCTCCCGCGCCGATATCCTCGACGAGATACAGCAACCGGGGATCGACGAGGACGTCGTTGAGGTCCCCGAAGAGGATGTCGTCGAGCAAGATCCGTTTGACTTCGTCCGACGTGACGACGAGGCCATGGACAGGATCGAGGAGGGACTCGAGGAAATCCCCGGCCGAGACGTGGTGGAACGGCCCGCTGTCGACGCGCCCGGTATCGGCGGCTCACGCGGCCGCTTGCAACCGCTTCCAGATGACGTGGATCTTATCGACGCGCCACTCGACGACCAACTCACGACGGACGACGCCTGGACGCCAACGGACCCGACCGATTTCGATATCGGCTTGGAGACGCCGCCCGATACCGCCCCTGGAACAGGGCCTGGGGCTGGCTTCCAACCGGATACACCTCCCCGATCCGACACACCACCCGACATCGTTACCGATATAGATTCACCGTTTGATACCACGCCGACGGAATATCCAACACCATACGACCGACCGTTGCAAGGCGTGGGCGTCAGCCCGATTAATGAGAATGTCACCGAGTACCCGTCAGAAACGCCCACTGACACGCCAACAGCAACACCGACGGACACCGTCAATAGATTCGAACAGCCAGGGGAAGATTTGCTGTTCAACGAGTACGGCAGTGATCGCCAATATCCACGCCGCCGGTTCAGGTTCGTGCTGCCGGACTTCGACGGCACGGCGTTCGAGGACGACCCTGACGAATCAGCCTTCGACGCCCAGCTGTTCGAGGCCGACGTAATCAATCCCCTCGACGGGCTCACCCTCGACGTCACGGACCCGGACTTCGGGGGTGAGGGGTAATGTCGCGCATCGGGTTCGCGCTCACGCTCATCGCGTGGGGGGCGTCCCTACTGGCCGGCGCGATGCTCATCGCCATCCTCGACTCGCCGGTCACGCAGCTGCTCTCGGCCGGCCGTGAGCACACCTCCGGCGAGAGTGCCGCAAGCGGCCTCGCATGGGTCGAAACCGCCTGGGAGGCGACGCCGTTCGTGATCATCCTGCTGGGGCTGATCATGCTCGTCGCCGCGGCGGCGGCCCGGGGTGGTCGCTGATGTGGCCCATCATCGCCTGGATCGTGATGGTGCTCGCCCTCGCCGGCATCATCCTGTTCGCCGCGCCGCTGTACGAGGCGATCGTGCCGCTCGTGGCACAGGACCCCTCGGTACAGGCGCTCGGCTGGGGGTCGATCCCGGCGAACATCGAGCACGCGGTCCTGGCGTATGCGCCACGCATCGCGCTGATCGGCACCTTCACGATCGGCGTGATGTGGTACCTGCGCCGGGAACTCCTCACCTCACGAGTTAGATAATGTCACAGGAACCCACACTCCACGACCTGCAGGAACGCATCGCCCATCTCGAAGAGATGGTGAACCAACTGACCGAAGCGGTATCCTCGGGGGACAAACCCCAGGGGTTGAGTCGACGACAGCTGCTCGCGCTGGCCGGCAGCGGTGCCGTCGCGATCGCCGTCGGATCAGCCGGCACCACGAAGCTCCTCGTCAACGAGGCGACCGCCCAGCAGGTGGCTGAGGGCGAGGTCGGCACAGACAGCAATCCGTTGGAGGCGATCCACGTTGAGAACTGGTATGCGGATCAGGAAACCCTCGAATTGACCCAACTCGATGTCGATGATTTGCGGGCCAAATCGGGCGGGGTCATCAACCTCGGCGGAACCGATCTCAACAATGTCGGAACGCTGTCTACAGAGAAGATAGATACCGATGCGGACGGGAATGGTTACTCTTGGCAAAATGT
>CAZOFG010000022.1:0-29298 GCA_964579125.1 uncultured Halobacteriales archaeon | reverse complement strand
GGATGCCCATATCGGAGTATAGTGATTGCAGTCGGCCGTGTGTATAGAGTCCGTGGGACCTCGTGCCGACCGCAGAAGGATATATATCTAATAAGTCCTCCAGCACCTTCCGCTCCCCATCACCATCATAAAAATTCGGGTGCAGGGCACGTTCGTGATGACCAGGTTGAACACCATCATCGTGAGTCGAAAAAATCGTCGCAGATACGTTATGCCGATCGAGCAGCTGTAAAGAATCCGTCAATATCTGGGCCGGGGCCCAGTCGACATCTAAAGTGATAGCGATCATTCTTTGGGGCTTATATTGAATGCGTTATTCCATTTTCGGTTGTCCCAGAGCCTAATAAACAGATTAATATGGTTACTCCATCGCCAATGTATTCAATGACCACCGACCTCGTACTGTTTGGGACTGGAAGTTTCGCGGAGGTCGCGGCACACTATCTTGATGTCGACAGCGATTACGAAGTCGTTGGATTTACTGTCGATGGGGATTACGTGGACTCGGATACATTTTTGGGCCGTCCCCTCATCCCTTTTGAGGAGATTGAACAAGAATTTCCACCCGAGAGCCACGAAATGATGGTGACGGTCGGCTATAGAGACCAGAACGCCCTACGGGCTAAGAAGTACGAGGAAGGACAGAAGAAAGGGTATGACTTCGGCACATACGCCAACTCCCGGCTCTCGAACTGGGGAAAGGTAGAGATTGGCGAAAATTGTTTTATATTCGAGGATCAAACCATCCAGCCCTTTGTCGAAATCGGGGATAACGTGGTTCTCTGGAGCGGAAATCACATAGGCCATCATTCAACGGTAGGCGACAACTGTTTTGTCACGTCGCAAGCAGTAATATCGGGACAAGTAACAGTCCGCGAAAACTGCTTCATAGGTGTCAATGCGTCAATTGCGGACGGGGTAACTGTCGCCCAGAACTGTACGCTCGGGGCAGGGACTGTTCTTCTTGAAGATACTGAACCAGGAGGTACATATGTTGGTAACCCAGCACGCCGGTTAGAAAACGGTAATGAGTCGGGGGGAGACAAATGACCTGGGAGAAGCAGGGCCGTCTTATCGCGCCTGAGGCTGTAGACTGGGCAGAATCCCACGTTCAACTCCCGCTCGTATCTGGGCCGATGGAGGATCAACCATCAGTGTACAGGGTGTACTTTTCCGCCAGGGGTCCAGAAAACCGGTCACGAATCGGATACGCTGATGTGGACATCGAGACAGAGACGGTCGTCAATATCTCTCCGGCCCCGGTCTTTTCATTGGGGGAATTGGGTGCATTTGACGATAGTGGTGTCTTTCCTCATTGGTTGGTTGAGCAGGGCGGAGAAACGTACCTCTATTACACAGGGTGGATGGAAGGAAAACGGGTACCATATTATGCCTCTATTGGTCTTGCACAAATGGGAGATGACGGTAGATTCACCCGGGTTTCCAGTGCTCCGGTATTAAAACGATCTGACGCCGACCCATACATCATGCATTCTCCGTGTGTTCGCAACGAGGACGGGGACTGGAAGATGTGGTATGCCTCGGCGACGAATTGGGTGGATGGCGATCCGCCGAAACCGTACTACAACTTCCGCTATGCCACTTCCAATGATGGTCAGAATTGGAAAACCGACGGAAACACCGTTCTGGATTTTGCAGACGACGAGGAGTGGGCCCTCGCCCGGCCGTGCATTAGACCACGCGACGACGGGTACGAAATGTGGTTCTGCTACAGCAGGAAAAATGTGGGGTACCGTATCGGATATGCAACATCAGATGACGGTATCGAGTGGATGAGAGATGACGAGCGAGTCGATTTGGAGACATCACAAAACGACTGGGACTCGGATATGCTGGCCTATCCTTACGTCTTCGACCATCGTTCTGAGACGTACATGCTCTATAACGGAAACGGGTTTGGGGAGACCGGGGTCGGATTGGCAAAGCGCGTCTAAGTACCCATCTGTTCCTTGATACGTGAGACAAGAGAGAGCGCCTTGACTCCACTTTCCCCGTCGGTCATCGGTGTCTCATCATTTCGGATGCAGTTGAGGAAGTGTTCGAGTTCCGCTTTTAGCGGCTCCCGTGTGTTGACGTACGGACTCTCGACAATGTTCTCTGTTCTGTACCCGCTTTGTTCCCCCAGCGTCGTCGACCCGATGGTGCCCCAATGTTTAACGTCGATGTTTTGCCGGTGGTAATCGACGATGATGAAGTGGTCCTCAGTCATGATTTTGAGTTTCCTGACCTTGTCGTGGGTAATGTGACTGGCAGTGAGTGACCCAATGGCACCTCCGGACAACTCCATCTGGACAATTGCGTGGTCGCTCTGGGTGGAGCGAGCAAAGCTTCCGATAGCGTTGAGCTGGCGTACATCGCCCGCGATTAGGTGGGTCACGACGTCTAGATCATGAATCATCAGGTCCGTTACGACACAGTCGTCGGAAAGTTGTTCTGTGTAGGGACCTAGTCGATGCGCATCGAAGGCCAGTACTGATTCGGATTCGAGTATTTCTTCAAGGGCTTCGATAACAGGATTGTACCGTTCTATGTGCCCGACCATCAGCCTCACGTCGTTTTCCTCGGCAGCAGATACGATGGCACGAGCGTCGTCGAGAGTCGTCGCCAACGGCTTCTCCACCAGGACATCCAAACCACACTCTATGCATTCAATCGCCACGTCCCTGTGAAGGTGACTCGGCACGGAGATACTAACGGCGTCCCCTTCGGGAAGTGAATCAATGGTTGCGAATGATTTAACGTCATACTCTTCTTCAATTTGGCCCGCACGTTCGGGATCCGATTCAACGACACCAACAAGATTCGCTGACGGAAGTTCTTTGTATACTCTGACGTGGTTGCTGCCCATTTCCCCGACGCCGACAACTGCCACCCTAACAGGTTCTCCACTCATAATTGGGCCACCGTTTCAATAATCATATTCAGATCTTGATCCTGGAGGGACGGATACACGGGGAGTGATACCACAGTATCCGTGAGTTCTGTCGCCCTGTCGAACGGCCTCTTACTGTTATACATCCTTTGGTCTGTGATAAGCAATGGGTAGTAAACCTTGTAACTAATGCCAGTGCTTGACAGTTGGTCAAGGAGGGTTTCACGGCGTTCGGCCCGTAGGGTAAACTGGTTGAAAGCGTGGTGGCGGTTGTCTGGACGCCTGGGTAATTGCACACGGGCGGATTCGGCTAATCCATTCCTGAGCATCCGCGCGTTGTGACGACGATCTTCAACCCAAGCAGGCAGACGATCAAGTTGCTCCCGCCCAATCGCTGCCTGGATATTCGTCATCCGATAGTTGTATCCGGGCTCCGCATGTTCGTACCGCCCGGTCCGCCCGTGGTCGATCCACCGACGGGCCCGCTCAGCAAGTTCGTCGTCGTCGGTCGTAATCATCCCACCCTCGCCGGTCGTCATGTTCTTCGTCGGGTAAAATGAGAACGCACCAGCGTCCCCCAGCGACCCCACCGACTCACCATCGTGCGTTGCCCCGTGTGCTTGCGCGGCATCCTCGAACAACTGGAGATCATACTCCCGGGCGATCGACCGGAACGCGTCCATGTCCGCCGGCAACCCGTACAGGTGGACAGGCATGATCCCAGTCACGTCGTCCCGTTCGGCCAGGACCTCTCTCACAGCCTCCGGATCCAGATTGAACGTGTCACGGCGCACGTCCGCGAACGCCACGTCCGCTCCAGCGTGCTTAATCGCGTTCGCGCTCGCGATGAACGAAAACGGCGTCGTCAGGACTACGTCGCCCTCGCCGATGCCCGCCGCCTCCAGCATCGCGTGCAGCGCGGTCGTGCCGGAGGACGTGGCGATGGCGTGCTCGACGCCGACGTAGTCGGCGAACTCTTCTTCGAACTGGCGAACCACCTCACCGTCGGCGAGCATTCCCGAGTCCAGCACGTCGCAGACGGCTTCCTTCGCAGCCTCTGAGATCTGCGGGTCCGCGATCGGAATCTCGCTCATAACTGGTTCTCACCCTCCAGCTGGGCCGGTAACGGTTCGATCTCTGCGGGGACGCCTGCCGCCAGCGTCTCTGCCGGGACGTCGTCGGTCACCACGGCGCCCGCAGCGATGAAGGCGCCCTCGCCAACGGTGACGCCAGGGAGGATTGTTGCATTGGCGCCGATGGAGACACCGTCCTCTATCCGTGGACCGCAGAGATCCACGTCTGTCCTGACGGGATAGGGATCGTTCAGGAGTGTCGCGCTCGGTCCGAGAAAAACCTCGCTGCCGATTTTGGTCTCGCGTGGCACGTAGGCAGCCGTTTGCATACTCACGTGATCACCAATGGTAGTTGCACCGTCGACGACAACATTCGTTCCGACCAGAACATTCTCACCAACCACAGTCTCTTCACGGATGAGGGCGTGATGGCCTGTTACCAGCGAGCGGCCGGCTATCACGTCGTCATAGATTATTGTACCCGCTCGAACGATGCTTTCCTGACCAATCTGTGGGCGATCAGAATCCTCTGCATAGGAGACACCCACAGTCGCACCCTCTTCGATAGTTACTCCGACGAGGTTAACGTCGTCATGTGTCATTGCCGGTCTCCTGTTCTCCGGCACGTATTTGTATTTCGACTCGTACTTATCTATCACAAGAAATGCTAATCCAGTACAGTGGTCCATACAAAACAATACTAGAACTCCCTTGATCCATGGTTGGGGTTGAATTGCATTATTCAGTAAAGTGGAGTTATGAAGCCAACATAGTGGGGGCTTTTGACCAAAGTGTATATTTCAGATCCATTGGGGAAAACAGGAAATCTTACGTAGACACGAGAGGTACTACGAGAAGTGACGGGTATTAAGGATAGGACTTTCCTTGCAATCGGTGGAGCTGGTTTTATCGGTAGTCATGTTGTCGAGGTGCTCTGTAACCTGTCGCCTGACTCCGTAGTCATTCTTGACGATTTCTCGACAGGATCCGAACAGAATCTTCAGGATGTAACTAATACTCACTCTGAGCTTGCTGTCGTCGAAAGGGACGCAGCCAGACTAAGTGAAGTTAGAGATGTCGTTGCCAATCACGATATTGATGTGATATTCAATCTCGGCGTTAGCCCACTCCCCACCTCACTGACCGAACCGAGGCGAAATTACGATAACAACGTGTCGATCACCCTGGCGTGTGCAGAACTCGCCCGATCGCGAGAGGTAGAGACGCTCGTACAGGTCTCTTCCTCAGAGGTTTATGGTGACGCTGAAAAAGTCCCGATGGATGAAGACCATCCCATAGATCCGAAGACACCGTACGCAGCAAGTAAATCGGCGTCTGATCAGATTGTGGCATCGTATCAAACGACATTTGGGATTGATGCAACTATCATCAGGCCGTTCAACACGTATGGACCGAGACAAAACACCTACCAGAATGCGTCACTAATCCCAGCGACAATTGAGAATATATCGAACGGTATTTCTCCAGTGATCCACGGAGATGGTACCCAGACCCGTGATTACATCTTCGTGCGTGACACAGCAGAAGCGATAGTAGGTGCGTATCAGAATGAACAAACTAGAAACGAGGTGATCAACGTCTGCGCCGGTCAAGAACGGTCTGTAGAAGAGATAGTTAGTAAAATTATTGACATTACCGGGTGGGAGGGAGGAATAGAACAGGTGGAGTCACGGGATGCAGACGTAGAACGACACCTGGGAGACAACTCAAAAGCTGTAGAGATGGGGTTGTTAGAAGACCTGACAAGTTTCGGAGAAGGTCTCGAGTCGACGATCAATTGGTATTCAGAATGGCTAGGTAACAATGCTCATGCCTAAGCGTCGACTGAATACGGGAGCAGATAAGACGCTTCAAATGCGGAGCTGTAGTTATATCCTATTCTTCTTATGACTGAGGGAGAGGGGATACCGCTTATTGAGCCGGTTCTCGGGGATGAAGAGTTAGAGATGGTAAAACAGGTCATGGACTCAGGATTCCTGACCCAAGGCCCGATCACGGAGGAATTCGAGGAGGGCTTTGCAGCCCGCGTCGGAGCAGACCATGCGATTACTGCTACTTCGTGTACGACCGGACTCGAACTCGCTTTGGAGGCTTTCGGGATTGGCACTGGCGACGAGGTGATCGTCCCCGATTTCACGTTTCCGGCGACGGCGAACGCAGTTCGTCGAGTCGATGCCACTCCGATACTCGTCGACGTGGATCGGGAGACGTACAACATCAATGTCGACATTGCTCGCACCGCAATCAGTGAGGATACAGCTGCCATCATACCAGTCTCCTGGGGCGGGCAACCGCTTCGGACAAAGCCACTCAACTCGATCGCCGACGACCACAACGTGGCAATCATCGAAGACGCCGCGTGCTCATCGGGCTCCGAGTACGATGGCGAGGCCGTCGGCTCACAGTTCGATGTCAGTGTGTTCAGCTTCCACCCGAGAAAGATCATGACCACCGGTGAGGGCGGGATGATCACGACAGACGACGACGAGTTGGCGGAAACGATCCGATCGATCAAGAACTTCGGCACCGACCAGCGCGAGGACGAGATCGGGTTCGTCCGCGCCGACGCGACCAATCTGCGCTTCTCGGATGTCCTCTCCGCCATCGGCGTCGCTCAACTCGAGAAACTCGACGACATCGTCGCCCGCCGGCGCGAACTCGCCTACCGTTACACCGACTTACTCACCGACGTCGAGCGGATCGACCCACCCACAGAGATCGCCGGTGCGTACCACAACTTCCAGACCTATGCCGCCTACGTCGAGGCCGGCGACGACGCCACCCGCGACGCATTGATCGAGTACCTCGGACAGCAAAACATCGAGACGCAGATCGGTACGCACGCTCTCCACCGGACTGAGGCGTTCGCCGACGCCGAGTGTGTCAGCGACCTCAAAACCTCGGCGGCGCTCGAGGACAACCTGCTCACGCTGCCACTCTGTCATGACATGACTGAGGATGACCAGTGTCGAGTCGTGGACGAACTGGATGGGGCGCTCGCTGCGTACCGTTAAACACCGTTCTGGAGCGCGTTCAGTTCCGTGTATGTGCCGTCACCCGAGACTATCTCATCGTGAGTCCTCGACGTGACGCTCTCCCCGTCCTCGATCGAAAAAATCCAATCTGCGTTTTCGACGGTCGAGGGCCTGTGAGCAATGACCAACATCGCGTAATCGCGCTCCATCGAAATGATCTCGCGACTGATAGTCGGGAGCACCTGGGAGAAAACGATTGGGCCGCTGTAAAGCGACGCAACCACTTCGACGTCAAGTTCGATTCCTTGCGCAAGGCGTACGATACTGCACTATACGGCCAAGTCCCGACCCTACGGAGACGACCTGGGTGACGCGAGCAGGCTGAATCATCGCCGAACAAAGCGCTCACCGGTTGGAGCGGTCGGTTGAGCCAAGTACCTCGGCGCGTAGGAGCCAAAATGCAAAGACAGTTCACGGCGCAGCGACCCCGGCAAACCAAACGGTTAGGTACGCCGCCAAAATACAGCGACCATGCCCGGCGACGATGACACGCTCCGCATCGTCGAGAACTGCGATGTCGGAGACGAAACTGAAATCGAGGCGTTCTCGGTCCTCCAAAACTGCGAGATTGGCGAGAATTGTCACGTCTGGCGGTTCACCAACCTGTACGGCGCCGAGATAGGCGACGACTGCATGATCGGGTCTTTGGTCGAGATCCAGTCGGACGCTACGGTCGGCAAACACTGCCGGATCCAGTCGCACGCCTTCGTTTGCTCGCTGGTGACAATCGAGGACGACGTCTTCGTGAGCCACGGCGCGAAGTTTGTCAATGACCGGCGTCCCCCAAGCGGCGACCCCGACGAGTGGGAGGCCACCACGGTGCGCGAGGGCGCGTCAATTGGGACGAACGCCACGCTGCTCCCCGTCGAGGTCGGTGAGCATGCGCTGGTTGGGGCGGGCGCCGTGGTAGTCGATGATGTTCCGCCAAACGCTATCGTGGCCGGCAACCCCGCAGAGGTGATCGGCTACCGGGACGACTGATCAGGAGACATTGATTACCGCATTCTCCTCGGAAGACTGCTTTGACAGCTCGAGGAGGTCGACCGTTCGGGCCCCCACGTCACCCGACGCGGCGGGCTGCTCACCGGCCTGCGCGGCGGCGAGGAACTCGCGGACCTCCACGGCAAGGGGCTCGCGGCGTTCGGTCTCGTAGACCTGTTTGCCCTCAGCCCGGACGCGGAAATCACCGTCGGACTGGGTGACCGTCGCGTCGTACAGCTCGACGACGACATCTTCAAGGTAGTCGATGTAGGCGACCTTCTCGGTACCGACGACGGTCAGGTCGCGGCGTTTGCCGAACACGGGGACCTGCCAGGACTCATTGATCACGCTCGTGGCGTCCCAGTAATCAAGGACTATCGTTGCCGTCTCATCGACATCCTCGCGGACGTGGCAGTCAAGGTTACAGTAAATCGACTCGGGCTCTCGATCGAGGAGGAAGTTCGAGATGTCCACGTCATGGACCGCCAGGGAGTAGAGCACACCGGTGGTTTGGCGGGGTACGCGGAAGGAGAAGCGATTCGAGTTAACGTACTTGATCCGCCCCAAGTCGCCGCGGTCGATACGTTCTTTCAGCTCACGGAGTGCCGGATGGTAGCGAAAGATGTGCCCGACGCCGAGTGTGCGGTCCTCACGATCGGCCAATTCGACGATGTCCCACGCGGTCTCGCTGTCAAGGGCGAGGGGCTTCTCGACTAGACAGTCAACACCGGCCTCGAGGAGATGCGTCGCGATCTCGTGGTGGGTCGTCGACGGCGTGGCGATCGTTGCGGTGTCGATTCCGCGCTCGGGGAGCGCCTTGTAATCCGTAACGTAGTCGACGCCGTACCGGTCGGCGAACTCGGCAACGCGATCTTCGTCCACGTCGCAGAATGTGACCTCATCAACCTCGCCGTCGTCGAGTAGCTCGGCGGCAACCCGCGCGTGGTTCGATCCCCAGTACCCAGTCCCGATGACCGCGTAGTTCATCGGTAGTACTCCTTAATCTTCTCACATACGTACTCAATCTCCTCCTCGCTGATTCGCGGATGCATCGGGAGAGAGAGTATCCTGTCGCAAAGGCGCTCAGTGCGCTCAAGCGTTGTCTTGCCGATCCGGTCTATGACCGGCAGTTGCTCATGGGCCGGCGTCTCGTAGTGAATCCCAGTATCGACGCCGTTCTTCTCGAGATGCTCTCGGAGTCCATCTCGGTCCTCCGCTTGGATTACGTACAGGTGGTAGACGTGAAAAGCGTTGTCGGCGACGGTGGGCGTCGTGACGGCTTCGACATCAGCGAGCAGGCTGTCGTAAGCGGCTGCGGCGTCATTTCGGGCCCGGTTCCACTCCTCGACATGCTGGAGTTGTTCGTGGCCTACGACCGCGCTGACCTCGTCCATCCGGTAATTTAATCCAAGCACGACGTGCTCCCCGTCCTCGTTACGACCGTGGTTGCGGAGCTGCCGTGCTCGGCTGGCGAGTTCCTCGTCGTCGGTCACCAGCATTCCGCCGTCGCCGCCGACCGTCATATTCTTCGAAGGGTAGAAGCTGAACGCGCCCGCGTCCCCGATGCTACCCGCCGTTCGACCAGCGCGCTCCGCGAAGTGGGCCTGGCACGAGTCCTCGACAACGGCAAGGTCGTGATCGTCGGCCAACGCCTTAATCTGATTGATGTCGGCCATCTGCCCGTAGAGGTGCACCGGGATGACGGCGGCGGGGTTATCTGCGTCCTTGATCGCGGCGTTGAGCTCGGTCGGGTCGAGCAAGTACGTATCCGGGTCCACGTCAACGAACACGGGATTGGCGTCGAGCGCCAAGATCGGGCTGACGCTGGCGAAGAACGTGTGTCCCGGGACGAACACATCGTCGCCAGCTTTAACGCCGGCCGCTTGCAGAGAAAGGAGGATTGCCGCTGTCCCGTTACTGACGCCGACAGCATGGTCTACACCGCATTGTTCTGCGAAGGCATCCTCAAACGACCCGAGTTCTGGACCCTTTATGTAGCGGGTGCTCTCGAGTACGGATTCCACCGCCCCGACGATCTCGTCGTCGACATAAATGTCTGTGAATGGGACTTCCATAGGAAAGCTCTCCTGTTTGGTGTCTGAAGGGTTGTCCAGTGGATATACCTTGTGAAACCGCCCCGGTGAATCGCCGGCATATTCTCCTTCCCTTTCCTTTGACCCGTGGTTGACCAAGCCCCGAGCCGGATTATCATAACTATTTTGAGGGGGCTGAGGCAAGATTAACCATTACTGAATCGGCACTACTTCCGTGCACATGTCGTCCAATCATTTCCGCCTACTGTTCGTGACAAAGTCCGACCTGACAGGTCGGGAAGGGCACAACATCACTTCCCGGAACATGGCAATTGCGTTCTCCCGGTGCGACGCCGTAGACACAACCATCGTTTGTCCTGAACCAGCAAGCGAGTACCCGGCCTCGTTTGATGGTACAGTCGATCGACTCGACCACTTTGTTTCTCGGTCCCTCGAACCTTCCATCGGTGAGCGAATCTGGAGTGTATTCGATGTCGCTCGCGTCCTTCGGAACACGGTTCTCAGAGACGACCCTGACGCCATGGTTGCCCGACTTGCTCCGGATATGCTTGCTCCACCTCTCATCGCGCGGCGTTACGACCTCTCGTACATCGCTCTCGCTCGCGGGAACTCCCACAGACGACTTAAGGTCAGCTGGCTCCTAACTCGCCTGTTCTGGTTCAATGTCCGGACGGCGACCGAGGTCTACGCGGCTAGCCAGGAGATCGTAGCGGACGCCAACCGGGGTCGATGTTCGGACCAGCGTCCAGCTAGGCTGCTCCCCAACGCAGTGGACGCCAAAAAATTCCAACCTGAGCCAATTGACAAAGCACGGGAGGCGATCGGATTCGATGCTGACGCGGATTTCGTCGTGGGATTTGTCGGAAGCATGAAACCACGCCACCGGGTCGACGTGCTACTCCGCGCAGTGGGTCGCCTCGATGATCCGGACAAGGTCCGCGTCCTCCTGATCGGCGAAGGGCCTGAGCTGGAACACTTTCGTTCGGTCGCGGACGAGGTCGGGGTGGCCGATGTCGTCTGCTTTGCGGGATTCATCCCGCACGACTCGGTCTCTACCTACTTGTCGGCATGTGACGTCTTATACGCCGTTCGAAGCCAATCCTCGGCGACACCAGTGAAGGTCTTCGAATATCTCGCGTGCGAACGGCCGGTACTCGTCCGCGAGATGGATGAGTTGGAGTTCGTCACAAAACACAATCTTGGGCGGACCGTGTCGGAACCCGATCCAGACTCAGTCGCCAACGCTATCGCAGAATTGCGTGCTCTTGGACATGACGAGCGGCAGGCGATGGGAAGGCGCGGCCGGGAATTCGTCGAACGGGAACATACCTGGGATGCGTTCGCTAGGACAATAGTCGACGATCTGCTCGCCTGACCGCCGAGGATGTAGAGTGGTGCCACTGCTCCATGTGGACAGCACTTCGAGAAGGATTTATGTCGACGAACCGTGGCCTTCCCCCACTACCCCAACATTTAGCCCACGTATGAGGTAGGCATTCCACCAATCATATTCCCGTTCGTACTGGATACCTGAGAGTGCTGTTCCGATTGGAATTGATGGATGAGGCGGCAGAAGTTCGAGTGGCCCGTGGCTGAAATCTACTTTCGCAACAAAAAACGTATCGGTTGTTGGGATCGGGTATTGTGTCATATGAAGAAACGGAGCACTCGTGCTGCGGTTCCGATACGAATACAAGGGGCACCCCATCTTCGTCGTAAGTGTCTTCAAAGAGTTCAAGCGCCATACTGAACAATTTGGAACCCACTTCTGCAATGCCGATAGCTCGATCGTCGAAACATGGCTTCGGACGTTCGCTGCCCAAAATCAAGTATTTATACAGTGCGGTCGACAATTCGAACAACGTTTTTGTCCGAGCAGCCTCACCATTTGACAACCAAAAATGGGGTCTCTTTCGCAACCGAATATCCTATTGGTAGTACTCGACGCATGTCGACTTGACTGCGCACGAAACTATGCCCCAGCGCTCCGTGAACTCGGGGAGCGTGGAGTGTGGTTTGAGAATGCTATCGCACCTGGAACTTGGACCCAGCCGTCGCACGCGTCCATCTTCACCGGAGAGTACCCACACGTACACGGCGTGACCCAACCGAGCCAAGAAAAAGCGCCGACTAACCTTTTTGATTCGCTCTCCGAGCGCGGCTACCGTAACATCGGTGTATCCGGAAACGGCTTCTTGAGTCCGCTATGGGCGTTCGACCGAGCATTCGACGAGTTCCGGTACACTCAGACACCAGAACCGTTCGAATTGGGTATGGACACGTACACCTTCTTACGGAATCACCAAGAGAATGCGACTTCGATCGAACTCCTGTCGGCGACGTTTAGGGCCGCTCTCGGTCACGAACGGCCGGCCCGGAGCCTCGCGAATCTCGCGAGTGTCAGCGTCAACGTCGGCGTACGCCGGGTTGTACCCCAGCTCACGAGGATTCCTCACCAAACGTTCGCACCGAATCCCCAGCACGCGTACTCACCGGAGAAGAACACGACGTTATTAGAGCGGGCGATCCGTCGAGAGGCCGATGCGGATCAAACGTTCTTCGCATTCGCAAATTACATGGACACGCACCGGCCGTACCGTCCACCACCTGACCTGCAGCGTGAATACCTTGGCGAGACACTGTCGGAATCTGAGCTTCAGCGACTCAATGATAACATCGCAGCACCCTGGGAATTTGTACGACTAGTGCAAGACCACGCTCTCGATGAGAACGATGTCGAGATGCTCCAGCAGCTCTACATGGCATCCGTCAAGTCGGTCGACCGGCACTTGGAGCGACTCGTAGACGCGCTTGTAGACACCGGGATCCGTGAGGAGACGATCGTTGTCGTGGTCGGCGACCATGGCGAGAACCTCGGTGAAACGGATTCCATGGGACGTCGCCGCTTTGGCCATGAGGCCTCGATCAGCGACGCCTTAGCCCGTGTTCCATTGGTAATCTCCAACCCCGCGCTTGAGACCAATCCAATCGATGATTTTGCTTCGCTCAAAGATATCTACGACTTTCTTCTAACCGCGAGTAATCCTCAAAACTCGATCTCAGATCTGGAGCCAAAGAACCTCATTGCCGATCGTGTCCTCTGCGAGTACCCAGCGCTTGCCGACCGCTGTTTCTACGACCGTTACCCGGATATTGACCGTGCGACTCTCGACCATCGTGTTCAAGTGGATTCTGTCGCAGCCTATCAGGGCAATTGGCGACTGGTTCTGGAGTCCACCGGAAATGCGTATGCTGAACAAGACGGCGAATCAGTCGAGCCCGAAGATACACCGGACGAACTGCAAACTTTTGCGAGCAACGCTCTCGCAGACCTGGAGACTATTAGACGAGCCGACGTGTCGGCGGAGACTGCCGACCGACTGGAGGATTTGGGATACGTCTAATACGACATATTCCCCGAATTGTGTGGCCCCTTGCGCTGGACGGACTTTCCACGCTAGGCGGGTGGGGGGTGATAGAGTGTGGTGCCGAGTTGTTGTTATAGAAAGGAAACATTTGGGAAGCCACTCAAATCGTAAGTTGGTATCCCATTGGGGCCAATAGAATTTTGGTTAACCGATTCATTTTGGGACTCGACACGCTTGACTCAAACTTCGTAGAAGAGCGCCATCCCAACATTGCCCTTGATATCATTTCTGAGATAAACTCGATAAACAGAACAGCACCGGATGAGTCAGGCCTCCTCAAGCAGTAGTATATTACTTTCGCGGGGTTTAGTAACATGATCCCTTGCTTAAATTGAAGTCCGAGATCGCGTGGGTGGCACTTGCTATTATAACTCGAAAGCACATTCTCCAGTAGAGTCCTACCGAATGTAATTCGGGTCAAGTTTGGGGCATTGCTTCTCCAGAACACGGAGGCGTCGTTTTCTGGATGTCTTCAAATTTCTATCGGAAACGAAATAGTGAAATGTAATTTGACGTCGTCGACACACGGACTATTGGTATTTCCGACTATGTCGGTTACAATGACGGAGAAAGACCTAGCGAACCATCTCGGTAAGATCTCAGAGATACTTTCGATTAGATCTCGACCAAGACGAGAGCCCGAAGCACTCGATGTTGACAACGATTTTAAGAGATTCGTACCGAGTTCTCCATGGTTCTAATCACACGAACTAGGCGGGCAGTCCAGTTGTAGGGGTACGAATCCATGATCGATCAATCCTACGGGCTGACCTCGTCGAACCTATCGATTTCACTGACCAGCGTTCCAAGAGCAAGTGGTGAGAAATCTACGAGCTTATCTGCGAACGTGGGAAAGTTCTCCATAGTTGGGACTAACTTGTCTTAGTTTGTGATCACAAGCTCCAAGACGCGTCCACAAACACACTGCGGTGCCCGGGACATCAAATCAAAGTATGGTCAACAAAGTGGCATCAATATTCGACACCTGCGAGGCAATCGAACGAAATATTGCTTCCTCGGTCCACATGCCAATCGCCCAGGATGAGCCGGAGAACGCCCATATAAACGACGCTGCGGAAGCGATTCGAGGGCATCTCGATGACCGTGGATGCATATGTACCCGAACGTGTCCCCCTCAGGGTACGGATGAGCCGGGGTGGCCTTCTATGTCGGGAGGGTAAGGACCGTACTCCTCACATTTCGTGCTCGAGGTAGCCTAGGTCCGCGAGCTGATCTCGGAGGGAGTCGTCGACTTCAACGGTATCATCCCCATCCCCCGCCGGTCGACCGCTCACTTCCTTCCAGCGGGACAGCTCGCCTGCGAGCGTCTCCGCCACGTCGACCTCGGTGTCCTGGAGGTCCATTTCCTCGTCGGGGAGTTCGTAAAGTCGACCTTCGCCGGGGCGTTCGACGAACTTGTGAGTACCGTCTTGGATCACCGAGTAAGGTTCGGTGGGGTACCGATCGTCAGGAAACTCCTGGTTCCGGTCCAATAGCGGCTTTAGCGAGCCGCCGGGATATTGGCTGATTGCATACTCCCGACGGCTCTCCCGAAGGTCCACACCCTGGACGGTACGGGTATCAGCGCCGACACAGTCGAGAACTGTCTCAATTACGTCCGCGTGTTGAACCAACCCCCCATCATCCAGACTATTGACGCCCGCAACAACGAGTGGGACCTCGAGGACGGCGTTGTGCATGCTGAACTTGTGAGCGAGCATGCCGTCCTCGCCGAACAGTTCGCCGTGATCCGAAGTCACGACAATAATAGTGTCTTCGAGATTCTCGTCAATTATGTCGAGCAACGCACCAACCCGTTCATCAGTGTAGGCGATCTCTGCATCGTACATCGCCTTCAAAGCATTCAGTTCCTCGTCAGCGAGGTCGATGCCGTTGGCGATCACGTCCAAGAGATTGTGGTGGACATCCATCGCGATGGACGCCGCTTCTTTCGAGGACACCTCTAAATCGTCAGTAAACGCATCTAAATACGGTAATGGCGGGTAGTATGCACGGTGGGGTTCGTTATAGTGAACATAGAGAAAGCCCGGTTCTCGGCGGTTTGCGAAGTCACGAACCTGTCGTTTTGCGAGTTCATTCACGAGATATGCCCCCGAGTGCGCATGGACATCAGTTGAGAAGCCAACCGAATGTCGACGAATCTGGAGCAGGTACTTGAGAAGCGAAATCGACCCCACATTACGCCATATTTCCCGTGGCGTAGAACCCAACAACGTGAACTCGTCGAAGCCTCTGTCTACATTGGTAGCGGGTCCAACAAACCCGTTATTCGACACTGCGGCTGTCCGATAGCCGACTTCAGAGAGCAACTCAGCTACTGTAGGCAACTCTTCGGAAAACGCGGTTCGATCCCCAAAATACGTCCCGTGTCGAGAAGGATAGGTGCCACTGAGAATCGACGGTCCGGAGGGCCGGGTCGCGGGCGCATGAGCAATCGCGTTCGAGAAGGCGACGGCGTCGGACCGATCCGCGAGCCGCTGAATATTGGGCGTCGTATTCCGTTCATACCCCCCCATCGTCGTGTGATCCTGACGGACGCTGTCCAACGTCAGCCAGACGATGTTCGGCTTGGAGGGGCTCATAGGTAGCCCAACTCCTCGAGGTGTTCCTTGATCTCTTCCCCAGATTTCTCAGACAAAGGGGAATCCAAATCTCGATCCTTTGGAACGTGATCACCACCAGACAGCGTTGCGTCGATGGCCGACCGAACGTCGGTCACCCGCTCAACCCGGGAGACGATCGATCGATCCGTGGCTGCGAGCATCGCCGAATCCGTGTGCAATCCGTCCTGCAGCCCGTGGTCACTCACCAACACCAGTTCGTCGTCTTCGGCGAGATCGGCTTTGAGTTCCCCCACGAACTCGTTCAACTCCCGATACGCCTGGTGTTGAAGCTTCGGACGGTCATACGAGACGTGACCAATCAAATCGAGCCCGCTCGTATAGCCAAAGACGAGCTCGTATCGCCGTCCGCGTAGGGCTCGTCGAACGCGGGCAATGCGGATCATAGCCATCTCCATGCACAGCTCGTAAAACGAGTCAGGGTCTGAGGACCGATGCCCCGAGCGGTGATCCGGGTCTCGCTCGAACAAATCGCCAAGCCGCCGTCGAAGCTGGTGTTCTCGATCCTCTGACTCGGGATCGGTCACGTAGTTTGGAATCCCGATTGCGACCGCGTCACGACCATCGAAAACCGTCGAAATACCGTTCTTCTCGTAATAATCGGCAGATACACGAAACGTGTCTTGCTCGGTCTTGTTGAGCAACCACGCACCGATTTGTGTCCGAATCGAGTCGGGAAGGACCACAGCAGCGATCGAACTACCTACGTTCAAAATTGGATGCTCCCACGTGATACCATCGTCCAATTGTAATCCGTGTTCCTCCGGTCGCAACCCGGTAATGATGGTGGGCCAGAGTTCGTGGGTGCTCGGTTCCCCCGTTGCGCTGACGATAGTATCGATATCGCTGTGAGCGTCTAACGTTAAATGTGGGTGATCGGCCTCGTCGACGAGGTCGGGATCGAGCGCATCGATACCGAGCACGACCACGGTCATTGCAGGCAGGTTTCCCCCGACCGTAGTTAAGGACTTCCTATACAAACACTCTGAATGCCCTTTCGAGGATCAGTGGACGGATACGTCCTCGTTTACCACTATGCGGCGATGTTGTCCAAGATCGTTCGATACCGGTCGGTGGCTGCTTCCAAGCTATACTGAGATTCCACAAGGGTCCGAGCGTTCGAACTCCATTCGTGTAGCCTCGAATCGTCAAGAGTGGTTTCTAGACTTCTCGCCACTTCTTTCGGTTCGGACGATTCCAGTATGACACCAGTTTCACCGTCTTCGACCACGTCGGGCACGCCTGCCACTGGGGTCGCCGCGACGGGCGTTGCACAGGCGAACGCTTCGAGAATCGATGTCGGAAGCCCTTCCGTGGGAGTGGATAGAAATACAAGCAACCGACACCGGCTGAGTTGCTCCGGAACGGCATCGTGGTTCACCCAGCCAGTGATCTCCACGCGTTCCGACTGGATCTCTGCGGCAAGTTCGGATTCGAGCCAGTCCCGAAGGTCGCCGTCGCCAATGAAGACGAAGGTCACATTGTCCGGCAACTGCTTTACAGCATCGGCCAGGTTCCTGATGCCCTTCTCCTCGTCGAGTCGGCCGAGGTAGCCCACAACCAATTCCCGCTCCTCGAAGGGGATTTTGGGATAGAACACCTCCGTGTCAACGTATCTTGCCCCGTCAGTGTGGAGCTTCCCATCGTATCGATCCAATCCGAGTTCGACCGCCATCGAGGGCGTATACGTTACGATGTGGGTCGCCAATCTGAATCCCAGACGCTCGATCAATCCCACGGTGCCGGCAAGACCGGCTGCTAACATATTCGGCATCCGGTCGGCCCACTGGAGTTTGAGGCTTAGGGGTACATCACCACGAGGTTGCACCACGACTGTCCGACCAAGAAGTCTGCCAAACAGTATGGGTAACAGATAGCTTGTCGAGCCAAAGAACCAAAGTACCGACTCGTTTCGTCTCGCGATAGCCACACACATTCGAAGCTGGTTGACCGCAAACCGGAGTGCATCTAGGACGATGGTTCCTGTCGTTCCTGTCGAAGACAGTTCCGTCACGGGATGAGATGACCTGATGGTAGAATCCTCGGGAAGATCGATCGTCACCACCGAGACAGTCGTTAACGCCGTCAGGATGTCCAACAGCGATCGGGTCGCATTCTCGCCGGCATCGCTCAATGGATGGGTGATCAGACAGATGTCGTCAAACTCGTTCGGCTCGGTAGACATCGGTCACATCCGCTCGAAGTAGTCAATCGTCGTTTCCAACCCCGAATCGAGTTGCGTAGTCGGCTCAAATCCGAGGTGTTCTCGCGCACGATCGATTGACGCCGCGGACCGACGAATGTCGCCGGCACGTGGGTCGTCGTGGCGAGGTTCAACCTCCACGTCAAGGTGCTGAGCGAGAATCTCGATAATGTCGTTCACTGACGTTTCAATCCCTGATCCAATATTGAACGTTCCACCGGGGCCATGGACCGCCATGAGGTTCGCTCGCACGATATCACCAACGTACACGAAATCCCGAGTCTGCTTACCGTCTCCATAGACAACTGGCTGTTCACCTTTGAGCATACTCCTGATGAACGTTGGAATGGCGGCCGCATAGTCTCCGGAAGGATCCTGCCTTGGACCGTAGACGTTAAAATACCGCAAGATGGTGACCGTGAGGTCGGAATCACTACTCGCTTGTCTGGCGATCCGCTCGGCGTATGCCTTGGAACTTGCATACGGTGACGCCGGTTCGAGATGGTGCGATTCCGGGATCGGCACTTGCGCTGGATCGCCATAGACAGCCGTCGAAGAGGCGAGTACGAGGCTATCGACCTCGGTCTCAACGGCTTGCTCGACGACAGTGGCCGTCCCCAAACTGTTGGTGGCCGTCACCGCCCGAGGTTTCTGAAAACTCCGTGGGACGGACACGAACGCTGCCTGATGGAACACATGATCGACGCCGTCGATGGCGTCTTTGACAGCGCCAATTTCGGTGACATCCCCTTCAATAAATGAGAATCGATCACGATCAAGTACTGATTGCAGATTGGCCAGTGAGCCCGTCGATAGATCATCGAGCCCTCTGACACGCCAGCCCCGAGCGAGGAGTTCCTCGGTGAGATGAGAGCCGATGAACCCCGCAGCCCCGGTGACGAGCGCCGTTGGCATGCGCGTAAGTGTCCGGAAACGGACCGTTAAAAGGTGTCGAGTCGGAGACCGCCAGACCAAAAGCCCACCTTGTGAAATTCACTTGCACGAAAGCTGGATTCGATACCGCGATGAATCTCAAACACACGTTGATCGAAACGCTCCCGCCGAGTATCAAACGACTTGTCGCGATCCCATACGACAGCTACCAGACGCGACGGGCGGATCGTAAATTTGGCGCAAAATCGTTTCCAACCGCCCAGCCAGATCCGGACGCACCCGATCACATCCTTTGTCTCGTCATCGATGCAGTTCGAACGGACGCCATATCAGAAACCACAACCCCGTATCTCACATCCCTCCCCGGAACCGATGCTATCACGCCCGGTACCTGGACATTTCCCGCAGTTTCCTCTATGGTGACCGGTGAATATCCCAATCAGCATGGCGCCATACGCCAACACGACGAAAAAGACACCGATGATCGATTAACGCTCCCACCTCGCCTGCCACAAAATCGACCAACGCTCACCGAACATCTGGCCGGGGCTGGGTACGAGACGTTCGGTGGCTTTGGGCATGACACGCCGTTCGTAGCGTTGCAAGGGCGATTTCACAAGCATGCATTGTTTCACCAAGTAAACTCCCGAGCGGAAACCGTCCTTGACGCATATCATTCGTGGATCCAAGGGAGAGAGCGAACTTTCGCCTTCATTCACCTCGCCGACCCCCACATTCCGCTCGATCCTCCCCCGTCGTATTGGGGGAGTCACGACGTTGATCGCTCTATCCAAGACCTCCAGACGTGGCGGTACCGGACTGACATCGACTGTGACGACGACTGTCAACGGTATCGAAACCACCGTCGTCGCCTTTACGACGCGACCGTCGACTACGTCGATGACGCCATCGCCGATCTCATCGACAACCTCAACGCAGCCGGAATCGATCCCCTCCTATTCATCACGGCCGATCACGGCGAATTGCTGTGGGATCACGTCGAGCTTGACGTCGAACATTTCGGTGGGTCTGGCTGTGTCGGCCACGGCGGTACCCCATACGAAGCGCTCGCCCGGGTGCCATTTCGCACCAATGCGGATCTCTGCCTCGAGAGACCGATTTCGCTCGTGGATCTCGCTCCCACCATTGCGGATATCGTTGGGATCCCATTTGAAGACACAGCGGGCTACTCCCTCACCGAGCCGGTCCCCGAGGATCGGATCCCAATCATCGAAGGATGCATGTCCGGCTTCGAAAAGAAGGCCGCATACCTCGATGACCACAAACTGATCGTCTCTAAAGGAGACGAGACGGAGCTTGGCTTCGATCTACCCGAGGAACGACCAACCGAGCTCCCGACCGACGTGCGAGACCACCTCCATGCCGCGTTACCTGCGTGGCCCGATGGCTCCGAGGCCGGGACGACCGTCTCGACCGTCGTCGAAGATCGGCTGGACCAACTCGGATATCGATGAGGATCAGCGAATCAATGACCGAAGCATTCCATAGACGAAGCCCAATCCGACGGCCCCGGTAAAGACCCCAATCGCGACCAGTTGTTTGAGTTTCGCGAAAGAAGGCCGACGAACGAGGGACTTCACTCGGCTGGGAATGAACCGCACCAGTAACTGCTTCAAAAACGTCGATTCAGCCGTCTCAGCTCCCCCGTCCGTCAGTCCCCGAAACCTCCATTTCGAATATCCTTGCCAGAAGGCCCGATCGAGCAACCACCGAAACCGCGTCCGATACGCGAAGACCTTGTGGGCAACTTTCGCCTCAGGATGATACACCACGCCGTGTCCGAAGACTTCCCGCATGCGGGCACAAAACACCGTTTCGTCGGCTTGCAGATTTCGCGCACCCCGCCGGCCAACGTCGGGATCGAACCCATCCAGTTCCTCAAAAACCGCCCGGCGAAACGAGATGTTCGATCCGAAGGTGTTCCTGACTTCGTCGCCGGGATTGCCAAAGCCTCGATGTGTCACCCCGACAAGCCAGTAGAATTCCTCCGGGAGAAACGAGGGCTTCCCATCGACCCACTCCGCAACCATCTCGCCGCCAACCGCGATCGCGTCCGACTCTTGATACACAGAAACGAGTTCTTCCAGCCAGTCCTCATGGGCGATCGCATCGTCGTCGAGAAACGCGATAATCTCGCCAGATGACGCGTCGACACCTACATTTCGGCTTGCCGATAACCCGCGATTCTCCGCATTACAGCGAATCACAATGTCTGACTCGGCCCCGTATGTCTCGTGAAACTGATCACATAACGCCTCATCCCCGTCCGCCACAAGTACGATCTCGACGTCGTCGTACGTCTGGCGCTTGAGGCTCTCGACGGCCTCCGTTACGTCATCATAGCGATCGATCGTGTGACTACAGATGACGACGGAGACCAACATTGGTCAAACGTATTCGGAGCAGGCATTTAATGCACCGCGTCTCACGCCGGGCGTTTCAGAAACCTTATTCCTGCGATGGGCCTGTCCACAGGCAATGAGCGCCGAGGCCGAGACGTCCGATGCCCTCACCGCCGAAGACGTCGTCTCAATCGCGAAGCGCCACTACCACATCGCCGTCCTCGCCGCCTTCATGGGCTTCATGTTCTGGGTCCGGATCCGACCCGTCAGCCGGTTCACCGGCACTGACGAACTCAGTTTGCAAGCCGTCGACTCCTTCTATCACTTCCGCACGACCGAGTGGACGGTCCAAAACTTTCCCTTCACCATCCCGTACGACATCTTCACCGGCTTTCCCACCGGTAATTTCACCGGGCAGTTCGGGACGCTCTTTGACCAAATTATCGCCTTCTTCGCGCTGATTATCGGGCTGGGCTCCCCCGGCGAAGGAGACATCCTCACCGCCGTCCTCTATGGCGGTCCATTGCTCGCGGTGCTGGTCGCTATTCCCGTCTACAAAATCGGCGAACGCCTCGCCGGTCGTCTCCCTGCGCTTGCCGGCGTCGCCATCCTCGCGTTGTCCCCCGGCGAGTTCCTCAGACGTTCCACCACCGGCTTTTTCGATCACCACCTCGGCGAGGTGTTGTTCATGTCGCTCGCCGTTCTCGCGTTGATGATCGCGCTGCGCGTCGGCGAACAGGAAAAACCTGTGTGGGAACTCATCCTCGATCGCGACTGGGCGGCGCTCAAACGCCCGACGCTGTTCAGCCTCCTCGCCGGGCTCGCCATCACTGCCTACCTACTCGTCTGGCCGCCCGGCATCGTCCTCATCGGCATTATCGGCGTGTTCTTTATCATCGCCATCTCCATCGAGTACGTCCGCGGCTCCACCCCGGAATACATCGCCTACGTCGGCATCGTATCGCTGGGCTCGGCCGCGCTCTTTTCGCTGCCAGTCCTTGACCGCTATATCTTCGAGACCACGCCGACGACGTTCACCCTCTTTCATCCGTTTTTCATTCTCCTCACGGCCGCCGGCATCCTCTTCATGGCATGGCTGGCGCGCATGTGGGGTCGGTGGGACCTCTCGCGGCGTTCCTATCCCGTCGGCATCGCCGGTTTGCTTGTCATCGGCGTCCTCGGCCTCATGTTCGTGCTTCCGGACGTCTGGAATATGATCTACGCCAACCTCACCGGTCGTCTCCTCCCGTTCGATCCGAGTACGACCGCCCTGACCGTGCAGGAGGCCCGCCCGCCATCGAATCCCATCGACGAGTTGTTCAACCAGTTCGGCTTCGCCATCTATGCGATGTTCCTCGGCATGGCGGTCCTGTTGACCCGCCCCTTCGCCGGGAAAGAATACCGCGCCGAACACCTCCTCGTCGTCGTGTGGGGGCTGTTCCTTTTGAGCATGGCCCTCACGCAGGTGCGGTTTTTCTACTACTTGATCATGCCCGTCTCGGTCCTCAGCGCCGTCGTCGTCGCGTGGGCGTTCAATCTCCTCCAACTGGATCGCCTCACGAAAGTAACCAACATCAAGTCCTATCAGGCGATGTCCCTCGGTATCATCGTCATGGTACTGTTCGTCCCGCTCCTTCCACCGCTGGCCTCGACCACCGCGATGGACGTCGGCGACAGCGCCGTTCCCTCCTCCGACGCTTCGATCTGGTCCGGTCCGAACCAGTTCATGCAGGACAACACGCCCGCGCCTGGCAACTACGGTGAGTACGACAACGCCGATCAAGTGCAGTACACCGGGACCTATCCACACCCCGGCGAGAGCGGCTATGACTATCCCGATGGTTCGTATGGTGTCATGGCGTGGTGGGACTACGGCCACCTGATCACCACCCAAGCCGAGCGCATTCCACACGCCAACCCCTTCCAACAGAACGCCCGCTCCGCCGCGACGTTCTTCATGAGCAAATCCGAGGAACGCGCTGAGACCGTCCTCGATGCCATCGAGGCCACCGGCGACGGCGTCACCGACGTTCCGACCGAGGAGCTCGAACAGATGATCGCCGAGGGCGATAACGAGGGCGAACCGATCAAGTACGTCATGATCGACGACCAAATCGCCGCGTTCAACCCCGGCAAGTTCCAGGCGATTACGGGCTGGACGGACGATTCCTTCGACGACTTCACGAGTACGCAGGAGTTCCAAGTGTACGATCCACAGGGTCTGATCAATCCGAACGCGAGTCCGACCACCGGCGAGACGATCAACGCCACTGGCCTGGACGAGACCTACCACAACACGATGCTTGCCTCGTTATACTACGACGACGGGATTGGCAAGGATCACTATCGCCTCGTTCACGAAAGCGAACAGACCACGCTGTTTGGCTCCGTCCAGGTCGGCGATCAGGGCACGCTCATCAACGTCCGCCTGC
This sequence comes from uncultured Halobacteriales archaeon, assembly GCA_964579125.1. GTDB lineage: Archaea > Halobacteriota > Halobacteria > Halobacteriales > SKSH01 > CAZOFG01. The sequence continues at coordinate 5,279 of CAZOFG010000022.1, read as the reverse complement.
TCTATCCCTCTCAGGCCCTCGGTGGCGCCTCACCACTCCAGGTCGCCCTGCAGAACCCGCAGGTGACGCTGTTCGACGTCAGACAAGCCCCACAGCTCAAAACGTTCGAACGTGTCGAGGGTGCGACGCTCGAAGGACAGGCCCAAAACGCCAATCACTCGGTGATGATCCAGGCCGATATCCAGACGAACACCGGCCGCGAGTTTACCTACAACCAGATCACCGAGACCGACGGGGATGGCAACTGGAACATAACTGTGCCGTACGCGACCAACAACGAACTCGGACCGGAGGACGGCTACACGAACACCTCCGTCACCGCTGTCGATGACTATCGCGTCATCGCCGCCGAGAGTCCACAACTCGTCCAATTCGGCCTCGCCCAGCCCGCCGAGGAGGGCTCCGTGTCCGTGCCCGAACAGGCCATCTACGATGGCGACACCATCAGCGTCGACCTCGAAGAGCCCGCCTCCTACGAGCTCTCCGACTTCGAGGCGCCCGATCAAGTCGAGCCGAACGAGACGTTCTCGCTGTCGACGACCGTCGAAAACGTCGGCGGCATCGCGGGCAACGCCAGCGTCACTGTCACCGTCGACGGCCAGGGGACGGACACCTCGACCCAAGTCAGCCTCGAGCCCGGCCAAGCAGAGTCCGTCACCCTCGAACACGTCATCGGGGTCGAGGGCGAGTACGAAATCGGCCTCTCCGCCGGCACCGATACCGTGACCCAAACCATCATCGTCGGCGACCCCGATCCGGCGAACTTCGCAGTCGCGAATCTCACTGCCCCGACGAACGCGACCGTCGACGAGCAATTCGTCGCCGAAGCCGAGATCGAAAACACGGGCGAACGCACCGGCGACCAGCAAGTCGCCCTTCTGGCGAACGGCACCGAAGTGGCGAATTACTCCGTCACGCTCGAACCGGGCGAATCGACGACGGTCACGTTTAACCACACGGCCCCGTCGACCGGCTCGCTCACCCTCGAGGTGGCGACGGAGAACGATTCGGCCTCGACAACGGTCGCCATCGAGGAGCAAGCCGCCGCGGAGGGGATTGCCCTCATGGCCCCGGTTCGACAGACAGTCGCGGTGGGGTAAGTCTCAGGTAGTGTGTATTCACTGTCCGACATGCAATGCGCCTCACCTTTAACTAGTAATGGGCAATAGTGGGCATTGAGATGAATGTGGAAGCCTCGGAGATCAAATCCGCCACCACGGACGACCGTGGGCGGATCTACCTCGGGACGGAGTTTGCGAACAAAGACGTGACTGTCGCAATCGTCGATGTCTCGGAATCCGGACCTTCGGAAGACGAACTGGCAGCCGCCTATAAGGATGCTGCTGAGAATGCCGAGACAATCAATGAAGAGTGGCAACATGTCAGTGACGAAGCCTGGGCGAATCTCGACGAATGAGTACACCCAATGCCATCAGACGGGGGGATGTCCTGCTCGTCGATTTGAATCCAGTCCGAGGGCACGAATTAAACAAAACCAGACCGGCCGTAGTCGTCCAAAACGACATGGGAAATCGGTATTCTTCGACAACGATAATTGCCCCAACCACCACGACATATCGAGAATATCCCTTCGAAGTGTTCGTGGAGGCCGCTGAATCACCGTTCGACCGTGATTCATCTATCAGACTCGACCAAATTCGAACTGTATCCATTGAAGAACGAGTCGAGGAATCCTTGGGACGACTCGGTGCGGAAACGATGGATGCCGTCGACGATGGACTGAAGCTGAGTTTAGGGCTCACCTGACGGTGCGTGTTCCTCAGGCACATGTGTCGACCGAGCTCGTTCAGATAGCAATCGTTTTTCCCGCGCTCGCGTGAGGTCCCGCCAATGCACGAGTATGTCCGCGTCTTCCTCACGGGCGCGGCCATGGGCGTTGCCGAAGTGATTCCGGGCGTCTCCGGCGGGACGATCGCCCTCGTCGGCGGCGTCTACGATCGCCTCGTGGGCGCCATCGCGAGCCTCCATCCACGAAGCCTGCGCCATCTCCCGTACCTCCATCGTCGCGACCATCGCGAGGGCCTCCTCGACGAACTGCGCGCGATGGACATTCCCTTTCTCATCACCCTCGGCCTCGGCATGGGGGCGATGGTCGTCCTCCTCGCGCAGGGGATTACGGTCATCCTCGAGGACTATCCCGGAGCGACGTACGCCTTCTTCGGCGGGCTCATCCTCGTCTCCGCGGTCATCCTCTATCGCCACGTGGAGATCGACACGCCGAAACGCGTCGTCCTCGCGCTCACCGCGGCCGCGCTCGCGTTCGTCCTCAGCGGCTTCGCGACGGACGGCCTCGGCCACAGCCTGCCGGTCGTCTTCGTCGCCGGCGGCATCGCCGTTACCGCCACCGTGTTGCCAGGCGTCTCGGGCTCGTTACTCCTGCTCGCCCTCGGCCAATACGAGTACATGATTGACACGCTCAACTCGTTCGTCGACTCGATCGGCGACCTCCTGACCGGCACCGGAGCGTCCTCACAGGTCACCGACGCGGGCATTCCCGTCGTCACGTTTCTCGGCGGGGCCGCGATCGGCGTGGTCTCGATGGCCCACGCGGTGAATTACGCCCTCGAGCGGGCGAAGGATCCCACCCTGATCGTGCTGGTCAGCCTCATGGTCGGCGCGCTTCGGGTACCCGGCGAGGAGGTCATCGACGCTTACCAACCCGAACCGGGCTGGATCGCCCTGACCGCTTTCGGTGCGATCGCCGGCGCCCTCGCCATCTGGGTGTTCGATTACTACACGGGCGAACTCGCGTACTGAGGACCGTCGCTTCAAGGAGATCTGATGGCACGAGCCGAGTCGATCAGCGCGCTTCGCCTGTCCCACCTTACTCGACAGTAGCACTAAGCTCGTCGAACAACGCCTCGACACGGTGTTCGATTGTATCCCGAATCTCAGCCACGTGCTCCATCGATTTGCCGTGTGGATCCGGCAGGCCCCAATCTCGACTCTCACCACCCCAGGTGGCCGGACAGACGTCCTCGGCCGAACACCCCATCGTGATCACGATCCCACAGTCTTGGAGGTCCTCAGGGCTCACCGCGCGTGGTGAGCGACCGGAAAGATCGAATCCGACGGCGTCCATTGCCTCAATGACCTCCGGATGCACCCGGTCAGCGGGCTTCGTTCCTCCCATCACGAGGTCGATGTCCGATTCGAGCCCGCGTCGTTCGACTTCGCGTTGCGCGAATGCGTAGGCCATCTGTGATCGACCGGCGTTTTGCACACAGACGAAGGCGATGGCGGCGTCAGTCATCGTCCACCACCGGAGTGCCCACCCGGTCGTCACCCGCCCACGCAAACCGGCGTTTGAACGCCAACGCGACGTGGACCAATCCGAGCAACACCGGCACCTCGATGAGCGGGCCGACGACCGTCGTAAACGCGACCTCGGAGCCGACACCGAACAGCGCCACCGCGACCGCGATCGCCAGCTCGAAATTGTTCGACGCGGCGGTAAAGCCGATCGCCGTCGTCGTCGAGTAATCCGCCCCGGCGGTGCGACCCATCCAAAAGCTCACGAGAAACATCACAACGAAATACAGCGTCAACGGCACAGCGATCAGGAGGACGTCCGTCGGGTGGTCGAGAATGCGCTCGCCCTGCATCGCGAACATCACGACCACCGTAAACAACAACGCGAGCAGGGTCAGCGGGCTGATCGCCGGCTCGAAGCGATCTTCGTACCACTCGAGGCCCTTCGTCCGCGTGCCGACGTATCGCGAGAGGATGCCCGCCCCGAAGGGAATCCCCAGAAAGATCGCAATCGCTTCGAACACCTGCATCGGTGCGATATCGAACGCTTCGATGCCAGCCCCGAGGGCGTCCAACCCGAGCATCGGCGGCACCACCAACGCGAACACCCACACATAAACGCCGTAGGTAAGGATCTGAAAGACGCTATTGAACGCGACCAAGCCGGCCGCGTACTCAGCCGAGCCCTCTGCCAGGTCGTTCCAAACTAGCACCATCGCGATACACCGCGCCATACCGATGAAGATCAAGCCGAGAAACAACTCCGGCCGTGCCGGCAGGCCGGGCACGACACCGCCGAAAAACACCACCGCCAGGACGAACATCACCGTCGGGCCGATCAGCCAGTTCTGCAGGAGGCTCAATCCCAGCACCGTGCCGTTCCTAAACACCGCCGGCAGGCTGCGATAGCTAACCTTCGCAAGGGGTGGGTACATCATCACGATCAAACCGAGTTCGACGAGATGGAACGACTGAATCGGCCCCGTCAGAGAAGGCATGACCGCCCCAAGCCCGACCCCGAGCGCCATCGCCGCGGCGATCCACACGGTCAGGTACTTATCGAGCAGATCCATCGAGCGCGGATCGCCACAGTCCGGACAGGCGCACTCGGGTCCGTGGTCGTGCTCGCGGTTAGCCACTCACGGCCACCTCTCGATCGGCCGCGGCGAACAGCGCGTCCGCGAGGTCAGTCGCCTCGTAATACCGCCAATTGCCCTCTTTTCGCCGCGTCACGAGCTCTGCATTCACCAGATCAGACAACGCGTGACTCACGGCACTTTCGCTTACATCGACCAGCGGCTCGAGTTCACAGACACAGAGTTCGTCCTCGGCAGTCACAAGCACGCGAGCGAGTTTGTAGCGAGTTTTGTCGCCGAGCACGGTGAACACCCTCGCGACGGCGTCGTGCTGGAACGCCGACTCGGCCAGGTGCTCTAATTCAGTCAGGCGACGGTCGACATCCTCGTCACAGCAGGCACCGAGTTCGTCCGTCAGTAACCGTCGAAGGCGGGTCGAAGCCTCTGCCATTACCAACTAATTGAATGAGTATTCAATTAATATGTTCTGTTTTCCAACGCTACGGATGCTACCCTTCGGGCGACACGCTCCACTCGGTCGTGAAAAAGGTATCCGACGCATTCTCCGGCGTAGCTTCTTATAATGTGGTCAATTAATTAGACCATGGACAATCAGCAGACCACCTTGATGCAGGAATTCTCCTTCCGATGCCCCTCCCGAATTAACGCGTCTCTCCCGACCACGTCTTCCACCTCGGACGCACCACCCAAGAGTGCATCTGCCCGAGGTGATCGAAACGCATCCTCCCACTGATCGCTACGCTGACTGCCGACGAAACCACTTCATTCCGGCGAGAACCGTCGCATGCACAGCCACTAAGACGACCACACTCACGACGATGATCCCCACCTGCACCGACGTCGAGAGCAATCCAAGCGAGACGATCAGCGTCGTCGCACACGCCGGCGGGTGAATCGCGTCCGTCGCGA
>CAZOFG010000021.1:7342-30236 GCA_964579125.1 uncultured Halobacteriales archaeon | reverse complement strand
TCCGCAGGAAGTAATCGTCGAACTCGACGAGCATCTCCTCGCCTTGGACGTCGTCGGTGACGTTCTTGTAGTAGGCGACATTGTAGATGGGTTCGCAGCCGCCGGTGGTGTTGCCCACCATACTAGTGGTCCCAGTCGGCGCGATTGTCGTTACATTATGATTACGGATCGAGAAGCCCTCGGCCCACTCCTCCGCGTCGAGACCGGTCTGGTGCTCGAACCATTCCTGATACTGCGAGGGATCGGCATATTTGGAATCCGGCCAGTCGGCGAACACGTCGCGTTCCTCGGCCAACTCGTGTGAGGTCCACTTCGCCTCGTGATTGATGTGCGTCATCAGCTGGCGGGCGACCTCGTTGGAGGCGTCGCTGCCGTAGCGCATCCCAAGCTGGATGTACAGCTGGGCGAGGCCCATGATGCCGAGGCCGATTTTGCGCATCTCCCGGACGGTTTCGGTGATTTCGTCGACTGGGAAATCCGACATCGTGACGACGTTTTCGAGAAAGCGCGTGGCGTATTCGATCCGATAGTCGAATTCCTCCCAATCGATTGCCGCAGCCAGGAACGCCTCGATCGCCTCGTCCTGACTGTCGTACTCGCCCGCGTGACGTTCGGACCAGACGCGCCAATCGGGAGCGTCCTCAGCCGCAAGCGTCGAGAGATTGATATGGCCGAGGTTGCAGGCCTCGTACTCTTCGAGTGGCTGTTCGCCGCAGGGATTTGTCGCCAAAATCCGATGGTCAGGATGCGCCTCGACATCGAATGAGTGCTGGTTGTTCACCCGCTCGAGGAAAACGACGCCCGGTTCGCCGTTTTCGTGGGCGCCCCCAATGATCCGCTCCCACACCACCGTCGCCGGCACCGACAGTTCCTCCCCCACCTCGACGTACTCGCCGAGGTCGTACCGCTCGTACATCTCCTTGGTCTCCTCGGTCGCGATGTGGGCCTCACCGGTCCGGGGGTTGGTGAACGTGTACGCCTCGTCGTGTTTGACCGCCTCCATGAAATCGTCCGTGATGCCGACGGAGATGTTGAAATTCGAGAGATGGCCCTCGACGGCGTTGCGCAAGTGTTTCGGGACGCGCCCTTCCTCGTCGATGAGGTCGCGGGCCTCTTCGAGCGCTTCGGAGAAACTCGTATAGGTGAAATCGTCCGGGTCGTTCAACCGGAGGCTATGGGCCAACGAGACGTCCTTGTTCTTCGCGTGAATGAACTCGATGACATCAGGGTGTGAGACGCGCATGATGCCCATCTGCGCGCCGCGTCGCGTACCACCTTGGGCAATCGTTTCACACAATTGATCATACGTCCGCATGAACGTTATCGGACCGCTAGCAATGCCGCCAGTCGACCCGACTGGATCGCCATACGGTCTGAGCTGCCAGAATCCATAGCCGACGCCGCCACCGCTTTGGAAAACCTCCGCCGCCTTTTTGGCTGTTTCATGGATATCCGAGATATCGTCATCGGGAGACATGACAAAACACGCAGATAACTGTTGAAGCTCGTCGCCGGCGTTCATCAGCGTCGGGCTGTTCGGGATAAACGCCAACCGTTCCATCAATTCCTGAAACTCGCCAGCGACGTCTTCGACGTGGTCTCGGATCGGCTCGGGAAGGTCCGGGACGATCGTCTCGTAAGCGAACTTGTTGACGTTCTCTTCGGTCAGCGCGGTCCCGACCGAATCGTCCGCGGTAACCCCTTCGCCGAAGACCTCGGTGGCGAGTTCATCCCGCCGGGGGTGCTCCGGTTTGAGTTGGTCGGGCGTGACGGTGATTTCGAGGTCGCGTCGGTCGGCTTCGTAGACGGCCTCCGCGAGGGCGACGTTCTTCGCGACCCGCTCGAAGAGTTCCTCCTGGTGTTCGATAACCGTCCCTTCGGCGTCCTTGCGGAGATACCTGGCGGGGAGGATGTTGTGGTACGCGTTGTCCGTCAAACGCTCCTCGAGGGTGTCGCCCTCGGTGCGCTTGATCGGAAGCGTCACATCGTCTGCAGAGAGAGGTGTATGGCTCATGGTTTGCTGTCGTTGTGTCCGATCGTCGGCACCGGCCGTGCGCGAGCGGCGGCGGTTCGAGCGCCACCGTTACCGCTGGCGGTCAGTAACGGTCCTCGAACCGAATGCCACGCCCAACCGGAGTGCCGGCGGTTGCCGACGGTCGCTGACTCTCGCATCGGGAAGCACACTCTTAACCGTTAGACTTCCACGGTGAAAGTGGTGTCGTGGAAGGTTGGGCTGAAACCGAGTCCTGGCAGGCAGGCCGCGTGTGATGGCATAAACCGGCGGGGATTGGAAGTGAACTCCGAGTAAACTCGCCACCGCAGTGTTCCCCATTGCAGACCACCCGAAACGTTGAAATCGACGGCTCGCCCTACCTCGCAATGCAACGGGTTTGTGGTCTAGCCTGGTTAGGACGTCTCCTTGACACGGAGGAGATCGGCAGTTCAAATCTGCCCAAACCCACTTTTTCGAAGGCGTCACCGGTCGACCTTGGCCTGACAATGACGCCGTCCTGCGCGTTCTCTGGGTTCTCACTGCCAGAGCGTCCGTGTATACTCCGCAACGGTGTCGGGATCGGGCCGATCAGTCACGACGCTCACGCCAATGAAGATCACGTACGCGATGACCGTGCCGACGAAGCCGTAGTGCATCCCGAAGGTGTACGACGGTGGGATCACCTCGAGGAAGAAGAGAATCGTGATCCCCGGACCGAGCACGAGGGAGGCAATGCCAGCGAGGGGGGTGCCTCGGCGCCAATAGACACCCAAAAACACGGGCGCTGTTGTCGTCGCGAACCCGACGACGGCGAACTCGATAAGGCCGAAGATGCCCGCCGGCTGGACCCAAGCGAGGGCCACCGCGAGGCCGACGACGGTGACGAGCATCGCTTGCGTCACCCGCACCTGTCGGCGTTCATCGGCCTCGGGAGCCAGCAAGGCGACGTAAATGTCGCGGCTGACCATCGAACTCATCGTCAGCGCGACCGAGTCGGCGGTCGACATAATCGCCGCCGTCGCGCCGGCCATTGCCAGCCCGAACACGGCCGGATTCGTGAGCGTCTCGATGGTGAGGGGGATCACGTAGTCCGCGTTCTCCGGCGTCGGGATGAGGCCGAGGGACCACGCACCGATGACGGCCGCAAAGAAATACGTCGGGATGGCGACGATGGCGAATAGAAAGCCCGCCCGTTGCATCGTCCGCCCCGACATCGCGGAGAAGTACCGCTGGATCGACTGTGGATAGCCCGGGACGCCCGCGGCGAAGGCCAACGCCGCAGTCATGATCGCCAACGGCGTCCACTCGCCGATCGGGCCGATGAGGTCGAAAAACGCGGGGCTGTCTGCGACCACGTCCGCCGCGATCGCCGATGGGTCACGGGCGAGGAGGACGTACGCGAACACGCCACCGAGGACGGCGAACAACACCGCCGCCTGCATCGTGTCCGACCAGATCACGCCCCGATAGCCGGCGATGTGCATATAGACCAGCATAAACGCGGCCATCAAGCCGATCGCTTGGAGGTACGGGATATCCAACAATGACTCGAGGGCGACACCGCCGCCGATCAACTGACCGGCAACCATCGCGACCATAAACACGCCCGTAACGGCGAGGTACACCACACCTAACAACGGACTCCGGTACCGATTTCTGACATATTCAGCCGGGGTGAGGACGCCCGATCGGCGGCCGACATCGAGGAGGGCGACCCCCACTGACGCGAAGACGAGTGTGTACAACACGGCCGCAATCCCAAGAAACGAGAACGCCCCGAGGCCGGTCGCGGTCGTCGTCGCGCCGATGCCGAAGACGGTAAACGCGCTGAGGACCGTCGCGACGAGGGTCATCCCGAGAACGACCGGCCCGACGGTCCGACCGGCCACGTAGAAATCCGTCGGGGTATGCTCGGTAAAGCGTGCGGCGTAGATTCCGACGAGTAATACGAGAAGCATGTAGGCCGCAAAGACGGCCTGCGCGGTCGTTACCGGCATGCTCAGGTGGCACCTCCTGGTCGGGTCGGAAGGGTGCCGACCGCGATGCGTGCGATGCCGAGCAGCACGAACAAGACGAGGAGTTGGACCCAGATCCACAGCGGCAAGCCGGCGTACACCTCGGTCCACGACGCGATCACGTAGAGATGGCCGACGGCTCCGAGCCCGAGCAGGACGACCGCGACGGCGAAACGACGGGTATCAGCGGACATGAGACCTTTCGGACCGGTGGGATCCGACCCGGTGTGTTGCCCCGAACTCCAGCGATGAAGCCCTTGTAAGTTGCTGATCGACCGCGGGGGTGAAGTGCGTGCACACCGTGGGGGTCGATAGTGAGCGACGGGAGTCCACTCGCGGCCGACCGCCCGGGATTGGATCGGCCGTTTCGGGTCGAAGCGCCGTTCGAACCCGCGGGCGATCAGCCGGAGGCGATCGAGAAACTGGTCACCGGATATCTGGAGGGAATGTCCGACCAGACCCTGCTGGGGGTGACCGGCTCGGGAAAGACCAATACGGTCAGCTGGGTGGTCGAGGACCTCCAGTTGCCGACGTTAGTGTTGGCGCACAACAAAACGCTCGCGGCCCAACTGTACGAGGAATTCAAATCGCTCTTTCCCGATAACGCGGTCGAGTACTTCGTCTCCTACTACGACTATTATCAACCCGAGGCGTACGTCGAACAAACGGATACCTACATCGACAAGGACGCCTCGATCAACGACGAAATCGACAAGTTACGACACTCCGCGACCCGTTCGTTGTTGACCCGGGATGACGTCATCGTCGTCGCCTCGGTCTCCGCGATTTACGGGCTCGGTGATCCCACGAACTACGAAGGGATGGCCCTCCGAATCGAGGAAGGTGACACGTGGGATCGCGACGAACTCCTCGGCGCATTGGTCGAACTCAATTACGAACGCAATGACGTCGACTTTACCCACGGGACGTTCCGGGTCAGAGGGGACACCCTCGAGGTGTTCCCGATGTACGGCCGGTATGCCGTTCGGGTCGAATTCTGGGGCGACGAGATCGACCGCCTCACAAAGCTCGATCCGCTGGAGGGTCGGACCGTCAGCGAGGAACCGGCCGTCTTATTCCATCCAGCGGAGCACTATGCCAGCCCGAGCGAGCAGTTGGAGGCGGCCATCGAGGAGATCGAGGCCGACCTCGAGGACCGAATCGAGCACTTCGAACGCGAAGGCGATCTCATCGCGGCCCAGCGCATCGAGGAACGAACACGCTTCGATATCGAGATGCTCAAAGAGACCGGCACGTGCAAAGGGGTCGAAAATTACAGCGTCTATCTGAGTGACCGCGAACCGGGAGACGCACCCTATACCCTGCTCGATTATTTTCCGGACGAGTTCCTCACCGTCATCGACGAATCCCACCAGACGATCCCCCAGATAAAGGGACAATACGAGGGGGATCGATCCCGCAAGGAATCACTGATCGACAACGGCTTTCGTCTCCCAACCGCGTACGACAACCGCCCGCTCCGCTTCGAGGAATTCACCGAGCGCACCGATCGGGTGCTGTACGTCTCCGCGACGCCGGGAGACTACGAGCGGGAGGTGTCCGGCCAGGTCGTCGAGCAGATCGTCCGCCCGACCTATCTCGTCGATCCCGCGGTGACCATCGCCGACGTCGAGGGGCAAGTCGACGATCTGCTCGATCGTATCGCTGAACGCGTCGAACGCGATGAACGAACACTCGTGACGACGTTGACCAAACGGATGGCCGAGGACCTCTCCGAGTTCATCGATGAGGCCGGCTACGACGTCGCCTATATGCACGACGAGACGGACACGCTCGAACGCCACGAGCTCGTTCGATCCCTTCGCCTCGGGGAGATCGATGTCCTCGTCGGGGTGAACCTCCTCCGTGAGGGGTTGGACATTCCAGAGGTGAGCCTCGTTGCCATCCTCGATGCGGACCAGGAGGGCTTTCTCCGCTCGGAGACGATGCTGGTCCAGACGATGGGCCGTGCGGCACGCAACGTCAACGGCGAGGTCGTGCTGTATGCCGACGAACCATCCAGGGCGATGCAACGGGCGATCGCCGAGACGAAACGCCGGCGTCGTATCCAACGTGCGTACAACGAGCGCAACGATATCGAGCCGGAGACGATCGACAAACCGATCGAGGAATCGGCACTGCCTGGCAGCGATACCGATGAAACCACCGTCGCGGGAGCGGATCCAGCGGATGCCACGGAGGCGCGTGAACGGATTGTCGAGTTGCGCGAGCGCATGGAGGCAGCCGCGAGCGACCTCGAGTTCGAACTCGCCGCCGACATTCGCGATCGAATTCGAGACCTGCAACAGGCGTACGATATCGACGCGGAGGTCGCCGAGGGTGGCGTGCCCGCACCGTCGAACGAGGACTGACCGGCACGGTTTTTACGGGCTTGCTCCAAGCGGTCGGCGATGAGTACGGTGCCGCATCGATTGACGCGTCTGTTCGCCGTCGGGATCGGTGCGAGTCTGCTTGGCGGGACTGCTGCGGGCGTACTCGTCGAGCACCTCTCGCTCGGGGCGGTGCTCGTCACGATCGCGCTCGCTGGGCTGATCCTGGCCGGCGTCGCTGGCGTTCTCGGCAATGAGCCCGTCCTCGCTGCCCTGTCAGCCCTCGGTCTGGTCTTTATGGCGGAAGCACTCTCGCAGCTAACGGTCGTCTATACCTTCGGGGCAATCGGCTATCTCATCGCGGGTGGACTGGCCACGGCCGAAGTGCTGTGGCGGCGTCGCCGGGCTACAGGCGACGGCTGAGTTCGCGGGCGGTCGACTCGCCGATACCCTCCACCTGGGTGAGTTCCTCGACGGAGGCGGTGCGAACCCCTTCGAGACTCCCGAATCGGCGCAGTAACCGGCGTCGACGAGTCGGCCCGATGCCGGGAATTTCATCGAGAACTGTCTCCACGGTATCGCGAACGGTCTGATGGTAACTCACAGCGAAGCGGTGGGCTTCGTCTCGGACCTGCTGTAGCAGGTGCAATGCGGGGTCGTCGTCGGGCCAGTGTTGTGCGCCGGCGGTAGTTACGACCGTCTCCTCGCGTTTGGCGAGCGCGACGATCGGTCGTTCCCAATTCGCCTCTGTCAGTGCCTCACGAGCCGCATTCAGCTGGCCCCGACCCCCATCGATGAGAAGTAAATCCGGATCGGGACGGTCGTCCCGGCCGGCTTGGGAGCGTTCGGCCCGCCAGGCGACGAGTTGGCGCATGCGTTCGACGTCATCATTGCCTGCCTCGAGGCGTTTTCGGCGGTAGTGAGCGTTCTCCGGGCTGCCATCGACGAAGGTGACGTTCGCGCCAACGACGGCGCGGCCGTGCGCGTGGCTGACGTCGAAGCCTTCGATGCGGGTTGGGCGTTCGATATCGAGGCGATCCCCGAGGACGGCCAACGGATCGCCGGTGAATTCGCTGGCTCGGCTGGCGTTTTTCATCGCGAGGTCCAACAGCGTTGCTTCCCGCCCAGCACCGGGAACCCGCAGCTCGACCCCCTCGCGTTCGAGCCAGCGGCTGACGTCCTCGTCGGGGGGGAGCTCCGGCACGAGGATGGCATCGGGGAGGGGGCGATCCGCGTAGTACTGGGTGAGGAACGCTTCGATGAGATCGCCGTTGTGTTGGTCGGGACCGTCAGGGGCCGTCATCGTCCGCCGGGTGCGTTCGACGAGTTGGCCCGCTTCGCTGTGGAGGCGGGCAACGGTCGCTTCATTGCCCTGTCTGGCCACGCCGATCACATCGAGCGTACGGTCCTCGGCGGCGGCCGAGACGGCTGCTTCCCCTTCGCCATGCAAGCGCTGCGCCGCCTCGAGACGATCGCGCATCGTCGCCGCACGCTCGTAGACACGCTCTCGTGCGGCAGTCTCCATCGCGGTCTCAAGTGGCTCCGCGAGGACGCCCACCTCACCCTCGAAAAAGCGGCGGGCGCGTGAAACCGCCTCGTCGTACGTCGCCGAATCGATCTTGTCGACACACGGGGCGGTACACAAACCGAGTTCGTAATCGAGACAGGGCCGATCACGATTGCGGAATTTGTGATCCGAGCAGCCCCGAAGCCCGAATTCGTCACGAAGCGCCTTCACGACCGTATCGAGGCGTTGTCGGGCGGTGTACGGGCCGAACACCATTGCGTCGGGGTCGGGATCGCGTGTCACCTCGATGCGCGGATACTCGTGATCGGTTAACTGCACGAGGGGATAGGATTTGTCGTCGGTGAGGCGAACGTTATATCGGGGTTGATGCCGCTTGATCAGATTCGCCTCGAGTAACAGTGCCTGCGTCTCCGTGTCCGTTACGGCAACTTCGAGATCATCGGCTCGATCGCGCATCGCGGCGATGCGCTCACTTCGGGGGTCGAGATAGCTTCCGAGCCGGTCACGCAAATCGATCGCCTTCCCGACATAGAGAGTGGTGTCGTCCGCGGTGAACTGATAGACGCCCGGCTCCCGCGGAATCGAATCCAGCCGATCACGAAGGGCCGGGGCGTCCATTGCCGGCTGGGACTCGGCGACGGGGATGGATAAACCTGTATCGGGCCGGGAGCTGAAGTGGTCCGGGGGCGTAGACATCACCCGATGGCCGCCATCAGGTGCTGGTTCGTCGAACGCGAACTGGACGACGGTCGCGTGTTGACGCTGACCTATGCGACGCCAGATGGCGAACGGATATATACGCGCCAGCAAGCCCTCGCGGCCGCTCGTGAGGGCGTCCCAGCTGCCGTCGAGGTCGATCCGGCTGATCTCGAGCCGGTCGACGAATCCGATCGTCGCGAGCGCCTTCGAACGGAAGTCCAGCGAACCAAACGCGAGTACGAGAGCGACGAGTTGGTTTGAGTCGGTAGCATTATCGGGTAAGCCGGTTAGTTCCGTCCATGGCGCCAATCGAACTAACGGACCTCACCAAACGCTATGGCGAGGTAACAGCCGTCGACACACTCGATCTAACGGTCGAGGACGGCGAAATATTCGGCTTTCTCGGGCCGAACGGCGCCGGGAAAACGACGACCATCGATTTGATGCTCGATTTCGTCCGACCGACCAGTGGGTCGGTTTCGCTGTTCGGACTCGATCCACGGGAGGACGCTCGAACAGTCAGACAGCGCACCGGGGTGCTTCCCGAGGGGTTCGGCGTCTATGACCGCCTGACTGGCCGGCGACACGTGGAGTTCGTCATCGAGTCGAAGGGGCTCGACGAAGATCCCCTGGCTCTCTTGGAACGGACTGGCATCGCTGACGCTGCCGATCGCAAAGCGGGCGAGTACTCGACCGGCATGCGCCAGCGACTCGGCCTGGCAATGGCCCTCGCCGGCGATCCGGATCTGTTGATCCTCGACGAACCGTCGACGGGCCTCGATCCGAATGGAGCGCGCGAAATGCGCTCGGTCATCGAAGCCGAGCGCGATCGCGGGGCCACGGTGTTTTTCTCGAGTCACATCCTCGAACAGGTCGAGGCCGTCTGCGATCGGGTTGGTATCCTCCGCGAGGGTGCGCTCGTCGCTGAGGACACGATCGATGGCCTTCGCGCCGCCGTGGGCGAGGGTGGCCGCCTCCTGATCAGCGTCGATGACGTCGAGGCAGCCGCCGAAGCGGCCGCCAGCGTCGACGGCATCGGAACGGTCGAGATGAGTGCGCAGCGACTCCGGGTCGATCCCGGCGAGGCGGGGAAGTTCAGGATTCTCGAAGCGATCGAAGATGCCGGCGTCGATGTCCGTGATTTCGAGACGGAAGAGACCTCCTTGGCCGAGCTGTTTCGGGCGTATACCGAAGTGGAGGGGGAAGCATGAGCTGGCGTGTCGTCGCCCGCAAGGAGTTCAGCGATGCCGTCAGATCGCTCGTGTTCTGGATCGTCTCGGGTCTGTTCATCGCGTTTGGCCTGCTGGTCGTCGGGAGCTACGTCGCCTTCGAGGACGAGATGACGACCGCCGGTGCGCAAGCGGGCACCGCACTCGATGCGATGCTGTTCGTCCTCACTCCTGTGACGCTGTTCGCACCACTCATTGCGTTGCTTGTCGGCTACAAGGCGATCGTCGGCGAACATGAGTCGGGGAGTCTCCGCGTGTTGTTGTCCCTCCCCCATACCCGCTGGGACGTCATGTTCGGGAAACTCCTGGGCCGGACGGCCGTCGTCGTCATTCCGGTTGCACTCGCGTTCGTCGTAATGGGCGCGCTGATCTCGATCGCGATCGAGCCGGTCTCGCCAGTTGAATACCTCGTCTTGCTCGCGGTGAGCATCGTCTTCGTCGCTGCATTCGTCGCCATCGCCGTGGCAATCTCCGGGTTGACAAAGCGCTCGACAGTCGCTGGTGCTGGCGTCTTCGGCCTGTACGCGCTGTTCCTGGTGTTTTGGGATGTCATCGAGCTCGGGCTGTTGTACCTCTTTGAGGGGAGCATCAATCCGGGGCCGAACCCGCCACATTGGTACCATTTGGTCGATATGATCGCGCCGAACGGCGCCTACATGACCGCCATGCAGGGGCTCTTGCCTGGCACTGATATTTACGCCGGGATGTTTCCGGAGAATCCACCGCTGTATTTGAGCGAGTGGGCGGCACTGACAGTCCTCGTGGCGTGGTTGGTGATTCCCTTCGCCCTCGGCTACTGGCGCTTTCGGGAGGCGGACCTGTAGGGGCTACAGGTCGTCGAGCGTGAGTTGGTTCGGTTCTTCTTCATCTCCTGAGAGCCAGTCCTCGAAGTCCGCTCCCTCAATGACGGTGACGTCGTGCTCGTCGGCCGCTTCGCGCTTTCGCTGGCCGGGGTTCTCCCCCACCACGAGGTAATCGGTGTTGCCCGAGACGCTCGAGGTGACCGTCCCGCCCTCGCGCTCGACGCGGTCGGTCGCTTCCTGGCGAGTCAGCGTCGGGAGTGAGCCCGTAAAGACGATCGTCTGGTCGGCGAAACGGTCGCCAGTGCGCCTGTCGCTCGGAGGTTGCGGCTCGACGCCGAGATCGTCCAATTCCGCCACCAAGTCGAGGTTGTCCGGACTGTCGAACCAGTCGACGATGGCCTCGGCGACGATCGGGCCGACGTCTTCGATATCGGCGAGATCGTCCTCGTGGGCGTCGGCGAGCGTCTCGATCGATTCGTATGCACGCGCGAGTTTGCGCGCCAGGGTGGGCCCCACCTCGGGGATGCCCAATGCCGCGATCAAATCGGCCAATGGCGGTTCCTTCGCCCCTTCGAGCTCGTTCATGAGGTTCCGGGCACTCTGCTCGCCCCAGCCCTCGAGGCGGCGAATCTCAGCCCCGTCCAGCTTGAACACGTCAGCGACGCTTTCCTCAATGAGACCCTCGTCCATGAACTGCCGCACCGTCTCCTCGCCAAAGCCCTCGATGTCGAGGCCGCGATCCCCGGTAAAGTGAATGACAGCCTCCCGGAGTTGGGCGGGACAATCACGACCCCCGGTGCAAAACGCGAGTGGGCCCTCAAACTCGATCGGGCTATCACAGATCGGACACCGCTGGGGTGCCTCGAAGTGACC
Organism: uncultured Halobacteriales archaeon; assembly: GCA_964579125.1. Lineage (GTDB taxonomy): Archaea > Halobacteriota > Halobacteria > Halobacteriales > SKSH01 > CAZOFG01. Next base: position 18,766 of record CAZOFG010000021.1, on the reverse strand, counting down.
CTCGCTGCGTTTTTCGACGACCTCCGCCACGTACGGGATGACATCACCCGCGCGCTCAACACGGACGACATCCCCCTCGTTGACGTTCTTGCGCTTGACCTCCTCGAAATTGTGCAAGCTGGCACGGGAGACCGTGACGCCGGCGACGTCGACCGGTGAGAGCAACGCAAGCGGCGTCACCCGCCCGGTGCGGCCAATCTGCACCGTGATTTCTTCGATCGTCGTTTCCTCGGTTTTCGCGGGAAATTTGAACGCGTACGCGGCGCGGCTTGCACGGGCGGTCGTGCCGAGAGTCTCTCGTTTGTCGCGGTCGTTGACTTTGATGACGACGCCGTCGACCTCGTAGTTGAGCTCGTCGCGCTGGGCCAACAACTCATCGCGATATTCCCGGGCTCCCTCAATGTCATCGACACGCTTCGTCAGCTCCGACACGGGGAGGCCGAACCGGGACAGCGCCTCATGTTCGACCCACAGCGTCTCCCACGGATCGCTCGTCGCAAGCACTTCAAAGACGAAACACGAAAGCGGCCGTTCGGCGACCACCTCCGGATCGTGTTGGCGCAGCGTCCCCGCCGCGGCATTGCGCGGATTCGCGAATGGGTCTTTGCCGGCTTGGACGCGCTCGCGATTGAGCGCTTGAAAGCCGTCTTTTGGCATATATAGCTCCCCCCGCACCGCGAGCTCTGACGGTGGCTCTCCGAAGAGTTCCTCAGGAACCGCCCTGATCGTCCGGGCGTTTCGGGTGATGTCATCGCCTTCGTAACCGTCGCCGCGAGTTACGGCTCGATCGAAGGTACCATCGAGGTACACCAGTTCGATGGCGACGCCGTCGAACTTCGGTTCGAGCACGTACGACACCGGCCCGACCTCCTCGCGCACGCGGCGGTCGAACTCGCGGACGTCGGCGAACTCACCGCTCGCGTCAAGGGACAGCATCGGCGCCTCATGTTCGACGGTATCGAACGCATCGACCGGCTCGGGCGCAACGCGTTGGGTCGGACTCGCCGGATCGGTGAGTTCGAACGTCTCTTCGAGCGTGAGCAACCGATCGAACAGGGCATCGTACGTGCGATCGGCGATGACGGGGTCGTGTTCGACATAGTACCGATAATCGTGATATCGGATCGCCTCGCGCAATAGCTCAACCTCTCGCTCGGCCGTCGCACGGTCCAGTGCTTCGACGGGCCGAAAGTCGACCTCGGGTGCCCGCACGTACGGGTTGTCCTCGGGTTCCGCGACCCCCATGCACGTCCATTGCCGGGCGGATCGATAAAGCCCACGACAGTCGTGGACCTTTTCTACCAGTCCACGAATTGACCCGCATGGACGAGGAGACGCTGTTGTTGAATCCCGGTCCCGTGCCGCTCGCACCAGGCGTCCAATCGGCGATGGATCGACCGCTCGTCTCGCATCGGTCGGCGGATTTCGAGGAGATCTATGCGGATGTCCGCGACGGCCTCGAGAGGGTATATACGCACAGTCGTCGGGACGGCCAAACAGCCGCGTGGGATGGTGAAGTGGTTGTCTTCAACGCGACGGCGACGATGGGGATGGAAGCCGCAATCGCGAATTTTACCGACGACCAGAGTCGGGTTCTCGCGACGATTAACGGTAACTTCGGCCGACGTTTCGCGAATATCGCCGAGCGCCAGTGCCAGTTGCAAGAGTATCAGATCCCATGGGGCGAATCCTTCGATGTCGATGCGTTGGCCGAAGAAATCGAATCGGGCGAGTACGACATCGTCACAGCCGTCCACACCGAGACCAGTACGGGTCTGCGCAATCCCCTCGGTGCCATCGGCGAGGCCGTCGCCGCAACCGATGCGTTGTTCGTCGTCGATGGTGTCTCCAGCATCGGCGGGGAGTACTTCCATCCGGGCGAATGGGGCGTCGACATCGCCGTCGTCGACGCGCAAAAGGCGATCGCCGCCTCGCCGGGGATCAGCGCGATGTTCCTATCCGAAGACGCGCTTTCGGCCCTCTCCCCGGAGCAAGAACACTTCTATGCGGATGTCCATCGCCATGTCGAGAAGGCCGCCGAGAATCAGACGCCGTATACCAGTGCCGTGACGCTGTTTTACGGCATGCAGGCCGCCCTCAAGACGATTCAGAACCGGGGTGTCGATGCATGGTTGGAGGGCCACGCACAACGATCGAAGGCGTGGACAGCCGCTGCGGACGCGCTCGGCCTCTCGTTGTTCGCGAGTCCGGCTGGACCGAGCGACTACGCCAATACCGTCGTCGCGATCGAATTACCCGAGCGCGTCCGCGAAGATCCGACCCCGTTTTTCGAGACGTTACAGGATCGAAACGTCTTCGTCGGTGGCGGCCACGGACACCTCGACGGGCGGATTTTCCGGCTCGGAACCATGGGTGGCCTCTCCGCCGGGGACATGGATCGCGGAATTCGCGCGATCGGCGCTGGACTCTCGGCAGCCGGCTATGACGCCGATGTCGACGGTGCTCGGGAAGCGATCGCATCGGTCCTCGACGGTTGAAGGAAATCGACCTCGAGAACGGTCCTTACGACGGCCAAAAGCCTTCCAACAGCCCCACATGGACCAACAGCGGTACGGCCACGACCGCAATGCCGATTTCGAGGCCGCCGGCGACGAGAAACGCCGCGGTAAAGCCGAAAACATCCGCGACGGTCCCGCCGAGAAAGAAGCCGGCGAGGAATCCGAGGCTGCCGAAGAAGTTGAATCCGCTCATCGCCGTGGCACGCTCGGTTGCGCCCGCTAGATCGCTCACGAAGGCCATCGTCGCCGGTAAGACAAGCGCCCCCAGGACGCCGACGGCGACCATGGCCGTCCCCGCGAGTACCACGGACGGTGCGAGCCCGACGGCGATAATCCCGACGCCGTACAGCACGGACCCCGCGACCATCGGTGGAACCCGGCCGATCCGATCGGCCAACACGCCGAAGGGATACTGAAAGAGCGCAAACGGCAGGAAGAACAGCGCGAGCATCATCCCGGTTTCGCTCGCGGTGAGGCCGAACGCATCCTGGAAATACAGCGTCCCCACCAGGGCGAAAAACCCCGCCGTGAACCGATCGATCAGCCCGAAACAGTACGGGAGGAGGACCAGCGGCCTGTGCCTGACGACATCGAAGCCACCGAGTAAGGACCGCGCCCGATCGGGGACGCGATCGCGCACTAACAGCGTCGCACTCCCGACAACAAGTAACAGGCCGCTAGCGACGAGCATGGGCGTGAACGGATGAATATCCGTCATGACCCCGCCGAGGGGGGCACCGATGCCGGTTCCGAGTCCGATCGCGAGGCCGGCCATCGCGAGATTGCGGCCCTCCCCGCCGGGGAGATCCATGAGCATCGTCATGGCGAGCGAAAAGGCGCCGATCGTGAGCGCGCCCTGGACGAACCGGATGACGACGAGGGCCTCGAAGGTGACCGCTGAGATTGATGCGAGCGTGGGAACGAGTGCATACCCGATCGCGCCGCCGAGTGCCCCGAGGGCGATCAAGCGCCGGCGTTGGCCGAAGCGATCGCTGGCGAGGCCCCACACGCCGACGAAGAGGACGTATCCGAGAAACTCCGAGCCGAGAAACCACATCGAGGCATCGAGCGAGGTCGTGGCACCCAACGCGTCAACGAGATCCGCCACCCCGGGATACAGTAATACCTGTGAAAGTAAGACGGTGAAGACGAGCGCGGCGAGGGTAATCCGTTCGCGATCCTCCGACTCCACGGGTGCTCATGCGATCGTTTGGTCCAGGTCGTAATACACCTGGCTTTCCACCCGCCGAGTGGTCGCAAGCTCCGATCCGTCTGCCAGCCCCGTTTCGGTTCGTAGCAAACCCTTTTTAGCCACCAATCCTGACGGGTACCCCAATGAGTAGTGTCGACTGGGAAAAAGACGACCCCTTCGAAGAGCAGCGGGACAAGATCGAGAACCCGATGAAGCGGTTGTTTGCCGAGTATGGGGTCCGCTACTGGTGGGCCGCCGCGATCGGTATTACTGGCTCGATCGTCGCACGCGTTTTGGATCTCTTACCGCCGATCTTCCTCGCCGTTGCGATCGACTCGATTTTCGGTGATCGTGAGTATACCTCCGCGTTTCCGGGCGGTTCTGGCCAACTCGTCGAACCGTTCGTTCCCGAGGGTCAACTCGATCAACTGTACTTCACGGTCGCATTGTTGGCCGGGATCTTCATCACTGCCGCGCTCTTTCACTGGATTCGCAACTGGGGATTCAACTACTTCGCACAGCACATCCAACACGACATTCGGTCGGACACGTACGACAAGATGCAGGATCTGAACATGCAGTTCTTCGCCGACAAGCAGACCGGCGAAATGATGTCGATCCTCTCGAACGACGCCAACCGGCTCGAGCGCTTTCTCAACGACGGGATGAACTCGCTCTTTCGACTGAGCGTGATGGTCGTGGGGATCGGTGTCATCCTCTTCGCGTGGAACTGGCAACTTGCATTGATCACGATGGCGCCGGTGCCGCTGATTGCGCTGTTTACGTATTTCTTCGTGAAGATCATTCAGCCGCGATACGCGAGAGTCCGCTCCACGGTCGGGAAACTCAACAGCCGCCTCGAGAACAACCTCGGGGGCATCAAAGTCATCAAATCGAGCGTCACCGAACGGTATGAATCCGGTCGGGTCAGCGACGTCTCGTGGGATTACCTCGACGCCAATTGGGAGGCCATTCGCATTCGTATCAAGTTCTTTCCCGGCCTGCAGTTATTGTCCGGCCTCGGGTTCACGATCACGTTCCTCGTTGGCGGCTACTGGGTCCTCGTGGGGCCGCCAGGGCCGCTTTCGGGGTCGTTGAGCACGGGTGTGTTCACGTCATTCATCATCTACAGCCAGCGGTTCATTTGGCCGATGGCCCAGTTCGGCCAGATCATCAATATGTACCAGCGAGCCCGTGCCTCGGCGGCACGCATCTTCGGCCTCATGGACGAGCCCGACCGCCTCCCCCAACCACCCGACGCGCCCGACCTCGAGGTCGATGAAGGCGAAGTCGTCTACGACGACGTCTCCTTCGGCTACGACGAGGACGAAACGATCGTCGAGGACATCGACTTCACCGTCGAAAGCGGCGAAACCCTTGCCTTAGTCGGGCCCACTGGTGCGGGCAAATCAACGATCCTCAAACTCCTCTTGCGGATGTACGACGTGAATGAAGGGGCGATCAGAATCGATGGGCAGGACCTCAGGGAGGTCGACCTGGCTTCGTTGAGGCGGTCGATTGGGTATGTGAGTCAGGATACGTATCTCTTCTTCGGGACCGTCGAGGAGAACATCAAATACGGCACGTTCGACGCCGATCACGAGGAAGTGGTCGAAGCGGCGAAGATGGCCGAAGCCCATGCCTTCATCGAAAATCTGCCGGACGGGTACGATACCGAGGTCGGCGAACGTGGTGTCAAACTCTCCGGTGGCCAACGCCAGCGGCTCTCGATCGCCCGAGCCATCCTCAAAGATCCCGACATCCTCATCCTCGATGAGGCCACGAGCGATGTCGACACGGAGACAGAGATGCTGATCCAGCGGTCGTTGGACAAACTCACCGAAGACCGGACCACCTTCGCCATCGCACACCGCCTCTCGACGATCAAAGACGCCGATAAGATCCTCGTCCTTGAAGGCGGTCGGATCGTCGAGCGGGGCGAACACGATGAACTGTTGGAAAACGACGGGCTATACGCCCACCTCTGGGGCGTTCAAGCCGGCGAAATCGACGAACTTCCCGACGAATTCATCGAACGGGCCGCACGCCGGCAAGCTCGCGCGGAACTGACCGGGCAGGACGACTGACTCAGCCGGCGATATCGCGGCGGTCGAACACGATGACCGTCACGAGGAGTAACACGGCCGTCATCCCCACGAGCACCGCCGCCTCACCGATGGGGGTCGCGCCCTCTACGAGGATTTCGCTGGGCGAGTAGTACCGGGAGGGACTGATGGTCCCGAGCCAGGATTCGTTAACGGTCTCCGAGATCGAATCGACGATCCACAAGACGAAGATCGCGCCGATCGTCCCTCGTTGCGCGAGATCGGCCCGACTAAACAGGGCCGATAACACAAGGCCGATGCCGAGACAGACCGTGAAATACGGGATCGAAAAGGCGTGGGCGAACAGGAGGGCATCAAGGGCGATCGACTCACCGACCGCCATCGCCCCGAGAAAGACCACGGTACCGACGACGGCGTTGATGAGAACCACCGGCACGAGTAACGACAGAAACTGCTCACCCACCAGTTGACGACGCCGGAGGGGCATCGAGAGGGTCAAATCCAGCCGATTGCGCTCGAGATCACCCGCGATCGTTCCTGCCGCGAGATAGCCGAAGTACAGGCCCAACAGCACCGTCCAAATGAACGTGTACAGTTCGGTCGCCAGGAAGCCCTCGATGGAATTGAGTTCGATAATCCCGAACATGTCCTGGAAAAAGGGTGGGAACTCCTCGATCCACTGATCCAGATCCAGATCTTCCATCGATGGCCAGAGGCCGACATAGAGGAGGGTCACGAGGGAGATGCCCACTGCCAAGGCGAGGGTCCCTCTCAATCGGCGGCGGACGTGATAGCTGGCGACTTCAAACATCGCGATCATCCCCGTAATAATGCATGAAGACGTCCTCAAGCGGAGGCTCATCGATCGTGATCTCGCGAACGTCGTATTCGGCGAGATTCGCCAGCAACGCCGGATACGACCCGGTAAAGGTGAATTGCATCGCGTCGCCGATATGTTCGAGATCGCGGACGCCATCCCAGGTGCTGAGGTCCGGTTCGGCCGTGTCGAACTCGACGACAACCCGCTTGCCGCCGCGGCCGAGCATCGTCTCGACAGATTCGAGTTCAACGAGTTTACCACCACGGAGGATGCCGACGCGGTCACAAACCCGGCGGACCTCGCTCAAGATGTGTGAGGAGAAAAACACCGTTGTCCCGTCGTTACGCTGCTCCCGAAGGAACTCGTTGAAGCGCGCTTGTTTGAGCGGATCGAGTCCGCCGGTTGGCTCATCGAGAATCACCAACGACGGATCGTGCATAAACGTCAGCAAGATGCCGAGCATCTTGCGGTTGCCCGAGGAGTAGGCCCGAATCTGGCGGTCCAATGGCGGGCGAAACAAGTCATCGAGGAGATCGTCGAGTGCGTCGTCTCCTTTGATGGCGGCGTGATGCTCGAGGAGCTGCCGTCCAGTCACTTTCTCGTGAAAGCCGAGCTCGTCGGGGAGGTACCCGACCTCCTTTTTGGCCGCCACGAGGGCCGGCTCGTCGTCGATCGGGGCGCCGAGAATGGTCGCCGAGCCGCCGGTCTGATGCAATAACCCAAGGAGGAGTCGAATCGTCGTGGTCTTTCCGGCGCCGTTCGGGCCGAGAAAGCCGAAGATCTCGCCTTCGTCGACAGTAAAGGACACCCCATCGATGCCCACCGTGTCGCCATAGTATTTCGTCAACCCCTCGAGTTCAATGGGCGCCATGGAGATGGAATCCGCCCGGACTGGGCAAAAACCTAGACGTTACAAGCCAACCGGAGCCGTTGGACGCCCATGGACCTCGCCCACACGCCGTCACCCGCGGTCGACACGGACGCGCATCCGGTCGTGCTCGTCCCGGTGGGCAGCCTGGAGCAACACGGCCCACATGCCCCGCTGTCGACTGATCTCACGATCGCCCGGGCGATTTCAGAGCGCGCCCACGCGCAACACGATGCCGTTGCCATGACGCCGGCCGTGCCGATCGGCATTTCGGCGGAACATCGCCGCTTCCCCGGCTCGTTGTGGGTCGATCCCGACGCGTTTCGTGCCTACGTGCGCGGGATCGGTGCCAGCATCGACGCGCAGGGCTTCGCCGGCCTCGTGTTCGTCAACGGTCACGGCGGAAACGTCGCGGCCCTCGAAGAGGTCGCCACGGGGCTCACGCGGAATGGCTCGATTCGAGCGGTTACCTTCACCTGGTTCGAGACGCTTGCGGATCCACCGGCGCCGATGGGCCACGGGGGATTGCTCGAAACCGCCGCAATGTTGGCCATTGAGCCAGACACGATCGAGCGGGACAAGCTCGAGGAAGCAGCGGTCGAGGGTGCTGATCGGTGGGGGACGTGGGTCGACGGGACCAATCTCGCCGAGGGGGTGCATGAATTCAGCGAGAACGGCGTCGTTGGTGACCCTCGCGAGGCAACGGCGGAGATCGGCGACGCGTTGCTCGAGGAGGCCACGGAGAACCTGCTCGCGGTGATTGACGCGCTCCGCCCGTGAGTTCATTCACTCCTGTAACGTTTCTCGTAACTCCGGCAACGCGGAGGTGAGTTCCGCGGCTGCCGCCTCCGCCGCCTCGATCGCTTCGAGTTTGTCAGCCACGGCCTCGACTTCGTCGATGAGGTCGTCATCCTCCTCGATGGCCCCGGATCGACGACCGACTTCGAGCCATTTGCGAGCTTCACGCAGGTGTTCGTCGGCCGCCTCCGTGGATAGCGTCGTGCGCAGCGTGTTCAACTCGCCAAGCAGGTTATCGCCTTCCGGCGCGAGTACCCCGTCCGGGTCCGGCAGTTCAGCTCGGGCATCGGACAGGGCCTGTTCGATATCGTCTCTGAGTTCGGTCGCGGCTTCGCCGAAGAGCTCGTCGGCATCGAGAGTCGCTTGATCCATACGACTGATAGATCGCGGTCGACCCTAAAGCTCAGGGCCCGGATTCGCGTCTAACGCGAGCGCGGCGGCGTGAGACGAGATCAAGCGCCGGCGAGAAATCCCCGAGTACGAGGAGGGTGTACGTCCGCAAATACACGTGCAACGGCATGAGCACGGCGGCGACGACGGCAATCACGAGCGGGATGAGCACCGCGATAAGCACCACAACGCCGAGCCAACCCAGGGTGAGGATCGCGACGACGCCGAGGGGGATGCCGACGATGATCCCCACTCCAAGCAGGGCGAGGCCGAGGGCGATCGCCATCGCAATCGCGAGGGCTACTTCGAGGACGATCCTGACCATGAGGTACCCCCCGAGCGAGCGCCACGCAGGCTGCGTCACACCGAGAAGCCGCCGCCATGCCGAGAGGAGCCCTCGATTTTCGTGATACATGATCGGGACGACGAGGTCGGTGGTGAGACGGTTCACCACGTAGCTCGCAAAGCCGATGACAGTCGCGCCGAGGATCAGCCATCCAATCCAGCCCGGGGCCGCGAGGAGGTCTACCGCAGCCAACACCGCCCATCCGACCAGAGCGACGGCCGGCACCCAGACTACCGCCCGAAACAGGAACAAAGCGAATGCACGAGAAGTATGGGTGCGGGCCGGAGCGAGCACCGTCACGGAATTCGTCGCGATCGAGGCCACGAAGGCGAACTCCACGAAAGCCCCAATGAACGTGTACAGCAACCACCCCAGGACGACGACCGCGACGCCGGCGACCACCACCTCGAGCCCCATTGCCTCCAACGCCGCATCGAAATCGGGTATCTCCCCGTCGAACTCGGCTGAGAACTCCCGATTGAGGTCGACCGGCCCCGGCGGCGCGGAGAGGCCGGCTGGACCGAGGAACAAACTCAGCACCGCCAGGATCCCGAGCGATCCCCACGATCGATTACGCAAAAACCATCGCGTGAGGTCGATCGCATCGCTCGCACTCTCGACGGCGGTGAACGCCATACCGTTCGAATAGCGAGAGCGCTCACTTAGCCACTGTCATCGTCCGATGAGGGCTCCTCAATCGACACGAGACGCATCATCGGATACCCATCCTCAAGGGCGAGTTCTGCGCGTGCCCGAGTCCCCTCGTGTTCGACGAGAACTTCGGCACTGAGATGCTCGCCGGCGAGCTCTGCATAGCCGAACCGATTGCGATCGGCTGCAATTCGCTCGTGATTCAACTCGACCGAGGCGCGCTCGCACCCGGGCTGCTGTTCGATGGCGTCCGCCATCGCCTTCGCGAGGCCGCGAGCCGTCTCGGGACTGACCGGCGTGCCGATGAACTGATGGTACAACGTCCCGAGCTTGATGCCGGCTTCAAATGCACTGCGGTGGGTGGCGTCCATACCGGTTCACCCGGGAGCCGGTGCCAAGAAGGTTACAACGCAGCTGCCGGAACCGGGCGTTTCTTGGTCGTCCTGGCCGAGGTCCCCATCGATGGTCCAGGAGGTCCTGATGACCGGTGCAGCCGGCCACGTCGGCCAGGCGATTCTCGGCGAACTGGCCGAAGCGTACGAGTGGCGCCTCCTCGATCGCGAACACCCCGGCGAGGAGGCCCCGGGGGAGGTCATCCTCGGCGACATCACCGACGAGGAACTCGTCGCTGAAGCCGTCGAGGGCGTCGATGCCGTCATCCACCTCGCCGGCGATCCCAGGCGAGACGCCGGCTGGGGAAGCGTCCTCGACAACAACATTCACGGGACCTACACCGTGTTTTCGGCGGCCGCCGAGGCGGGCGTCGAGCGCATCGCCTTCGCCTCCTCGAATCACGCCGTCGGTGGCTACGAAACCGACGAGCGCACGCCGGAGCTGTACCGTCCGGGGGGTGAGTTACGCCTCGACGGGACGGAACTGCCCCGGCCAGGTAACCTCTATGGCGTCAGCAAGGCCGCCGGTGAACTCCTCGGACGGTACGTTCACGACACCTATGGCATCGATGTGGTGTGTGTCCGCATCGGCAACCTCACGAAGGGGCGTCCGCCCCGGGAGTATGAGCGCGGACAAGCCATGTGGCTATCCTATCCCGACTGCGCGCACCTGTTTGACTGTTGCCTCACCGCAGACTATGAATTCCTCATCGTGTACGGTATCAGCGATAATGATCGCCGATTTCACTCCCTCGAAACCGCGAGAGAAGTCCTCGGCTATGACCCACAGGACAACTCAGCTGCGTACGAGTGAGCGCTGCGGGCTGGGAATCCCGTTCTAAAGCTATTCGTCGAATAAGCCCGCGATATCGCGATCCTTTCTGCGCTCTCGTGCGGCAATTCGATTGAGGCGATCGATCGCGACCCGACGCCGATCGGGGGCGAAGATCGCATCGATGAGCAACAACCGAATGCGATCTGCCGACACGTCGTCTGGTGCAGACAAATCTTCAAGCCACGTGAGCGTGCTCGCCTCGAGGGGATCGGGTGCGAGGGCCTGCATGGTGCGAACGAGGGTCTGCTGGTCCAGATCTACTGGCGTGACGGTGTCTCCGTCGAGATACAAGGACACACCTGACTCGCCCTCATCGTTGGTTGACAGGGTGGGGTGCGCCGTTGCGATCGACTGGAGTGTCGACGCCTCGTGAGTTGGCGAGTCGAGGGATCGGAGTCGCTTCGCGAGCGAGGCGTAGGTCGGCTCATCCGCCCACAGTCGTCTGGCCACCTCGAACTGACCGACGTTACACGCCGCGACGCCGACCCGGAGGCGCCAATCCATGCGGCAGTTAACGCACTCCTCGCGGAAAGCCCACTTGGTCGGT
>CAZOFG010000021.1:0-7242 GCA_964579125.1 uncultured Halobacteriales archaeon | reverse complement strand
GTGAAGATCCCCCACGTTATTTGACAGCTGGCCGAAAACCTGCTGCTCAATGGCGGGGCGGACGATCGATCTCGAACTGGAGACGTCCAGTGACGACGAAGACGAAACGCGAGAGCTGACTGTCAACGCGGACAACGTAACCTACGTTAACGTGACCGAGACGGGACCGAACCTCGTCTGGAAGGCCCTCGCAGTGGCGGGGTTGGCGATCGTTGCATACCTCTTCATAACTGTCGAGACCCCAGTCGCCGTGGGGGGCTCGGTGGTCGTGTTCATCGTGCTCGCCTTGTTGTTCATCGAGGACGAAGACATCGTACTCGGGACAGTCACACGGTCATACGACGACATCGCCCTCCAACCGGACGTCGTCGAGCGACAGTTCCAGCAGGCCAGCACCGGCTTTGCGAGCTACGAAAGCCTCGAGCGAGGGTTGTTGAGTCGGACACGACATCGGTATCGGCTCAATCCGGATACGGTCGTAAGCGTGGCCGCACAATCGGCACGGAACTGGCGCCGAGCCGCTCTCATCGCGATCCTCGGTGTCGGTGCCGGAGTGGCGGTCTTTCTCGGACTTGATACCGCCCTCGTGACGAACGATCTCGCGGACACACTCCCCATCCTCGTCGACCGACGACTCGAGCTCAGCCTCGGCGTTGGTCTCGTGGGATTGCTCATCGCCGTGCAACCGTTGCGTGGCGACGACGTCGTCGAGATCTCCTTCGCATCCGAGGCCACGATCAGCCTCGAAGTGCCCAGCGACGAACGCGAGCGGATCGTCGACGAGCTCCGCCGTGAAGGCGATCGCCTCGGCGAACGGTTGCTCGATCTCGAACGGGAGGATCACACGCTCCATGTCAATGTGGACAACGTGACCCGACTCAGGACCCGGGAGGGCGAGCTTCGTCCCGGTGGCTATGCGGCCATCGGCGCAGCCGGACTGGTGGCGCTGCTCGCCGCACACCTGGGAGCTGGCCTCGAACTGCTCTCCGCTGCCCTGGTCGGTCTGATCGTGGCGGGTATCGTCGCCTGGTATCTCTATCCCCGGCCTCGAGGCCGCATCGAAACATTGGTCGGCACCCACGATGTCGGGCGGTCGAATTACGACGGGCTCGTCGACGAATTCGATGAGTTCAGCCAAGAGATCGTGTCAATCACCGGTATCGATGAGACGCCATTGTGGCGCCGCGAGTATGAGGACACGATCGTCGTGCAGAACGTGGTGTACCTCGACCGGGACGAGCGGGATTTACGGACGCTTCTGATCGGGCTCGCCATCGCGGTAGTCGTCACCGTGGGATCGCTCGCGCTCATTCGCCCGATTGACGCGAGCCTCATCGATCGGGCCATCGCTGGTACCAACCTCGCCCGAGAACTCTCGATTACCGCGCTCATCGGCCTCGGAGCGAGTGTCTGGCTGGCTCGTGAGACGTGGTGGGCGATCGGGCCCCCGTGGGTCGAATTCGCGTTCGAAAACGGCGCCACGGTACGCCATCGGCTGCCCGAACCCATGTACGAAGAGGTCATCGAGACGATGCGAGACGCGACCGATACGCTCTCGGTCGTCCAGAACTCACGGCTGGGTCGCCATCGGGAGCGCGAGTTCAACATCGCCGAACTCGTCGCCGTCACGGCGCGGGAGTTCGAATACTATCCGAGGGGCTTCGTCCGGTCCCTCGTGCTCTGGTTGCCAGTGCTGTACGTCGGCCAGTTCGTCCTCGAGTTAGCCTGGTTGCTCGGTGTCCTCGTCATCTGGGCCGGCCTCGTCCTCTGGCTGTATCGGACGCCACGCTTCGAGTTGTACACCCCGATCGGCAAGCGCCGGCTCTCAGCCGAGGAAGCCGAAGCGTTCCTCGACGAGGTCGATGCGGCCGCCAGTGAGTCGATCGGCCTCGATGGCCGGATCACCGGGCTCACGGTTCACGAATCCTACGAGACGGAGATTCTGCCGGATAACGTCGTCTCCTACGAAGAAGGCGGGCTCGTCACGCCCGGTGCGTTTCTCTATTTGTTCGCCGTCCTGGCCGTGTATGCGAGCCTCCTCATTCATTTCGAGACCACCGTCTCCGTCCTGGAGGGAACCGTTGGATCCGTGTTGAACGGCTGGCTGTATTTCGGGGGGGTCGGGCTCGTCATCCTCGTCTTGCTCGGCATCGGGTGGATCCTCGTGGCCGTCGCCACCTTCATCCACGGCTATGAACGGCTCAATCTCGAGGACCGGTCGGGGGCGAAACGGCGCGTCTACGCCCGACACGATGACACCTCGCACTTCGATCGGGCGATGGATCGTCGGTCACGGTAGCGCCCCATTTTCCTTAGCTTTCAAATAAAGACGACCGGCAGCATTGCCACCGATCCGGCAAGGAACCCGATCGTGAGCTCGCGGTAGCCCCTGCCGGGGAGGGTGGTACCGAGCTCGAGTGCCTCAGGAATGAACTCTGTCGCGACGAGGTAGATCATCGCACCACCGGCGAAACCGAAGCCAAACGGGAGGAACGTCTCCGCCCACGAGACGAAGACGAAGGCAATGACCGCCCCAATCGGCTGGGGGAGACTCGAAAAGATCGCTGCCCCGACCATGCGCCACTTCGACAGTCCCAGTGAGCGCATCGGGATCGCGATGGCCGTACCCTCTGGAATGTTGTGAATCGAGATGGCGATCGTCATGAAAATCGCGAGAAGCGGCACGGAAAAGCCCAGCAGCTGGACGCCATCCGCCAGGCCCAATTCGGCGAAGGAAACTCCGACGGCCACCCCCTCGGGAAAGCTGTGGACCGTGAGGATGCCGAGGATCAACACGAGCGTGGCCAGATCGCCCTCCGCGACCGCCACAGCCTCAAGGGTGTACTCCTCCTCGTCCAATTCGTCGGCGTCGACCCGGTCCGAGAGATCGATCCGGTCGAGCACCCGGTCAGCGACCTCGACGAGGACCACGCCAGCAGCGATTCCTGCCACCAACAGGGTTGGAAACCCACTCGAGGCGTACGCCAGCCCCTCATCAAGGAGGCCGAATATCGAGACCGTCACCATAATGCCAGAGGCAATCCCCCACAGGGCGACGTTCCAGCGGTCGCTAAACTCGTCGACGAAGAAAAATGGAATCGCCCCGAGACCGGTCGCGATGGCCGTGATGAGACCCGCGAAAAACACGAAGACGAGGTCCCACATTGGCGATATCACTGGCGACGGGGTAGATGGTCAAAAAGCGACCGACTCAAGGGCCAAAAACCGGGGAGACATACGGCGACTCGATAAGCGAACAAGCCTCACAGCTACCCACACGGGCAACAACGGACTCGGTAGCTGGGCGGGACGACTCTGAGCTGTTCCGATCGTCACGAGGCTGGATGCGAACACCAATAATGCACGTAAAATTCACGTCCTGACGGAGATTTCCGCTCGGGTTTTTCGGGCAAATTCGCGATTTGACTTAAATGATCGAAAATTCGGAGTTGATCATTTATAAGGTGAAAGTGAAGGATTATATAATATTTGAAACTTAATACACCGTTCAGAAAAGATTGATTTTTTTGATTTTAGTTGAATTGATCAATCGATAGAAACTATCTCAATAATCATATACGTATCTGATTTTGTTGAGGATGTTGACTATGTACCTCCAACCTCTCTCAACGATTTAATCTAACAGAAATCTCAATTAGCTCATTGAAAACCCCCAATCGTCGATGTCTCAAGAAAAATTAGATACGTATAGAATTGGTCTTATCGCTAGGTATAAATCAGATAATTTATATTTGTGATGTGATTTGATGTGTACATGTTCTACAAAGGCAAAATTTTCCCGTATTTTCGCCGTAATTCCATTTTAATAGGACTGAAATTAATCAACCCCTGAATCTTTATCTTTTGTAAAACCGTTTGAATAAGCACTTCCTGCTAAATCAATATATGGATACCATTCAAATTGGAAATCAGGGGTCCAATAATCAAACTTTACTTGTCTATCCGAATGGTAGGCTGGAACATCAGGATTATACTCCTGGTAATAGCTATTTTCCGAGACTATACCATCATAAGAAACATCGATACCCGTCCATGGATTGTGGTCATTTATCCCATTTGAAACATCTAGATTCCAACATCCATCTAAATCACAGTAATAAGAATAGTCCCAGTCAATCTCATGTTCCCATTCGTAGCCAATGACTCCCCCAAGTGACTCTTCAATACTGTCTGAATAATGTGCGGTTCCAGAATTTAAACTTGATGGAGATATTGAACTTTGTTCTTGTCCAATCATGTTCATAGTAATATCACTAGTTCTGATTGTTATATCTGGTGAATTCACCAAATGTCTGACATCCCAACCCCACTTTTTAGGTATAGAATCGTCAGTTATCACAAGCTCGGATCTTGACAATTCCTTTGTAGGGATGGATGGCTGATTATCATTAATTATCAATTTCTGTTTATGTTTAATAAACCAAGATTTGCTCAAGTCAATCATCGCCTCTTTAGACTTGCCTGACAAACTTTCGATAAACTCAATATATTCTTTATTGGAATAACCTTCTAAGTTAGGTAGAAAGTTAATTATTGAATTAAGGTTTTTGGGATTGAATCTCTCTGGTGTTCTCGAATCTGAACGTTTTGTAATCAAAGGGATACTTGCTGTACCAGCAAATATTGTCAAAACTTTCCTTCTGGATACTGACTTGCTTTTCTGTTTTATATCCATATTCATAATAACCCATCCATATTAGTAAAGGTTATTAATTATTTCGAATAAAAACTAATTAATTTAATAAGTATTAGTAATTAGTTGGTACCAAGGTTTAACTCACACGGTCGGATATGTTATCATAATGGTTCGCAACATAATATTACTCATTGGACCGGTTGAGCTCACGCTCATCTTCGTTCCCATACTACTCGCCGTACTGGCTCTGGTGGGACGATGGATCTATCTTGACGCAAAAGCACAAGGAAGCGAGTGGGCGTGGCAATGGGCATTCGGTATACCCGTGCTTTTCATTTTAGGAATTGTTCCGGGTTTGTTGGCGATCATTGCCTATCTAATTGTGCGTGAGAATCCGTCTTCCTCCAAGAAATCGATATCCTCTGATTACGACTGAGTTTCTTCTAGGTCGTTTCGAATACTTTACCATCTTGGTCGATTCCTTCCATCAATCATCGAGTCTGGATATTTAATGTGTAGAAAGTGATCGAAGACGCGCTTTCTCTTGGTTTCGGGTTATTCATATTTGTATTCCTTTTTATCAAGCAGGTACCGGCGATCAGCCTCCGAGAGAATTTCGCGATCCTGTTCCATGGGTTCCGAGCACCTGTTTCAGGAACTCGGCGATGAAAGTTTAGTCTACATTTTGCGAGGGATCCAGTTTCGGATGTCATGTGAAATCCTCAGAAGCCCGGAGTAATGAGAAGTGGAATTACCCGCTGCGATTAATTTGGATAATTCCCGGTCGACAATCTTGCTGGGATCAACGGGAGAGAAGGATAGTGTTACGCGATACCTCTCGCTGCTCTGAATCGACCCAACCAGTCCGCATAATAGGCATCTAACTCCTCATTGTCATCGGTTTCATCCCAGATATCGTCCTCAAATTCCCTGAGTAATTCTTCTTGGCCCCCGCTCCATATTTGGGTCAGCGTTCTAGCAAGCCGATTGGCCTCTCGCTAGATTGCGTCATTGTCCTCGGTAACACCCTCTATCGACAATTCCTTCGTAATATTCCAAAGCATTCGGGTAAGCTGTTCATCGCCACTGGAAAAATGGATTCAATGAATTTACGGGCAAAAATCACGTCCTGACGGAGATTTGAACTCCGGTCACAGGCTCCGCAAGCCCGTAGGATAGTCCACTACCCTATCAGGACTGTGCCGAGAGTACCCGGGTTACTCGCTTATGGATTACGGTCGGGTGGAACCCTCGATCCGTCCTCCCGGGAACCTTGCCTCAGATCCCGGTGAATTCCTCGAGATCTGTGGTTGGGATGGTTCCTGAGAGGAGCATCAGACCATCTTCAGCCGTCGTTGATACATCCGAATAGTTCTCCAGTCCCTGGGTGGGATCATCGGTATCAGGACTCTGATAGTATTCAAGGGCCGCTTCGGCCGTTTCAGCATCCGGGAACACGTACATGATCTGGAGGTCCGTTTCTGACTCGGTCACGGTGTAGCTCGAGATCAAACCGATGAAATCTTCGTCATACGGATCTTCCTCGGAGTCCTCTTCCCCGACAAGTGGCGCTCCGTACGTGAACGAACACACCGTCGAGTCAGCGATCCGGTTGAAAAGCTGGACGATGCGGCTATCCGTCGATTGAATCCGTGTGGCGTCGCCAACGCTCGCATCGATATATCGACCGATGACCTCGGTTTCCTCACCCTCTAGCGTGTGCAAGGCCATAATAAATATCGACTCGGTAACCGCAACCGAAACCCCGTTTTGTCCCTCGCCCCACACAGCCACCTCGTAGTCGCCATACGTGGTCCGAGTCGTCACCTCCCCTTCGCTTTCCGCGAGTGACGCAATAACGGCCTCGGGGTCAAACTCACCCGCGTACACTTGCCATGGATTGATCCGATTGAAATCCGGTTCAAACAGCGGGGTAAGGGGGACCAACCGTTCGTGCACGGGCCCAGACTCGGTCCCTGGAATCGTCCGCTGCCCTTCGATTCGGTTCATAATAGTGTCCTGGAGAACGTCATCGAGGGACAGCAAGTGCTCAATGTCGAAGTAGTTGAATCGCGTCATGACCGGCTCTGGCGCCGATTCAGTCGGTGCTGGCAGCCACCGCGTAAACAACCGGTCACCTGTGAGCTCCGGTGCTGGCGTCGGTGTCGGCGTTGGAGTCGGCTCCGCCGGTGTCGGCGTCTCGGTGGGGGTCGGTGTCGAGTCGGGACTCATGCGGGGTGTCGGTGTTGCCTCATCGTCTCCGTCACCGAGACAGCCAGCCAGTGATCCCGTGACCCCGCTTCCGAGCAAGGCGAGTATGGACCGCCGGGTTGCAGACCGCATTTTCAGAGGGGATTCTCGGGAGATTGTGTTAATCGTACCGGAGTGGTATCTACAGAATCGCTTGATCGGAACCAGAAAAGCGTATTGGGAACACGCCACAAGTACTGATCTACATGGACCGGCGGGGGTTTCTCGGCGGACTCGTTGGCGCACTCGGGCTTGTAGCCGGGTGTCTGCAAAGCGGCCGATCAAGCGAACCCACTCCTACACCGACGCCCCGTGAACCCGGCACCGTGGACAAG
>CAZOFG010000020.1:21619-30607 GCA_964579125.1 uncultured Halobacteriales archaeon | reverse complement strand
CGATACCATCCCACACGTCAATGCCGGCATCTCGGTACTCGCCCTTATAGCGATCGGGACGGGCGTTCACGCGATTCGATCAGGGCGCGTGCGTCGGCACCGCCGGGCGATGCTCACGGCACTCGGGCTCTTCGGCCTCTTTTTGGCGCTCTATTTGTACAACGTCGCCCTTCATGGGCCGCAGACCTTCCCCGGTCCGGACGAGATCTACACCTACGTGTATCTCCCGGTGTTGATCATTCACGTCGGACTGGCCGTCCTCGTCCTCCCGCCGTTGTACTACGTGGCGCTGCTCGCGGGGACGCGTCCGGTCTCGGCCATTCCGTCAACTCCCCACGCTCGTGTTGCCCGTCCGACCGCCGTCCTTTGGGCCGTGTCGTTCGTCCTCGGCCTCGTCGTCTACGTCCAGCTGTACGTCCTTTACTGAACGCCGGATGGCGTCGGGTGTTCGATGGGGCGGTCCGTCGCCTCCCCTGGGACGTCGTAGGGATACTCGCCCGTGACACACGCCATACAGAGGTCATCGAACTCGAACGATAGCGTCTCGGCGATCGCCTCGCGCGAAAGATAGGCCAGCGAGTCGGCGTCGATGGCTTCCTCGATCTCTGCGACGGATTGATCGCTCGCGATCAATTCCTCCCGAGTCGCCATGTCGATCCCCATATAGCATGGTGCGCGAATCGGTGGCGAGCCGATGCGAAGGTGGACTTCATCGGCACCGGCCGCCCGCACCAATTGAACGAGTTGGGAGGAGGTCGTCCCCCGCACGATGCTGTCGTCAATGAGGGTAACGGACTTGCCCGCAACGGTATTCTTGATCGGATTCAGTTTCGTTCGGACCGCCTGTTCGCGCTCGTCCTGCGTCGGCATGATGAACGTTCGCCCCACGTAGCGGTTTTTCATCAGCCCCTCGGCGAACTCCGCGTTCGGCGCTGCATCCGCATAGCCGCTCGCGAAGGCTCGGCCGCTGTCCGGAACCGGGACGACGACGTCGGTTTCGCGACCCGATTCCGACCACAACCGTTTGCCGAGTTCGCGTCGGACGTCGTACACGAGCCGGTCTTCGATGATGCTGTCCGGTCGGGCGAAGTAGACGTACTCGAAAAAGCAATGCGCGGTGTTGTCGAGCTCGACGAGTTGGTGGCTGGTATACTCCGACCCATCCGGTTCGAGGACGAGCAACTCTCCGGGGCGGATATCTCGGACGAGCTCGCCGCCAAGGGTGTCGATCGCCGCGCTTTCGCTAGCGATGACGTAGCCATCATCGAGTTTTCCGAGGACGAGGGGGCGGTTGCCCTGCGGATCGCGAAGGCCCATCACCTGATCGTCATACATAATCGTCAACGAGTACGACCCGTGGATGGCGGCCATCGTTGCCTCGATGGCGTGGACGACGTCCTCGTGCTCGAGGAGTTGACTCGCCAGTTCGTGTGCGATCACCTCGGTGTCGCCGGTCGAGGTAAAGGTATGTCCGGCGGCCGCGAGGGCGTCGCGGCGGTCGTCGGTGTTGACGAGGTTTCCATTGTGGCTCAGGCCGAGGGCGCCGCCCTTGAACGAAATCGAAAACGGCTGGGCACAGGATCGCTCGAGCGACCCCGCGGTCGGATATCGGACGTGCCCGATGCCGACCGACCCCTGTAATTCCTCGAGATCCGATCGGTCGAACGCATCGCCGACCAATCCGAGGCCGACGTGTTGGTGTTGTTGGAAGCCATCGTGTGTAATGATACCCGCTGCTTCTTGGCCGCGATGCTGGAGGGCATACATCGCGTCGTAGAGGCGGCGGGCGACTGCGTCATGTTCGCGTGCGATGCCGACGACACCGCACTTTTCGTCCATACTATTCGCCAGCTTTACTCTCCCAAGCGTAGTCGCGGCGCTTGGCCGTCTTCCCAAATCCACAGGCTGAACAGACCTTCTTTTTCACGTGATATGACTTCTCGCCACAGCGTCGACATTTCACGTGGATCTGTTGGTTCTTTTTGCCCTGGCTGGGGGTGCCTTTCGCGGTCATCGACCTTACCTCCAGCTACGCGGGCGTCGGTTTAACGGTTGTGTCTTCCTGGGTCCTGACGCGAAGCCTTTTGCCAACGTCTCCCCGAGCGTGTTGGCGTGGATCTCATCGGGAGTCTCAGCGCAATCCGAGGGGCGAGTGGCCCCGCACTCATCGATTGGGAGGCGGCCTCCGAGGCGGCGCGTCGGTCGACGACGCGGGGCGAACTTTCCCTTTCGAATCCCGATAGAGATACCTATCACGCTGATGTCCTGACCGCGAAAGCCGCCCTCGAGCGCGAGGTCGAGACGCCGATCGAGGTGCCATCGACCCTCGATGTCATCGACCGCCATCACTGGCTCGATCGCGCTGCGGCGATGTTCGATCGAGCCCTGGGCGATACGTTACCACGTGGCTCTGCTGTCGGGCGAACCGTCAATACGACCTCGGCGGCGGTCACGTTAGGGCTCTTGGCCAGGCAAGTCGTCGCGCAGTACGACCCCGGACTAAAGACCGCTGAGGCGACACCTGCACTGTTAGTGGTCCACCCCAATCTGATCAAGGCGAGTGAGTCGATGGATGTCGCCCTCGATCGTTTTCGCCCGTGGGTCTTGCACCACGAACTGGCGCATGCGGCCGAATTCACGATCGCCCCATGGCTTCGGTCGTATCTCGAGACCCGATTGGAACGCGCAACCTCGAACTTACAGACCGGCACGATCGATCGACCGGCGATTCGTGAACTGACCGCCGCGATGACCGCTATCGAGGGGTTCGCCGAATTGCTGATGGACGAAAGTTTCGAGGGCGATGTCACGACGCTTCGGGCCAAACTCGATGCGCATCGGGCCGGGATGGGACCGGTGCGTCGCATTCTCGAACGGAGCCTTGGGATCGCCGCCAAGCGTGCTCAATACGAGCGGGGCGCCAAGTTCTTTCGGACTGTGGATCGACGCTACGGCCGCCAAGCCAGCCTGGCCGTGTGGAACGAGCCAGCTAACTTACCGACGCGTGCTGAGCTCCAGTCACCGTCGAGCTGGCATGAGCGAGTACTCGCCTGAGGATTCGGAGTTCGTCGATTGTCCGAGCGGTGATCGGTCCGAAACGAGGATGTCGAACGGGCCGACGGGCCGGGGTTTTCTGAACGGACCGGAGCTCATTCTGGATTCTCATCCTTGGCGGATAAAACCCGAAATATCCGGGACCCTTCCCGAACGTGCAGGTTTTCGCTTACTTTGTGTTCTCGTCCCACCCATCTCGGACGGGCTCATCTCCAGGCGTCACTGTGAGTGGAGCATACAATCGATCTTGCTCGAGTCTCACCGCTTCGCTATCCTCGAGAAACACGAGGGCTCGATACACTCGTGGTCGCGTCGGCTCGACCATCTCGACGAGGTTGTCGAGGGTGATGGTCTCCGACGCATCGAAGCGGTCCTCGAGCACGTCGATGATGGGGTCGAGTTCGGCTTCAAGCCCCTCCTCATGTGAGGTGTCGGAGACGGATTTGATGCCGGCGCTGGCATGCTCGCCCCCAGCAACCGGCCGATAATCGAGCGTTTGTGGCCCACGCCGTTCGCCGCTTGTATCGTACGTCCGGGAGGATTTCCACCACTGCTCCCGTTCGGCCGTCCGCAACTCGTGGATCAGCTCCGTCAGCGTTGCGGGGGTCCCTCGCGTCCGCTTGCGGGTGAGTCGGCGATCCATCTCCGCCTCAAGGACGCTCACCGGGTCGCCGGCCTCGGGTGGGCCGGCAGGCTCGGGTGGCCGCTCCGGTGTGGGTTCTCGTGCGGGGTCGGCGGCGAGTTCCTCGCTTTTCATGCGCAGGAGGACGCTCGCGTAAAACAGCGTTCGGGCTGTTACGATCAAATCGGCATCATCGATCCGGTCGAGGAATGCATCGGTCACGGCCAACAAGTCGATATCCCACGGGTCGATCTCGCCATCTTCGGCCAATTGGACGAGTAATTCGATCGGCTGATCGAGCGATCGCTCCCCGATGAGTTCGCGTATCGATTCATCGAGTTCGGCTTCCGCATCGTCCATCGCAAGCGTCGAGGCGTCAGTCATCGGCTGGCGCACCTCCGCCGAGTGAGACGCCCGAAACCTGACTCCCTCGCGATTCGGAGGGCATCGAGACGCCGATGACGCGATCGGCTCGTTCGAGCAGATCGGCATGGTGGGAAATGACGATGAACTGCCCGTCATCCCGATGGCGTTCCAACAAGTCGCCGATCAGATCGAGATTGGCTGCATCGAGGAACGCATCGATCTCATCGAGCGCATAAAACGGCGCCGGCCGATAGCGTTGGATCGCGAAGATCAGCGACAGTGCGGTGAGCGATTTCTCCCCGCCGGACAGCTGATCGAGCGACCCGACGAATTTGTCCTCCGGTTGCGCGCGCATGAGCAGCCCGCCCTCGAAGGGGTCGTCCTCGTGTTCCAACTCCAGTTCGGCGGAGCCGCCAGACAGGGTCCGGAAGATGTCTTTGAATTCGGCATCTATCGCCGTATAGGCCTCCATGAACGCCTCGCGTTTTTGGGTCTCGTAGGAGTCGATCCGTTCTTGAATCGCTTCGCGCTCGTCCTCCAGTTCGGCGACGTCCGTCTCGAGAGTGTCAACTTCGTCCGCCAGGCGATCGTACTGATCGATGGCCTTCTCGTTGATCGGCTTCATCTCCTCCATCTCCGCCTCGAGCCGCTCGATACGATCGGTCACCTCCTCGAATGGCGGTACTGACTCCTCATCATCGATCGGTTCGACTGATTCGCTGAGTTCGTCGATTTCCCACTCGATCCGTTCGCGCTCCGCCCGAAGCGGTTCGAGTTCGTTTTCGATTCCACCGACACGCTGGCGGGTTTCGTTGACGGCCTCACGTGCCTCCGAGAGCTCCTCACGACACGATTCCCGTTCGGACCGCAAATCGGCGAGGTCGTCCTCGAGCTCGGCGATCTCCGCTTGCTTGCTCTCGATGTCGCTCTCGAGGTCGGCTATTTCGTCCTGGAGCTCCTCGATATCTGCCTCGTGGTCCTCGATGGCTTCCTCGGCGTCCTCGATCGCCTCCTGTAACTCCTCGATACGGTCTTCCGCGGCTTGCTTTTCGAGGGCTAACTCGTTAAGCCGGGCATCGAATTCCTCGATGTCCTCGGCGATGTCGTCCCGTTCTGCTTCGAGTTCGTTGCGGCGCTCGGTGAGCTCGCCGAGTCTGGTGTGTGCGAGTTCGCTCTCGATCCCCTCGATGGCCGCCTCGAGGGCTTCGATCGCGGCTTCCGCTGCCTCGAATTCCCGTTGAAGGCGTTCGATCCGCTCGCGGGTGTCGGCCCGTTGTGCGGTGATTTCCTCGCGTTGCTCACGATTGGTCTCGAGCTGGCCTTCGAGACGGTCGATCCGGTCGACGAGTTGTTCCCGGTCGCCCTCGAGGTCGCGGATAGTCTCCCGTAACGAGCGTCGACGTTCACGAACTTCCGCGAGTTCCTCACGGCGTTCGCTCAGGGCCGACTCTACCTCGTCACGCTCACGCTCGAGCTCGTCGATCTGTTCGGCGAGACGCTCGATCCGACCGCGCTCACCGCCGAATCGATACGGCGTCTCTCGCCCCGAGCCTCCCCGCATTGCCCCGCTTTGCTCGACCACGTCTCCGTCGAGGGTGACCATCCGGAATTCGCCCATGAGGTCCCTCGCCGTGGCCATATCCTCGACGACGAGGGTCGAGCCAAGGACGTACGAAAAGACGCCGGCGTAGCGGTCGTCATAGGTGACCAACTGCCGCGCGAAGTCGACGACGCCGGAATGGTCGGGAAGGTCCGGGAGCGACCGTTCGTGAAATTCCGTCAACGGCAGGAACGTCCCCCGGCCGGCGTCGCGTTGTTTGAGATATTCGATGCACTCCTGGGCGGTGCCGTCGTCCGCAACGACGACGTTTGCGAGGCGACCGCCACCGGCCGCCTCACACGCTACCGCATGGCGTTCGTTCGGGACGTCACCGAGACTGGCGATCGCGCCATGGACGCCCTCGATGTCCGATCCGAGCACCCGGGCGACGGCCGCTGGGAACTGCCCCTCCCCTTGTCGTTGCCGTTGGCGGCGCAATTCATCGAGACGTTCGGTCGCCTCCTCGATCTGTGTCGTCAGTTCGTCACGGTCTGCCTCGAGGCCGGCCACCTCGGCTTCGAGATCCTCGATCCGCTCGGCAACCTCGTCGCGCTCCTCGCGGGTCCGTTGGAGTTCGCGATCGAGTGCCTCGAGGTCGCTCTCAACCTCGGTTTTTGCCTCGGTCACATCCTCGATGTCGCTTTCGATCGAGGCGAGTTCACGGTCGCGACGGCGTGCCTCGTCGTTGAGCCGGTCGAGCTCGCGTTGCAGGTCGTCATGGTGGTCAGTGACCGCCTCAAGCACGTGTTCGTGGGTGGTGAGTTCGTCGTTCAGGCGGCGTTGCTCGCTGTCGAGGTCGTCTATTTTCGCCTGAACGCCGGCGAGGTCGGCCTTGACGTCCACGAGGTCCCCCCGCCGCTCGGCCTTTTGGGTGTCGACGGTTTGTCGCTCGGCTTCGATCTCCTCGAGTTCCTCGCGTTTCCGGTCGAGTTTGAGCTCGGCATCACGGCGGTTCGCTTGGAGCTCCTCGATGCGGTGTTCCTTCTCTTCGATACGCCCCTCGAGCTGGCCAACGGTCGAACGCAACGACTCGATCTCCGATTGCAGCGCTCGCTGTTCCTCACCACCTTTGCGTTCGATCTCGGCGGTCAGGTCTTCGATATCCTCTTCGAGGCGCCGCGCGCGTTCCTCGCGTTCGGCGAGTGTCGCCTTCGCGTCCGATAGCTCCTCCTCGAGGGATTCGATCTCCTCGCGTACTTCCTCGAGGTCGTCCTCGCGCTCTTGTAACTCGGCGACGTCGCGGTATCGTTCGTACTCGGCCTTTTCTTCGGCGAGTTCCTGATACTCGAGGGCCTCTTCTCGCTCGTCGGCCAACTGTTCGAGGGTGGACGATTTTTCGTCGATGCGAAGCTGTACCTCATCGATGCGTTCTTTGACCGTCGCGAGTTCGGCCTGGGCCTGTTCCTTCTTTGCGTCGAATTCCGCGACGCCGGCGATCTCGTCGATGATGCGTCGTCGCTCCATCGGCGTTCGATTGATCAACTCGGTGATGTCGCCCTGGGGAACGATGTTATAGCGCTCATCACTCACGCCAGCCTGCGCCATCAAATCGCGAATATCGCCGAGATTGACGCTGTGGTCGTCGATATAGTAGTACGAATAGGTGTTGTTCTTCGTCTGCCGGATGCGGCGCTTGATGCGAAACGTACTCGGATCGACGATATCCGCGCCGGCCGCACTGGCGATTTGTTCGCCCCCGAGTGTTTCGTCCTCGTTGTTGATCGTGACGATCACTTCGGCCTCCCGGGGGAGGCTCGGTTCGCCATCCTCGGGGTGGTGAATCAAATCGGTGAGTCGACGGGCACGGACGTCGCTAACCCGACCTAAGCCGAGGGCAAATTGGACCGCATCGAGAATGTTGCTTTTCCCGGAGCCGTTCGGGCCCGTGATCGCCGTGAAGTCCTCTCGGAGCGGGATGCGCGTGCGCTCCCCGAAGCTCTTGAAGTTATCGAGGACGAGCTCCTCGAGGTACATCGGCGGTGATTACCCGATGATGATTTCGTCCGTGTCGGTGGTGCCCTCCTCGGAATTAGAGGTCGTCGAGACCGGTTCGTCCTCCCCCTCCTCCTCCGGATCGGTGGCCAACTCGTCCTTCAACGCGAGCAACTCAGCAGTGAGCCCGTCGACGGTATCCTCGAGCTCGTTCACCCGCGCCTCGAGTTCTTCAACCCGATTCGGTGACATACCCGCACAAGGGTGGCGGCTGCCAATAAAGCTCCGTCAGACACGTATACCTTTCCTGATATATACGTCCCGTCGGCGGTACGGTTAAACGCACAGGCAAAGAAGGCCTCGCCGATGAGCGGCCAGTCGATGGCGAGCGATCGATGGCAGCCGATTATGGGGCTTGAGGTCCACGTCCAGCTCGAGACCGAGACGAAGATTTTCTGTGGGTGCTCGACCGACTTCGCCGATGCGGAGCCGAATACCCACACGTGTCCCGTGTGTCTCGGCTTGCCGGGGGCCTTGCCCGTCCTCAACGAAGCGGCCGTCGACGCGGCGATCAAGGTCGGCAAGGCCCTTGATGCAACGATCGCCGATCCGACGGCGTTTCACCGGAAGAATTACTTCTATCCCGATCTCCCGAAGAACTTCCAAATCACCCAGTACGACGAGCCGATCTGTCGTGATGGACACCTCGAGATTTCTCATGAAGGAACGCGCCGCGAGGTTCGGATCGAACGAGCCCACCTCGAAGAGGACCCTGGCAGTTTACAACACGCCGGCGGCGACATCGCCTCTGCGGAGTACACCCGGATCGATTACAACCGCGCGGGCGTCCCGCTGCTCGAAATTGTCACTGCCCCAGATTTCCGGGCGCCCGGGGAGGTGCGGGCCTTTCTGGCGAAACTCGAGGAAATCCTCGAATATCTCGGGGTGTTCGATCCCGCCCGAGACGGTAGTCTGCGGGTGGACGCAAACATTTCGCTCACCGATACGGACGCTGAAGAATCCGAGGAGGCAAACCGAACGGAGGTAAAGAACATTTCGTCCCACAAAGGAGCCGAAAAAGCCCTGAGTTACGAAATCACGCGTCAACGAAACGCGCTCAAGCGGGACCGGGCGGTCGATCAGGAAACCAGACACTGGGACGAAACCCGCGGAATTACGGTCGGAATGCGCACGAAGGAGGCCGAAGCGGACTACCGGTATTTTCCCGAACCGGATCTTCCGCCCGTTTCGACGACTGACCGCCGAGAGGCGATTACCATCCCAGAACTGCCGGACGCCCGGCGAGAGCGCTTCCAACGGGACTATGATCTCGATGCCGAGGCAGCCGCCAAACTCACGTCGAGTCGGACTGTCGCCGACCTATTCGAGGAGATAGCAACCACGTTCGACCCCG
>CAZOFG010000020.1:0-21519 GCA_964579125.1 uncultured Halobacteriales archaeon | reverse complement strand
GGGCAAGTCATGCAACGGACCGAAGGTCGGGCGGATCCGGAAACGGTCAACGACGCCTTGCGAGAACATCTCGATTCGCCACAGCAGTCGGCGTCGTAACCTTTACACCAGGTTCTGGCCTACGGGCTGGATAGCCGTCCCCCCGGACGGACGATCTCCTCGTGCGCCTGATCATCACTGAGAAGTCGAACGCAGCGCGACGGATTGCCGAGATCCTTGGTGGCTCGGACACCGATCGCCGCACCCGCCATGACGTCCCCATCTACGAGTGGGACGATACGGTTTGTGTCGGCCTCCGTGGCCACGTGATGGCGGTGGATTTCCCCGAGGAGTACAGCGACTGGCACGCGGTCGATCCGTCCGAGTTGATCGAGATCGAGGTTCAAAAGCGGGCGAGTGAGCCGGCCATCGTCGGGGTGGTCGAAGATCTCGCCCGCGAGGCCGATCGCGTCACGATCGCCACCGACTACGATCGCGAAGGTGAACTCATCGGCAAGGAAGCCTACGAAATCGTCCGGGAGGTTGCACCCGAGGTACCGATCGATCGAGTCCGATTTTCCTCGCTCACTGACACCGAAGTAACGGAGGCCTTCGAGGAGCCGGATACGTTGGACTTCGACCTCGCGGCTGCTGGTGAGGCCAGGCAGGTCATTGATCTCATCTGGGGGGCCGCCCTAACGCGCTTTCTCTCCATTGCGGCGCGCCAGTACGGGGATGACTTCATCAGCGTCGGGCGGGTCCAAAGTCCGACGCTGAAGTTACTCGTCGATCGCGAACGGGAGATCCAAGAGTTCGACCCGGAGGATTACTGGGAACTGTTCGCCGAGCTCGCCGCTGCCGACGAGACGACGTTTGAGGCACAGTATTTCTATACGGGCGAGGATGGCACCGAAGCCGAGCGGATCTGGGATGAAGACGTTGCCCAGGCCCGATACGCGTCGCTCTCCGATGCACAAACGGCCTCGGTCGAGGCCGTCAAACGCCGGACCCGGCGGGACTATCCGCCCATTCCGTTCAACACGACCGAATTCATCCGGGCCGCCGGTGCGATCGGCTATGGCGCCCAGCGGGCAATGAGTCTCGCCGAGGACCTCTATACAGCCGGGTACATCACCTATCCACGCACCGACAACACCGTCTATCCGGACGATCTCGACCCGGCTGCGCGATTGAACGACCTCGCCGCCCATCCGAGCCTCGGCGAGGACGCCTACGCCGTCCGCGAATCCGGCGATCTCACCCCGACCAGCGGAGACGAGGAGACGACTGATCACCCACCGATCCATCCGACTGCAGAGGTTCCGGGTCGAGGGGCCCTCAGCGATGACGAATGGGAGATCTACGAACTCGTCGCACGGCGGTTTTTTGCCACCCTCTCCGATCCGGCAGTGTGGGAACACCTCCGGGTGACGTTGGCCGTTGGCGACTTGCGCCTCAAAGCCAACGGGAAACGCCTCGTGGAGCCGGGCTATCACGCAGTCTATCCGTATTTCAATACCTCGGAAAATCGCCTCCCGGATCTCGAGGAGGGGGCCGATCTGCCGATCGAGTCGGTCGATCTGGCGGAGAAACAGACCCAACCGCCGAATCGCATCGGACAGTCCCGACTCGTCGAGACGATGGACGAGTTGGGCATCGGGACGAAGAGCACGCGACACAACGTCATCGACAAGCTGTATCGACGTGGGTACGTCGAGGGGGATCCGCCACAACCCACCAACCTCGCCATAGCGGTCGTCGAAGCAGCCGAGGAGTATGCTAATCACATCGTCAGCGAGGAGATGACTCGCGAACTCGAGGAGGATATGACCGCGATCGCCGAGGGCGAAAGCGATCTCGAGGCAGTCACGGAACGATCCCGACGGCTTCTCGGGGAAATTTTCGAGGAGCTGGACGACGTGGCCGAGGAAATCGGCGACGACTTGCGCGAGTCGCTCAAAGCCGACAAAACGATCGGGCCCTGTCCGGAGTGTGGGGAATCGCTCTTGATCCGCGAGGGACGTTCGAACCAGTACTTCATCGGGTGTGATGGCTATCCGGACTGTGAGTACACGCTGCCATTGCCCAACAAGGGAACGCCCACGATTCTCGATACGCGGTGTGAGGAACACGGCCTCCACGAGATTCGCATGCTTGCCGGTCGAGGGACGTTCACGCATGGGTGTCCACTGTGCGTCAAGGAGTCCGCTGGCGAAGTCGAGCGAATCGGTGCCTGCCTCGAATGCGGCGAGGAGCACGGCGGCGAGTTAGCCATCAAACGCCTTGAGAACGGCTCCAGACTGGTCGGGTGCACCAGATATCCGGATTGCAGGGCGTCGTATCCACTCCCACGTCGTGGTGAGATCGAGGTCGACCGAGACACGATCTGTGAAACCCACGGTCTTCCGGCGTTGACCGTCCATAACGGCGACGACCCCTGGGAGCTCGGGTGTCCGGTGTGTAACTACGAGGAATTCACGGGAGAGAGCACCGAATCCGGGCTTGAGGCGATCGACGGAATCGGATCGAAAACCGCCGCGAAACTCGCCGACGCCGGGATCGACGATCCGGACGATCTCGAAGCGGCGACACCGGATGACCTCGCGGACGCCATCGATGGCGTGAGCGCTGATCGGATCGAGGAGTGGCAAGCCCAGGTGTAATCACTCCGATGAGGCGGGAACGAAGCGCCTAAAGTGGTCCCTCGAATCCTCTCCCGTATGGTTGGGACGCCGGCGGAGTGGTCGCATGTGTTGAAGGTCGACCCCGATAAGGAGCTTCCGGATGGGGTCACCTATGCCGATCTTGCCCAGACCGGCACCGATGCCATCCTCGTTGGTGGCACGACTGGTGTGACGGAGGAGAAGATGCGTCGGGTGTCCCGTGCATGTCTCGATCTCGATGTCGGGGTGTATCAAGAGCCCTCGAACCCGAACGCGGTCGCGACCGACGTCGCTGTTGATGGCTTTCTCGTTCCGGTGGTCCTCAACGCCGGCGAGGTCTTCTTCGTGACCGGTGCCCACAAGGACTGGCTCGCGGCGGGTGGCTCCATCGACTGGGCGCGGACGACGACCGAGGCGTACATCATTTTGAATCCCGAGTCGTCGGTGGCCCGATTCACCGAGGCCGATTGCGATCTGACCCGGGAGGAGGTAACGGCGTATGCGACTCTCGCCGAGCGATTACTCGGCCAGGAGATCGTGTACGTCGAGTACAGCGGTACCCTGGGCGATCCGGACCTCGTCTCTGCAGCAGCCGAGGCGCTTGAATCGGCGACCCTGTTTTACGGCGGTGGTATCGCCACCTACGACGACGCGTACCGGATGGGCGCTCTCGCCGATGTGGTCGTCGTCGGTGATCTCCTGCACGATCGGGGCATCGACGCCGTTCGAGAAACGGTCCGCGGAGCCAGGGACGCGCAGGCGGATTGACGAAACGGGGCCCTTTTGCCCCAGCGTCGAATCTGCCGAGATATGGACGAACGGACGCTCACGACCGAGGTCGCGCCCGACCAATCGGCGACGGTCGCCGGCTGGGTTCACGAGGTGCGCGATCTCGGGGGTATTGTCTTCGTAATTGTACGAGATCGCGCTGGTCGATTGCAAGTGACGCTGTCGGAGGATGAACTCCCCGCGGACCAGGTCGAACGGGCCGGCTCACTATCGCGCGAAAGCGTCGTACGTGTGTCCGGGGACGCCCGCCCCGAGGACCGAGCCCCGACCGGCGTCGAACTGGTGCCAGAGGAGATCGAGGTGATCGCCGAGGCCGATCCGCAACTCCCGCTTGATCCGACAGGAAAGGTCGATGCGGAGTTGCCCACCCGCCTCGATAACCGCACGCTCGATTTGCGCAAGGATTCAGTCAAGGCGATCTTCGAGATCCGCTCGACAGTGCTTGAGGCGGTCCGCGCCGCGTTCCGCGAACTCGAGTGCACCGAAATCACGACTCCAAAGATCGTCGCCACTGGAACCGAGGGGGGCACCGAGCTCTTCCCGATCAGTTACTTCGGTGAGGAGGCGTTCATGAACCAGTCGCCCCAGCTCTTCAAGCAATTAGTCGTCGGTTCGAGCATCGAACGCGCCTTCGAGATCGGCCCGATCTTCCGCGCGGAGGAGCACAACACACCGCGTCATCTCAACGAAGCCACCTCCATCGACTTCGAGGGGGCATTTTGTGATGCCTCGGACGCAATGGACGTCGCAGAGACCGTCGTCACCGCGGCCTACGAAACCGTTGCCGATCGCCACGAAGCCGAACTCGCCACCCTCGACCTCGCTGACGCATTCACCGTTCCGGACGACGGGTTTCCACGGTTGACGTACGACGAAGCGATCGAGCGCATCAACGCCACGGGTGAACTTGACGATCCACTCGTTTGGGGTGACGATCTGTCGACGGAAGCGGAGCGCGCCCTCGGCGCCGACGTGGACCGCCATTATTTCATCACCGGCTGGCCCTCCGAAATCAAGCCGTTTTACATCAAAGACACCGAAGCCGACGAGACGATCTCGACCGGGTTCGACCTGATGCACCCGGAGCTCGAACTCTCTTCGGGTGGCCAGCGCGAACACCGCCACGATCACCTTATCGAAGGGTTCGAACAACAAGGCCTCCCGCCGGAACAGTTCGAGTATTACACGAAGATGTTCCGCTACGGTATGCCACCACATGCGGGGTTTGGTTTGGGCGCCGACCGGCTCGTCATGACGATGCTCGAACTCGACAACGTCCGGGAGGCGGTGTTGTTTCCGCGCGACCGCCAACGGCTGTCGCCCTGAGGGACCGGACCGATGGGCACCGCTACGGCCGTCGTTCCGGGTCATGTGACGGTGTGTTTCACCGTTGACCAGACGGAGACGCCAGCGCGAACCGGCTCACGCGGTGCCGGGCTCGCCCTTGAGGCGGGCGTTACGGTTTCCGTTCGGCCCGGGTCGGGCTGTACGCTGAATGGGGATCCGATCTTTGTGGCTGCCGTTGAGACCGTCCTGGAGACGCTTGAGGTCGAAGCGGCTGTCGCCCTGGAGACTGACCTTCCGATCGGTGCCGGCTTTGGGGTTTCGGGCGCGGCCGCGCTTGGGACCGCGCTCGCGGCGAACGACGCCTTCGACGTCGCGAAAACCGAAACTGAACTGATTCGTCTGGCCCACGAAGCGGAAGTCCGGGCCCAAACTGGCCTCGGTGATGTTGTCGCACAAGCTCGCGGTGGCGTTCCGCTGCGACTCGAACCCGGTGCACCCCCACACGGCGAGTTGGATGGCATTCCGGCGACGGCCTCGATCGAATACCTCCATGTGGGCGAGTACGATACCGAAACAGTTCTGGCGGGCGACACGAGCGCCATTACCGACGCTGGAGAATCGGCACTCGACCGGGTTCTCGATCGACCAACCCTGCCAGCACTGTTCGCCGCCGGTCGAGAGTTCGTCACGCACGCTGGGCTGGCGGATCCCCGCATCGAGGAAATATTGGACGCCGTCGATGCGGCCGGGGGGACCGCCACGATGGCCTTGCTCGGTCGTTCGATCGTTGCATTGAATGACGGCCTCTCGGCGGCAGGATATGAGCCCACCCAAACCCGCATTGATCACACCGGAGCGCACCTCGTTCCGGACCAGTGAGTTGAAGCAGGCCGCAGGCCGATACGCATGATATGAGCAACGGCGATGCGGTCCCGGACGAACACCCTCGGGCCGCCTCGCTTCGTCAGCGCGAGCGACTCGTTGAAGGGATCGAATCCGGCCTGACCAGCCAACATGGACTCATCGCCCATGGTCGAGGCGAGGCGTTCGATTATTTACTCGGCGAAGTGACCATTCCGTCGGCTGACGCGGCATGTGAGGCCGCGGCCGCATTATTGCTCCGGGCCGATCATCCAGTGGTGTCTGTGAATGGTAACGTGGCCGCGTTGGCGCCTGCGGCGGTTGTCTCATTGGCTGAAGCGGTGAATGCGCGCCTCGAGGTCAACCTGTTTCACCGCTCGCCGGAGCGGGTCGAGGCGATCGCCGAGCATCTCCGCGAGCACGGCGCGAGTGCCGTGTTGGGCACCGGTGCCGATCGATCGATTCCGAATCTCGAACACGCTCGGGCCCGAGTTCACGAGGAGGGGATCTTCAGTGCTGATGTCGTGCTCGTCCCTCTCGAGGATGGCGATCGGGCCGCCGCCCTTGATGCGATGGGCAAAGACGAGATCGTGATCGATCTCAATCCACTCTCGCGGTCCTCCCGGATTGCCGACGTCCCGGTTTGCGATAACCTGGTTCGGGCACTGCCGCGCATCGAAGACCATGCCCACCGACTCCGCGATCGGTCCAGCGAGGACCTCGATGCGCTTTTGGCGGATTTCGATCCGGATACCACCCGGGCGGCCGCTGAGGCGGCCCTTCGCGGTGGTGATTTCGCCGACGTGGGTACCGGATCACAATAGCTTTGAGGCTCACGGCGTTATCACAGAGTGGTATGACCGAGTTTGACAACTTCAGTGACGTTGGTGAGGCCGACGTAACCCGGGCGATCGGCCAGGAATGGACCGAGGAGTTCATGGATTTCTCCGACAGCGACGTCATCATCGTTGGCGGTGGCCCCTCCGGATTGATGGCCGCAAAGGAACTCTCCGAACGCGGCGTCAAGACGATGGTTGTCGAGAAGAACAACTACCTCGGCGGTGGGTTCTGGCTCGGTGGGTTCCTCATGAACAAAGTGACCGTCCGCAGCCCAGCCGAAGCCGTTCTCGAGGATCTCGAAGTGGATTACAAACCAGCTCAGGACACTGATGGCCTGTATGTGGCCAATGGGCCCGAGGCCTGCTCCGGGCTGATCAAGGCGGCGTGTGATGCGGGGGCGAAGATGCAAAACATGACCGAGTTCACCGATATCGTCATTCGCGAGGATCACCGCGTCGGCGGGATCGTCATGAACTGGACGCCGGTCCACGCGCTCCCCCGTGAGATCACCTGTGTCGATCCGATTGCCGTCGAAGGCGATCTCGTTATCGATGCGACGGGCCACGATGCCATGGCCGTCAAGAAACTCCACGAGCGTGGCGTCTTGAACGCACCGGGCATCGGGGACGCCACCGCAAGTGCGACCGGCATGGACCAGACCGAGGACGATGCGTATGGGGCCCCCGGGCATGACTCGCCCGGCCACGATTCGATGTGGGTTGGCGAGAGCGAGGATGCCGTCGTCGAACATACGGGCCTTGCACACGATGGCCTCATCGTCACCGGTATGGCCACGGCGACGACGTATGGACTTCCGCGGATGGGGCCGACCTTCGGGGCCATGTTGCTGTCGGGCAAGCGCGCGGCACAGGTGGCGATCGACGAACTCGGCGTCGATGCACCGGCCGTCGAGTTGACCTCCCGGGCACACCCCGCCGACGACTGACGCGAGCGTGTGAGGCGCACGATGGGCTGAATGGATCGGTCGCCCGGACGCTCGAAACACAACCGATTTTCGCCGCTATCTCCTGCTACGAGATATGGTCGAGTCGGTCACGCTCTATCGGGCCCCGACAACCGTTGCGGATGTCGATGTGATCGCCACATGGCTTGAGGACGTGACCGAGGTCCCGGTAACCGTTCGGGGGCGCTTTCTCACGAACCACACTGACGACGAGACTGCGGCGGCGTTCGCGAACGCGCGTGTCTTGTCGCCATACGAGCGTGATACCGGGAACGATATGTTGGGCATCAAGCGCTACGAACGTCGAGTCCTCGAGGACCCGTCTCGCGGTGGTGGGGTCTTGTATGATGGGTACGCCATCCAGGACGCGATTCGTCAGCGATTGCCTGCGGATTGCCGATCCCTCGATCGACCTCAAATCGTGTTTCTCGATCGCGCCATCGGAACCTGGGGCGAACATGACGGGCGCTGGCACAAACGCGTGAGCGTCCTTGGCCACCCCGCGCTCATCTCCATTCCAGGGCTCTATGAAGCCCCGGCCAAGCCGGAACAGTACTACCAAGCCAAACAACGCCGAGCCTTGCTTTCGGGCGACCCACCGCCGCGTGAGGTGCTTGAGGCCGACATCGAGGGGGAGTTTCTTATTGCGGATGACCCCCGGACGACTGACGCTCTCAAGGGCTACGCGTTGCAGGCGGTACACTACCTCGAGACCGGTGAGGCGTTTTGTGATGAGCCGGGGTGTCGACTGTACAATGCCCATCGCCATCCGGAACTCATCGAGGCACAACTGCGTGATCCACCCTTCTGTGAGCAACACACGGCGCGATATTAGGCCTAATACTACTCGCCAGTGCCGCCTTTCTCCCCGACGACGAGTCGGATCGTATCGTCCCATTCGGCATCGTAGGTGACAGACGCTGCGCGCGAAGCGAGCGCTTCGTGAGCTCGTGCGACCCGATCTCGAAGGAGCGCGACCAGATCTTCGTCAATCTCGGACGTGTTCGGCGTGGTTATCCGCAATCCGAGGCCCAACAGCCGATTCATCGGTTTGGCGAACGGACCGGTCGCGGGAGCGAGATTCAGGAGGGCGAGCCGACCGCCAGGGGCGAGTAACTCCCACCATCGATCGATAACGCGATCGGGGTGTTCGAAGAGGGTGATAACGAACGTCGCAAGGACGCCATCGAGTGGCCCGCGGATCGGGGGGTGACGAGCATCCCCACGCACGATATGAGCCGACGAACCCGCCCGTCGCCGTGCGATGGCCGCCATGCCCGAGGATAGCTCCACGCAAATAATGGTCCCGTCCGGATCGACGGCTGGAGAGAGGGCCTGGAGGTTGGATCCAGGTCCAGCCCCCATGTCGGCTACCGTATCTCCCGATTCAAGCCCGAGATGCGCAACGGCTCGGTGTCTGAGGCTGTCGACCACCGGAATGCGAGGTGTCAGTCTCGCATACAGGCGGGCATGTCTGTCGTACCAGGCGGGAAGGCCGTCATTGGGTGGCATCGGTGTCGGTCATCGATCGGACGGTTTCGACCACATCCTGGGGACTCTGACCGAGGAGGTACGTATTGGCCTCGATCCCGGGGGCGTCCTCGTGGTAGACCACCATCGTATCCGGTGCGCGCTTGACCGCCTCGGCGACGGCAGCTTCAAGCTGCTTCCCCGGTTCGATCTCGGCGCTGCGATAGCCGGCCACTTCGAGGCGGTGCATCAAATCCGGATCGAAGATGAGATTGATCGCGGCGCGGTGCTCGCTGCCGCCACGTCTGGCGGCGAGGACGACAGACGCCACGTGTTCGCTGACGCCGAATTCGGGTTCGGCGGGCACCGTGGCTCGTCCTTTGACGTTGACGATCCGGCCTGGAATTCCGGCCACGTCGTCGATGGTCGCGGCGTCTTCTCTGGCGTACACGAGGTTCGAACCGACCTGTGGAATCAACGCGGCGAAACCGGCGGTCCGTTCGAGTTGTCGGATCGCTCGCCGAAGGGCGGAGAGAATGCGTTCCCGTTCGCGGACCCGACTGCTTGGGTCGTGAATAGACTCGAGCTCCGGATGGGCCTCCAGTTCGGGCATCGCTTCGTGGTGGAGCGTGGCGAGAAGTCCGCCTCCTTCGAGGTCTCGAATCAAGACCTCGAGTTCGATCAGCGCTTCCGTAGGTGACATCTCGTCATCGACTGCCCGCGTGGCGATCCGTTCGACGAGGTCGCTGACCCGCTCGTCCTCGGCAATGCGGGGATTCCGATCGACCGAGCCATGGGCATATTTCGAGACGGCACTTTGACTGATCCCGAGAAAGTCGGCAACCTCTTGCTGGGTCAATCCCTGCTCGCGAAGCTCCTCAGCCAGCATCGAGCGGATGGTCGGCAAGAACTCCTCAACGACGATTTCCTCGAGGAACCTCATTCCTACACGCTCATTGTAGCGCCCCGGACATAATTACTTCAGGCGTGCTCGCTGTCGGATTCATGGGCAAACTCCGAATCGCTGCCGATGCGGGAGGCTTGG
This sequence comes from uncultured Halobacteriales archaeon, assembly GCA_964579125.1. Taxonomy (GTDB): domain Archaea; phylum Halobacteriota; class Halobacteria; order Halobacteriales; family SKSH01; genus CAZOFG01. The sequence continues at coordinate 11,621 of CAZOFG010000020.1, read as the reverse complement.
GGGCCTTCCTGGCCTTGATATTTCGAGCCACGATCCTCGCCATAGGGGCGTTCGGCGGGGGAGGTAAGTTCGGTGAAGGTGAGTTGGGAGATGCGCATTCCTGGCGTTAACGCGACCGGGGCGGCCCCGAGATTCGACAGTTCGAGGGTGATTTGTCCTCGATATCCCGGATCGGCGAGGCCCGCGGTCGCATGGACGACGATGGCAAGCCGTCCCAGTGATGAGCGCCCTTCGACATGGGCGATGAGATCCGGTGGGACCGACACCCGTTCGATGGTAGTTCCGAGCACGAAATCCCCCGGATGCAGGACGAAGTCGTCGGTTTCGTCGACGACCGTTTCACTCACGTATTTTTCCGTCTCTTCGTCTCGGTCCGGATGGATACACGGAATATTCGTCCGTTGAAACTCGAGGAATTCCCGGCCGAGTCGAAGGTCGACGCTCGCGGGTTGGATCTGTAACTCCGGATCTTCCAAGGGCGTTATTTCGAGGTCACCCTCCTCGAGGCGATGGCGAATGTCACGGTCTGAGAGAATCATATCGATTCCACCCCCGGGGTTTAGAAAAAGGAAACCATCTCGATCCGACATGCGACAGATACGGCTAAATACGCGCCTCCACCTGCTGGGCCCATGAAGCAGGTGATCGTGGCTCGGGGGGATCTCGACCTTCCACACGGAAAATTGGCGGCACAGGTCGCCCATGCGGCCGTCAGCGCGAGTAATGCGGCCTCGCCGGAGGCGCGCGCCGCCTGGTTGGAGGAGGGCCAACGAAAGGTGGTTCTCAGAGTAGAATCGGTTGCGGAGTTGGGAGCGTTGCAGGAAGAGGCACAACAGCAGGATCTCCCGACAGCCTTGATCTCGGACGCTGGTCGAACCGAGCTCCCGCCAGGGACCACCACGACCCTCGGCATTGGCCCCGCCGCCGAGGAGGCGATCGACGCGGTGACTGGATCGTTGCCGCTGTATTAATCAAAGCTATACGACTGGGGCGCTCGGTCCATGCCATGACCGGCGATCAGTTCCAGTTCGAAACCGAAGCGATTCACGCCGCGCAAGCGCCGGACCCCGAAACGGGGGCGGTCATGCCGGCGATCGATCCGTCGACCACTTTCGAGCAGGATGCCCCGGGCGAGCATCGGGGCTTTGAGTACGCTCGGAGCGGCAATCCAACCCGACAGACGTTAGAAGAAAACCTCGCCGTCCTCGCTGGCGCCGACCACGGTCGCGCGTTCGCGAGCGGGATGGCGGCCATCAATACGGCCGTCAACGTTCTCGAAGCGGGGAAGCACATCGTCGCTGGCGACGACCTCTATGGGGGAACACGGCGGTTGTTCGAGAATCTCTACGCGGATTTCGACGTCGAGATTACGTACGTCGATATGGCGGACCCGGATGCCGTTGCGACGGCGTGTCGGGACGAAACTGAACTCGTGTGGGCTGAGTCCCCGACCAATCCGCTGTTGAAAATCGTCGATATCGCCGCCGTTGCGGAGGTTGCCGAGGCGAACGATGCGTTGTTGGGTGTCGATAACACGTTCGCAACGCCGTATCTCCAACAGCCCCTTGAATTGGGAGCCGATTTCGTCTGCCACTCAATGACGAAATACCTCGGCGGCCATTCGGATGTCGTCGGTGGAGCGTTGCTTACGAACGACGAAACGCTTGCAGAACAGTTCGGCTATTATCAGAACACGGTGGGTGCGGTACCGGACCCCTTCGGGTGTTTTCTCGTCTTGCGTGGTATCAAAACGTTGCCATTACGGATGGATCGCCACTGCGAAAACGCGATGCAACTCGCCCAGTGGCTTTCGGAGCAATCCATCGTCGAGACGGTTCACTATCCTGGATTGTCCACACATCCTGGCCATGACGTCGCCACGAAGCAGATGGCCGATTACGGGGGAATGGTGAGCTTCGAACTCGATTCCGGCGAGGAGACAGCCGCCGAGATGATCACCGCACTTGAGGTCGTGACACTCGCGGAAAGCCTCGGCGGCGTCGAGAGCCTGATCGAACAACCCGCTGCGATGACTCACGCCAGCGTACCCGCCGAAGAGCGCCAAGCTGCAGGCGTGACAGACGGACTCATTCGTGTCAGTGTGGGTATCGAACATGTCGCCGACCTCATCGCGGACTTCGAACAGGCATTCGATCGGATCGCCTGAATCGACGAGAGAATTCAGTTTCTACTTGGTAACTAACGTTACAGTCGCGTTACGTTTTCGACCTGTACGCTTTCGACATCCGTCAGGCCAGCAAACGCCTCTTCGACCGCTTCAGTCCCGCCAGCGTCGTCAGGTACGACCACCATCACGATGAGCGCGACCAGTCCGAACGCGACGTCTTCGCGGGCGGTGTCGTTGATTTCGGCACGCTCCGGAAGGGCGTTCTTGAGTTCCGTGAGCAGGGCGTCGAGGTCGACCTCAGGAGAGGTCGGCATTACCTTGAGTTCGGCGGCGACGTCTCCCATCGTTATGGCCCTCGAAATCCGCATTCGGGACAGCGATACGGATTGCTCTGTTTGCGACATTTGGCACACCGGTGAATGCGATGGCCACATTCGGGGCAATCGAACGACGCGGCATTCTGTCCAGTGACATCGATGCCGCAGGTCACACACCGATGTTCCCCGGATTGCTCGGTTTCACTCATGGAAGCGCCTAGCCGGAGCCCGGGTAAAACGATTGCCGTTTTCGAGTGGCTGTGAGGACGATCTCTTGACGCTGTGTCGGGAGACTGGGACTGGACTCTGATGCACGTCATCCCACGATGAGTGGCCCGAGCAACACGCCCATCAAGTGAACCCGCCGACCACCGAGTTTCACCGGAACGAGCCCGACCATCACACTGAGGATGTAGACTCCGACCCCCAGCAGCCCCGCAAACAGATACGAGAGGAGGGCCAGTCCCAGCAATAAGGCGACGCTCACCCGTTCATACCGCAGGGCTCCAATGATCCCGATATATCGATCGCCAAGGTAAATCACCGCGAAGTATCCGTAGATACCGGCCACAATCGTCGCCACCACGAGCACTACCAGCTCGATCGGTGCGCCGAGGTCGTCATACGCGACGACGATCCCACTTCGCGGTGCATCGAGCGCTGCCAGGGCGAAAAGGGCGAAAATCGCGTTCGCCGTATCGACACCGCTCGTAGCGATTACGTAGCCTCTGTCACCAGCGGCGGCTGGGACGATGGCCAAGACAGCGACTGCCGCGATGGCCGCCGACACGCCGGGAAGGTACCCGACGATTGCCCCCGCGAGCGAACCGGCACCGGCGGTGGCGAGAACCGCTCGACGCGAGGTTCTGAGTGTGGGTGGCTCTTGGGCTGGAACGCCACCGCCATCCATTGCATCGAGGAGGACTGGCGCCCCAAACATCCCCGCGAAGAGGGGGCTCAACATACCGCCGGCAGCCAGTGGCGCATTGGGCTCCTGATCGAGAAAGACGAGGCCGAGTCCAGCCGCCAGCCCGAAACTCACGACGCCACCAAGCATGGCTCGATACGTCGGCTCGGTGACGATCAGCCCGATGACCACTGCCAGGAGCACATACGAGACGTTGGCCATCAACTGATCGTAGATGAGCGTCACCCCGAGCGTGACCGGAATAGCCATCGGCACAGCGAACAACACGGCCAGTACGCTTCCAAGGGCGGACAGTCGCAATGCTTCGGGGCCCCGACCCTCGATGACCAGGCGGTGTCCCGGGAGGGCCATTACAGCCATATCGGCTTCGGGGACACCGATCGCCATCGCTGGGACGACATCGAGAAAACTGTGGACGATTCCTGCCGCCAGCATCGCCACACCGACATACAACGGGGGCGCCGGGACCGCTGGGGCGATCCCCACCAACAACATCGCGAAGTTATTGGCATGCAGCCCGGGAATCAGGCCACTAACGGTTCCGAGGCAGGCACCACAGAGGGTGAATCCAACCACGAGGATGGTGGCTTCCAGGTCGATAACGGGAGCCACCCCGCCGCCGAGCATCGCCGGCGTTGGCCCCCTCCTGCCATAAACAGCTATGGACCCTTAGAACCGCATCGAACCGCGATACCGGTACGCGATGACGATCGCAAGCATCAACAGCCCGCCAACGAAGAAGAGCAAGGCTGGTTCGTGAATGAAGTCGGGATTGGGAAGCCAACTGAGGATCCCCTCGAGTTCACTGCCGCCATCCGGGATGGTCTCAATTGTTGGTTCTTGGGGAGCATCCGTTCCGTCGCCGTTGAGATTACCGTTTTGGACATCGGCAGTGACGTACTGATTGACGACGGCAGTGGCGAGGCCGAGCACAGCGATGCCGCCGGCGAATTCCTTTAACGCTGTTGGGAGTCGGTCCCCGGTGTCATCCCCGACGAATAAGACTACGGCGGTGTCCGTCGGCGCATAGACGTTCATTTCGTTCCCGGTCGAGGAGTACCATGTATCGACGACCTCGATCAGGTCTGCCCCCTCGAGTTTCTCGATATGATATTTGACGTTTTGGAGGGAGGTGTTTGCCGCGTCGGCCAGTTCGGAGGCTGGTCGGGGTTCCTCATAGAGTCGACTGAGCAGTTCCCGAGTGGTCGCTGACGAGAGAGCCTCGAAAATTTCGTCGGCTTGGTCGCCGTCGAGGTTGACGACTTTGGGTTCTCGATCGGGCGTGGGGGTGGCATCCCCTCGATACGGGAGTAAGCGACCCATCACAACTGGCTATGGGACCACGCCTAAAAGCCATTCGTGAGAGTAAAATCGCCGTTTTAGTGGTCGAAAATCGCAGGATATCTGGTCGACAGCATCGGTATCCCGTCAATGGTGTGGCTATTTCGACAGCAGCGATCGCGAGGAGTTAATGACGACGAGGAGGCTGCTCGTCCCCATCGCGAGCGCGGCGAACAACGGGTTGAGGATCCCGATGATCGCGACAGGGATGGCCACCGCGTTATAGAGGAAGGCCCAGCCGATGTTTTGTTTGATCCGCCGGCCTGCAGCGCGGGCCAGGCGAAACGTCGTCTGAACACTGTTGAGATCGTCGTCGATGATAGCGACATCGGCGGCATCGGCGGCCATGGCGGTGCCACTGCCGAGGGCGATGCCTAAATCAGCCGCCGCCAACGCCGGGGCGTCATTGGTCCCATCGCCCACCATGACGGTCGGTCCAGACGCCGACAGGTTCGCGATCGTGGCCTGCTTCCCCTCGGGTGGAACACCGGCATAGACCTGAGTGATGGCCGGATGTTCCTCGAAGCGGACCGTGGCGCGACGATCGTCGCCCGTCAGGACGATCACGTCCATATCGGCCTCGTGCAGGGACATGAGCGTCTCTTCCCAGCCAGGTCGTAACTCGTCGCCGAGGACGATCGTTCCAACAGCCACGCCATCGAGGCCGATCACGACAGGAATTCGGCCGTCCTCTCGTTCGGCGGCGACCCTCGCAGCGATTCTGTCCGGCACCGTCCAATTTCTGGCTTCGAAGAGGTCGGGATGGCCCACCAGGACGTTCGTTCCATCAACGATCCCACTGACTCCTTGATCGAATCGCTCGAACTCATCGATTGTTCCCTCGCTCCCCTCGCTGACCGAGACCGAGCCACCATCGGTTGCGACGGGAGCATCCTCCGAGAGTGCCGCAATCGCCTGCCCGACTGGGTGACTGGAGTGGCGCTCGATCGCAGCGGCCTTATCGAGTGCATTCTCTGGGACGTCAGCCTTGATCACCTCCATGTCACCGGTAGATAGGGTCCCCGTTTTGTCGAATACGACCGTTTGGGCATTTCGGATCCGTTCGAAGACCGTTTCGTCGAAGATGACGATATTCGCTTCGAGGGCGTCTCGAAGCCCCGCCGCCATTGCCAACGGTGTCGCCAATCCAAGCGCGCAGGGACATGACACGATGAGCACAGTCAATCCGACGAGCAACGCCTCAGTTGGCGCTGCGCCGAGGAGCACATACGTCCCGGCGACCGCGAGGGCGGTCACGAGGACGAGCGGCACGAACACGGTCGCGAGTTTATTGGCCAATCCCTGAATCCCCCGATCACTGCTTTGGAGGTCCCAGACGAGGTGGCTGATACGATCCAATGAGCTTTGAACTTCCTCGCCGACCTCGATCGTCAGGGAGCCATCAGTAATGACGCTCCCTCCGACGACCGCATCGCCCGCTTCTTTCGCGACCGGCAGCGATTCGCCGGTCATCACCGATTCGTCAACGGAGGCCGAGCCACGTCGGACCGTTCCGTCGATAGGGACGCGTTCGCCAGTTCGAACGAGCACCCGGTCACCAGCGGAAAGTGCCTCGATCGGGACGGTTTCGGTTGTGTCATCAGTGATGCGGGTGGCTTCATCTACCTGCACCTCGGTGAGATCGGTGAGTTTCTCGAGGGCGCGATTCTTGAGGGTGGTTTCGTAGTAGCCCCCAACGGTGACGACCAAAATGACCGCGACCGTGACGTCATAATAAATATCGGTTCGACCGAGTGCGATCGCGGCGGTCGAGTACACATAGGCGCTACTCGCGGCTAAGGCGACCAGCAGATCCATATTCGGCTCCCGGGTACGGAGGCTCACGTAGGCGCCTTGTAGGATCGGTTTCCCGGTAAAACCGAGAATGATGGTCGTGAGTACGCCGATGACGATGAAGAAATATCGACCTCCACCGGTTGCCACCGCCTCGCTAAAGAATGCGGCTGTGCGCTCATCGTAAAAGAGTCCGCCGTCGAAATAGGTCGGATAGACGATCAGGACGTATTGCATCATGACCGCCATGCCGAGCAACAACCCGGCGGCCAGTCGGCCGAAGGCCCAGTTGTCAGCTGCACGCTGACGCATCGAATCGTCCTTTCGGTAGGCAGAGTAACCGAGTCGAGAGATCGTCTCTTCGAGGTCGGTTGCATCCACCTCGTCCGGATCGTGATCGATTTTCGCGGTCTCCGTTACGTAACTGGCTTGGGCCCGACTGACGCCGTCCGTCTCCTCTGCAACCCCCTCGATAAACGCTTCGCAGCTCGCGCAATACATGCCCTCGACATCGAGAAACGTCGTTTCGTGGTTGGCGGGGACGGATTGGTCGGTGTCGTCAGTATCATCCTCCAACCGGTGCTGGAGGTCGTCCTCGTCCAGCGCGTCCACCGTGTCGAGCGAGGCGAACACATCGCGACACCCCGGACAGCAAAACGCGTTCCCCGCCTCATCGGTGATATCAGTCGCCGGCAATTCACACAGCGCGCAGGTTTGGGCGTCGTCGTGAGTCATGTGCTTCAATGGGCGCCCCCAAGCGGGTTCCAAAACGGCAGCGACGGATGGGGGATCTGAATCCCGATCGCCATCAATCCGTGGGCGAAGAGGACGTACCCAAGCGCGATGAATGCGAGGCCGAGCACTTGATGAAGGCGTCGGCGATTCGTCGCGGTGACTTGATCGATGACGGTTCCGTAGGCAAACACGGCCGGGATCGTGCCGAGGCCGAGTGCACCGAGGGCAATCCCCCCGGCCAGCGGTGATCCAGTGGTGAACGCGTAGAGGTAGGCCGGGTACAGGATCGGACAAGGGAGAAGGCCATGGAGTGCTCCGAGCGCCATGATACCCGGCCCACCGGCAAGCCGGTCAACCAACCCAGTCAGGCGATCCGTCACGCGTTGCGTGTCTGGAAGCCCGACGCCGACGGAGACCTCACCGAGGAGATATCGGACACCGATGCCGATCACGACGGCACCGATTGCGATGCCGACGACGCCGCGTACCGATGTCGCAGCCGTGGTAATTTCCGCCGTTGACAGGAATACGACCGCGCCGAGTGCACCCATGACGGATCCGATCGTGGCGTAACTCACCGCCCGTCCGATATTGAACAAGAGATGTTGGCGGACCTCGTAAGTCGTCAGGAAGCTCGCATCACGTCGTTTCCCGGTTGCCGTCCCCCCATCCGGACGCGTCTCTGTCATGCGCTGCGCGTAGATCGTCACCAGGGGGCCACACATGCCGATACAGTGGGCACCCCCGAGCAGTCCGATCAGGAGGAACAACGCGACATCAACGCCGAGCATGGCCTATACGGCCCCCGTCCGGCGTATTCTCATCTGCCGCATCCCCGATCGCGTCCGATCGACGCGGAATGGGTCTGTCATCGCATCCGGCATCGATGATTGTTGAATCGAGCTACGGACTGCGAACGAATACCCGTTGTGGTCCCCCCGTCCCCCTCTGACTCCACAGTTACTGGGTCAGTTTGTCGCCGAATTTCGCTTTGAGTTTCTCGATTTTCGGCGGGATGTACGTCGAACAGTACGCTTCATTCGGATTTTTCTCGAAGTAATCGTGGTGGTACTCCTCGGCTTCCCAAAACCGATCGAGGGACTCGAGTTCGGTCACGATAGGGTCCTCGTAGATGCCCTCGCGCTCGAGTTCGGCGATGAGGTCTTCCGCCACCTCGCGTTGCTCTTCGTCGTGATAGAATATTGCGGAGCGATACTGTGAGCCGACATCCGGCCCCTCACGGTCCTTCGTCGTGGGATTGTGGATGGTGAAAAACGCCGCGAGCAGTTCTTCATACGCGAGCTGGTCGGGATCGTACGTCACTTGGACAACTTCGGCATGGCCGGTCTCACCGGTGCAGACTTCCTCGTAACTCGGGTCGGAGACGGTACCGCCCGCGTATCCGGGGATGACGTCCTGGACGCCTGCAAGTCTGTCGAGCGCGGCTTCGACACACCAAAAGCACCCCCCGGCGAGCGTTGCCATACGCATCGCTCACTGATTCGGTACCAGCCCGGAAAAGCGGTCGGATCCGCGTCAGCCGAACAACTCGCCGAGGCCTTCGCCGCTGGCCTCGTCTTGATCGTCGTCTTCGTCGTCCTCGCCTTCGTCGGCGGTCTCTTCTTCCTCGGCCTCCTCACTTTCCTCGGCCGGTGCGGCTTCGGCCCCACCGGTACCGCCGGCCCCACCGGCTGGGACGGCGGCGGCACCTTCGATGGCCTCTTCGATGTCGACATCCTCAAGCGCAGCCACGAGCGCCTTGACGCGGGAATCCTCCACGTCGACGCCAGCGGCGTCCAACACGGCCGTCAAGTTGTCTTCGTTGATCTCTTCCTCTGCTTCGTTCAGGATGAGTGCTGCGTATACGTATTCCATTGGTAATCACCCGAAGAGGTCGCCGAGTCCCTCGGCGTCGGCCTCGTCATCGTCGTCCGCTTCATCAGCCGGCTCATCGTCGGTTTCAGGCTCGGATTCGGCGTCCTCAGTTGACTGCGTCGCCTGTTGATCGGTTTCGGTGGTCGGTTCAGTCTCCGCGGTGGTGGGAATCGCGTCGCTCGGCATGGCTTCCTCATCGTCGATCGATCCCGCGAGCCCGAGGGCGTCGCCTTGGGCTGCGGCCAGCACCTCGCCGGCAGCTCCCGGTTCGACGATGCCCGCTGCGACGGCGAGGTGGCGGGCCTTGGCATTCGCCTGCGCGAGGAGGCGATCTTGGATGCCGTCGGCTGGATAACTCACTGCCATCGCCAACTGGTGGGCGCGCGTACTTGCGGCGCCAATGTCGGCTTCGTACTGCGTGGGATCCAACTCGAGATCGTCGGCTTCGAACACGACGCCGTCGGCGAAGACGGCACGCAAATCGAGGCCGACTTCCTTTGGTTCGAGGCCGAGTTCGTTGAGTACGGCGGCGAGATCCGCCGAAACCTCCTCACCAGCCTCACAGACTGTTGAGGTTTCGGTTATCTGAATCGAACCATCCTCGATCCTGGCCGGGGCCCCGACGTTTTGCAACTCGCCGACGAACGGTCCGGGATCGATACCCGTATCGCCCGCCTCGATGACGATGTCATTTGGTGCCACTTCACCAGCACCGATCGGGGCGGCGGTTTTCGACGCCTCCAGCTTTTGATACAGGCTGAAGGGATTCTCGTCCGTCATGATCAGCCCGATCGGCCCGGAAACATACGGAGTGAGCTCTTCGAGGCCCTCGTCGATCGATGACAGGGCTCGCTCGACCAGCGTGTTGCGACTGATCCGAAGCGTAGCTGCGTCGCGAATCTCCCGGCGCATCGTCTGCAACTGGCGGCTCGGGATGCCGGTGACGTCGACGATGCCCACGCTCGTAGCCTCGGCGAGGATCTCTTCGAGGGCCGCAACTTCTTCGCGCTTCCACTCGGGGATCGTTTCGGTTGTCGTCGTCATGTCAGGCCACCTCGACCGCCGGTCCCATCGTCGTCTTTACGTAGACGGAGTCGATGTTGCGTGGGCCCTTCTCGAGCGAGGCATGCAGGCGGCGCAACACGACGTCGACGTTGTCAGCGATCTCATCGGCGTCCATGTCGCGCGCACCGACGAGCGCGTGAAACGTCCGCCGGTCCCCACTTCGGAGTTGGACCGTATTGCGCATACGTTCGATTACCTCGACGACGTCGTCATCCGGCGCGAGCGGCGTCGGCATCTTGCCACGTGGTCCGAGGATCGTCCCGAGGTGGCGACCGATATCTTGCATCATGGCCTCCTCGGCGAGGAAGAAGTCGGTTTCGTCCGCGAGATCCTTCGCACGATCCTCATCGTCGCCGAGATCGGCGAGGTCGTCTTCATCCAAAACCTCGGATGCCGCGTCTTCCGCGCGCACGGCCGTTTCGCCCTCCGCGAACACGACGATGCGCGTTTCCTGCCCTGTTCCTGACGGTAAGACGACACTCTCGTCGACGCGATTCGCCGGATCCGCCAGATCGAGGTCTCGCAAGTTGATCGCGAGGTCGATCGATTCCGCGAAATTTCGTTCCGGGGCCTCATCGATGGCGCGAGAGACCGCCGTCGTCAAATCACTATCTGCCATTGTATTCCCTCCGTAGTCCGCGGGTGCTCCGCTCCTACGGCCGAAACAGGCGAACGCCTGCCTCGCCCGAAACGAAGCCAATGATTCACTTAAACCCGTCGAAGGACCCGCTCAGGCCGCGAGGACGTCGTCATACTCCCCAGCATCGATACGCGCGGCCACGTCACGGGGATCATCGCCCTCGATGGTCACGCCGAGGGAGACGCAGGTCCCCACGACTTCCTTTGCCGCCTGCTTCACCTCGTAGGAGAGCAGATCGGGGTGTTTCTGTTCGGCGATGCGTTTGATTTGGTCGATGGAGAGGTCGGCCACGAATTCCTCTTGGGGTTCGCCCGACCCGGTCTCGAAGCCGGCTTCGTCCTTGATGAGTGCCGCCGTGGGAGGAACCCCCACTTCGATGTCGAAGGAGCCGTCCTCCTCGTACTCGACGGTGACCGGCACCTCGGTTCCGTCGAAGGCGGCCGTCTCCTCGTTGATTTGCTCGACGACGGCCTGTACGTCGACGGGGGTGGGCCCGAGCTCTGGACCGAGTGGCGGTCCAGGCGTGGCCTCCCCACCCGGCACGAGTAACTCGATGGTCTCAGCCATACGTTGAATCGGGCGGGGGCGCAAGTTTAAGAATTGCTTTTCGAGGGTTTCGGGGGTAGCGCGGGGTGGACATCGGAAAGGCAAAAAGCGATCGCTCGGTGTGGGCTGGCATGCACAACGCAATGGTTTCCTCGGCGATGCGCACCACTCCGTCGCGGTACCCGGCCCGATATCGAGTGGACCACCCATGAGCACGACCGCCGAACGAATCGTCTCGCTCCTCGAGGCGAA
>CAZOFG010000019.1:6091-31996 GCA_964579125.1 uncultured Halobacteriales archaeon | reverse complement strand
TCTCGGGAGATTGTGTTAATCGTACCGGAGTGGTATCTACAGAATCGCTTGATCGAAACCAGAAAAGCGTATTGGGAACACGCCACAAATCCCGATCTACATGGACCGGCGGGGGTTTCTCGGCGGACTCGTTGGCGCACTCGGGCTGGGAGCCGGGTGTCTGCAAAGCGGCCGATCAAGCGAACCCACCCCCACCCCCACGCCGGATGATCCCGGCACCGTGGACGAAACAACGGTTCGGACCCTTCGGGAACGCTGCATCGATCCCGACCAACTCCTCGAAGATCCTCGCCCAACCATCGACGTGTCAGTCGAATCCGATGGGGTCACGGTTCTCGGGTCGATCAGAGCCCCCTCACCCTGCTATAATGCGACGGTTCAGACCGCCGAGGTCGACCACGACAGTGGGACCTTGGATGTGGTCATCGGCGTCACCGAGGGGTGGGCCGATTGTGGCGACTGTCCCGGAAAGCTGGATTACCGTGCTCGCATCGAAATCGACGGCCCATTGCCGGAACGCGTCGAAGTGCGACACGATCCCAGCCGTGAGGAGTTCGGCGTCGTATAGGCTTCTTCAGTAAGCGTTTTCCACTGACCCCACCTCCATCACCGAACGAGATGGGCCGCATCGAGGAGCTCTATGAGGAATTGGAGACGGAGGTGACACTCGCGCAGTTTCGCGAGCGTGTCGAGGCGAAAGTCGAGGAGATGGGCGGCCTCGCCGATACGGAAACCGCAGCCATGCTCGTGGCCCACGAAATCGAGGGCGATCGCCCGATCGATATCGGTGAGGTCGAGCCGGAGATGGACGCCGTGACGGTCCTCGCAGCGGTCCGTCGGGTCGGCGAAGTACACACATTCGAACGTGAGGACGGCTCGACCGGCTCGGTGCTCAACGTCGACATCGCCGACGAAACCGAGCAGGTGCGGGCGGTCTTCTGGGATGAAGGGGCGACACAAGCGGCCAATACGCTTGAACGCGGCGACACCCTTCGGCTCAAAGCCCGCCCACGCCAGGGTCGAGACGGGCTCGAGCTCTCCGTGACGGACGTCCGGCAGGAACGCGATCTCGAGGTGGGGATTGAGCCCCCAGGTCCGACGCCGATCGGTGAGTTGGTGCCTGGTGACGACGGGGTGATCATCGAGGGCGAAGTGTTACGCTGTGAAGCCCCGCGGACGTTCGAACGAGAGGACGGCGAGGACGGCCGCGTCGCCACGATCGTCCTCGGCGACGAGACGGGGGCCGTCGCGGTGACCCTCTGGGATGACGCTGCAGCGCTGGCCGAAGAGCTGCCGACCGGCGAGGTGGTTCGTGCGGAAGGTGGGCGTGTCCGCGAGCGAGACGGCCGGCGCGAGGTCCACCTCGGCGGCCGTGATTACCTCGCGTCAATCGACTCGTCGATTACCTACCAGCCGAATCCGACGCCGGTAGAGGCGGTCAGCGAAGGAGCGGTCGTAACGCTCTCCGGCGTAATTCGCTCCACGGATCCGGTGCGCACATTCGATCGTGACGACGGCTCCGAAGGCCGGGTGCGAAACCTCAGGCTGCAGGACACGACTGGATCGATCCGCGTGGCACTGTGGGGTGACCACGCCGGACTCGAGCTCGCCCCCGGGGATGACCTCACCTGCATCGACGTGACGATTCAAGAGGGGTACCGAGACGACCTCGAGGCGTCGGCAAACTGGCGCTCGACGATCCTTCCGGGCCGGGCCGGTCAGGCCGATCTCGAGGCGGAGTCCGGCTCGACCGAGACCGAGTCACCCAGCGGCGAGGTGACCTTCACCGGTACAGTCGTCCAGCCGGGCGATCCGATCATCCTCGATGACGGCTCGGAGACGGTTCGGGTCGCCTACACCGGTGACGTCGAGCTGGGGGCTCGAGTCGAGGTCGAAGGGACGCGCGAAGACGACCGGATCGACGCCATCAGCCTCGAACGAACCGACCGGCCTGAGTAGCCGACGACGGAAGGGTTAACACCGCGCTGGAACACGGATTGGACATGAGCGTCGAGCTGCCGTTCGCGCCGGTGGACGGGATCATTCGTCGCAATGCCGACGATCTGCGTGTGAGTGCGGCGGCAGCCGAGACCCTCGCGGCGGAAATTCAGCGACATGGCGCCGAACTGGCCGAACAAGCAGCGCAACGGGCGACGGCAGACGGCCGAAAAACGCTCCAAGCCGAGGATTTCGGCGTAACGACTGTCCCTGATCGATCGGAGGTAGCCCTACCGATCGCGCCGGTCGATCGCATCGCTCGCCTCGACATTGACGCGGACTATCGTGTCGGCATGGACGCCCGCATTGCCCTCGCCACCGAACTCGAGGCCCTCGCCGATGAGGTCGCATCGGGCGCCGCCATGCTCGCCCGCCACGCGGATCGTCGCACCGTCAAGTCGGAAGACATCGAGACGTACCTCGCGTTACGGGATTAACATGGACGTGGGCGTCCACGAAGACTGCGCGGCGCACGATCCCGGGCCGAGTCATCCTGACGTGCCAGAGCGATTGCGCATTCTTCGAGAGGCCCTCGCCGAGCGCGCGGATACGACGATGCATCCGGTCGAGCCCGCGAGCCGCGAGGCCGTCGAGTTCGTGCACGATCCGGCCTATCTCGACGAACTCGAGGCCTTTTGTGCAGACGGCGGGGGGGCCTGGGATCCCGATACCATCGCCACGCCGGAAACATGGCCGGCGAGTTTTGCCAGTGCCGGCATCGCCCAATGGGTCGCACAAACGGCCGCTCCGGATCGGCCCGGGAGCGCGACCCCGTTCGGACTGTCCCGGCCGCCGGGGCATCACGCCCGTTACGACGACGCGATGGGATTTTGCTTTTTCAATAACGTCGCGGTCGGGGCCGATACGGCCTTGCGACGGACGGATGCCGATCGGGTCGCGATCGTTGACTGGGACGTCCATCACGCAAACGGCACCCAGGAATTCGTCCAGCGCCGAGCGAACACCGCCCTCGTCTCAATGCACGAACGGGGTATCTATCCAGGGACCGGCCTGGAGACCGATCACGACCGGATCGTCAACGTCCCCCTTCCAAGCGACCTCGATGACGAAACGTACCTCGGCGTCTTCCAGGCAACGGTTGCCCCATCGATCCGGGCGTTCGATCCGGACCTCCTGCTCGTCTCGTGTGGGTTCGATGCGCACCATCGTGATGTTCTCGCGAGTCAACAGCTCACCCCGGCCGGCTATGGCGCCCTCACCGGCGCCGTTCAGGAGGTGGCCGCGACGGTCGACGCGGGAGTGGGGTTCGTCCTCGAAGGCGGGTACGCCCTCGAGGTGCTCGAAGCCTGCATTACCGCCGTCGCCGACGCATGCGCAGGGGACGTCCCGCCTATCGAACCGCGCCGAGATGAGCGGGTCAGATCGGTCTTACAACAGGTGGGCGAGCACGCGCTCGTCCGGGCCGGACAGAACTAGCCGTCCGAACCCGACAGTACTGCAGGCACGGTCTGGCCGCATTCCCGCGATGACGGATCGCACTGAGTTGAGTGAGTGGGCCTCTCCTTTACGGTTCTGGGTCGAAATAGGCCCGTAATTCGGTCCCGAACCGCTCGAGAAGGGCGGACACCTCGTCGGTGGGGTGAACGGTGAATTCCGCCTCTAAGGTCCGTCGAATATGCTCGCCGAGACCGACCTGTTCGAGATCGATCTCGCGCAGGAGCGCTGCCGGCGTCGTATGGGCGCGTTCACGCTCGATCACGTACCGTCCGTCCTCGATGAACGGCCCCGTCACCGTCTCATCATCCGCATACCCGTCGAAAAATCGAGTCGCGTGGTCCTCAAGGGCTACGGGCGGGCCCTCGTGGCGTTCGATCGCGGCCCGGGTCGGCACAGTACACTCGAAGAGGATCGCCCAGCGCGCATCGTCCGCCATGACCCGTGACCGCAACACGTCGAAGCCAGCGCGATCGAGTGCATCCCGCAAGCCTGATTCGCTTTTTCGCAGTTGGGGAAACAGTTGATCGTCGAGGATGTCGGGCCGGTGACTCGTTACGGCAATAATTTCGCTCTCACGGGCCGAGAGGTGTTCCCCGAGAGTTGCCCCATCCAGGGGCGAGCGTTCGGGGGCTTCGAAGAAGAACCGATCCGGCATCGCGAGAAAGCGCCGGGCGTAGTGTTGCAATCTGGCGACGTTCGTCTCGGAGACGACCGCGGCCACATTGCGGGTCGGATCCGTCGGATCGATCACGACGAGTGGGTCCTCGAAGTCTTCCTCGCCATGCTCCGCGGGATCGAACGTCACGGGAGGCGACCAGCCGGCGGCCCCTTCTAGCAAGGCGCGCATGTCCCCATATTCGAGGACGAGGAGCTCGAGGAGGTAGCCGCCGAAGCCACGGGTTCGCAGATCCGAGCCGTACGCCTCGATTCCCACCGCGAACTGCTTGGCGAGACGGACCGCCGTCGTGAGGTCTTCATCGAGTTCGCGCCGGACGTACTCGTTGTGAAACGGGGTACGATCGACGGCTGATTCGACCTGACTCGCATCGGGGACATCCAAACAGGGGACGATATCCACGTCGAAGCCGTCGTGCGAGCCGACGATGTAGGGGTGTTCGGCGTAATTCGCCTCGCCATCGTCCAGAACGGCTCGACCGATGGCGAGGCCGCGTTCCCGGAGGGTCTCCCGATCGGTCGATCGGGGGAAGCGAACGAAGATGTCGATGTCGCGATCGCCGGACAACCAGGTGTCTCGGGCGGTCGAGCCGACATGCACCACCTCGGCTTCAGGTGCGAGTTCCGCCACCGTGGCCCGCGTCTCCGCGAGCACCTCGTCAACCACCGCCTCCAGGCGGGTGCGCTCTGCCTCCGTCGGCGCCACCTCGGTGGCGACGGTCGACAGAACCGACTCGACCTCGTCCGTCATTGGTTGATGTTCCGGCGTCGGGGGTGTTAGGCCAATCGGTGATCAGCCGAAACGAAAGCCATTTTTGAACTTACAGGCTACGCACAGGCCGAGCCGCCGTAGCTCAGTTGGTAGAGCGCCACGCTGTTAACGTGGTTGTCCCAGGTTCGAGTCCTGGCGGCGGCGTGTTTTTCATCCAATCAAGACAGGGAGTTCGGTGTTCAGTCCCCGACGCTCGTCTAGTCGCCGGAGATTCCTTGCACCCGTCCCCTTCGGGTCCCGTCTTATCGCTGCCTTTTCCCAGAACTACACTCCGGAACCTCGGAGAACCAAGCCGGAAGAAAGGATTAGGTACGCCCTGGCCAAATGTCGATTAGGGCCGGTAGCTTAGTCCGGTAGAGCGCTCCGCTCATAACGGAGTGGTCCTCGGTTCGAATCCGGGTCGGCCCATTATCGCCTACTCGTCCGTGGAGAGGGTCACCGATTCGAGGAGAATCTCCTCCGTCGGCCGATCCTGTGAGTCGGTCTCGACCTGGCCGATCGCCTCGACGACGTCCATGCCGTCGGTGACTTGCCCGAACACCGCGTGGCGTTCATCGAGGTGCGGTTGCGGGCCGAGGGTGATGAAAAACTGCGATCCGTTCGTATCGGGGCCGCGGTTGGCCATCGAGACCGTGCCGGCGCTATCGTGTCGCAGATCGTCGTGAAACTCGTCGTCGAAGGTGTACCCAGGGCCGCCCTGTCCGGTTCCTGTCGGATCGCCCGTCTGGATCATGAATTCCTCAATGACCCGATGGAACGGTACATCTGAGTAGAGGGCATCGCCGCGGATTTCGTCCGTCTCGGGATCCTTCCAGGTTGGGGTCTCCGGGCCTGGGTCGGCGTCTGCAGCCGGGTCATGGGTGGCCAGGTTGACGAAGTTCTCGACGGGTGTTGGAGCCTTCTCGTCGTACAGTTCGATCTCGATATCGCCGCGGGAGGTGTGAAGCGTTGCCTCGACCATGTCGAAACTGCGTCCA
This sequence comes from uncultured Halobacteriales archaeon, assembly GCA_964579125.1. Classification (GTDB taxonomy): domain Archaea; phylum Halobacteriota; class Halobacteria; order Halobacteriales; family SKSH01; genus CAZOFG01. Next base: position 26,116 of record CAZOFG010000019.1, on the reverse strand, counting down.
ACGGTCGGAAAGGGCTGCCGATCACGACATCCTCGACAGGGATACCGTCGGTCAGGCTGATCCTCGGCGCCCAGTGTCCACTCGAGATATGCGCTAGAGCATCACGAGACCGTACGCCCCGAGTGCGATCGCGAAGAGGCTGATCACCCTCGTGCCGATAAGTTCGTACTGTGTCGGCTCCGGGGATTCCGCGACCTGATCCATCCGTCGCCACGATCTGGCTCGATGGGGTCTGAGGAAAAAGTACAACCCGATGATCACGAGGAACGCCCCCAGAAGCGTGGTCGCGACCATGTTGATCGATAGCGAATAACCCTCAAAAATGCTTACTGACAGTGAAAATTCGTTTTGGCCGCCCGCAATCCTTGAACGGGGAATTCACCCCCTCGTTCTCGGGGTTTGGGCCACTCACGGGTCGGGTTGAATGAGTAGGTCGCATTCGAACCCCTATCATCACGTTGTGCTTGTACCGCTGCGGAATTGGTGCGTGCCTATGGACTGTCTGAGAAGTCCAGTAATCACCCCACAATTGGGCCCGCAGGCAAGAACGATTCCTGCGCCGCGACGCCTTATGTGCTTGAAAATCCGCCGTCGACGACAAGCGATTCGCCGTTGACGTACGAGCTGGCGTCACTAGCCAGGTAGCGAACGGCTGCTGCGATCTCCTCTGGCTGGCCGAATCGCCCCATCGGGACGGCCTCGCGATAGCCCGACTCGCCGCCGACAAGTGGCACATCTTCCGTGGTCATCGTCGTCTCGATGATACCTGGGTGGACGGCATTGACGCGAATGCCTTCGCCGCCATATTTGGCCGCAAGGGAGTAGGTCATGAGCCGGACGGCTCCTTTCGTCATGGTATAGGTGACGAACTCGCCGGAGCCTCGTAATCCCGCGATACTCGAGAGGTTAATGACGGTGCCGCCATCCCCCTCGAGCATCTCCCTGATGGCGAGTTGGGCGCCGAAAAACGACCCCTTGACGTTGACTGCCAGCATCTGGTCAAGGAAGGCCTCCCCGGTTTCGGTGAATTCCTCACTGCGAAAAATACCGGCATTGTTGACCATCACGTCCACGCCGCCGAAGTCATCGGCTGCCGCAAACGCGTCCGCGAGCGCCTCTTTGTTCGTAACGTCGCATTCCACGTAACTCGCATCAGCCGCGGTGTCTTCCACAATCACCTCGTCGGTGGGCGTCCCGCCTTCTCGTGGCTCGCGCTGCAAATCGGCGATGACGACATCGGCCCCGCCGTCGGCCAGCTCCAAGGAGATTTTCCGCCCGATGCCGCTTGCCCCGCCGGTTACAATCGCCACACGATCATCAAGGTCGTAATTTGTCATCAGTGTGATGCACTATTGCCCTGAGTTATTAAACGGATTCGGCCGGTACCCCGATGTGCTACTCACCACCACCCTCAAGAAACATCTCCGGGCTAGTTCTCCGAAACGAAACCGACCCCGGTCAATTCGAAACGGGCGCCGTTAGATTCGCCGTCGGTGACATCGATCGTCCAGTCGTGGGCGAGGGCGATGCGTTTGACAATGCTGAGTCCGATGCCAGTGTTGTCCTCTTTCGTCGAAAATCCAGCCGAAAACACCTCCTCACGGTCTTCAGGGGGAATACCCGAGCCATCGTCTTCGACGTAGAACCCATCCGCCAGTCGGCCGACGGTCACTGTCGGGTGTGAGCCGGCGTGTTCGCTGGCATTGCGTAACAGATTCTCGATCAGCTGTTCCAGTCGTGAGCGGTCGGCACGGATCGTCGCGTCGATATCGAGCTGTAACTCGACCGGGTTTTCAACCGTCTGATTGGACTGTTTGATCAACGGGGCGAGTTCGACGGGCTCCATCTCGCCCACTCGTTCGCCCTGGCGGGCGAGGGCAAGTAAATCCTCGATCAAGCGTTCCATGCGTTCCACGGCGTCCTCGATCGGTTCAAGGTGTTCGCTTGGACAGTCCTCGGCGGCCAGCTCGAGATGGCCAGATACGACCCCGAGTGGATTGCGGAGATCATGCGACACGACCGAGGCAAACTCATCAAGGCGTTCGTTCTGTCGCTCGAGTTCCCGCTCGCGAGCCTTCCGATCGGAAATGTCCCGCAATACCCCGGCGGTACCTCGAAAGTCCTCGCCGTCGAACAGCAACGACAGGTGGTTTTCACACGGAATCGGTGGGCCGGATTCGGGTTGTAGTTCCATCTCGAACGTGCCGCGGCGTTGACCCGTTGAAAGCATGTTGGCGATGATGTCCGAGCCACGCTCGAAGTCCGCCTCGCTCATGACCTTCGAGGCCCGCTCACCGACCAGGTCGGCCTGCTCGTAACCGGTAATCTCCGTGAGGGCATCGTTGACGAAGGTGAAGTTCCCATCCGGATCGAGCACGTAGATCGGATCGCCCGAAGCTTCGACGATTCGTCGATACCGTTCGAGTTCTGCCTCGCGTGCTTTGCGATCCGAGATGTCCCGTGTCGTGATAACAAACCCGTCGATCGCCGTGTGGTGGCGATTCGAGCCGATCGCCTCGACCCAAACCCACTCATCGTCGGCGTTTCGAAACCGAAACTCCATCGTCTTCGAGGTTCCTGCCTCGCTAGTCGTGAGCTCATAGAACTCCTCGGCGACTTTTTGACGGTCGTCAGGATGGACGTACTCAAAGGCCTGATCACCGAGCATCGACTCGCGATCGAAGCCGAGGACGCGTTCAACGGCGGGGCTGTGGTACTGGATGACTCCATTGGCGTTGAGGACGGTGATGATATCGGATGTCTGTTCCACGTACGCCTGGTACCGTTCGCGGACTGTCTCGAGTTCTCGTTCCCTGGCGATCCGATCGAGCGCCATCGTTGCATGTGACGCAACGGTTTCCGCGAGGGAGACATCTATCTCGTCGAAGGCATCCGCCTCTAACGATCCGAGCGAAACGGCCCCATGGTCGCCGAGGGCGAGAATGATCTCACTGCGGACATTCGTGTCGGGATTGTACCGTCCCTCCACCGTCGAGACATCCTCGAACCAGGCCGCCTCGCCTGATTCGAAGACTTCCCAGGTGAGCCCTTCGCCGGCTTCGAAGACCGGGGGTGCATCGATCTTGTCGGCGCCTTCATCGCTCACCATCACGGGCCGCAAGACGTTCTCCTCCTCGTCGTGGAACCAGACGCAACTGATTGGAAGATCGAGGGACTCCTCGAACGTGTCGACGATCAACTCAGCCACGCGATCCGGGTCGGCAGCTTGATAGAACTCTCGGGCTGCTGCGTGCAACTCCGCGATGCCCTCCTCGCGGCGTTTCCGATCGGAAATCTCGCGAACGTTCACCATCACCCCCTCGATCGCCGGATTGTCGAAGTAATTGCTGCCCCGGGCTTCGATCCAAGAATAACTTTCGTCAGCCTTGCGTGCTTTGAATTCGACGGTGACCTCTTCTTCGGCATCCTCGATGGTCTCGAAGAACGCCGTCTGGGCTCGCTCTCGATGATCGGGGTGAATATACCCCAGTGCATCGGTACCGACGACCTCGTTCGGGTCGAATCCCATTACCCGTTCGATCGAGGGGGAAACGTACGTAATGGTGGCCGAGTCGTCGATGACGAAAATATAATCTGACTGATGTCTCAGGATCGTCTCGTACCGACGTTGGGTTTCTTCAAGCGCGCGCTCGCGATCCTTTCGGTCAGTGATATCGCGATCCGAAATGAGCAATGACATGACCTCGCCGTCGTCATCGGTCACGGGGCGAATTACCCCCTCGATCGTGTATCGCTCGCCGGATGGCCGCTCGAGATCGTATTCGAAGTCGACGTATTCGCCTTCGGCTGCCTGCTCAACGCCCTCTTTTACCTGTTGGCGGATCGAGGCCGAGTGACTGAACCAGGGAGTTTCCCAGAACGGTTCGCCGACAACATCGTCGAGATCCGCATCGATATACGACATCGCCGTATCGTTGATGTCCAACACCGTGCCGTCGGTATCGATCAATCCGACCAAGATGTTCGGATCGTTGAAGACCGCTTGGTAGCGTCGTTCCTTGCGTTCGAGTTCTTGTTCGCGTTCCTTCCGAATCGAGCTATCGCGGAAATAGATGGAGATACCGTCCTCGTCCGGATAGACGGTCACATCGTACCACGTCTCGTGCGGTGGGTAGTACGCTTCTTCCGTGGTCGTGACCTGTTCATCCATCGCTCTCCGGAGCGTCTCGCCAAAGGGCGAGTCTTCGAGCTCGGGGAATACGTCCCAGACCCGCTCACCGATGAGTTCCTCACGCGATTTGCCCACAAGCCGCGCGCCCTCTTCGTTCGAGTGGGTATACCGCCAGTTCGTATCGACCGCGAAGAAGCCGTCCGTAATTCGCTCATAGACCCGAAGCAGCCGCTCGCGTTGGGCTTCGACCTCGCGGCTTGAGCGGTACTGCTCGACGGCGTTCTCGATACGATTGGCCAGGACGGTGTACTGGCTAGATCCACCCTCCTTCTGAATATAATCCGTTGCTCCAGCGGAAATCGCTTCTGAGGCTACCTCCTCCGAGCCTTTGCCCGTAAAGAGAATGAACGGCAATTCCGGGTACTCCTCTCGAATCGATTCAAGAAACGCGATGCCATCCATCTCCGGCATATCGTAATCCGAGACGACGCAATCGTACCTTGCCTCGGACAAACATTCCAACCCCTCAGGGGCGGACGCGGCATGTTCGATCTCGAAGCGATCGTCATGCCGTTGCAGAAACTCCTGTGTGAGGGTGGCAAAATCCGGCTCATCCTCGACATGGAGGATCCGGATTTCGTCGCCCATACGTTTCATTTCTGAGGGGTCGATAAACATATTGTGTACGAGAGCGGCGGCTCTCGGCTCTCAACAAGCCCAGAGTCGACCCAAACTGCCTTGACCCCGGCCGATGCAGGCGTCGGTATGGCCGGACTCCAACGACGGTTCGAAACCCTGCCGATCATCGGTGGTTTGATCGCAACCGCCGGAACGTTGGGGGCGATTATCTCGGTGTTGTTGATCCTCTTGGTGTTGGTCTTCCTCGCCCCCCTGGCACTCCTGTGGTCGCTGAATCAACTGGGTCTCACCGACGTGGCCCTGTTGGACGTCTGGAACCTGCTGGCGGCGTTGATCATCATCCTCGTCCTCCGGGGGAAACTCGGATACAGTTAGGATTCGATCGTCGTCAGTTCGTGGTGGAGATCTGGATATCGACGAAGCCAGCGATATCGTCGATGAGTGCCTCGATCGGATGGCCAGTCCCCCTTTCAGCATCAATGATGTCGACGTCGTCGTCGACGGGGACGAACACATGATTGGTCGCCGGATACGTCCGTTGATCAATCGGATCCTGCTCGGCGGCCCCTACATGGTCGATGTCGTCCATTGACCCTCGCTGTCGTTGTCCCGGAATACGGAGGTGCGACCGGTTGAACGTTTTCCCACGAATCGGTCAGACGTGCAATCGAGGGGGATCGATGCCACCTCGATGGCGAGTGAGTAGATACACGACGAACGAAGAGAGCCAGTGTGAACCGGCATATGCGTCGGTGAAGGCGCCACTGACGCCTGTTTCCGAGTGGGCGCGAGCGGCGTCCGCAAAGCTCGAGGCGAGGGTGCGATCAGTAAGCGCGTCCGCGATATCGGCGAGACACCACGCCCGGGAAAGGTTCAAGCCAACGAGATGTAACGCCATCCCCGAGGTATCGGCTGGTTCCGCCGGCGCGAATGCTCCCGCCTCGATCGCCGTCGGGAATTCCGTGAGAAAATCCACAGCCCACTCCTGGAACTGGTCCGGAGGGAGGACTCGTCGCATGAGATCGGCCTCGACAAGCGCCGGAGACAGGAAATCCCACCCCAGCGGTTCATACTGGATCGGCGCCCGGTCGTCATCGAGAAAACAGCGCCTGGCCTGCGCTTCCGTGGCCTTCGCCAACCCTTCATCGCCGACGACCCGCGCGTAATCGAGAAACGCCGTCAGGGCGAAGGCAGTATTGCCGTGGGTCCCGACCCGAATCGGCCGCTCGATGGGGTAGTACGCCGAAACGATCCGATCGACGATGTCGTCCGCGAAGGGTCCCAGCAGTTCGTGCCAGCGATCAGCCACCGACGAATCCCACAGTTCGAGTTCGGCGACGAGTCGGAGTAACCACGCCCACCCATACGGGCGTTCGAAACGGGGATTGTCGGCAACATACGCGCGCTCCGTCTCGACGTTATCGGTCGTAAGCCGCTCATCGATGTCGTCGATGATCCGGGTCCGATCGGGATGGGTCTCGCACACGCGAAGCAATCGGACGAGACTCCAGTGGCTGTGGACCGCAGAATGCCAATCATAACAGCCGTAAAAGACCGGATGGTCCTCGCGTGGATCCATCGTGTCATCAGGCCCCTCAACAGTCCGGGCAGCGTGGGGAAACGCCGTATCGAGACAGCCCAATTGCTGCGTCGAAAGTGCCGAGCACTGGGCCGCGGTGAGCCACTCGCCAGTGCCGTCGATGAGCTGCGTCGAGGTGACGCCCGCGAACGCGTCCATGCCCTTCGCTGCGATGGAGGCCTGGTAGGCGTTTGGATCCACCGGAGCGGACCGAAAAGGCCGACAGTAACAGCCGCGGAGGTGTGGTATGACCGTCGCCCTTCGAGCGCTCGTCCTACCCGCGTTTGCTGACCTCGAGGCGTATCCGAGCGAAGTCGATCCGTGGACTGCGACGGACGATCTCGATAGAACCCTCGAGGTGCAAGGTGTTGCGCCCCCACTGCGGTACTCCGACGACGGCCTCGGTGTCCTCCCGACCGGCATCGGCAAAGTCGCCGCGGCCATCACGACTACGCGCGTGCTCACCGCCGAGGAGCTCGACCTCGAAGGGGCGCTGGTAGTGTCCGTAGGTGTCGCCGGGGGGCCGCCGAATCGAACGCCATTCGGCTCGGTTGTCCTCGCCGACACGATCGTCGACTGGGATCTGAAGCTGCGGTGGGACGATCCCGATTCCGGCACCTCGATCGCCCCCCTTCCTTTCGACCATGAGTCGCCCCCGCTATCGCTCGATGCCGGCCTCCTCGAACGGGCAATGGAAGTGGCGAGTGCCGTTTCGCTTGAGACCCCCAAATCGGAGTCAGAGGCGCCGATCGTTACGACTGGCGTCAACCTGTGTGGCGACGAACTCTGGCATGGCCACCACCTTGCAACACAGGCCCGCAAACACGTCGCCGACCTCGTTGAGCGGCCCTACGCGGTAACCGAAATGGAAGATATGGGAACGGCTCGAGCGCTCGAACGCGCCGGAAAACTCGATGCCTATCTGAGCGTTCGGGGGATTGCGAATCCCGATCGCCCACCATCGGATCGAGACGCCGCAAGCTACCTGGACAGCGAGGCCTTTCGAGCCGGATTTTCGGACACACAACGCAATGCTACACGGGTCGCGCGAGCGGTCATCGACCAGCTCCGCCCGCCTCAATGACCAGCCCCAACAGGTACTTACCGCCCCGTGGCAAACCGCTTCTCCAACCGGCATGCCCGCCACCGAGGATCCCCGCATTCGCCGTGTTCGCACGCTCAGGGACCAGGCCCGGGCCGACCCAGGAGCGGTCGAACCAGCCGACGTCACCCCGTTTCTCGAGGTCAACGAGCCGGTCGTCCGGCGAACCGCCATCGAGACGCTGTTGACGATCGCGAGAGAGCGACCTACAGCGGTCGCGGATGGGGTCCCGAAAATCGTCGGGTTGCTCGGAACGACGGACCACCGCGGCGAGCAACAACTCATCGAGACCCTCGCGACCGTCGCCGCGGCCGAACCGGACGTGGTTGCACCCCATGCCGGGGCGGTTGGGGCCCGGTTGCGGCCACACGCCAGTGCACAACTCATCGAAGGCGGGACCCGCGTCCTCGCACACGTCGCTCGAGCGCGACCCAGCGCCCTCCTGTCACTCGTGCCGAAACTGGCCGTCGTCCTCGAAGACGCTGATCCGCAAGCCCGTCGAAACGTCCTCTCCGCGCTGTCGTACCTCGCGGCGAGTCATCCCGATACGGTCAGACCGCTCGTCCCCACGCTCGTGACCTGTCTGGAGGAGGACGATCCAGCCACGCTGCAGGCCACGCTCGCAACGCTCGGTCGCCTCGTTGCCGCTTTCCCGATCGAATCGAGCGTCCTCCTCGATGAGGTCCTGGCCCTCTTCGAGCACGAGTCGACGGCGGTGCGCGCCAACGCGGTCGGCCTCCTCGGCGATGCGTTGCAGCACGAACACCTCTTTGCCCCCGCAGTCCGGTCCGCGCTCACGGACGCTCTCGAGGACGAAGCCGCTCCGGTTCGCGCGAATGCGTTGACGGCGTTAGCCAGACTGGCGGTCGATCGCGAGGTCGACATCTCGTCGGTACAGGCGGCGATCGTCGACGGATTGGACGACGACGATGCTCGCGTGCGAGAGCGCACCTGTTACGTGATCGGCATCGCGGAGTTGGCCGTCGATCCGGATCGCCTTACGACGCTCATCGATACTGATCCCGATGCGGAAGTCGTCGAACGGGCGTTGTGGGCGCGCGATCGCATTCAGTAACGCAACGGCTTTGAGGACTTCCTCGTAACCCCTTTTCACTGCGAACCATGGCCGGGGTAACGCCACACGGTAGGGCCGATCGTCGCCAACTCTGGCGAACGGGCCTGATCGCGTTGTTCATGACGGCCCTCGTGACGGCTCAGTTGACCGCGGCCAAGGTCATCGGCTTTACGCTCCCGGTCGAATTGCCCATCGTCGGGGATCAGTTGGCGATGCCGGGGGCGGCCCTGGCCATCAGCGTCATGTTTTTCGCGAGTGACTGTTACACCGAATTATTCGGCCGACGGGCGGCCACCGTGATGGTCAACGTCGGCTTCGCGATGAACTTCGTGTTACTCGGGTTGGTCTGGTCGACGATCCTCGCGCCGGTCGGGCCCGACAGTATCGACCCGGGCACGTTCGAAGCCGTTCTAGGTGCGAGCACGAACATCGTCATCGCGAGCCTCGTGTCGTATCTCGTCAGTCAGAACTGGGATGTGTGGTTCTTCCATTGGTTGCGCGAACGGACCGACGGGGCCCACCTCTGGTTTCGTAACCTCGGATCCACGGCCACCAGCCAAGCGATCGACACGGTGTTGTTCGTGACGTTGGGCTTTTCCCTCGTTCCGACGCTGATCGGTATCGGACCGGTACTCGGCGTGGATGCATTGCTCACGCTGATCGTCGGCCAGTACCTCCTCAAACTGGGGATCGCCGTGCTCGATACACCGATGGTGTACGGCGTCGTGTGGCTCGCCCGAGGTCGATACGGCGATGAAGCTGCCGCGGCGACTGAGGGGTTATAGACGCCGGAGGCACTCCGACGTGGCCTTGGACCTCCCGCGTGTGGCGCCGCTGTCCGCGCTTGCTGGACGCACCGCTGACCTCGTACTCGTGCCGACACCGGCGCTCGCGTCGGCTGCAAGCGCGGTTTGTGACAGCCCCGTCATGACACCGGAAGCCGCGATCGGGGCCGACGCTGTTGCACCTGACCTCCTGCTTTCGCAGGTCGGTCGAGCCATCGACGCCCCCTGGCGTACCGTCGATGCTGCCATCGACCGGCGACTGACCGCGTGGCGATACGAGGCGGATCCGACCCCGGGGGACACCGCCATCGTGGATGCAGCCGTCGCCTCATTGCTGAAACACCACCAGACGGTCGAACGCGCCCTCGACCGTGCCACCCCCCTGGAGGGTGAAATCGTGCTGTTGGACGAACCCGGGTTCGATTCACTGCAACGTTCGGTTATTCCAGCCGGGGCAGCCGCGGTCGATCCGGCCATCGACCACGCCACCGAGACGATCGACCTCGAGGTGTATCCCCATCCCGGCCACGCCGTCGATGCGGCCGTCGTCACCATCCAACAACACGACCCCGATGACGTTGCCATCATCACCGATCCAGATGGACCATACTGGGACGACATCGCCGGGGCGCTCGCCGCCCATGGCATGCCGATCGGTGGGCAGATGCCCGCCCTCGATCCGGACTGGAGTGCCTTCCTGTGTTTGCTTTCCCTCCCAGACGCCCCACCCCCTGTGACAGCCGGACGCGCTGAGCCCGTTCTCGCCGCCCTGGATGTCACAATCCCGGACGCGAATGCACCGTTGGGGGATGTTCCCGGTGAAGACGCGAGTTGGGTCCGCGCGATCGCCGATCACGGACGGACCTTGTCAGTGGGCGAGTTACTCGAACAATACCAATTCCGAACTGATCGCCCACACCAGGACCTCGGCGACGCCGTGCAGCGGGCAGGGCTCCAACAGTCCCCCATCGGCCAAGATATCGCAGCCAAATTGCGAGCCGTGGCAGCCGCGCGACAGCCGGGACAGTCGGAAGCGGGAGTGATCATCACCGATCCGCGGAGCGGACTGCCGCCCGATCGATCGGTGCTCATCAGCCTCGGACTGGGCGCCCTGTCAGTCCCACGACCCCCGATCGACGCCGGCCTAATGTGGGACGATGTCTATCGCCACCGCCTCGCACGACGACTCGACCTCGTCTCAGGTCATACTGCCATTGCCGCCTCACCTGAACCGATCGAGGCATTTGCTGCCGAACGGGACTGGATCGAACCGACCGCAGGCGAGATCCTCAGCCCCGAATACGCAACCGCGACGGTGAGCCCATCGAAGCGCCCGCGCGCCCATCAACCCAATCTAACGCAATCCCGACTCAATCGATTTGCCAATTCACCCCGGGACGCACTCTTCGCGGATGTTCTGGACGCCGATGGCACCCCCGCCCAGGCACGGGGAACGTCCGTGCACGAGTACGCTGAGATCCTGCTCGCTGCACCAGCCGGGCTCGAAGCCGTCGGACAGGATCGACTGCGCGAGGCGATCATCGAGGACCTCCTCCGTCGAGCGCCGGTTTATCGGCGCGGGCCCCTTCGCGGTCGGGTGATGGCCGCACTCGATGTCATCGAGGCGTATCTGGCAGCCATCGAGGTTTCCGAGCCCGAATTGGAGGCGTTTCACTCACCGATCTGGCTCGATAACACCTTGGCCGACCGGTTCGGTCTCACGATCGACTCCGGGCGGACGGAGCAGTACTTCCACGACGAAACGCTCGGGATCTCGGGCGTCGTCGACCTGATCGTTTCCCCGACCCATCTCGTCGATTTCAAAACCGGACGACCGCGCTCACCGGCCGAACTCGTTCGCGATGCGCTCCCCGGTGTTGCCGATATGCCCCGCGACGTGCAGGTCGCGTTGTACCTCACCGCGCTCAGACGCCACCACGAGAGCAGCGACTTGCAACTCACCTTCGTCTATTGCTATGGTGGCCTCGCCGGCACCCTGCGAGGACAACCGCCACTGGCCCACCTGACGCGTACCGTTTCGTATCGACCGCGATCTGCCGCCCACGACGCGCGACGCGCCGAGACGCGACAAAGCCTGCGAGAGGACGTCCCTGCCGACCACCCCCGAGCCAGGGTCCTCGAGTCCATCCCCGAGGAATCGTGGTCCGCGTTCGTCGACGAGCTCGACTGGACACGAGACAGCGAGGATATCGCCGGCTCGTTCGATCCGAGTGCGTATTCGCTTGAGGATATCGATCAGGACACACTCGCAGCGGGCTCTCGGGCTATCGGTGTCGGGTTGCGCGATCGCCACGAACAGGCGCTGTATCGCGACGACCTCGATGCATTCGAACAGCTACTCGTCGAGTGGGATGAGCGCCGCCAGCAATATGACGACCGTGGCCATCCGCTCGGCGATCCGGACCCGAGACGCCTCGCGTTTCCGCGACTGCACGCCGACCTCGAACCCGTCCGAAACGGTGGTCGTAGTCAATGACCGCCGACGAACCTAATCGCCACGGGATCCACCTCTACACGATCGAACCCGCCGAGCGCCGATGGCGACGGGTGGCTCGACGGCTCGAAACCAGTCGGGAGGCTGCTCCGGAGGCCTCCCGAACGGTCATCGTCGACCGTGTGGCGTCCGTCGACCCCCTCCGTCGGGCACTGCGAGGGCGTGATCTCGACGAGATTCCGCCGATCAAGCCCCTTGCAGCGGTGACGACCGATCGTCTGCGGGCACACAGCTTTGCCGTGCCGCAAGGCGCGATCGGAGCGGGCCGCCCGTTGGAATCGCACCGCGATCCACGCTCGATGGCGGATGACTGGGTGGCACACCTGTACGCCGACGAACCCGCCGGAGCGGCCCATCTCGAAACGGTATCGAAGCCGGTTGCATTCGTCGAGGCGCTTGAACGACTCCTCAATGCGGCGATCATCCCGACGACCGATGGATGGATCGCCGACGGGGCGAGCGTCGTGGCTGGCGATCGAGAGCGGGTCACCCATCGAACCGAGGAACTCTCGACGGCGGGGCCATCACTCGATCACGAGGTCGTTGAGGAGGCATTGGAACTCGATCGAACGGATATGACTGAATCCCTCCACGAAACCCTCGAGTCCTACCTGTGCTGGTGTCGGAACCATGAGGCGGTGTCCGAGATCCAGCGGCGCGTGTACGCCACCCTCGGCACCGATCACGCACACACGGATCACCTCGTTTATGTGAGTCAGGGGGCGCCCGCTCCGCTGACCGCATTGTTGATGGAGCGACTCGCTGATGTGTCCGTGTCCGTGGTGACTGGCCTCCAGCCGGGAAACGGGCCGCCGCCCGCATGGGGGCGCCCAATCGACACGGTGGCCACGCGCTGGCGCCGCTGGCGGACGGACGCCTCGGTCGAATACCATCCTGATCCACGTGGGCCAGCGGCTTACCATGCGCTCGCAGCCGGTCGGCGGCCACGTCGACCGCCACAGCAGCCGGCGTTGGTCGGCGCGATGCCGTCCGATCCGCTTGATGCGACCCTCGATCTCCTCACGGGGCTCGCCGAGGTGGAGGAATCGTCGCCATCGGAACTCCTCGTGATTACCGGGCACCCACGGACGGCAAGTCGCCTCATGCGACGAGCCACGTCGGCCCTGCCCTTGGCCCGCGTCGGTGCTGTGCCGATCGCGCGCACGCCAGTGTCCGTCCTCGGCCTCGCTTGGTTACGCATCCTCGAGGGGCGGCGAGAAGATCGTGGCTGGGCTGTCGTCCTCGAGCGGGCTGGCTGTTCCGCTGGTGATCTCGAGGCGTGGCTCGAAGCGGACGAAAAGCCCACCGAGCTCGTGACCCTCCGGGCCCGACTGCGCGACCTCGATGGACGAGGCGTCTTGCGGGCAGTCACGGCCGAGTACGACCTCGATCGACGAATCACGAATACGCTCCTCGATCGACTCGGTGACACCGGTCGGTCCCGTGGCGAAACGTTGTCGTGGTTGACGGATGAGCACGATCGCAATCCGACCGCGCGAGTGAACTCGCCGACCGACGACGCAATCCGGGTCTGTCCGGCTGAATCCCGGCCCTCCGATCCCGTCGAGACCGTTATTCACCTCGATGAGGAGCCAATGGATGCGAGCGGCCCTCTCGTGGTGCGACCCCCGCTTGGGGTGCGGTGGCGTCGCCGGGCTGTGGACATTGCCGGGCAGGCCCTCGAGGTGCAAGCGTGGCCGTGGGCAACGCTGCGAGCACTCACGGACGGGACGACCGTTCGCCGACGACGACGGATCGCCGGGAGTCTCGCGATCGCCACGGAGCGAGTCGTCTTGCTCGGCTCGTCGGCCGCTGTCACACCGACGACCACGCCTGCCTCAGTCGGCCTCGATGAGTTTGTACACACCCCGAAGAGTAACCGGTGAGACGTCGGCCACCTCGGCGACTTCGCGCTGACTCACCCCGAGGTCTGCCTCGGCCGCAGCGGCGTAGAGACACGCACCCGCGACACCGCCGGGCTTGCGCCCGACGCATCGATTGTCCTCGATGAGGCGCCGAGCGAACCGCCGCGCTCGATGTTCCACATCGGCTCCGAGATCGAGACGTGATGCGAACCGCGAGAGGTACTCTCGAGGATCGGCTGGCGCGATGGCCAACCCCAGCTCCCGGTTGATGGCGTCGAACGCAGCCCGCAATTCGTTGCGCGACGCGCGAGCCACGTCGGTCACTTCGCTTCGAGAGCGGGCGACACCATCGGTCCGACAGGCGACATAGACCGCAGCGGCCGCAAAGCCCTCCAAGGTCCGCCCCTGAAAGAGGCCGGCATCTTGGGCCTGTTCGAACACGACACAGGCGCGCTCTCGGAGATCGCTCGCGAGTCCGAGGGTTCCACAGATGCGTCTGATTTCGGTAAAGCCATAGACCTGATTTCGTTCGGCTTTCGAGCTGATTTGGGCCCGATTGTGCTCTCGTCGCAATCTGGCGATGCGGCGTGGATTCCCTGATGGGACATCGGCACCGGAGGTGTAGCCGATCTCGGTCGACAACCCCCGATCGTGGCGGGCCCGTGTGAGCGGGGCGCCGGTCCGGCGCTTGTTCTGCGCGCCCTCCGTCCCAGTACGCCATTCTGGTCCCGGGTCGATCCGGTTGGTTCCAGTAATTAGGCCGCAGTGGTCGCAAATGCGCTCCCCTGCCTGCTCGATGATTTGCCCACCACACTCCGGACAGCCGCTCGATGTCTCCCCCATCGACATGCGAACAGTCGTTGCGCCCGCGATCGCACTTCAATCCCCAGCCCCTCGGGAGGATGTTAGGTGTAGTCGATACGAATGGCTGATCTGAACGCCTACTGTGCCGCCCGAATCGCGTCGGCGACTTCGTCTAACTGTGCGTCATCGAGTGAGGGCGGCGTCCCACCGACGGCGTGAATCGGTTGCCCGCCATCGCCCTCGAATCGGGGGACGATGTGGACGTGGACGTGGGGGATTTCTTGGCCACTCGCGGGGCCATTGTTGAGCCCGACGTTCGAAGCGTCAGCCTCGACGGCTGTTTCGATCGGGCCGACGAGTTCCGATACGGCCGCCCACAGCGACCGAGCGGTCGCGGCCGGGAGCTCCTGGACGCGGCGGTGGTGGTCGGTCGGGACCACGAGGGTGTGTCCGCGAGCCAACGGGTTCGCATCGAGAAAGGCCATGACCTCCGCCGACTCGAATACCGTTCGGCTCGGGATTTCGCCCGCGATGATGCGACAGAAAATGCACTCCTCTTCTGACATGCTCGTCAGTGGGTGGCCCCGTAGTATCAAGGTTCATGGCCGACTCGGTGACGAAAGCCATATCTTGTGGCTTGACCCTGGATTACCTATGGGAGCCGCGACTGCTATCGACGTGCTCATCGCCGGCGTTGGCGGACTTGCGCTCACCCTCGGCGGTATCGGCCTGGAAGTGCTGGGCATCCAGGAACTCCTGTCGGGGGAATCGATCGTCGGCGCGTGGATGATCGCCGTCGGCCTGATCGTCGTCTTTCTCGGGTTGAACCTGCTCGATAGCGAAACGCTGTACGACGCCGTTCGCGGGTCGGCGTAACGTCCCGTCGTTCGAACTACAGCCAGTCCCACTCGGGCAACCGAGGGTGATTTATTGGCGGAGAATTAGCCAATGCCCATGACGGAGTTCGACAGCGTCGACGACCAGTACGATCCCGATGCGGTGGAAGCGCGCACCTTCTCGTACTGGGACGAGATCGACGCCTACGAACGGACGGTCCGCCACCGGGCCGACGGCGAGCCGTTCTTTTTCGTCGACGGCCCGCCCTATACCTCCGGCTCAGCCCACATGGGCCACGCCTGGAACAAATCGCTCAAAGACCTCTACATCCGGTACAAGCGCATGCAGGGCCATCGGGTGACCGACCGGCCCGGCTACGACATGCACGGTCTCCCGATCGAAACGCGGGTCGAGGAGGAACTCGGCTTTACCAACAAGCGCGACATCGAAGCCTACGGAGTGGATCAGTTCATCGAGGAGTGTCGTGAGTTTGCGGAGGACAGCCTCGTCGGCCTCCAGGAGGATTTCCAATCCTTCGGCGTGTGGATGGACTGGGAGGATCCCTACAAAACCCTCAACCCCGAGTACATGGAGGCGACGTGGTGGGGGCTGTCCCAGGCCCACGAGCGCGGTCTCGTCGAACAGGGCAAACGCTCGATAACCCAGTGTCCCCGCTGTGAGACGGCCATCGCCAAAAACGAGGTCGAGTACGAGGACGTCGAGGATCCATCGATCTACGTGACCTTCGAACTCACGGACCGCGAGGGATCGCTGGTCGCATGGACGACGACGCCATGGACGATCCCCGCCCACACGTTCATCGCCGTCGACCCCGAGGGTGAGTACGTGGCGGTACGGGCGACGAAGGGGGGCGAAGCCGAGGTGTTGTATGTCGCCGCCGCGAAACTCGAGGACGTCCTCTCGGCCGGCCGCTACGAGGATTACGAGGTGCTCGATGAGTTCGACGGTGAGGACCTCATCGGGTGGCAATACGACCATCCGTTGGCCGAGGAAGTCCCCGACCACCCGGACCACGAGGGCGCCCTCCAAGTCTACGCCGCCGACTACGTCGACACCCATGAGGAGGGAACGGGACTGGTTCATTCCGCCCCCGGACATGGGGAAGAGGACTTCGAACGCGGCCACGAGTTGGGCTTTCCAATCTTTTGCCCGATCGGGCCGGACGGCATCTACACCGAGGCCGGCGGTGCCTACGCCGGACAGTTCGTAAAAGATGCCGACGAGGAGATCATCGCTGACCTTGACGCCAACGACGCGTTACTGACCGCCGATAGCATCGAACACAGCTACGGGCACTGCTGGCGGTGTGACACCGGCATCGTGCAGATGGTGACCGATCAGTGGTTCATCACCGTCACGGACGTCAAAGACGAACTGCTGGCGAACATCGAGCAGAGCACATGGTACCCCCATTGGGCTCGTGAGAACCGGTTTCGGGATTTCGTGGAGGAAGCGCCCGATTGGAACATCTCCCGCCAGCGCTATTGGGGGACACCCATCCCAATCTGGCTGCCGAGTGAGACCCTCGATGGCGAATCACTCGATTGGGATGGCGACATGGACGAGGCCATCATCATTGCCGACCGCGAGGAACTCGCCGACCGGGTCGACCAGGACATCGATCCCGAGACCGTCGACCTGCACAAGGATACCGTCGATGACCTCACCATCACCGAGGATGGCGTCGTCCACGAGCGGGTGCCCGACGTTTTCGACGTGTGGCTCGACTCGGCGGTGGCCACGTGGGGGACGCTAGGCTTTCCGGGCGAAACCGAGGCCTACGAGGAACTCTGGCCAGCCGACCTCATCCTCGAAGCACACGACCAAACCCGGGGCTGGTTCTGGTCCCAACTCGGACTGGGAACGGTCGCCGCTGGACAATCGCCCTACAAACGCGTGGTCATGCACGGGCACGCGCTCATGCCGGATGGGCGGGCCATGTCGAAATCGAAGGACATCCGCGTCGATCCGGGCGAGATCATCGAGGAGTACGGCGCAGACCCGATGCGGGCGTTTTTGCTGTCGCTGACAGCCCGAGGGGAGGACATGCAGTTCTCCTACGAGGAAACCGAGGAGATGGTCCGTCGACTCAACATCCTCTGGAACGTCTTTCGCTTCCCGCTGCCCTACATGGCGATGGATGATGTCGAGCCGATGGAGACCGATGTCGACGATGTCGAGTTGGCCCTCGAAGATCGCTGGCTGCTTGCGCGCCTCCAAACCGTCAAGGACGACGTTACCGAGGCAATGGAGGAATATCGCCAGGATCGCGCCCTCGAGACGATCCTCGCGTTCGTCGTCGAGGACTTCTCTCGATATTACGTCCAGCTCGTTCGGGAGCGCCTCTGGGAAGAAGCCGATACGACCTCGAAACAGGCCGCCTACGCGACGCTCTCACACGCGCTCCTCGAAGTGGTCAAACTGCTCGCACCGTTTACGCCACTCATCACCGAGGAGATCTATCAGACACTCACGGGTGAGGCCGGGCATCCGACGATCCATATGAGCGACTGGCCCACGCCGACGGACGCGTACCGAGATGCCCAGCTCGAGGGGGAGATCGCCGCCCTCCGGGACGTCGAAGAAGCCGGCGCGAATGCCCGCCAACAGGCGGGCCGAAATCGCCGGTGGCCGATCCCCGAGGTCATTGTCGATGCTGGTACTGATGAACTGGCCGCTGCGGTGAACGCCCATGCTGGGTTGCTCGCCGACCGGCTCAACGCCCGTGACGTAACCGTCATCGGCCCGGACGAGCAATGGGGCGATTTGGAATACGCCGCCGAGGCCGATATGGCCGTCCTCGGTCCGGCCCTCGGTGGTGACGCCGAAGCCGTGATGGACGCCCTCGAGGGCATCCGACTCGCCGAACCGGACCTCGACGCCCTCGAGGCTGCCCTCGCAGACGCCGGTCATCCTGTCTCGGTGCCGGCGGACGGGATCGAGTTTCAGCCGGCCCCACCAGCCGGCGCCGCCGGGACCGCCATCGAACGTGCCGGCGAGGAACTCGGCGCCGTGTACATCGATGCGAGTCTGAGCGAGGACCTCGAAAGCGAGGGCTTTGCCAGAGAACTCATCAGGCGTATCCAGCAGATGCGAAAGGAGCTCGAGCTCGATCTGGCGGATCGGATCGTGGTTGAATACGACATCGACGACGGGCGCGTGGCCGACCTCGTGGCGGATCGCGAGGCATTGATCGCCTCGGAGGTCCGTGCGGATCGATTCGGGACCGTCACGGATGGGCTGGAGAAGACCTTCGAGATCGAGGGAGTCGAGGTATCGATCGCGGTGGCGAGGACAACGGAAGCACCGGCGTAAGCCATTGCCGGGCGGCGGTCAAATCGCCATACATACTAGTATCATTACATAAATGTTATTTGATATTGTTACGATGTACCACTGACCATGGCATTCCTCGACTCCTTCGGTTCACTGGCCAGCGCGGTGATCGCAGCGATCATTTTCCTGGTCTTCGCCATCCTGAGCCTGTTCGTGACCGTGTTCGTCGTCGACGTTGCGGCGGATATCGGTGGACTGAGCCCGGACGACGAAACGATCCTCCTCAGCGCGGCCGTCATCGCTGCCGCAGCGATCATCGGCGGTGGCAGCGGGTTGATGGTTGAGTAGGCCGATCGACGGCCTCACTCGCTGTCCGCGAGCGCCCGGGCGATCGACGTGGCTGCAGAGACATCTGTCACCGACCGCTCGAGGGTATCCGTCGCGACAATCGAGGACACTCCAGCGTTTCGGACGCGGGTGTACGCTCCACCGGCGAACACCGGATGGACACATCCGACGTGCACTGCAGCGGCGCCTTGTTCGGTGAGATGCGCACTCGCGCTGGCGATCGTTGACCCGGTGGCGATGATGTCGTCGACGACGACCACCTCGCGATCGGTGACCGCAACCTCGTGTGGGTAGATGTCAACCGTTTCGCCGTCGACGCGTTCTTTCTCGAAATGGTCGACCTCGCCGCGTCCGAGCGTGTCACGGACCTCGTGCGCGAGGGAGCGCGCTCCCGCATCAGGCGCGAGTATGACCGGCTCAGCACCGAGGTCGAACCCGTCTGCGAGGGCGCTTGCGGCCGAAACCGCCTCGGCCGGAATATCGAAATACGCGCAAATACGCTCCTCGTGGGGGTTGACCGTGAGGAAGCGATCGGTGCCGGTTTCGATCGCCCGGGCAATCGCCCGCGCCGAGGCCGGCTGGCCAGGTTCGTGAGCCACGTCCTGGCGAGCATAGCCGAAGTATGGAATGACCGTCGTCACCGATGGGGCCTCGGCTTCCCGAGCCAGATCCTGCAGTTGCAACACCTCGAGGATGGCGTCCGGTGTCGGCGTTGAAGCGACGACCGTCACTGGTTCTTCGATCCGGGCGCCCGCTTCGGTCAAGGTCACACCCGCGGGCATCGGCGCCGACCGATCGATCGCGACCAGTCGCTCGCCATCCGGAAACCGATCGTAGGACAGCGGCACCACCGGTTCGTCCCGGACCCGGCCGAGCGCGCTCGCGAGCGACTGACTCGCCGACCCACTTAGAATCATATCCTGTGCGTCCGCACCGCCACCTAAACCAGTTTTTGGTCCCCCGGTCCGGTCGCAATCCCTATAGGGCCGCCACGCAGCCTCCCGCCATGGACGTGTTCGGCTCCAGCGGGGCGCGGGGGACCCTCTC
>CAZOFG010000019.1:0-5991 GCA_964579125.1 uncultured Halobacteriales archaeon | reverse complement strand
CACAATCCCCCGCCGGCGAACGGCATCAAACTCATCAACGCCGATGGTGGCGACATCCACATCGACGACTACACGGCCATCGAGAACGTGCTCGAATCGGTCGGATATGCCGAGTGGGACGCCTTCGGCGACATCGAACACACCTCGGGTGCTATCCGACCGTATCTCGAGGAGCTCAGTACCGCCCTTGCAACCGATCACATCGGCGACGCCGACCTCTCGGTCGTGATCGATCCGGCCAACGGCCCCGGAGCCCTCGTCACGCCGAAACTCTGTCGCGAGCTCGGCTGTTCGGTGCGAACGATCAACGCCGACCTCGACGGGCACTTCCCGGGGCGGCCACCGGAGCCAGTGCCGGAGCATCTGGCGGATCTGTCAACAATGGTCGCCGAAACGGACGCCGATCTCGGGATCGCCCACGACGGCGATGCCGATCGGGCGGTCTTCATCGACGAAACCGGTACGCCGATCGGGGCGAGCGCGTCTTTCGCCGCGCTCGCGGCGGCGACAGTGGAGTCGGGCGACACCGTCATTTCCGGCGTATCCGCCTCGCGACAGCTTGAGGCGGTCATCGAGGACGCAGGGGCCACCCTCGAGTTGACCGCTGTCGGGGCCGCACGCATCCTCTCTCGCGTGCGCGAGCAGCTCGAGGCGGGAGCGTCGGTCCCGATCGCCGGCGAGGGAAACGGGGGCGTCATCTTTCCCACCCATCGCCTCGCCCGCGATGGACCCTATACGGCGGGGCGCTTTCTCGAACTCGTGGCCCAACGCCCGGCCAGCGAAATCGTCGCCGACCTGCCGAGTTACACCTTCAGACGCCGGGACGTAGCCTATGAAGCGGGGTCTCAACAGGCGAAGCTCGACGCAGCCGAGGAATGGCTGCGCGAGCGTGACGGTGACCTAAAGACGGTCGATGGCATCCGACTCGATCGCGAGGACGAGTGGGTGTTAGTTCGCACGAGCGGCACGGAACCCCTCATCCGCATCTATGCCGAGGCACGGTCGGCCGAACGTGCCGAAACACTCGCCGACGAAGTGGCAGCCGTCGTCGGTGACGCCTAATCCTCAAGGACGGCGTCGATACGGTCTATATTCGACTCGATATCGGCCAATTCGGCCTCGATCCCGCCGGTCGCGAGCAGCTCGCGATCGGTCTCGTCTAAACGCGAGCCATACACGGCCGCCGTCCGCAGGCGTCGGTATCGCTGCTCGTCCCGACACAATGCCTCGAGCGCGCGCAAGGCGGCGACGGTCTCCTCGCCGGCAAAGCGATTGACCGCTCGTTCGAGTTCGTCGAGTTGCCAGGTGAACACCTCATGTTCGGGCGGTACCCACGCAATCGTGAACGGTTCGGCTGACAACCCCTCGAGATAGCCGCTGTGGGGCTGGACCTCGCCGAGGAAGTGACCCGGATCGTCGACATAATGGCCGAGTTTCGAGCGCGAATACGACAGTAACTCTCGAATGCGTGGGATCGGTTTTGAACCGGTCGGATGGTCGGCGAAAAACGACTGCAGCGCATCGGGTGGGGCCGTGACGTCGACGAGGGAGAAATAGCTCATATGCTCATAGACCGTGAGTACCGATCGAACCGGTCGCTCGGAGAGAAACGATTGATGTGCCGACCTGACGGCCTCGTTGTACGTGGCGACGGGTTCTCGAAGCGCCGCGATATCGACCTCGAGGATTGCCGGATCGACATCGCGCAGGTCCTCGAGGTGGGCTCGACGCTCGGCCAACTGTTCTCTAACATCGAGGAGCCCGCGACGAGCCTCCGAGGCGTCGTCAGATGCCGATCGGAGATCTGCAAGCGCCTCGACCAGGCCCGCGACAGGCTTGAGCGCATCGCGAGCCTCGTCGAAATCGGCGGTGCTGAGCCGGCGCTGATCGAGGAGCTCTTCGGCCGTTTCGAAGGCCTCGCGTTCGGGGAGATCCCGATCGAGATCGTTGACGAACTGTTCGAACTCTTGGCGGAATTCGACATACCCCTGGAAGTCCCCGCCCTCAGTGGCGCGCTCCTCATAGGAATCCAAGATGCTCAACGCCTTCGTGTATGCCTCCTCGAGACGGGCTACTTCGCCGCGGTCGTACTCGCCGAGGCCGACGGCAGCCGCTTCGACGTCAGCCCGGGCGCGTTCCAATTCTTCGATTGCAGCCTCGAGGTCGACCTCCGTCGTCATCCACTCGGTCGAAACCTGCTGGGTCACGGGAATAGCCCTTGCGATCCCTCAGACGAGGCCGAGGGTCGAGAGCCCGACGAGCAACACGTCACCATAGCCGAGTGCGAGGAGTAAGCCCGCTGTTATGAGGACGATGAAGGGAATACCAGGGGAATACCACACCCGCTCCCGGCTGGTAAGGAGCTCAAGCCCCCCGCGAAGCGTCGCCGGGTCGGTCCCGTAGGCCGACCCCTCAACCGCCTCGAGAAAGTCCTCCGCGGCCCATGGATCCGCCGGTTCGCCCCCATCCGTAATAACGCCGTCACCAGGGTCAGCCGTGGATGCTGGCGGTTCCCGCCGGTACCGATCGGGCTCGGTCCGGAGCTCCGCCAGCGTGCAGTCCCGCCAACGGAGATACATTCGAAGGGCATCCAAATCGAGGCCCGTTCGATCGACACCGTCGGGCGACTCAAGCAGTCGGCCCGGTTTGTCCGTCAGGGTCTCCACCGGCGCCGGGCGGCCGACGAACATCAAGGCTCGAATCCGGCCTCGAAGCGCATTGCGGACCCCGAGGCTGAGGGGATAGCCGAGACCGAGAATGACGGCATTGGTCAACACGGCGATGGAGAAGACCCCGACTGCCGGTGTCTCGATGGGGAGCGTCCACGAGGCCACCTCGTACGTCGGATAGGGGCCGAATACCGCAGCAAGGACGATAATCGCTTTCGCGTCGGCGCCGCCAAAGCCGCCGATATACCAAAACCCGTACGCGAGCGGGACCAACACCCCGAGACTCACCGCGGTGAGGGTAATGATCGTCCCCGTATCGGTGGTGGATGTCACCAGCGCAATGACGAACCAACTCCCAGCGATCGCAGCCACCCATCGCCACACACGATCAGGTACCCGTCGTGTTCGATGATCCTGCAACGCGGCCCACAAAAACGCAGGGACCACGAGAAGGCGGAGCCAATCGGCCGCGGACGCACCGAGTGGGCCGACTTCGATCATGTGACGAACCGCAACGGCCGTCCCGAAAGTGGTTCCGATCCGGGGATTATTCGCACGAAGCCGTCAAGAAATCCTGACAACACCGAGACGTCGACTTCGGCGTCGGGCTAAATAACGCGGTTTTGGAGATAATCCAAGTGTTTCGCGTTATAGACGATTTGTACCTCGTCGGTCTCCGGGGAGCCGATACACGTCAGGCGAACGTCGCGCTCCTCAACTTCCTCCTGGGAGAGGATCTGTTGCATGTCCATGTTGATCTCTCCCTCTTTGAGAATGGCCGCGCAGTTCGCACAGGCCCCGGCACGACAGGAAAACGGCCAATCGTAGCCCTGGGCCTCGGCCGTCTCGAGGATGTACTCGCCCCGGTTAACCTCGAGGGTGCCGTAATCCTCCTCGTCAAGGTCCTCTTCAGCGGCTTTCTCGAAGAGATCGTCGTCATCGACCTCCCAGCCGTAATCCTCGAGGACCTCGTAGTTGAGGTATTCTACGGTAGGCATCGTCCGAGGGTTGGCCTGCGCCCCTGTTAGACCTTGCTGTTTTTGCCGGCAAATCAGGGTGTATCCCCGGGAATCGTGCAATACACTCACACACAATCCGGTGGCGTCACCTTCTTGGGGGCACTGCGGCGAGTGCTGCCATGGATCGATCCCCCATCACCACCATCACGGAACCGGGGGGATCCGAATTCACCGTGCAGGGCTCACGCTTCATTGGGCAGGTCCGCGCCGTTGGCGACGAAGCGACCGTCACCCGCATCCTCGAGGAGGTTCGTAAAGACCACCCTGACGCTACCCACGTCGTCTCCGCATATCGACTGGCCGGTCCGCCGACCACGGCAACAGCCGACGACGACGGTGAGCCCGGAGGATCCGCCGGCAAACCGGTCTTACACGTACTCGAAGCCAATGACCTCCTCAACGTTCTCGCGATCGTGATTCGATATTTCGGTGGGACAGAACTCGGATATGGCGGGCTCGTCAGAGCCTATTCGCGGGCTACGACGGAGGCCATCGAGGCCGCCACAGTGGAGGAACGGATTCCACATGAATCGCTGGGGATCATCGCCGCGTACGAGGATTCGGGGACTGTCCGGTCGGTGTTGGAAAGCGAGGGAGTCACCTTCGAGGGAACGTATGCGGAACGCGTCCGGTTTGACGTCTCTGTTCCCGCGGATGAGCTTCCCGCCCTGCGTGAACGGTTGCGCTCGGCCACGAACGACCGGATTGCATTCGACACCTGAACGTATCGAATCGAAACAGGAATACAAGGCCATCAAAGAGTACGGGCATGGACCCCGTCCGGCCGGACGACTTTTGCGATCTCGCCTTCGTCGACGATCCGGACGTCGACCCGACGGGCGATCGCATCGCGTACATACGACGTACGGCGGAAGATGAGGAAAGCTACGAATCGACCGTCCATCTCGCAAACCTCGAAACCGGCGAGACCCGGCAGCTGACGGTAACCAAGGGGAACGACGCCTCCCCGCGCTTCGGACCAGACGGCGAGCAGCTGGCCTTCGTTAGCGATCGCCTGACGGATGAGGACCGACCGCAGCTGTGGCTGTTGCCACTCGATGGCGGCGAGGCCCAGCAAGTCACCTCAGTCGTCGGTGGGGTGTCTTCAGTGCAGTGGGCCCCGAACGGCGAATCCATCTGTTTCACCCAAGCCGTGACCGAGACCGACCAGGAGGAAGATCGTGACCGATCGGTCCCGGAGGACTACGAACCGGAGACGCCCGATCCCCGCGTGATCGATCGGACGATCTACCGCGCACACGAGCGATACTTCGACGGTCGTCGCGAGCAGTTGTACCTCCTCGACGTGGCAGATAACGAGGTTCGACGACTGACAGAATGGACCGACCGCGACCACCAACAGCCGGTCTTTGGCGACAACGAGACCCTGTTTTTCACCCGCAAAGCGGGGCCCGATCCTGACGATTCCCTCGAAACCGACATCGTGCGCCTGGATCTCGACACCGGCGAGGAAGAGACGCTTCGAACGGTCGATGGATTCGTCGCCGGTCTCGACGCGGCGGATGCCGACACCCTCGCCTATACCCATTCGCCCACCCCCCGCCCGACCCTCGCACAGGCCGACCTCGTCCATTATTACGTGCCTTCGGACGAGGCGACGGTGCTCACTGACGACCTCGATCGGACCGCCTTCGGACAGGTTCGCTTCGGGGATTCCGGCGAGCAGCTCTACTTCGTGACGCCGGATACCGGCGGCTATGTGATCCGCCAGACGACACCGGACGGTGATAGATATCCGGTGCTTACCGACGAAGCGGGGGCGGCGAGCGCCTTCGCGGTCTCCGGAGGACGCTTGGCGTATGTCAAAAGCGCCTGGGACCACCCAGGCGATCTGTTTGCGTGCTCACTGCAGGAAGATACAACCGAACGCGTTACTGAGGTGAACGAGGACTACCTGGAGAACCACGCCGTACAGGCCCCCGAGGAATGCTGGTTCGAGCACGAAGACGGACACGACATTCAGGGCTGGTTATTGACACCGCCCGGGGAGGCCGTCGGCGACGATGGATATCCTCTCGTGTTGGAAATTCACGGCGGACCACACTCGATGTGGACGACAAGCGGCACGATGTGGCACGAATTTCAGTCCTTGGCAGGAGCCGGGTATGCCGTTCTCTGGACGAATCCACGGGGCTCGATCGGCTACGGTGAAGACTTCGCCGCGGCGATCAAGGACGACTGGGGAGACGTCACTCACGAGGATCTGATGTGCGCCCTCGAAGCAACCGTGAAACGCGAGCGTATCGACGAGGACCACCTCTTCGTGACTGGCGGAAGCTTCG
>CAZOFG010000018.1:0-34018 GCA_964579125.1 uncultured Halobacteriales archaeon | reverse complement strand
CGAGAGGTACGAGGACGTCCCCACGCACTCGCTATCGATTACAGCCCTCGAGAAGGGCCGTGGCTGGACGACGCCGGATGCAGCCGTGTGGGCCCCGGAGGTCGACGATGAAGGCTACATTGTGAGTGACTATGAGTACAACCAGCTCGGCGACATAGAGAACATCGAAACCGATCAAGCATGAGCGAGACCGAGCTAAACGACTTTGGTCGGCCAGTCGGGTGCGACTACAATCCGAGAGGGGACATGCTATCGCTGCAAGAGGCAGTCGATCGTATCGGAGCCCTTGAACGGCGAGCGTCGGGCGATTGCTACCTACCGGAGCATCCTGACGAAAACATGCGTAACGCTGGCCGAGTCCGGGCGTTTGCACAGGCGTTGGCGCTCCTCGAGCGTGCGGGGTTGGAGCCGGATGACGGCGCCGCGTATCTGACCGACGAGGAGGTAATGAGGGGCCATGATTAGCGCGATACACAAG
Organism: uncultured Halobacteriales archaeon; assembly: GCA_964579125.1. Lineage (GTDB taxonomy): Archaea > Halobacteriota > Halobacteria > Halobacteriales > SKSH01 > CAZOFG01. Next base: position 33,540 of record CAZOFG010000018.1, on the reverse strand, counting down.
CTTCCGATCATCGGGCGGCTAGCAGCGTGGTATCAATCGCTCCCGTCGTTTGTTGACGACGAGTTGGACGATAAAGTCATCATTCCGAAGAAACGGTACGACGGGTTGCCCCAGAACGCCGACGAATGCAGGCGATCGTACCGATTTGGCGACGACGAGCTGATGCTATCGATGGGGAACGTCCGATGTACCGCTTGCGGCGATCCGATCCACGCGCACGAAATCACAGTTGATCAGCAACAATGACAGTCAGTTTAGAGTGGGACAGCGACCGGGTAACGATCCACACTGAGGATAAGAGCTTGGAGCTCGACAACGGTCAGGCTCAGGCTGTCAAGTCGTGGTTATGCAATATGCCGGACGACCGTTACAGCACAGTAAACCAAGAACAATGAGCCAGGACACTACTAAGGAGAGCGTTAGCGATCGATTGATCACACATTACCATTGCCCTAATTGCGGCGTGATCAGGCCGTCGGAAGATCACGAGGAGGATTGTCAGCATGTCCGATAACGACCTCTGCGACCGCCCCGAATGTGGGGCGGGAGCCCCCCAAGAAATTGTAGCAAGAGTCCAAGGTCGACGGAGACGTCACGCGACCAAATTTTGCCCCTGTGCGGAGCGGGTAGGAATATGAGTGATCAATTGCTCGAGCGGGCGCGAAAAGCGAAAGAGGATGCCTATGCACCGTATTCTAAGTTCTCGGTCGGCGCAGCAATTCGGACGGAAAGCGGCGACATCTATTGCGGTGCCAATGTCGAGAATATCAACCACACGAATACCGCGCACGCAGAGCAAAATGCGCTCCATCAAGCGGTACTTGACGGACACCGGAAGTTCGAGGCGATCGCGATATCTTTATCCGGGAAGCCCGCCCCGCCGTGTGGCCTGTGCAGACAGTCGCTGGCCGAGTTTTGCGGAGAAGACTTCAGCGTGATCGTTGATGGAGGTGGAGAGTGGACGCTGGGGGACCTGCTCCCCTCTAAAATGGAGGACATCAGCACATGAGCGACGCGAAATCCGGAACACAACACGAGCGTGGATACCCCACCCTACAGGATTCGTGGGTCTGGCCCGATCGCGTCGAGCGATTATTTCGGGAACAGGCGACTGGGCGCACGCTCCACGTCTGCTGTGGCAAATCCGATGTTGGGGACGTTCGAATCGATCGCGACCCAGACAATGAGCCTGACATCGTGGCCGACATGTTCCATCTCCCTGTTCCAGATTTTGCCTTCGACTCAGTGATTGCCGACCCACCCTGGCACGGCATCCAGCACGTCGGCAAAAAGCACACGCTGTTCTTCGAGTTGGTCCGGAAGGCCAAACTCGACGGTATAATCCTCTGGAACGCGCTCACCCTCCCATCGTCTGACCAAACGCAACTCGAGCAGACGTGGGTCCGCCAGGATTACGAGGAGGGCAAAGCCTCGGTAATCGCTCGCTACCGGCGTTTCCCCGGACAGCAGACGCTCGAACCCAGTACAACGGAAAACACAGAACCATGAGTGTCAGCAGCCACGAGGAAGGAATCCATCCAGTCGAGCTTCGTGAGTACTTCGAGTGGATCCTCGAGGAGTTCGATGGGTCGCTGGTTGAGGGTCGGGCAGGCGTGAATTACCACGTCGAGATAACTCGGCTGGAAGAAACAGACGACGGCGATCTCCGGGCAGTGGAGGGAGCGAACGTACCCTCCGAAAACACAGAAGAGGAAAATCTATGAGCAAAAACGATCGCGACGCCGTCGCACCGGCCTGGAATGATTTTCCCGAGGGAGAATACGACCGGCCACTGCTCTATGGGCCTGACGACCCGATCTACCGGGTTGACGCAGAGACGACGAAACCAGTGACGGATCACGAGTCGAAGACGGTGATGCTCCAGGCCCAGCGCGGCGACAACATCACGATCAAAGAGGTCGTTGATCGATACGACGAGGTTGACATCCCCGACTTTCTCACCGTCATAGAACGCTCAGCGGTATATTTCGGGCCGGAGCTGAAGCTTCACGCCAAGCGTGACGGCGTTGATTTCAATTACCTTCTGACGAGCCCAGGCCCGGACGCTCACCTGATTCTGTGGGCGAGTAACGTCGAAGTTGACGACGATGGGAGCCGGTGGCGTCGTGGATGGTATCAAGCCGCCGAGGTCACCGCGAAGGTCCATGGTGTGAGACAATACGAGTTTTGTAACGTTTGCGGAGAACCTATGGAAACGATTCAGCACGAGCGGGAGTCAGTTCTCGGGATGTGCCAGCGCGGAGGGGACACAGAAGAATGACAAGCACGAACGACGAGGAAGTCAATCAGGATCATCCGGTGTTCGATCCCGTCGCCGTCTCGGATGCAGCCGAAGCGCTGTTCCGCCGCGATCGCGACGACGATCTCCGGACGGACGGCGGTACTTCTACGAGCGATAGCGGACGGGTCATTCACGAGAAGATCCCCGAACGATTCGCTGGCGAGCCGCTGACCGAGGAGGACATGCCGCCATGCACGTCGATGATGGGCCATCAGTTAGAGCCTGTCAACGACGAGGCCCACGGTGCAAAGACCCGGATGGTCTGTCTGCATTGTGGCGAGTCTCGGCTTGTCATGCCGGGGGACTTGGACCGCTACCCGGAGAGTTTCGAGTACCCGCCATGGTGCGAATTAGACGCGCATGGCGACGGCCTCAGAACCGATGGCGGTCGTTCTGTGGACGTTAGAGAGCGAACGCGTGTCGGTCACTGCCGGCACGACGAGATTGATTTTTACATCGGTCGGGGGGACGGAGGGGACGCTCACCTGTTAAACACTGACCCGCCGAATCGGGGTTGTCTCGGCAATCCGTTCCCCGTTGACGAGCATGGTCGGGTCCAATGCGTCGAGCGGTTCCGCGTCGAATTTGAGGCGCTGATAGAATCTGACCCCGAGTTTCGTCAGTTCATCGGCGGGCTTTCGGGGAGGGTCCTCGGCTGTTGGTGCCAGCGCCTCGATGAAGACGGCCCGATGTGTCATGGAGAGATAATTGCAGAGTGGGCCGACCGAATCAACCACTCACAAGACACGGGGATAGATCGATGACCGACCAAGGCGATACGCCCGACAGCGCGGTGATCGAACTCGAACCGGACGACATGGGCTTCGGATCGGTCCAGAAAAGCGGCCTGCTGTATGTCGGCCGGAAACACGCCGGAAAGCGCGTCCGCTGGGTCATTGAGGACGCACCCGAGGAGGAGTGACAATGCAACCCACCGCAGACGTCGAGTTAGCGCTTTCCGGCCTGGAGGAGTAGGGTACCGATGCCATATCAAGACCACCAATGGGCGTGCGCCGGACTCCCCATGCGCTGGCGAGTTGCCGAGTTGTATGCCCGTCTGTCCATCGGATTCGTGTGGGGGTTCGCCATGTGGATCTTGTTGGCCCTGCTGTTCGGCTACCACTACCCGTGGGCGACGATCGCGCTGCTGGCGCTACTCGGATGGGGTTTCGAGATGGCACTACCGTCACTGAAGGAGGATTAGAATGCAATTAGACACCCCGGGGACATTATCCATCGATGACGATTTTGAAACAACGATCGTCACGGATGTCGAGTGTTGGGAAGGAGAGTGGTGGCCTACTATTCAAATCGATATAGGGGACGCAAGGATTGACGTTGCCTTGACGATTGAAGAAACTCGAGAGTTAGTTAGTGAACTCGATAAGAGAGTTCAAGAGGCGTCACAGTACGGAGGCAGGGATGAGCACTAGTACACAAGCTGTTCATTGGTTAAAATGGTGTTATACACGCCCAAGAACTTACGTAGTGCTAGTGATTGGGTTGATGACCTGTGTGTCATTACTCAATTTCGGGATCCTCGGTTTTGCTGTCGGCGTGCTCCTCACGGCGATATATTCGTACTGGATCATTTGGAAACCTTACGAAAACACGCATCTGAGTAAAGTATGAGCAAAACAATCTTGTTTCTCACGAGTTTGGTGATTGCCGTAGCACTGTTATTTGATTCTCTGGGTATGAATGCCGCTGTCGAAGTTGTTGTCGGACTGTGGATGCTGATCTGTGTCGTTGGAATGTACGTCATTGCGGGGAACAGAGTTGCTGACGCCACATACCATGAGGACTGATACTGTGAACTCAAATAAATGGTTAGAGTAACCACGAACCACGCTAACGACATTCGGCCGGTCCTCACTGTATGGTTTCCAACCGGGTTTCTCACGTATCTTCTGGTCTATAAAATACTGGAATACGCTTTGATTAAATTTGGATACAGCCAAAATATTCCTGTCGAGATATGCGGCGGTGGGGATTGCTCGACGGTAATGATGACGGCCGCGGAGTACCACGCCGGCCCGCCAGCTATATTCGCAATGCTGCTTGTCGTTGCCGGCTGGTACTACTATGACCACAAACACTCTAAATAGAACTGAACGAGAATCCCGACTTCTATTGCAGAACATCTCCCATTCGGCGTGTGAGTCGTGTCCGATAACCCGAACGTTCATGGTTTATTGGCACGTTAGCCAGAATTGAAGCCATGGCTGAAGTGGAATATCAGTGTAGGAAACACGGGCGTATCGATTCTCCGGAAGAGGCAGGATCGGATCCACGCGGGACAAAATATTGTCCTGAATGTGGCAGCCAGCTTTCCTCGCAAATCGTGAGTGCTGAATGAGGCTCAAAGACTTCCCCGAAAAGGACGGCAAGCGTGTTTGGCTTAGTGAAAAGGAGATCCAGCAGTTCATCGCCGAGGCTCGAAATCCAGAACAGCGGGTTGCGTTCCTCCTGGGCGCGCGTCACGGCTTGCGCCGCAAGGAGATCCTCGAGGTGACGCCGGCCCACATTCGCGAGACCGACGTCGGCACCGTGTTGCGAATCTGGCACGGCAAGGGCGACAAGTATCGCGAGCTTCCCGCCGCTCCCGAGCTCGTCACGATCGTGCGGACGCTCAGCGACAATCGCGAACCGGATGATGCCGTGGTCGACAAATCCAGTTCGACGATCTACCGCTGGTGCAAGCGCGCCGGCGAGCGGCTGTATAGCGAGACCGGTGACAAGGGCTGGTCCTTCATCGACGTCCACGATCTCCGTCGCACCTGGGGCGTGCGGATGCTCGAGGACGGCGTGCTCCCCTCGGTGGTGTTCGAGTGGGGTGGCTGGGAGGACTGGATAACGTTTCGCGACCATTACCTGGCCGAGTTCAGCCCCGAAGCGCTGCGACGGGAACGAAACAAGGTCGATTACCTTCGAGAAGCCGGCCAGCAGACCGACACGGCACCCAGCGAGCCATACGTGACTGTGGCCCAATCTGCAGACCCATCTTCGGCGGCCTACCCCCAGGGGTAGCGTTTTCGAAACACCGTCGCAAAACGCCTGTGATCAGAACATCCCCATCATCAGGTATCCCAGCGCGAAGCTGATCACGAACGCTCCGAGCATGACGATCGCCATGGTGAGCTCGCCCAGGCTGCGATCGCCGGAGTAATCTCGCATCGCGATCTCCTTGGTTCGATTCACCAGGTTGTTGCCGTTCCGGCCCATGTCTCTGATCCAAGCGATCACGTCCACGGCGACACCGTCCCGGGCGGGCGCGAACAACGGCGTGCCGTCCTTGGTTTCCTCGAGGAGCACGGTGCCATCGTCGCTTTCGAGTTTGACGTCCTCGTCGTCGCGGTCGATCCAATATTCTTTGATCGCCTCTGGCGTTTTCTCCCAGCCGATCGCGAAGGGGCGCCAGCCGACGCGATAGAGTTGCGGATCTTCGTCGAGGTCGACCCACTCGCCTTCGATCTTCGCGCGATTGTTCTCGACGTCGTATCGACAGAGTTCCATCTTCCCCCCCGGGCGGACGTACCCATAGGTCGCACCGTTGGCGAGCTGGGCAAGGATCATCGTGCCCAACCCGAACACACCCTTGAGTGGGAGGGACGGCCCGAACAGCGTGATGAGTCCCGGCACGAACATGACGCCCATGCCCAGCCCGATGACAAAACACAGTGCGAGCAGCACTCCGACCAGCTGGGCCAACAGATACGTGACGACGATGACGATCGCGACGGTGAGCACGCCGACGACTGCCTTGGTTGCGGTGGCGTTCATAGCATCACTCCTGCCAAATTATAGACAATCGTAATCGGTACGGTCACGGGCGACGACCCACCCGAATCGGTATTCGAGAAGATAAACCATGCGGCGCCGACACCGGCCAGGCAGGCCACCAGCAGCATGATCGACTCCATCGCGACCATGCTTCGGAATCCCTCTTGGCTTTTCTTGACGTCCTCCTCGGTCTGTTCCGGATCGTTCGGTTCGAACCGCTCGTTGATCATCGGCAGCGCTGCCCGGAGGTCGACGGCCTTGGGTCGCGGATCCAGCACGACCTGGCCCAACCCCGCGGTGTACGTCTTTACCTTTCTTTCAGTTTCACCCTCTGTTCCACCATCCGCCTGGACTTCCGTCACCACAGTAAATTGCTTGAACCGACCGAACTCGTCTTTGATCCGGCGCCACGCCTCGCCGATCTCGGCATCGGCGGGATGCAGCGAGACGTTCTTATCGCTAAAGCCAACCGTCCAGGGTCGGCCTTTGCATCGAAGGGTAATCCCCCGCGGGTCCATGTAATCGTAATCGTGGCCCTTGATCTGGATTTGTTCCGTTTGGCGTTCGCCCTCCCATTTGGAGCGATAGATCGCTGACGAGTTCCTGGGCGTGACGAGCTGGACGACGCGGCGGTAGGCGTTCATCGACAGGCCCCAGTACCAGCCGGCAACGGACTCGCGGAGGCTGCTCGGTGTGACCAGCGGTGCGACGATGAATCCGAGGATCCCGATAAGCCAGCCGAGCAGCCACCAGATGATGATTTGGAGGAGGCTCATGCTCGGATTCCCTCCCAAGCGTTCCCCCATTCATGGCGACGAGTATCCGGACACCGATGGTTGTGGAAATGCTCATAACACTCTCTCGGGGAATCCTCGTCAACGCTCCAATGCCCACACGCGAAGCACCTGACTTCAAACGAATGTCCATATTCGGAACATTCGTACCACTTAATTTGCGTCCCCGGCATTGTCACCTTCTTGAGGTTCGGAATTATCATCGGCCCAACAGACTCCCTTTCTCCGCATCGCTGCTGTCGTCCTCGACCTTCGAGACGTTGTAGCTCTTGGCGAGCTCGTCCTGCTGCCATCCCTCCCGGGACCGTGGCGGCCTGGTCAGAAAGTCCAGTACGGCCTGATCGATGAGCGTCTCCTGGTATGGCGTCAGCGCCTCGAGGCTGTCGTCGCCAAACACCAGCTCGCGATACTGGCCCTGTGCTGCTGACTCGTGGTGTGGATGCATGCCCTTGATGGTCCGCGAGATCGGCCTGGCGAGCCACTTGATCTCCTTGACCTCCGCGTCCGTGAGATTGCTGAGCAGGAAGTCCTGGCTGAACAGATTGGACATCAACCTCAGCGTTGCCTCGTCGAGCTCGTCGTCGGTGAGCTCTCGAAGGTGTCGCCGCGTTTCCTCCTTGCCCATCTGTCCGTTCTGTGCCGCCTGCAACCCGGCCTGGGCCAGCCGCTGGCGGCCTTGCTTGTCGACGAGCTCGCTTTGATCGGTTGAATCGGATCGGCTGAACAATTTCATTGCGATCGCCTCTGTGTGCGGTAGTGATTCCGACTGCTGTTGGATCTCGAACCAGGGAGACCTGGGTTACGCGTTATTCTCATCAGATTACATGGGTCCATTTGTTTTCACCCCCCGCTCCCGATGCTCAATTCTCTGAGAATTGCTTTCTTGACCATATCTGCTTTGGTCGTCGGGATTTCGTAATCGAAGCCGATCAAATCACCATCCACGTACTGGCTGCCGTTGTTTGCGGTCTTGACGTACTGCTCCATGCCGCCATTGTCCTTGATCTTCTCCAAGATGTCCTTCGGCGTGAGTTCCTTGTCTCCGTCCTCTTCGTTGCCCTCGAGTTTATCGATGGTTTCCTGATAGAACTCCTTCTGAAACTCCCGCTTGAATTCGTTGTAGGGCTCGACAACATCCGGCTCAGGTGGTTTGATCGACACCCTGGTCACCCGCACCAGCTTGCCATCGATGCGGCGTTTGGGATATGGCTTGTAGATCTTCCCCGTCTCGTCCATCCGGTCGGGGTCCGTCCACTTCCACTTCCCAGTGACGTACTCGCCGTCTTCCTTGTCGATCAACTCAAGGACGCCCTGGAGGCGTCCCTGAACCTGCGAGTCAAGCTCACCCAACCGCGGGAGGGTAAATATCAATCCCAGGTTGTGATCACGCACGAGTTGGAGCGCCTGGTTGGCCAGGATCTGCCCGCGCTCTTGCCACGTCCGGCGGCCGAACTGAACGCCTGCCTCGTCGAGCACGTAGAAGTTGCCAGGCTCGTGCTTTCCCTCCTTGAGCACTTTCAACAGGTCGACAACGTCGAACATCACCCGATCGGCGGTGAAGGTGGGATCGATCTCGCTGGCGATACGAATCGCGGTCTGGGACTTCCCGGATCCCTCTTCGCCGACCACGCAGAACATAAAGTGCAGGTTGCGGGTGTTCACGCGGTCCCAGACCCGGCGGAACAACCAGGCGACGTGATTCTTGTTTCTGCCCTGGAGCTTCTTCGGAGGTGACGGTGTCTGTGGTTGTGACATGGGTTGTGGTTCCTTAGAAGGGCTGTCCGTGCTCATCGACCTCACCTCCGGCATCCACGTCAAGGCCGACCTCGCGACGGAACGCGTCAGCCGTTCGAAACGCGCGATCCAGGATGGGTTTTGGAACCTGCGTCGATCGGCTAAACTCGCCGGGTGGCACGTTTCCAGGCTTGGTGTAGGCAAACGTGGCGCTGATGTCCTCCGGGAGATTCAAAATCGACTCCAGCCCGACCACGTCGATCTGGCGCTTCGCGGGCCGAACCGTGTCGTAAACCTCCGGATTCTTGTCGGTGGCTTGCTCCTGATAGACCTCACCGTAGACTGGGTGATCGACCAGGGCCACGCCGGGCGTGATCACGATCTCGCCGAGCTCCTGTTTGTGCCAGTAGTGGTTGACGTTCTCCGCCTCGTTAGTATCATCCTCGAGGGAGAGCGGCCAGAGATCCATCAGGTAGGCTTCGACGGCATCGCGATACATGGCGAGTGCCTCTTGCTTCAGTCGGTTCAGTTGGCGGGCATAGGTGACCTCACGACGCGATTCGAGGCATTCCTTGCGAGAGTGGAGAATGGACCGCAGCCGCTCGCCCTGCGTGAAGTTATCCGGGTCGTCGAACTGGATCTCGACGAGATCGCGTTTCCCGTCTTCTCCATGCGTGTGTGTGGACGCATCGGCCATTCACAGCCCCTCCGGCTCCAGGTAATCGCTCAGGAGCAGCCCACCCATCCCAAAGGCACAGAACACAAGCATTAACACGAGTACCCCCACCGTTCGCACGCCAGGAATGAACAGCCCCACGGCAAAGGCGCCGATCCCGAGACCGATCAACAGCTTGCCGATGTCCCGAGCATCGTCAGCATAGCGCTGCGCGCGAGAGTCGGCATAGAGCCCTTTCTTCATCAATCGCCGGCTGACCTCGGCTTGCGAGAGATCGTGGGCCTCCATAAGCCCATAAACCCGATCAGTCATATCCTCGGGCAAATCCGTTTTGAATTGGTTGTTTTTAGACGCCTGAGCCATCCTATACTCAGTGTACGTATTCGTACACCTTAAAACATCAGGCAGATCGGATTAAACGATCTCGATATTTTAAGTGATATATTCCCGTGTAACTGATCCATGGGACTCGACCCACTCAAAAAGGCCGGGCGGACGATTGATCGGAAGACCGAGCGCATGCTCGCGCTCTTCGCGGTGCTGTCGGCGATGCTGTCGGGATCCATGTCCGGCGCCGACCGGGCACAGGTCGGCGGTGACGGCATCGTAGAGACGGTGATTACGGTGGTCGTCGTGGGGATCGTGGGGATCATCGGGATCCTCATCTTCTCGGAGGTTGACGACAACATCAACGTGACCGGGGATCTGGCCTCGAGTCAGACCAACCTCAGTGATGGGTTCGGTGACGCGATGGAGCTCCTGCCGGTCGTGCTGATCGTGCTCGTGGCCGCGCTGGTCATTCTCGCGATCGGCATCATGCGGCGCCGGTAAACGGACGACGGACATCCACACTGATCTCACACATCATGAAACAACTCATCAAGCAGCTCGCCGACGCCGTGGACGACTACACGGAGTTCGTCCTCGCCATGAGCGATCAGGCCATGGCCAACAGCGACCGCGCGCAGATGGGCGGCGAGGGCATCGTGGCGACGGTCATCACGGTCGTCGTCGTGGGCATCGTCGGCGTGGTCGGGCTGCTCATCTACTCGGAGGTCGAGAGCGCCGTCTCACTCGACGTGGCCGGTGCCCGGAGCGATCCGGACAACGCGAGCCGGCTCGAAAACGCCTCAGCGACGTTGGGGGACGGGTTTGGGGATGCCATGGATCTCCTCCCCGTTGTCCTGATCGTGCTGGTGGCCGCGCTGGTCATCCTCGCGATCGGCATCATGCGGACTCGTCGCTGATCTACGCGCCGCGGTCTTTTTTCGTGAACAACCACTTGATCACCCGAGGGGGTGCCAGAAGTAGCACCTGCCAGCCTCTGAGGCCGCACATGAACCACCAGAATGCTATTCTGAACAGATAGGTTATCCCTAATTCATTGTCTCGTCTGTCGGGGCGGTAATCGTATCCTGATATTTGGCCAAGCAAGGCCAATACCGCGTGAACAACCAAAAGACACCCTGCTGATAATACAATCAGTGCAGGATCACTCATCGCCATCACCTCCAAACAACTGAGTCAATGCGACCCAGTAATCTGATCCGGTCGTATTAATGTCTATGTATCGCTGCTCGCCATCAGTTTCGCAAATACCTGTCGAAGAGCCAAATCCGGTGTCACCGATGTAGGTCGCGTCTTGTCCATACTCCTCCGTGCAGATCCGCTCCCCGGCAACGTCCCCCGCGTCCCAGATCACGCCGAGAAACGTGAACATAATCACGATACCAATGACCAAAACCACGGTGGCCAAAACCATCGGGACAAGCCCAGACTTCTCGCCATCTTGGTCTCCTTTTGGTTCACTCATCGGCATCCAGCCCCCTGCGGATCAGCTCGGCATATGCGCGTGGCATCCGCAACCCCTCGCGCTCGGCGTACTCGCGGACCCGTTCGCGGGTGTCAGTGTCCACATCAGCATCGATTCGCATGGTTCACTGTACACTACAATGTACATACTAATAAACATTGGGGAGCGGTCATATAATCCCTAACGTCGAACGATGGCTCGCAGGCAAGTATTATGACGGTTGACGGCCATATCATAGGCAATGGGCGCAAGCCGTCTGACCGTCGTTCTCGTTGCCTTGGCGATTATCTTCGTTGGCGGCGCTGCCGTGATCGATGCGGGACTTCGAGGGGCCGGGCCGGAGACGCAGGTCGAGGACGAGGAGTTCACACCCGTCGGCGGTGACACCATCGCCCTCGAGTTTTCCAATCTCGAAAATACCAGGTATTCGCTGACCGTGACCGTCACCGACAACCAGGACAACGTGTTTCCGGAGGACGGCAATTACACATGGCACGATAGCAACGGAACCATCACCGTCAATGCCACGGGCGATCTCGCCAGCGAGAACACCGCGTTTATCGACTATAATTACACGGAAGCCGTGGACGAAGCCGTGAACATGGTCGACACATATTCTATCCTGGCGGATAACGCCCAACCCGCGTTGCTGCTCGTCGTGGGTGTCGCGGTCCTGCTTACAGCCGTGCGAGTGTTCGGGGGTGCCGGTTTCTAATGCTCGAACTCACGTTCCTAGCCGTTGCCGCCATTTCGCTGGTGTTCACCCTCGCATCGACACACCCCCTGTGGGACCGCGAAACGCGCATTATCTGGGCGGGATTCGCGATGCTTGGCTGGGGGCTCTGGGGATCGCAGGCTGGCGCGGTAAAGGCCGTCGGGAGCAGTGATCCGGTCACCGAGTCCTATGTGTCGCTGATCGCCCTCGGCTGGATCTTCGCGTTTGTGATGTTCGTGATGATCGCCGTGAACGTGCTGGAGCTCATTCGGGAGCAATGAATCAGCGCGAAGTGACCAAACTCTTTCTCCTGGGTAGTGTGCTGATGCTCGCGGCACTGATTCCGTTGAATGCTGTCGGCGCGGCGCGGCACTCGGGGCTGACCGAGCCACCGATGATCGTACTCGTCGGGCAGCTCGTCGGCAACGTAATCGTTCTTGTCGGGGCATCACTGTGGGGGTTTGCGCTGTATGGGGACGCCAACTCCGCCAACCTTCATAACAGTTCGAAGCAATAATACACTATGTCAGCTAGACGGCCGGACCAGTTCGTCGATCCTGACGACCCGGCTGCGGACAGACAGCGGCGGTTTCCCACCGAGGAGGAACGCGATGGTGAGGACCGCGACAATCGCGACGGCGCCGAGACAGATCCTGCAGGCGATGAGGGGGCGGAGGCAGCGGGTGATGCCGGAATCCCTGTCTCAGAGCTCGACCCCACCGAGCAACGGCCGGAGCGCGGGCAGCGATTCGAGTCTCCAACTGAGGACGCTGCTGGTACCGATGCCGATGGCGGTGTCGATCCCGGCCCTGACCCTGTCCCAGAACCTGGCCCCGCCCCGGGAGACATCGACCGCGTGCCGGTCTCGGAGACCGACCCAACGGAGGGCAGACCGGAACGCGGGCGTCGGTTCGAGGAGCAGGAGATCCAGCCCGAGGCCGATGTCACGGACGCCCAGATCGACCGCGATCCGCGACGCCAACCACGCGATCGACCGGTGACCGAACCCCCTAGTACTCCTGACCCCGCAAGTGGCGTGACGGCTGTCGATCCTGCCGACGCGAGACGTTCCCCCGGAGAGGTCGTGGTCACCGCGCCGGAACAACGATCCCCAGAACAGGCGGTCCGGACGGATGTCGCACGCGAGCTGGACATCAGTCCGCGCCTCGTCGACGTCGAAAGCGACGTCACGCAGTCCCTCGAGGAAGTCGGCCCGCGAGCAACCGATCCCAGTCTGGGACTGCAGCGCGAGTTCACCGTCGATCTGGATCCCGCCGCCCAGCGCGAACTGGTCGCTCGCGAATTTGAAGGCGTGGAAGCGGAGGACGTCGAACTCGACGAAGAGAAGGGCGTTGGCATCGTCACGCAAGAGGCACAGGAACCCGAGGGCGTCGTGGATCGGTTGCTCGAACCACGTGCGGTCCAGGAGGTCGGCCTGGAGTTCGATGCCGAGCAGGTCGTGGATCCCGTGGCCGAAACGGCCGTCGGCGAGCGCCTGGTCGACATCGGCGCGGAGGCGCGCGAACGCATTGGTGAGGGTCGGGAGCGGCTCGAGGCGGGCCAAGAGTTCGTGACCGAACGCGGCAGCGAGGCGGTGGACTTGGGCGTCGAAGTGGGCCAAGGCGTCTCCGAGCGTCTGGCAGAGGCAGAGAACACATTGCTGTTCGGTGTGGACACCCAGGAGGAATCACTTGGCGACGACGTCGTTATTGGTGAGGTGCCGATCGGTGGTCCGGCGCCCGCCCGCGGGGCTCGGGCTGCTCGCTTTGCCAGAGATCTGGGCGGCATCCGTGACGTGGCGATTGGAGCCGGTGTGCTTGGTGGCGCCGCCGCAGCCGACACGGCCCGGCGCCGACAGGGCGAAGTACCCGTGACGGAAGTGGACCGCGCCGAGATTCCCGTGGTGGAACGGCGCCCGGAAGAGATCCCCGCCATCGATCGGGACATCACGGAAGTGCCAGCGACGGAGGTGGACCGCACCGAGCTGCCCGTTTCCGATCCGACCGTGACCAGCCCGGGCGTGCTCGAAACCGGCGCGGTGATCGATCAACCACAGCCCGGACAGATTACCGAAGAGGACGAGTTGCTCACGCCCCCCGGGCCAACCATCGACGAGCCCGATCCCACGACGGTTGACGAGGGCGACGTGGTTATCGACCAGCCCGTGATCGACGATCGCGCCGATCCCACAGTAATCGATGAGCCAACGATCGAGGAGTCAGTCCTCGAGGACGTCACCGAGCCGACCATCGGCCAACCGGGCGATTTGGAAACCGGTTTCGAAGACGCTACCCCTGGGGGTAGCGATCCGGAAAACACCTTCCGAAGAGGCCCAGAGGTGGCTATTCCGGAAGATCCGTCGATCGACACTGAATCAATCATTCAGCCGACGGTTGACCAACGATCCGATGTCGGCGTGTCCGAGTTTATCGATGGCACCGCCCAACCAGAGATTCGAATCGATGCCCTCGAGGGGTCCTTCGCCGACCCGATGGCGAGGCCAACGGCCGGGCCGATCACTGGCGTGCTCACCGAGCCCGTCACCGAACCGCGCCTGGAGCCAGCACCCGACGTCACGATCGACCCGATCGCAAGCGGCCTGATCGATCCAGTCGGCCAGCCGCTCGCGAACCCACTGGCGACACCGACGGCAACCTCCACACGACCGACGCGACCGACCGAGCCGGTGATCCCACCACTGCCCGATATCGAACTTCCGGAAGGAGATACCGATCGACGACGGCGCAGAGATCCCGGCGAATTTACCCGCCGACTCGAGTTCGATATCGGTGACCCACTGGACATCGATCTGGGTCTGGATCCATAACGATCAACGTCGAATCCAAGATACGACCGTAACTACACCGGCCGCAACAAGAACGGTGTGCAATCCTGCGGTTCCGAAGAGCACCAAGGCCCCGAGTGCGATCGCGCCACCGATTGCGTAGTTCGCCAGCGTCAGCCCCAACGTGCGCGCCATGATGAGGGTAGTGTACGCGTAAATATAATAATCAGGGGCACATATAACGAGCCATGCCCCGAGCTGCCGACCGAGCACAAGCGTATTTATTGCTCGTCGCAGCCGGGACCGTCATTCTCGTGGCGATGCTCATCGCGGTGTTCGAACCCGTGATGAGTGACGTACAAAACCAGTCGACCAGCGTGTCACAGACTCAGGCCAGCGCCACCGGGATTGGATGGGTCCACGATTTCTGGACGTGGATGCCCTTGACCGCGCTGTTGCTCGTTCTGGTCATGCTCATCGCCGGGTCGATCTTCCAGAGCCGGAGGCCCTGACGATGCGCGGCGTCATCACCGTCGTGATTGTTGCGGTGTTTATGGTAATGTATATGCTCTTCGCGCCGGCTGCCGTCGAAGGCCCGGGCGAGGCGATCAAGGACACTGGAAAGCTAGACAGCAGCGAAGAGTCGATTATCGATTCGCTCTATGACTCGCTGTTCAAGTGGATCCCGCTGGTCGTCCTCGGTGGAATGACTGTCTGGGCCGTGGCCTGGTATCTCCGCGAGCAGCTGATCATCGGGAGGGTGTGACCCGTGCGCGGGCTGTCTGTGTTGCCGTCGTCGATCCGGTACACCGCAGTGGTGATGTTCGTTGTGCTGCTGGTGGTGTTATCGATGCCGGCGGCTGCGAGCAGTCACACAAATACCGGCGTCGCGAGTAGCCATTCGACGGACACTGATTTCAACGACGGCACCACGTTCGGAAACGTCTCGGAGATCACCGGAAGCGGCGACAGTGCCGTGGTCGCACTGAACGCGACGAATCTCACCTTCGACACGGTCGGGCAGCTCCAACACAATACGACCGCGATCCAGAACGCGAGCGTAACCGTGGCAGGCGCGGCTGGCGCTGACGGCCAGGCCAGCGGCGGTTTTGGCGGATCGGGTGGGCTGGGCGGCTACGCGGCCGGCTATCTCAACGTGTCCGGCGCTGATCAGGTCGACATCTTCGTTGGGGGGCAAGGATCGGGGACGACAGGCGGCTTTAATGGTGGCGGTGACGGTGGGAGCGGCGACAACGACGCCGACGGCGGCGCTGGTGGTGGGGCCGCCGATATTCGTGTGGATAATGCCACGCTGGATGGCCGGGAGATCGTGGGCGCTGGTGGTGCCGGTGGCGGCGGGGGAGAAGGCTCTTCGAATAACAACGGCGGAGCAGGTGGTGCCGGTGGCGCCAACACAGGACAGGATGGATCTGACGGCGGGAACAACGCCGGCAGTGGAGGTGGCGGCGGGGATCAATCCAGCGGTGGTGCTGGCGGAACAAGTACCGACGGTACCAACGGCAACGCCGGGAGTTCGGCCAGCGGCGGGACCGGCGCGTCCGAGTCAGCGTCCGGCGGGGCTGGCGGTGGCGGTGGTGGCGGGTATTTCGGTGGTGGTGGCGGTGCCAGTGGTGGGACTGATGAAGCCGGCGGGGGTGGCGGTGGTGGGTCCAACTACGTTGGCGGCGTGGATCCCGTCGTCGACAACAACCGCGGGGCCAACAACGGCGACGGGCAGGTCACGTTCGAGTGGATCGAAGCAACGGGATACATCAGCTCGAATCACACGGTTGATGATCCGGTTGATGGGTTCGCGAACATCACTACGCTGAACAACGCGACGGTCACCGTCGTGTGGGAAGAACACGACGGCAGTTCGTGGTCGGCGGTCAACTCGACCACGATCACAAGCACCGGGAATCACACCGCGAATCTGTCGGCAGCGACACATTCGACGCTGCGGATGAGGATGACCTACGAGATTACGGGCGAGTCCCCGAGTGCCGAACTCAACGAAGAGGGGATTACGTTCGAAAATACGCCACCGACGCCATCGGACGAATCACCGACCGGCGGGCCGGAGCTGAATCAGGAAACAGTGACCATCTCGCTCAACGTGAGTGATACGGACTTTCCGTCATCGCAAGGGGATAACGTTACTGTCGATATTTATCACAATCCGCCCGAATCCTCCGAATCGATTATTCATACCGAGTCGGTGCAGTCGAACTCGACAGTGACGGTCGACATCCAGCCAGTGCTTGGTGGTGAGCACAGCTGGCGGGCCGACCTCAACGACAGTTACGGCGGGACCAACTCGACGGGGCCACACAATTTCTCCGTGCCTGGCGCACTACAGATATACAATGAGTCGCAACCAGAAACCCTGATCGACAGTCGAGACATCAACGTCACGATCTACGACCTCGAGGGCGATGAGATCTTCGAGCGCTCGACGACCGACGGGAATCTGTCGACATCGGGATTGCCGCTGAACACGCCGCTCGTATTCGCATTTACCGTGGATGGGTATCACGACCGAACGCTCATTCTTCGGACAGCGTTCGAGCAGCAGTCCGCGTACCTGCTTAATGATACAGTGACCTCCGTCTCGCCCACCTTCTTGGTCGAAGACGAGACGGGCCAGTACGATCCGACCAGCTCGCGAGTGTTTATCGAACGCGGGTTGCAGATCAACGGCTCGACGGAATACCGGACCATCGCTGCCGAGGAGGTCGGAACCGATGGCTATACCGAGACGCTCGAGATGGGGGTCCGGTATCGCATGACCGTCGAGAACGAGGATGGGGATCGGCGCGTCCTCGGGAAGTTCTCGGCGACCGATAGCGCCGACTACGTCCTGACTGTCGAGGAGATCGTGTTCGACCAGAGCCGGGAACAGGATGCCATTTCCTGGAACTTTACCCACACCGTGGAGAACGAGGGCGAGCCGAGCGAGAGCCAGACAGTGACGTTTGCCTTCCAGGACGAAGACGACCGCACCGAGGACCTCGAGGTTGTCATTTTCGAGCGCGGGAACGCGAGCAACGAGATTCACAATCAGACCCACCCTGGACCGCACGGGACGATCGTGATCACCGAGACGCTGAGCTCGAATCAGTTCGATAAAGAATGGGAGGTCGAGTGGACGGCCGAACGCAACCCGACGTTCTCGGGCTCGTCGATCGTCGGCCCAAAGGGCACGGTCCCGATCCCACTTGACGATCACTGGAAGCACGTCGTGTCTATCGGACTGATCCTCGTTGTTGCCGGACTCGGATCGCAGATCAATGCGCAGGCCGTCGGCGTCGCGGTGGCCTCGGTGAGCGGCATGCTGTGGTACATTGGATTTCTCCCGTCGGCAGTTACGGGTGGTGTCATTGCCGTGGGGTTCCTCATTCCGGCGCTGGTTATCATGCGGCAACGCGGGGTTGGCGTCTGATGGCGCGCTTCAGCGTCGAGCTCGTGATCGTGTTGTTGTGTATGAATCTGTTCGCCGGATTCATTACAGCCAGCGGCGTCGGCGCGGCGCTGAACATCAATCCCGAACTCGGCCAGGAGGAGGCCATCGATGACGTCGAAGAGGAGGCCCAGAACGTGACACCGGGCGGCGGGATTCGGGATACGCTGCAGGGTCTGTACTCCTCTGTGACCGACGGCTTGCAGCCCATTTTTATGTTTATCTGGTACGGGCCGTACATGCTGTCGAACCTGGGCGTGCCGGAGTTTCTGACCACGGGCGTGTCGGCCATCATCACGTTGATGATCGCGCTCGATGTGGTCTACCTGCTGACCAACCGGGGTGAGATCTGATGGCCGATGTCGGCGACTGTGCACCATACGACAACGGCAACCTGATCGATGCCTGGGAGGCCGGCGAGTTTCTCAATGGGATCATCTGCCCATACGATCTGCAGCTCGGGCCGCTCGTGTTCGGCTTGCTCGTCTACGGGGGGATCATGACGGGGATCTACGTGCGCACCCAGTCGTTGACGCTGCCGATGGCCGTGACGGTCATTGGCGGGACTGTCGCGGTGTCACAGATCCCCAGCCAGGCCGTCCAGGTGATGGTCATCGCCATCGTTCTCGGTGGGACGGCTGGGCTGTATCTGTTCACACGGAGGTTTAGACAATAACCATGAGCGCAGACATGAACGGTGATCGAATCATCAATGGCGTTGTCGTGCTAGTCGTCGTCGCGATCGTCCTCGTGATCGGGATGTTGATCGTCGCAGAAGCAGGCACGGTAATCGACACAGAAGAGATTGACCAGACGGTGTTACTCGACGATGCCGGCACGTTTGTCGAGCTACAGTCATACGGCAGTGGCAGCGGTGAGACGGTGCTCAACTCGCGGGGCAACGGCGCGCGGTTTACCGGAGCGAACGATTCGTACATCGCGCCGCGTGAGGACATCGGGATCAACGTCTCCGCAAACTGGACGGTCTCGCAGGGCGTCCGCGTCAATAGCTCCTCGACCGGCGACGAAATGATCTTCTTGAGCCTCGCGAATGGCGACGTGTTGCTGCGCTACGACGGGCCGAACAACCAGTGGCAAGGATACGTCTACCGGCCGCCAAGCGACACATACACGATCAACGTGTCGGCAAGCGATCCGACCAACAACACGGTCGTTGCCCTCGAGCGCGCTGGCGACACGCTCACCATCTACGAAAACAACAGTGCTGGCGATTCCGAGGATCTGAGCCAGTCGAATACCACCACTGTGAATCCGGATGCGGGGAATCTGAATGGCACGCTCGACGAGACTCACGTGTATCAATCGGCCATCGGAAGCAGCGGCCGGCAGGCCCTTGTTGATGACCCGGTGCACCCCTTGTCTGTGGAGCCGATCGGCCGGCTGATGTACGACGAGTTCACTGGCGATGCAAACGATATTCGCGTGTACTTTGCCAGTGGGAACGCGGAGGCGTCCAACGTGTCGCTGGTCGGTGGATTTGCCGGCGAGACGATGGATGAAGACACGCTGCTCACGTCTGGCGATTACGATTGGGATTCGACGGGTCCGAAGATCGCACCCGTCAGCGGTGCGCGATTGGATGGCCATCCAGTCGCCTTCGTGGAATACGACTATGACCGCGGTGGGGGCTATCTGAACAAGGTGGCCGGGGCGTTCGATCTCGCGGCCGTGTTGCCCGTAGCGCTGGTCGCAGCGCTGGTCTTCGGTGTCATCTCCCGCATTCGCAGCGAAGCTTTATGATTGTTTAGGAGACAGATATAGGTATGAGCGAGGACGGTGGCGAGGACGATACAATCAGTTTGAGCAAGCGCGAGTATCTCGCGCTGTTGGGGGTCGGGACGGCTGGGGCTGCCGGGTATGCAGCTGCCGCGGGCGGTGACGGCGTTGGTGGTGGTGACGTGTTGCTCGGTGGGCTGGACGCACCACTGACCCAACAGTATCGAAAGGGGCGGTACGTCACGTCCCCGGCCGCATCGTTCGATGCATCGGATTTGGCGACGGGGGAGTTTGCCTGGCTGACCGATACTGGACAGATCGGTGTGATCGACGAGGATGGGTCGATCGGGACCCCGCCACTGGGCAGCTCGGCCAACCCGCTCCCATCGGTCACTACAGAGTCCGCAGGGATCGCTGAGCAATTGGACCTCTCCCTCGAAAACTACAGTCCACATTCATTACGGACGCTTGACCCACCCGCGGCGTGGTCGGTCCGTCCCCACCCGTCCGTTTCAAACCCTGTCATCGTCCCAGGTGACATCACCGATTTCACCGCGACGATGGTCGCCGACCCGTTCATCGTCTGGGATTACGACACCAGAAAATTCTACTGCCTCTATGAAGCGATCAACGACGCAGATTCTGACGGGACGATCTGCGTCCACTCCTCTGCCGATGGGCACTCGTGGAGTTACGAAGGTGTGGCATTGGACCCCGGGAATCATGTCAGTTTCCCATTCACCGTTAGATTCGATGGCGACTGGTACATGGCCCCGCAGAACAACCCTGACAAGACGCTCAAAATCTACAAAGCGACGAACTTCCCGCTCTCGTGGTCGCTGGAACACGAAGCGTCGAACGTGCCCAATGACGACGTTTCATTGGCGCTATGGGACGGGACGTGGTATGCGTTCGCCAGCGATCACTCCGGCACGCCGAATGTGGTCGAGCTTTATTATGCGGATTCGCTTACGGGAACCTACACTGAGCATTCGAGTAGCCCCATTTTCAGTGGGGCGACGGAGGACAAACTTGCAGGTCGGCCTATCGTGTCGAGCTACGGCATCGACGTGCCGTACCAGGCCAATTCATCTTCCCAAATCAATGTCTACCGGGTGACAGAACTAACTACCTCGTCGTTCTCACACACGGAATTAGATACATCCCCTGTGTTGGCAAAGACCAACGATGGTGGGTGGCGTGATGAAGGATCGCACCACATCGATGTGCTCATGCGATCTCCTGTCGGAATGCCGATAGCGGTGTTCGACGGCCAGGGGTCTGGCGGGTCACTTTCCGATTGGCAGATTGGCTTGGCGACGGTCGGAGATGCAGCATTGGACACAGTGGAGGTGGACAAATCAGCTTCCCGGATGTATTTGTCATCAAATCAAACCGGGATTTCGTCAGGAACGCCGGTCGAAGTGGCGTTTGACGCATCTTCATTTACAAGCTTGCCAGAAGTCGATACCGCCAATAATCGGTTCATCGTCCGATACCCGGGGGATTATCAGGTGGATGTCCAGGCCACATGGGACAATCTGGCTGCCGACACGACAAGTTTTGTTTATATCTACCATAACAGCACCCAAGTAATTATCAAACGAAAGCAGTCGGTTTCGGGGAAAGTGGCAATATCAGCGTCGGATATCATTGGAGGGGCGAGCAATGGGGATACGATTACAGCGAGGGTGTTCCAAGACTCTGGCAGTGATGAAACGTTAGCATCCGACGAGAAAACAACGAAAATGACCGTCAAGAAAGTTGGGTGAACTCCCCCACCATACCTGATTCATTTTTATCTAGTCCCACTTTTTTCCAGAACAACATCGCCGAGGACAAGAACATCCAACCCCATACTATAGAAGTTACGCACTGCTTCACGTGGGGTCCTGACAATGGGTTCGCCCGCATCGTTAAATGAGGTGTTGAGAAGCACAGGGACGCCAGTAATTGACTCGAATTCCTGTATGAGCTCGTAGTATCGTGGATTTTGATCTTCCCTCACAGTTTGAGCACGTAATGTGTCGTCCCCTGGATGGAGTACAGCTGGGATTTCATCTACCTTTTCATCCTTCACGTCAAACGTTTGGATCATATACGGCGACGCCCCGGGATTTTCAAGATACTCCTCGGCCGCCCCTTCTAACATAGAAGGTGCAAACGGTCTCCACCCCTCGCGGTGCTTTACGAATTTATTCACCCGATCGCGTGAGGCGATAGTTCGAGAATCGGCGAGGATGCTCCGGTTCCCTAATGCCCGAGGACCCATCTCCACACCCCCTTGGAACCATCCGACAAGATCGCCGTCAGACAACCGATTGGCAGCATACTCAATTGGATTCGTCGGCTGTAGATAATCGATCTTGTTGCTGTCTAAATAGTCGACGACTTCGCTGGTCGAATATTCCGACCCCCAATACACATTGGTCATATTCGTCACTTCAGACGGTCTGAATTCCGACATCGCCGCCCCGAGTGCGACTCCAGCATCCGTCGCCACTGGCTGAATAAAGAGATCGTCGACAGAGTCCAACTCACGGATTTGCTTGTTCATTTTGCAGTTCAAGACGACCCCACCAGCCAATGCAACATTTGAGATAGAGGTCTCTTTTATATAGAAATCAGTAAGATTGCAAGCCATCTCTTCGAGAATATTTTGGGTGGCAAAGGCGAGGTCTTTGTGCCACTGGTTGAATTCTTCACCATAGTCCCTCTTCGGCCTGCCAAAGGCCTGCTCCAGCCTTTTCACCCCGGCTTTGACGCCACCTTTTGTCAACTGGGTCACATCGTATTGCGCGCCCGTTTTGAGAAATGATCGAAGCTTGTCCTCAACGTCGGGGTTGGGGTTCCCGTAGGGAGCGAGACCCATTATTTTCCCTTCACCGTTGTTTGGCCTGTACCCCAGGAATGCAGTGATGATAGCGTAGTAGAGTCCGAGGCTATTCGGGCTGTTGAATGACTGTAGCTTCTGAATTCCGCTTGGTGTCGCTTTCCAGACGACTGTCGACTCGTATTCCCCAGCTCCGTCGGCTGTGATGACCACAGCCTCGTCAAAACCCGATGGATGAAACGCACTTACAGCATGCGAATAATGATGATCGACCGTCTTGATTGAGGGTGTCGTTCCTGGCAGTTCATGCAAGTCGGATCTGACTTGCTTCTCCAGGGATTGTACTCGGAATTTTGCAAAATGAAATAGTGAGTTATGAATTATCCTTACTTTATCTCCGGTCGAAGGAAGGTATGGCACCCGACGAAGTTCTTTCCACATTCTGCGATGCTCTAACCCAGGATCATACGGGATGATGATTTCATCAATATCCGAGAGCGTTATTTCATTCGAGTGTAAAGCCTCCTCAATTAGCTCGCCCGGGAACTCATTCGATCCGTGTTTCTGTCGACTATAACGCTCTTCCTCACTACCGAAAATCACGTTCCCGCCTTCGACAAGTGCAACACTGGCATCATGCCCATATAACGCGTCCACCCCAACTTTAAGCGATAATATACGTTTTGGCATGGGAAAAGAAGTCAAATCGGGCTATTATATGCATTTCCATCTTTGGATAGTTAATCATTTGTCCGCGACAAGTAGCAGGCAGTTCCCGAGCTCCCTACGGGGACTCAGATATCGGGTGATTCGGATTCTTTCAGCTGAAAGAAAGGGGACCAGGGTCTGTCAGCGCTGGTGAACGTCCCGGAGCACTGCGGCTGCTCGTTCGGGTGACGTCGCGATATACACCCTGGCCGTGCTCAGCTGTGCCCAGCCGAAGATCGCCTGCAGGCTGATCGCGTCGATCCCCTGGGCCGCGTGGTAACTTGCCGCCGTGGCTCGGAGCCCGTGGGGATGCACGTTGGCATCCTCGAGGCCCTCGGATCGATCCTGGGCCCACTCGAGTCGGCGGGTGACCGAGGAGCCACTGAGCGGCCAGCCGTCCGGGTACCGCTCGAGAAACCGCTCGACGGCGATCTCGACGCGGGGATCGAAGTCGTACGGGACGGACCGGGCGGCGTTCTCGGTCTTTGCGCTCCAGGCCATCGAGAGCGCCTCGTCCAGATCCATCTCTGGGTTGTGGGCGACCCGTTGCTCGGCGTGCTGGCGACAGGTCCCACAGATCGAGTCGTTTCGGCCCATCGTGCAGGGCTCGTAGCCCGGAATGTGAATCATCCGCTGGCGCTCATCGATCCAGTCGCCGGTCATGTGGACGAGCTCGGAGACCCGAAGGCCGAGTCGGCCGAGGACGTTGATCGCGAACTGCGCCTGGAGGACGTCGTCCTGGTGGTCCAACCGCGTGGCGCCCTCGAGGAGAAGCTCGAACTCCAACGCGTCCAGGGCGTTTTCTTTACTGTGTCGTGTTCGTGTGCGATTCCGCTGGTCGGTCCCACGATTTATGTGGGTCTGCGGTGTAGACGCCATTGCTGTCTTCCAGGCAGCACGGTTCGGCGCCCCTAGCGCCGGGCCTTCTTGTGAGGCCTACGTGCTGGATTCGCTAGTAATAGGTTCGGAAACTATACGCGTTGGGATCGGACGCGTCCGAAATCACTCGGCTGCCTCTCCGCGACGATACGTGCATGAGCCAGATCCCTAGGGAGGGTGTCTTCCATGATGTCCTCGGGGTCGTCGCCGTGTTCAAGCCCGAGGGTGTGTCCGAGTTCATGTTTTAATATCCATTCAGTTGCAGCCGGGTCGTATGATGATTTAATCGACACCTCCAATGGGCCAAAATATGGGCTTGTTACTACCGGTGCGCATCCAATAGTTCTCGGGTTCCACGTGGAGCCACACACTGAAATGTTGTTTGTGAACTCAAGAATCACGTCCGGATCGGTTTCGTCAGGTTCGAATTCATAGACAATCGGATACCCGGAATACTCCATCGAGTTCGCTTCCCAGTAGTCAAAGGCAGCCTTAATCTGGTCGGATTGATCCACAATCCCGTCATCGGTGTAATTTACCCCGACCGTGAGAGTCGTTTGTTGGTGCGGATTATCGTATTTTTCGTGGACTGCGCTCGGCAGGCCGGTGGCTCCGAGCGATCCGGGATCCTCGCTGGAGGCCGTGATGTTGAGTTCCACCGGATCGGCCGCGGCCGGGGTCGCCGCCACCGTTACGACGGCGACCAGGATGACTACGCACAGCCAGCGCGCCCTCATAGCCGCGCCTCGAGGTCATCGGGGGTCAGCGGTTCGTGTGCATTCGCGTCGTCCCTCGCAGCGACAGCGGCAGTGTGATGATCCTCCGCGTCGGCCCAGTCGTCGTTGCTCGCCGCGGCGCTCGCGCGGGCGAGTTCGTATGCGGCCGTGGACATATCGTCAGCATAGTTTCTGAGCGGGTCAACATCCCCCGATGCGAGCGGGGCCGTAAGCCGATCGGCCGTCTCGATTATATCCCCGACCGCCGATCGGGCGGCCACGTAATAGGTGTGAGACCGTTCGAGATACGGTTCGGCCAGCCGGTGAGCGTCCGCGTTCCACTCCTCGACGCCGGTCGAGTACCGATCGTCGGCCGCGCTCGCGAGCGAGTGGGCATACGTGTAGAGCTGGATGATCGCCTGGGTGCGCGTCTCCTCAACGACTGCCTCATGTGTGTCGATCTCGGACTCAAGGTCGTCTATGTCGGACTCCAACGTATCGATCTCGGAGTTTTTTGAGTCGATCGTTGACTCGGCAGCGGCGAGTTCTTGGCGCTTGTCGGTCAACTCTGCTTCAAGATCCGAAAGATCGTCCTCGAGGTCTGCGACCGTCGTTTCCAGATTCGCGACATCCTGCTCAAGATCACCGATGGTCTCATTCCGATCACTCAGCAGTGAATCCTGTTCGTCGATTGTCTCGTTCTTCGCGTCGGCCAACGTCTGTAACTGATCGATTCGATTCTTTCTATCTTCGATGCCTTCCTCCGATTCGATCGTATATCCCAGACAGCCAGCGGTCGCAGCGACCGCGACGCATGCCAGGGCCGCTCGGCGGCTCCGGGTCATGCCGGTGCCCGTTCTGCGGATGCCTCGTCGCCATTTTGGTCCGCCTGTTCCTCATCGTGCTCATCGACCCCAGACAACAACTCGTCCAGTTTGTGGACGGTATCGAGGTATTCGTATCGGTCGAACTCGTCCGTCTCAATGCGATCAAGTTGGGTGGAAAGCTGTTTGGCCACCGCGATCTCGTCGCGTCGCAGGTCAATCTCCGCCGAACAGACCGGACAGCGAAGCACGTAAGCCGTCCGGTACGGTATCGGCACCAGGATCGCCCACGCCCACACGCGACGTTTGACGAGCCGATAATACACCTCGTTCCGACAGTGCGAACACGTTAGGGGATACACCGCACCCCGATCACTTTCGCGTTGGATGTTCCAGACAATCACCATAGGCGGGCTGCCCCCGTTGTAGCAACCGTGCCACCAATTCCCATGAGGGGATCATTTTACCGTTGTTATATAAATCCACCTTCACTTTCACTGTACCCGAGTCTATACGATCACTTTCGCGGTGCTCTAGAAAATTCATTATGGTCAACGTGTTCGTTCGCCTTTCACGATGTCGGCAACGACCGCTGAGCAGGTGACGGATGGGGCAGGCCTGACCGAGCAGGAAACGATCACAGTGGACGCCGATCAGGCGAGTTGGCGGCTCCGATGTCCCGCGGGGCATAGCTCGTGGACCCCTACTAACTCGCACGTCTGGTGCTACGCGTGCGCGCAAGCGGCCGAAAACGGCGCGGACGTGGAACCGGAGGTGTGGGAACTGTTCGACCAGGTCAGCGGTGAACTGGTCCACTGGAGCCGCATCGAGATCGAGGAGTGACATGCCATGCCAATGCCACTGCCCCACGCGTCGCAATTCACTTATGGGTTACCTAATAGTAGGTTGCTAACCTATCATATTAGATGGATAATTGGTAATACAGTATCGGGAGTGAGCCCCTGTACAATGGTAATGGCTAACACACCGGGGGCGTGGGCCTCACCCGCCGACGCCGATCCGTTCGCGCCCGGCATCCGTGATGAAATACCATGCCCGGTCGGGGTCCTCGCCGGGGGCGAGGGGTTCGATCCGCCCGTCGTCGAGGGCGTCGAGGTCGCAGCGCATGATTTCGCCGTTTTCCGTCAGTTCGTCGAGAATCCGCATGATGGTCCGGTGACTCGGGGCAAGGGTGTTTTCGACCTGAAGGCCGCGGTGGATCACCACGGGCGGCAGCGGCAGTCCGTGCTGATGGAGAAATATAAGCACGAGTTCGCGCATCTCCTCCGGTCGCACACCCCCCTGTTTGAGAGTCCCGTTAGTATTACTAGCGGTGCTCACATATCGACATTACGAGTCGCACCATTTCAATATGCGGTGTCCAATGTCTACACGAGTAGACAAAGAATTAAGTGCATCCGAAATTACGGGCTAGACATGGCTCAGGCTGGCGCTACGTTGTCGTCCCGACGAACTGGGGCGACCGTGTGTGGACCACGGCCGCCAGTCGGGGTCGCCCAAGGTGCTGAACGACATGCAAACTAACAACCACACGGGAGATAAGACCATCGACTGTTTCAGGGGACGACCAACGATTTCCCCGAATCGGTTTGTCGGTAGTACGACGGGGTCGGGGCAATGGCATTGAGCGACGCGGCGGTCACGCAAACGGAGACGCGAGCGGAGAGCATCGTTGAGGACCTCAGCGAGCCGATCGAAATGGACACCATTGTCCACGTGATGTCGACCGAGCGCAGGCGATGGGCGACCGAGTACGCCGCCACCCACGACGGCCGGATCAACCTGCGCGAGCTGGTCGACGATCGCACCGAGATCGAGTACGAGACGGCCGGGACGGACGAGTCGTGGGGGACCATTCGGAATCGCGTGCATTCCTCGTTTTACCAGAACGACATGGACACGCTCGTTGCGGCGGGAGTGCTCCGCGAGATCGCGGACGGCGAGCACGACGACCGCGAGGGATACGTGTTCGCACGAGGCCCCAACGCGGGCGCGATTGCGGGATTTATCCGGGTGCTGCGGTGGATGAGTCCCGTCGAGGAGCAGGGGGTGCCGGCCTGATGGCGTCGTACATGTACGCCACGGTCGTCCGGCTACTCGAAGACGCGCCGGGGCGCGGTCGACTCACCGAAGGCGACGAAATGATCGTCGCGGGCAAGCACCCCGACGGCTACCGCTACCGGGTCCAAAGCGACGAGCACCGCGGATTCCCGCACGTCGAGTGCGAGACCGTCCGGGTGATCGGCCCGGCCGAAAGCAAGATGGGGGCCGACCTGATCCGGACCTGGGCGGCGAAACAACCCGAGGCGCTGGCGCTGCTCGATGACGACGATCGACAGGAGGTGTCGGCTTAATGCCGCTGCTGGCCCAGCGCGATCCGACCGTCGAGCTAGCATGTTGCGGGGCACCGTCGAGCGACCACGTTGACGGCTGGTGTCCCCACGAAATCGAGACCGGCCGACGGATCCTTCGTGCCGAACACGGGCGCAACACGTGGCTCGTGACGCGTTGGATCGACCTCGGTGGGCCACACATCCTTCCGCTCGACAAACGGCGCGTGACGGCCCAGGAAGCGGCCAGGATCGCACGCGGTGGTGAGTCGGCATGAGCGTGATCGGCGATCAGCCCAAGCGCGTCATGGTCGATCACTGCCCGCGGTGCGGCTGGCACCTGGCCGAGACGTGGGATGACGAGGCCCAGGAGTGCGAGGTGTGCGAGTTCAGCTACCTCGTTCCGGAGTGGATCGCCGAGGAGCCGGACCCGGAGCCAGAGCGACCGCAGACGCTCGCCGGCCGCGTTCGGAGGGTTCTCTCGCCATGAGGTGCGAACGCTGCCCTCGGATGGACGGTGTCGCACCCGTCGAGATCGACGGCGAAAAACATCCACTGTGCCCGCGCTGCGAGCAGGAAGTCCACATGCAGCGGGCGCGCTCGAGAGGTGGTGTCAGTGTCTGAGAATGATACCTCTACACGCGTTAGGGAGCGATTGTCTACAATAGACAGATTTAAATACCCTGCTGTCTATGGTAGACATGTAGAAGGACGATGGGAGGCGAAATCAACTGCTCGAACTGTGGAATCGGATTCGGAACGGATCACGGTGCGGTCGGGAACCGATGCCCGGCGTGCAAACAGGGCGT
Source organism: uncultured Halobacteriales archaeon (assembly GCA_964579125.1). Taxonomy (GTDB): domain Archaea; phylum Halobacteriota; class Halobacteria; order Halobacteriales; family SKSH01; genus CAZOFG01. The sequence continues at coordinate 4,621 of CAZOFG010000018.1, read as the reverse complement.
TGTTCAATACGACGAGGACGAGTAAATGTCCGAGCACGAAACCGAGGCGGACGTGTCGGAATCCGACATGGGCGAGTCGGGAAAGTGCCTTCACGTCGACTGTGACGCCGATGCCGACGTGGCGGCAATCTGTGACACGGGGCAGATCAAGCACTACTGCGACGAACACGGCCACGGTCGCATGGCCGGGATCTCCCGAGCTGAGGAATGGGTCGAGCTATGACCGCAGCCCATCCCAAGGATTCGACGCCGTGCATCGAGTGTGGCGGCGAGTCGTTCAGCCAGCACCGACGCATCAAGCAGGTCGGTATGACCTACGTGTGCGACGGTTGCGGGACGGAATTGGCAGTCTACGACAACTCCGAGCACGGCATGGGCGAGTCGCTGACATGGCAACTCGCCGACCCTATTATTCAGGCGCTCGGCCACGAACGCGAGTGTCTGGATTGCGGGCACGAATGGCACTACGGCGGAAGCGCGGATCGGCCGACGTGTCCGAAGTGCAAAGGCAAGCGAACCGAACCCGTCGAAGATTAATCCAGCCGTTTTCTCGCGGAAACAGCCGCTATCAAGGCACGGATAACGAGCGACAGGAGGATCGCGAATGAGCCGAGCAGACACGCCGAGCCAGTCCTCCGAGCCCAAACGCATCGACTGCAACTCGTTGGCGAAGTGGTACAACGTGCTCGCGAGCTTGCCCGAACCGCCAGAGACCTTTACGGTTGAGGACGTTGCCGATGGCCTATTCCGGCAGGCCGTTTCCATGCATCGGGACGACTGGCTCGATGTCGTCGAGGTCGAGACGGTCCCCAACCCGGACGGCCAGGACAGTAAGCGACAACGGTACCGCATCGCCGCGGCGGTGTTCGAGGCGTTCTCCGAGTTCGAACCTGGCCTGGAGCTCCCGTGCGGGCACTCGGGCTTTAGGAATCTGAACCACCGATACACGTGCCAGGCCGAGTGGTGCGACTGTACGTTTTCGCGGTCGGTGATTGAGGAGGTGTTCAACAACCAATGAGCGGTAGTACGGATTCAACGAACACGGTTGACCACTCACGGTCTCGCGAGGAGAAACTGAAAGCGTTGGTTCGCCGCGATCTCAGTCCTGAGATCACTGCGATGGCCAAAGAAGCGCTCCGGCGGCGTCAGGAGGACTCGTCATGAGCGTTAGAAATGTCCGGGCGGTCACGAATCTCCTTGAGCAGGGCCTTCAATTCCCGACGGACAGACGGGTTGGCCTCCTCAACGAGTCGGTCAAGGATCGTTCCTTCCGCCGTGTCGGTCGTTTCGGCCGCGCCCGGAGAGGCCGGCTCACCGCAGTTCCCACACCATTCGTGATGCGGCGCCAGCGGTTCGTTACAGTTCCCACACGTCTTGCGCACCGTGTCCGGCCCGTCCGCCGGGTCCAAGATCCCGGCACGTCTGAAGATGTCCTCGTTGTGCTCGGTCGACGTGATGTGCTCGTACGTTTCCCACATCTCGGTATCCAGCGTCCAGTGCACCCGGTGTTCGATCTGGGACCGCGAATAGCCCTCGCGCACCATGCGGGTGATCGCAGCATGACGGAACGCATGGGGCTTGACCGTTTTGTCCAGCTCGGCTCGTTCGGCAATCCGCTTGAGTTGCTGGTTAGCCGCGTTCGGACGCACCGATCCGTCGTCGGTCCACCGCTCGCCGTTCGGCCCGCGTTTGTGCGGGACCACCTTGTGGAACAACGCCGCATCGGGGCTGTCCGGCCGCGGGTGAGCCGTTCGCAAGTACGACCGAATCGCTGCCGCCGAGTCGATCAGCGGATACTCCATCACCGGCGCACCTTTCAGACCGATCGCATCGGCGTTCGGTCGATAGGTCGGTGGTTTGGTCAGGTCGAGGTCCTTGACTCGCAGCGACAACGTGAGCGAGAGCCGAGCCCCGGTGTCGGCGAGGAACTCGATGAACGCGACGTCGCGCTCGTTCCTGGCGGCCTTGGTCAACTCGGCGATGTCGACCGGGGTGAGAATATCGTCGGGATCGGGCTGGTTCGGCTCGACCGTTGTGCGGTCGACATCGTCGGTCCACTCGACGTCCAGTTCGTCAGAAAGAAATCCCAGGACGGAGTTTTCGTAGGACTGGATGGTCGCGTCGGCGAGCTCATGCTCGTGTCGCAACGTAAAAACGAGATCGTGGAAGTCGCTTTCTTCCATATCGACCAGCGGCACGTCGGATCGTTCGCTGGCGGACCTGACCCGGCGGAGATACAGGCTGAGCGACGAGACCGCGATCGACCCGTCACGGCGCCGCAGCCAGCGGTTGATCGGTTCGCGGTCGACCTGGTGGACGTCTTCGGAGTCCTTGAGGATACGTCGCTCTCGCTTGAGTTCGCCTTTGAAATCCTGCGGGTCATTGATGCCGGCCATACAGGTCGGTCAATCGGAATATTCTATAAACTTCTGGTGAGTGAAACTACGTCTTCCACTTTTTGCGAAACAATAGAAGAGCCTGACGGGTTCGCTACCCAGAGGGGGATCCCGGCATGACCAAGCCCGCCGAGCCCAGCCTCTCGTTGCCGGCAGTGCTGGTCGAGGTGGCGGTGACGTTTATCCTCGGCGTTGGGACTGCGATTGGCGCCGCGCTGCTGGCATCGGGAGTCGTGTGGGTCGTGACTCGGGCCGGCGTGGGCGTGAGTCCCGGACAGGGATTCGGACTGGCCTTCGTGGCCTGGCTCGGACTGCTGTGGGGTATCGATACGGTGGTCGGAGTACCGGGAGGTGAGCCAGCGGATGACTAGCCGCGTAAACGGCCGGCAGCAAACCGCTGGTTCGTGTCCCGAATGTGATCATCCGATTCATCTGGACGGCGGCTGCCCCTACTGCCCGAGTTGTGGCTGGTCGAAATGCGGAGGTGTTCGGGCGTGACGACTCTTGCCGATTTCGAGACGGAGGGCGTGCCCGATCGTGAGAGCACACAAGCCCGCTGTCGCGCCGTCACAGGAACCGGCGCGCGCTGTCCCGGTCCTGCAGAAAAGGACAGCTTGTGCGGTTTTCACGACGAACACGAGCCAACCACGATCGACGACGGGCCTCGAGAGCTAATCACCGCGACTAGCGGCACTGAGTGGCGCGACTTCGATCACGATCTCGTTCGAGCCGCAGTCAGAAATCGCGAGTTCGAACTGGAATTTGGGGACGGTGGTTCGGAGTGAGCTCCGCTATCGACGGCGTTGCCGATTCACCGGATCGCTGGCGCTATGCGTGCCCCGAAGGGCATCGTTCCGTGGAGATCGGCGCGGATCGCTGTCGCTGCCGGTCATGCAATGACACGTTCCCCAGAGCCGACCTCGTGGATTTGCTGGAGGGGGCGCCTTCATGAACCGCGAAGGTGCGTTTGACCGTCCGGAAATCACGGAGCTGGAGGACCGACTCAAGGATCTGCGTCGCGAGCAAGCTGACGTAGAGGACCTCCAAGAGTACCGCGAACTCCAATCCAAGATCGATGGGTTACGGCGCCGGTTGTCAGCCCGTCGCGAGCTTCTCGACACGTGGGAGGGCGATGGTCGATGAGCAGCGAGAAGGAATTAGGAGACTTTGAAGAGCGTCTCGCCGCGGTCGAGGAGAAGGCAGAGAAAGCCTACAACAAGTCATTCACCGTGGGTGATTGGGCACTCGACAACGAAGATCACATCGACGATCTGGAAGAGTGCCTTGAGGCCGCCGAACGAAAGCTCGAGACGGCCACACGCATGGCGGTCACATCGCTTTCATTGGTCCGCGATATGCAGGCCGAGCGGCAGCAGGAAACGAAAGTAGAAGTCGCGAAGCGGTTGGGCCGGAACGAACTCGTCCGGCGCGTGTCCACCGGCATGGGCGCCTCACAACGCCCCATCTCTCGCGGCAAGTTAATCGAGATCGCCGAACCGGATCACTCCCTGTACCATCAGACCGTCCGCGATGCTTTCGCCCAACTCGAGTCCGAGTACGAGGCATTCTATCGGAAGCGAAGCAACGGCGAGAAAGCTCTGAGCGTCGACCCAGACGTCCTGCGACAGACGGAGCCCGAGCTGGTCATGCGGGCTGCCCTGGACACAGGACGCGAGGACCTTGTCGAGAACGTCCTGGACGGGAACGGAGATATGGTCGCTCAGGTGGCTCAGGGTGCCAATATCGACGATATCATCAGCGGAGGTGTGGCCGACTAAATGGTCTTGGAGCAAATCCCCGGTTCTAAGGCGAATATTAGAGAAACATGCGTCCGGCATCACCGCGGAAAACCGCCGCCCTAGCCTCAGCCTTTCCTTCACCGCTTCGGCGCTGCAACAAACTGTTAAATTGGTTACGGTTAGCATGAGGTAAATCGAGTGAGCGAAGCGAAGCGAAGCGATACGAGCATTTGCCGAATGCTTAGAGACCGTCACGGCTCTAATATTCGGCTTAGAGTGTTTTAACAACTCAACCGCGGAATATTAATAACGCTGTATCAGTCCCGTGATCTGTTCGGGCCGGCTTGTGGTGGATGTACGTAAGCAGATCCCGAGGCATGAACGCCTCACGGAACTTGCCCATCTCGCCGAGTTTTCCTGACGTGTCCTTCCCGTAGACCTCGAGGAAGAAGGCGTCCACCTCGGGGTGCGTGCTGTCCCTGACGT
>CAZOFG010000017.1:0-37550 GCA_964579125.1 uncultured Halobacteriales archaeon | reverse complement strand
GACGACGTCCAAGGCGAGGAGATGCTCGTCGAGTTCGACGATTACTTCCTGCGGACGTTGGAGGCGAACGACATCGACGTCGAGGCCGTCAAGGAAGAGGCCAAAACCCAAATGGCCACCAACGAGTTCGACGGGATCGAGGGCCTCGAAACGGTCCCGGACGCCATCGGCGAGCTCTTCGTCGTCACGGGCGATCTCTCCGCGAAAGACCACGCCGGCGTCCAAGTCGCCTGTCAAACGGGCGTCGACTCGGCGATCTCGAAGACGGTCAACGCGCCGAACGAAGCCACCCTCGACGACACTCGCGAGGTCTTCGAGTACATCTACGACCACGGCGGCAAGGGGGTCACGTACTACCGGGATGGGACTCGCTCCAAGCAGGTGTTGACCACGCGCGCCCAAAACGCCGACTTCGCGAGCATGGACGCCGAGGAAGCGGCCGAGACGCTCGTCGACGCGATTGAGGAGCACTTCGGCGGCCTCGAGGGCTTCCTCGAAGACGAGGCGGTCCAGGCCCAACTCGACGGCGAATTGGAGCGCTTCATCGAACGCTATGGCGAGGGGCCGTACGCGAAGAAAAAGCCCCGGCCGGATCAGCTTCGGGGCATCACCCAACGCATCGAGACCGGGTACGGCAAGCTCTACGTGACGATCAACGAGGATCCGTCAACCGGCGAGCCCTTCGAGCTCTTCGCGAACACCGGCCACAGCGGCGGGTTTACCAACTCCTTCACGGATGCGCTGGCGAAGACGATCTCCGTGGCGCTGCGCTCGGGCGTCGATCCCCACGAGATCGTCGACAAGCTGCAGGGCATTCGCTCGCCGAAGGTCGCCTGGGACAAAGGCGAGCAGATCAACTCGATTCCGGATGCCTTCGGGACGGCCCTCCGGCGCTATCTCGATGACGACCTCGATCGGACGTACCCGCAACAACAACGCCTCCCGGACCTCGACGAAACGGAGCCGCCCACCCCCGAGCCGGAATCCGACGGCGGTGGGGTGACCGCGGCCGAGCCGGACACCGCCGAGTTGATCGCGGCCGGTGAAAGCCCCGAGTGTCCCGAATGTGGATCGCACTCGCTGTATTACGCCGAGGGGTGTAAAACGTGTGACAGCTGCGGCTGGTCCGAGTGCTGAGACGGGGGAGGGCCCCCGATGTCCGCGCTGTGGGCGAGCCCTGTTCACGCGCCATTGCAAGTACGTCTGTCCGGCGCATGGGGTGTGCTATGACTGCTCGGATCCGTTCCGGTGAGTGCGATGGACGACGCCGACCTCGAGCGTGGCCTGGCCGTGCTCGAGGCGCTCGTGATGCGCGACCCGCCGGTCCCGGCGATCGTCGACGCGCTGGAGAGCCTGTTTGATGGCCCGGATGCGGTCCGCGAAGTGTTGACGACGGCCGAGCGACGCGGCCTGATCGAGCGCGAGGCGAAACGGATCAGACCAGGGCCGAACCACACGCCGCCGTCGGATCGGACGCGATCGATCCACACGAAAGAAGGGGAGTTCACCTGTCGGCGGTGTGGCCAGCACCTCTCGACGGGGTATTTCGTCTCGGTCGCAACCGAAGAGCTCGGACCGTATGGCTCGACCTGTGTCAGGAAACTCACCGGTCGCGCGTGAGTGCGCGTTCGATCCGTTCGAGCAGGACGGTGTGTTCTTCGAGGAGGTCCCGTTGGTGTTCGAGGGCCTCACGGAGCTCGGCCAGTTGCTCCTCGACGGAATCCTCGACGTGTTCCGGGGGTTCGAAGGGTGAATCGTCGAATTCGGCGGCTCCTTCGGTGTCGGTCGGTTCGGCGGTTGTCGTCTCACCGTCGGCCTCGGCTCTGAGTGGCTCGAGGTCATCAGAAAGCGGGGCGTCATCGGTTTCGACGTCACCGCCTTCGCCGGCTCTGGCCCGCAACGCGGCGATCGATTCGACATCGTGGAACGCACAGATTGCTCGCTCGAGGTGTTCGCGCAGGCTCCTGGCAGCTTCCTGTGGGACTTTGAGCCGTTCGGTTCCATCGGCCATCTCGAGGACGATGCGGGTGGCGACCGAGCCGTCCTCAGTCCGCAGGCCGGTGACCGGTTCGTACGAAAACGCTTCGTAGTCCTCGTCCCAGACCGCCGCGCCGACGTGTTTGAAGAGGCGTTTGGTCGTCACGACGACGGTTAGTTCGCTGAAACGATAGGATTGGATGACGGTTTCGTCATTTCGCAGCGTTCCGGTCGCCCTGAGGACGCCCGCAAGGACCGTTGGCAGGACCGACTCCGCCGTGTTGTTCGAAACGGCGAACTCTCGAGTGTCGCTGGGGCCGTACTCGAAGGTGAGTTTCGTCTTTCGGCGCCCTTCGTTGGCAACGAGCCGATCCACATCGTTGGAAAATTCTTCGACCGATTCGTCCCGTAAGAACGTGCCCTCTCGATGAACGATGGTCCGGGTCGGCGTCGTATACAACGATTCATCGTCGTCGATCGGGACGTGGTCAACCACCTCCTCGTCCCCGAGCATCGACTGGACTCGACCCGGTACGGACATGATGGCGACGTTCTGGTGGAGAGGGCATAAAAACCGCGGTGGATGCGAAGGTTTTAGAGTCGATTCCGGGTTAGGGTTAGGTGCGCCCGGGTGGCTTAGCTGGACATAGCGCCGCACTCATAGGGTCTTGAGACTCGGCGCGCTTGGTTCCAGGGCCTTCGTCGGGCCTCGGATCTGGGCCATGCGGAGATCGAGGGTTCGGAGCCCTCCCCGGGCATCTCAGCTCCACGTGAGGTACACCAGTCGCCTGGCTATCGAACGAGGTCGGTGTCACGACGCCACCCATATAGGAGACCCGCGGGTGTCGATGCTCTCATTCGGACGCGAGCGGGAGTGCGACCACCACGATCGCACCGGTGGGTTCGTTGTCTTCGATCCATGTATCGCCGCCGTATGATTCGGTAATCGTCTCCACGAGATACAGCCCGATCCCCGACCCACCGCTGTCGACGCCGGTTTCTCCTTTGCCGAAGACCTCGTGTTTGACCTCGTCCGGAATGCCCGGTCCGTTGTCGGCAAACCGGACCTCTGCGGTGTCCTCGGTGCGTTCGACAGACACCTCGATCTCGGGCGTTTCCTTGTCGTTGTGTTGGACAGCGTTGTTCAACACGTTCCGGAAGACCGATGAGAGCAACTCGTTTGCGATCACAGATACCGCCGGGATATCGCCGTGTATCGAAAACGTTGCCTGGGGATACGTTTGCCGGGCTGTCTGGACGGCACCGGTGAGATAGGGTTCGAGGTCGACCGGTTCGGTGTCGGGCCCCTCTTCTTCACCGAGCACGGATACGAAATCTCGCGCCGTTTCGGTGAGGCCCACTACCCGCTCCGCGGCACCGAGCATCCGCTCGAGAATTTCGGCACCATCTTCGTCGAGGTAATCATCGAGTGATTCACCCCACCCGAGGATGACGCTGATCTCGTTCCGAATGTCGTGTCGGACGACGCGGTTCAACGCCTCAAGCTGTTCGGTTCGGTGTTCGAGTTGACGGCGGTATCGCTCAGATTCGGTCACGTCCTCGAAAACCAACAACTGGCCGGTTTGTGCGTCGCTTGCCATCGAGGGTCCGGAGGTAACCCGAAAAAACCGCGATTCGTCCGTGCCCGCTTCGAGGATCGTCGAACCCCCGTCAACCGCCGCTTGCAGGCGATCGTCGACATCCTCGATGGAGTGACCGAGATGGTCGGACAGGTGAGGGTAGAGGCCGGTAGCCAGGCGGTTGAAATCCTGAATGTGGTGTCGTTGGTCGAGATAGATCGCTGGAGTTTGAGCTCCGCCGGTAATTCGGATCGACTGAAAGCGTTCGAGGTAGACGAAGACGACGCCGATGGCGAACAGCCCCACTCCGAGGGGTTCGTATCCCAGGGGCAACAGGCCGGGCTCGATCCCACCGATAATCGTCAAGACGCCAGGGATGGCCGTCACCGCGACGAGGCCGTACAATGGGCGGCTGTCGCTGCCGGCCTGGGCGAAACGTTCAAAGAGCATGAAAAATCCGACCGCAGCGATCGCATACGAGAGACCGATGAGCACCCAATGCAGGAGGCCATACTCGATCGCCAGATGGGTAAACGGTTCCGTGGCCGATGCTGTGGTGAAATACAGCCCGTGGATCGGGTTCGTGATCTTCCACACAGCAATGACGAGGAAGGCACCGATTCCGAGGCGGATGTAGCGTGGATCACTGGGGGCTCGTCCCGTATACGCTGCGCAGAAATAGATCCAAGCGAAGACCGATCCGAGCGCAAAGAGCCGTGCTCCGACAAAGAGAGCCACGCTGACTGCATCATTGGGGACAAGGAGATAACCCACGTATCCGAGGGACCACAGACCGCAGGTGAGCAACAGGCCGATCAGTCCTCGCCGGGTATCCGGATGGCGGATCCGTCGTGCAACGCCGACGCTGCCTAGACAGGCCATTGCAGCGACAGTGAAGGCGGCAACGTGGGCCAGGAAGATCGTGTTCACACGGGATCGCTGCACCTTTTTCAGCGGGTATGATCATATGAGCTTCGTCTTCATTCATCGGGTGGTAAACCGACCGGCAACGTTTTGTGCCTCTCCCGGCCAGCGAGAGGACATGTCGACCGAGACCGATCGGCTCGTGTCCGGTCTTATCCACGCAGAAACCCAACTCCATGCGGACTGGGTGGATCTAACCGTCGAGCAGGTGTTTCGCGTCGACCAACCGGCGCATGTCGATTTCGGTGGGAGCGAACTCCAGCGACCGGCAACGACGCCGATCGAGCCTGAGCGGCGCCACCCGGAGGACGAGTATGGGTGGTGGGAGCTCGAGGCTGGCACGTACCTCGTGGCGTATAATGAAACCCTGGAGCGGCCGCCGGCGTTTCTCCAACCCCGTGACATCCTTCGTATCGGCGGGGCGAGCCATCCCTCGGGATGGGTCTCAGAACTGGACCTTGTTGGACTGCACGTGGGTTGTGGCCTCGACATCAAAGAAAACGCTCGCATCTCCACCTTGTGGCCGAGCGCGCCGCAGTAAGGCGACTGCAATCGGCCAAAGCGCTATCCTTTTATAATCCGGTCCGATAACATCGGCACAGTCTACTGTCGGGGCGCGAAAGCGTCACGGCATGCACATCAGCGTACTCGTCCCAAACTCCCTCGTCAGGGAGGCTCCCTCCCAACGGGAGGCGACCCGAAAACTCGGGTCGATCGCCCGGGGGGCGGCCATCTTCGGGGTGGACGACATCGTCGTCTTTCCCGATCCCGAGGGGGTTGGCTCCGAGTCCGGAGCGTTCGTCGCCACCGTGTTGCGCTACGCGACGACGCCGCCGTACCTCCGAAAGGAGGTCTTCGACCGGCGCGACGAACTGGCGGACGTTGGTGTCCTGCCGCCGCTTCGCCTGCCGACATGGACCGGCTCCGAATCGAACGATTCGGGGTCGTTGCGAGAAGGAATCGTGACCGAGGTCGGAGCTGACGGTCGCGTTTGGGTCAATTGCGGCCTGCAACACCCGGTCTCCGTCGTGGCGACGGACGGTCCGTCGCCGGACGTCGGGGAGCGCGTCACCGTCAGGATCTCTTCGCGAGAGCCCGTTCGGGCCCGCCTGCAGGACATGGCGCCGCCCGGACCGACCGTTTGCGAACGGCCGCTGGCCGATGCGTTGGCGGCTGACGCGGCGGGTATCCGCATCGCCACTTCGCGCCATGGTCGGCCTATCACGCTGGCCACGCTCGACGGACCGCTGGCCGATCGAGCCGAGTGGGGGATGACGGTGGCCTTCGGGGCACCACAACGCGGCCTTGCGCCCATCTGTGCGTCCCTCGGCCTCTCGACAGCGCCGACGGAATCGGCCGATGGCGCGGATCCGATCGAACCGGATTCCAACCGGACCTTCGATCTCTGGGCGAACACGATTCCTCACCAAAGCAGCGAGGTCGTACGAACCGAAGAGGCACTGATCGCCTCCCTCGCCTGCTTCACCCTCACGGGGTAATTACGCATGCCAGAAAAACACAGACCACGCAAAGGATCGATGGGGTTCGGGCCCCGCGGCCGGGCCAGCTCGGAGGTACCGACGTTTTCCTCCTGGCCCGACGGGGACGCCGAGCCGATGCTGCAGGCCTTCGCCGGCTACAAAGCCGGCATGACGAACGTGTTCGTCGTGAACGATGTGGCCGATTCGCCACGCGAAGGGATGGAAGAGTCCGTCGCCGCAACCGTCGTCGAAACGCCGCCGATGGCGGCCGTCGCAGTTCGGGTTTACGAAGATACGGCCTACGGCCTCAAGCCGATCACCGAAGTCTGGACGGATGATATCGACGACGAGCTTGAACGTGCTGGCAATTCGCCGGCTGGTGCCGGCGATGTCGAGGCGCTTGAAGCGGCTGCTGACGCCGGTGAGATCGAGGAAGTGCGTGTCATCACGCACACGCGCCCGTCAACTGTGCCGGGCGTGCCTCGGACGGCGCCGGAACTGATGGAAACTCGCATCGGCGGCGGCAGCGTCGCGGATCGACTCGACCACGCTCGCACCCTCGTTCACGACCGAGACGACATTACGGCTGAAGAGCTGTTCCGCGCCGGCGAGTATCTGGATGTCGCCGCCGTGACGACGGGTAAGGGTACGCAGGGCCCCGTCAAGCGCTGGGGTGTCCAAAAACGAAAGGACAAACACGCTCGACAGGGCTATCGACGACGGATCGGGAATTTGGGGGCCTGGAATCCCTCACGTGTCCGATCCACCGTCCCCCAACAGGGACAAACCGGCTACAATCAACGCACCGAATTGAACAAACGATTGCTTTCTCACGGCGATGGCGACGACGCCTCGGTCGATGGCGGCTATGTAAATTATGGCGAGGTCGACGGCCCTCACCTGTTGATCGAGGGATCGATTCCCGGCCCACAACAACGCCTCGTGCGGTTCCGTCCGGCGATTCGACCGAACCGCCAGCCCCGCCTCGACCCGGAGATCAGTCACGTCGCGACCACATCGAACCAAGGGTGATCATGCATGAACGTACCAGTCCACGGGTTGGACGGCAGTGAGGAAGCGACGATCGACCTTCCGGCGATCTTCGAGACGCCATACCGGCCCGACCTGATTCGACGGGCCGTCGCGACTGCACAGGCCAACGCCAAACAGCCGAACGGGGTCGACGAGTATGCCGGACTGCGGACCTCGGCGGAGTCCTTCGGCGCCGGTCGCGGGATGGCGATGGTGCCCCGTTCGAACAATCGTGCGCGTCGGGTCCCCCACACGGTCGGTGGTCGGCGGGCTCATCCCTCCAAGGCCGACGCCGATCCCTCGCGATCGATGAACGACGGCGAGCGAAAACTCGCGACGCGTAGTGCGATCGCCGCGACCGCCGATGCGGAGCGCGTTCGCGCTCGTGGGCATCGATTCGAGGAGGACGTCCCGTGTCCGGTCGTCGTGAGCGACGACTTCGCGGACCTCGAAAAGACCCAGGCCGCCCTCGGAACCCTGGACGCCATCGGGATCGACGCAGACATCGAACGAGCTGACGAGAACCGGACGCGACGAGCCGGACGGGGAACGACGCGCGGTCGCCCCCGCAAGGAACCGGTCTCGATCCTGTTCGTCACGAGCAGCGACACCGGTCCGGCGCGGGCCCCCCGCAACCTCGCCGGCGCTGACGTGGCAACCGGGCGAGAGGTCGACGCAACCGAACTCGCTCCAGGCGGCCATCCCGGCCGACTGACGGTGTACACGGAAGCCGCGATCGCGGAGGTGGCCGAACGATGACGGACGTGATCGATTACCCGATCGTCACCGAGAAAGCGATGGATCTCATGGACTTCGAGAACAAGCTGCAGTTCGTCGTTCGCGATACGGCGACGAAACCGGAGATCGCCTCAGCCGTCGAGGACCGCTTCGACGTGGCCGTCGCGAAGGTGAACACGCAACTGACGATGGATGGCACGAAGAAAGCGACCGTGAAGCTCTCCGCGGAGGACGATGCTGGCGAAGTCGCCTCGCGAATCGGGGTGTTCTGAGCATGGGACGACGCATTCAGGGCCAACGCCGCGGTCGCGGGACGCCGACGTTTCGGGCGCCATCGCATCGGTACAAGGCGAACTTGCGCCACGAACCGGTCGACGACGGCGAGTTGCTCGTCGGGGAAGTTGTCGGCCTCGAGCACGACCCGGCCCGGGCCGCTCCCGTGGCCGAGGTGGCCTTCGAGGGCGAGGACGGGCGGGACGATCGGCGACTCGTGCTGGCGCCGGAGGGCGTCGGTGTCGGCGATCGCATCGAGATCGGTATCTCGGCGTCGATCGAGCCTGGCAACACGCTCCCGATCGGGGAAATCCCCGAGGGGGTGCCGATTTGCAACGTCGAGAACCAGCCGGGTGACGGCGGTGCCTTCGCCCGCGCCGGCGGGACGCATGCGACACTGGTCGCCCACGAACGGGACGCGGCCGTCGTGCAATTGCCCAGTGACGCCGTCAAACGGTTACACCCGCAGTGCAAGGCGACGATCGGCGTCGTCAGCGGTGGCGGCCGTCGGGAGAAACCGTTCGTCAAAGCCGGCAACAAGCACCACAAGCTCCGCTCGCGGGGCATCAAGTATCCGACCGTTCGCGGCGTGGCGATGAACGCCGTGGACCACCCCTTCGGTGGCGGCGGACGCCAGCATCCCGGTCGACCGAAGAGCGTCTCGTCCGACGCGTCGCCGGGTCGCAAGGTCGGCGATATCTCATCGCGACGCACCGGTCGAGGTGGCACGACATGAGCCAGACAGACTATCACACCGGTCTCGAGGGTGAGTTCACCTATCGAGGCCACACGCTTGAGGAGTTGCAGGAGCTGACGCTCGATGAGGTCGCGGAACTGCTTCCCGCACGCCAGCGGCGAACGATCAAGCGCGGACTCACCCGCGAACAGGAAGTCCTGCTTGAGCAGGCCGAGGCGGCCGATCCTGAGGAGACGGCGCAAAATCCGATTCGGACGCATCTCCGAGATATGCCGATTTTGCCGGCGATGGTCGGATTGACCTTCGCCGTGCACAACGGCGAGGAGTTCGAACGCGTCGAAATCGAGGAAGAAATGTTGGGCCACTACCTCGGCGAGTTCCAGTTGACGCGCGAACACGTCGAGCACGGTCAGGCCGGCATCGGGGCGACCCGGTCCTCGAAGTTCGTACCACTGAAGTGAGTGATCGAAGCATGGGCATTGATTACAGCGTCGAGGCGGACCCGGACGAAAGCGCGCGAGCGATGCTTCGGGAGCGCCAGATGAGTCACAAAGACAGCGTAGAGTTGGCCCGGGAAGTGAAAGGCAAGACGGCTGGCGAGGCCATCGCGTACCTCGAGGACGTCATCGACGGCGAAGCGTCGGTCCCGTTCCGGCGACACAACAGCGGGGCCGGCCATCGCGACGACATCGATGGATGGGACGCCGGACGCTACCCCGAGAAGGTGAGCGAGGCGTTCCTCGACCTCCTCGAGAACGCGATCAACAACGCGGAGAATCAGGGTTTCGATGGCGAGGCGATGGAGATCGCCCACTGTGCCGCCCACAAGGTCGGCGAGGTGCAAGGCTTTCAGCCGCGCGCCATGGGCCGGGCGACCGATTGGAACACCCCGGAGGTTGACGTCGAGTTGATCCTGACGGAGGTGGATGAGACCGATGGCTGACGAACAACAATTCATCCACGACGGCCTCCAGCGCTCCCAGATCGACGAGTTCTTCGCTGAGGAGCTGGGCCGCGCCGGCTACGGCGGCATGGAAGTCGCCAAGACGCCCATGGGGACCCAAATCGTCCTCAAGGCCGAAAAGCCGGGCATGGTGATCGGCAAAGGTGGCGAGAACATCCGCAAGATCACCACGACGCTCGAAGAGCGCTTCGACCTCGACGATCCCCAAATCGACGTGCAGGAGGTCGACGAGCCGGATTTGAACGCTCGGATCGTCGCCGATCGCCTGGCGAACGCCCTCGAGCGAGGTTGGTACTTCCGCAAAGCCGGCCATACGACGCTCGAACGCATCATGGACGCTGGCGCGTTAGGCGCGCAGATCGTCCTCTCGGGGACGATCACTGGGTCGCGCTCACGCGTCGAGAAGTTCACGGCCGGCTACATCAAACACAACGGCGAACCCGCGGAGACCCTCGTGGACAAGGGCCAGGGCGTCGCCGTCATGAAGCTCGGGACGATCGGCGTGCAGGTGAAGATCATCCCACCGGGTGCCGAGTTGCCCGATGATTTCCAGGTCGCCTCGGAGGCAGACATCGAGGAGTTGGTCGTCGACGAGGCTCCCGACGGCGAACCGGCCGCCGAACCAAGCGACGGTGAACCAGCGGCCGAACCGGAGACCGCGCCGGAGGCGGCTGACGAAGCGCCACCGGAGCCGGACGAGGAAGAGGTCATCGAGCCCGAGGAGGCGGCTTCTACCGAGGAAGATGCGTCGACTGATGAGGAACCTGGGGACGACATCGAGGCCGAGGCGGCTGCCTTGGTGGCCGAACTTGACGAGGCCGGAGGTGAGGACGAATGACGATCCTCTATCCCGACGAGATTCGCGATATGACGCCGGCGGAGCGCCAGGCCGAACTCGAGGATCTCGAGACGGAGTTACTCAACGAGACATCGGTCCTGGCCGCCGGGGGCGCCCCAGAGGATCCGGGGCGGATCCGGGAAATCCGGCGGGCAATCGCCCGGATCAAGACGATCCAGCAAGAGGAAGGCGATGATCTCGGAGGTGAGACAGCATGATCGGTGGCAGTGCTGTCCTCGCCCGCAGGCTGGCTTCCACCGCGACTCACGGAGTGATCGAACGATGGCACTAGGTTTGGATGTCCCAACCCCGGCGACTGAGTGTACCGACGAGAACTGTCCCTTCCACGGCGAGTTGCCCGTTCACGGGCAGGTCCTCGAGGGTGAGGTCGCCTCGACGGCGATGGACAAAACGGTGGTCGTCGAGCGTGAATACGACGTGACGGTCCCGAAGTACGACCGCTACATGAAGCGTCGTTCGCGGATTTCGGCGCACCATCCCCCGTGTCTCGAGCTGGCCGAGGGCGATCGCGTGGCGATCGTCGAAACGCGACCGCTTTCGAAGACGAAACACCACGTGGTCGTCCAGCGCCTGAACGGAGGTGAGGCCTGATGGAGGCCATCAAAGCGGACGTCACGCCGGGCCTTGAGAAGGGTTCGGCCCTCGTCTGTGCGGATAACACCGGCGCCCAGCGCCTCAAGCTCATCAGCGTGGATGGCTACACGGGACGGCTGAATCGCCACCCGCAAGCCGGTCTCGGCGACAAGGTCACCGTCTCGGTGACCCGCGGCTCGCCGGAGATGCGCCGACAGGTCCTGGAGGCGGTGATCGTGCGCCAGCGCAAACCCTTCCGGCGGCCGGATGGCCTTCGCGTTTCCTTCGAAGACAACGCCGCGGTCATTATCGACGAGAACGAGGAGCCACGAGGCACAGAGATCAAAGGACCGATCGCTCGGGAGGTCGCCGAGCGGTTCGGAAGTGTCGCGAGCACGGCCACGATGATCGTATGACGTCGAAACAACCCCACAAACAGCGAACCCGCACGCGAGAGGCACCGTTGCACGAGCGCCACAGTCAAGTCCACGCGACGTTGAGCGAAGATCTCCGCGAAGAGTATGACACGCGGAGCGTCCGTGTGTGTGAGGGTGACACCGTCGAAGTCCTCCGCGGTGACTTCGCCGGAGAGGAGGACGATGTCGTCAAGGTCGATCTGAAGGATGCGGTCGTGCACGTCGACGGCGTCACGATCGAGACGGCCGATGGCGAGGAGGTTCCGCGACCGCTGGATGCCAGCAACCTTCGCGTGACCGACCTCGATCTCTCGGATCCGCTTCGTGAGGAGCGCCTCACGTCCGGAGGTGATGAGGAATGACGCACCGCAAGCGCCTCGCCGCGCCCGATACGTGGCCGATCGAACGCAAAGGCGAGACGTTTACCGTCGGTGCCGGGGCTGGCCCGCACGACGAAGAGGGCGTCCCCCTCGTGATCGTCCTTCGGGACGTTCTCGGGTACGTGGACAACGCCCGAGAGGCGAAATACGCCGTTCGCAGCGACGAGATCGTCATCAACGGCGATCCCGTCACCGATCATCAACGGCCCTTGGGCATCTTCGATATCGTGGCGTTTGCCGAACAGGACGAGTACTATCGGGTCTTCCCGGGCCCTGGCGGTCGGCTTTCGTTGACCCCGATTGACGCCGAGGCGGCTGCGACGAAGCTATCGAAAGTGACCGGCAAACGCCAACTGGACGGCGGTCGGACGCAGCTGTCGTTACACGACGGCGGCACGGTCGTCGTCGACGATCCGACGACGTACGCCACGGGCGATTCGATCATCCTCGATCTGGAGACCGGTGACGTCGTCCACCACCTCCCCTACGAGGAAGGGGCAATGGTGACGGCCGTCGATGGCCGACACGCCGGCCAGATCGGCGTGATCGATGAGGTTCAGGTCCATCCAGGGAGCAGCCCGAACACGGTGCACGTGACGACTGACGAGGGCGCCTTCGAGACGGTGGAGGCCTACGTCGTCGTCATCGACGAGAACTTCACCGGTGGTGATGACGATGAGTGAAGCGGCGACACACGAGATGCGCGCCCCGCGCATCGAAAAGGTGGTGGTGAATATGAGCGTCGGCGAAGGTGGCCGCGCCCTCGAGGATGCCGAGTCAATTCTCACCTCGATCACCGGCCAGGAGCCGGTGCGAACGATCGCCAAGCGGACCGAGCCCGCATTCGACATTCGTGAGGGGACGCCCATCGGGGCGAAGGTGACGCTTCGCGGGGAGCGTGCCCGGTCGTTCCTCGAGACCGCCCTGGCTCTGGTCGAACTCGCCCCCAGTCAGTTCGACGAAACCGGCAACGTCAGCTTCGGTATCGAGGAACACACGGACTTCCCGGGGGAGGAGTACGATCCGGAGGTCGGGCTGTACGGGCTCGACGTCACGGTCAACCTCGTGCGACCGGGCTATCGGATCGCCAAACGCGACCGAGCCAGTCGGTCGATCCCGAGCGAGCATCGCCTCGCCCCGGAGGACGCCATCGCGTTCCTTCAATCAGAATTCGAGGTGAGTATCACCGATGAGTGAAAGCGACAACGAACCGGTCGGCGAGACGGCCACGAAGCGGACCGGCCAGCTCAACGACTGTCGACGCTGTGGGCGCAAGCAGGGCCTCGTCGGCAAGTACGACATCTGGCTGTGTCGGCAGTGTTTCAGAGAGATCGCCCGTGACATGGGCTTCGAAAAGTACAGCTGAGAACCATGGTGAGCCAAAATACACTGAGCAACGCGCTCAACGGCATCAACAACGCCGAGGAGAGCGGCACGCTCGTTTATCGCGTGTCGCCAGCCTCCGCCGAGATCGGCGCCGTCCTCGAGGTCCTCGAGGATCGGGGTTACATTGCCGGCTACGAGCGCATCGAGGACGGCAAGGCCGGCCAGTTCGATGTCGAGTTGCAGGGATCGATCAACGAATGCGGCCCCATCGAGCCGCGATACGCCGCCAAGGCGGACGGGTTCGAACGATGGGAAAAACGCTATCTCCCGGCGCGGGACTTCGGCACGCTGCTCGTGACGACCAGTCACGGCATCATGAGCCACTACGACGCCCGCGATCAGGGGGTTGGCGGCCAACTAATCGGGTACGTCTACTGACCATGGCACGCATCGAAATCGATCTTCCGGCTGACGTGTCGGCGACCGTTGACGGGCTCGAGGTGACGGTCTCGGGTCCGAAGGGAGCGGTCACGAAGCGGCTGTGGTATCCGGACGTCTCCGTCGCGGTCGAGGACGAGACGGTCGTCATCGAATCGGCGGATCCCGATCGCGCCGCCGAGGCGACCATGGGCACCTTCGAGAGCCACGTCGAGAACATGATTTATGGCGTGCTCGAGGGCTGGGAGTACCGGATGAAGACGGTCTACGCCCACTTCCCGATGCAGGTGTCGAGCCAAGGCGGTGAGCTCGTCGTCGAGAACTTCCTCGGCGAGCGTGCGCCGCGTCGGACGCCCATTCACGGCGACACCGAGGTCAGCATCGACGAGGACGAAATCGTCCTCACCGGCCCCGACAAGGAGGCGGTCGGTCAGACCGCCGCCGATCTCGAACAGTTGACCCGCGTCCAGGGCAAGGACGTCCGCGTCTTCCAGGACGGGGCCTACATCACGGAGAAACCACGAGGTGGCTTGAAATATGAGTGACGACGAATACGAATCGCTCGAGGATATCAGCGGTGTCGGCCAGTCAAAAGCCGAGGCGCTGACGGAGGCAGGCTTCGAAACGGTCGACGACATTCGCGGCGCCACCCAGGACGACCTCGCGGAGGTCGAGGGCATCGGCAACGCACTCGCCGCGCGCATCAAGGCCGACGTCGGCGAACTGGCTGTCGAGGAGTCAGAAGCTGAGATCGAAGACGAGGAGGATGAAGAAGAGGAAGAGGCCGAAGCCGAAGAAGTCGAGACGGAGCTCCGCCCTCGGGGTGCCGCCTCGCGCACGCCGGAGCTCTCGGATGAGGAACAACGGCTGCTCGCCGAGCGCGATCGCGCCGGGGGCCACTCCTTCACCCGGCAGGATCACCACAAGAAACTCCGCGTGCCAGCCACGTGGCGCCGCCCGAAGGGCGATCGGTCGAAACAACGCCGGGGCGTGAAAGGCAAAGGCGAGACGGTCAAACCCGGCTATCGATCACCGGCGGCGATCCGCGGCCGGCACCCCTCGGGATTCGAGGAGGTGCACGTCCACAACGTCGACGACCTCGCCGAGGTAAATCCGGATCGGGAGGCGATTCGCATCGGTGCGACGGTCGGCGGTCGCAAACGCGAGCGCATTGAGGACGAAGCGGAAGCACGCGACATCAAGATCCTTAATCCGACGTACGTCGAAGTGGAGGTGAACGAGGATGAGTGACTTGACGGCCCAACGCCGCCTGGCAGCGGACGTGCTTGATGTGGGCCAAAATCGCGTCTGGTTCGACCCCGAAGCCCAAAGTGAGATCTCCTCGGCCATCACCCGGGAGGAAATCCGCGATCTCGTTGAGGAGGGTCGCATCCGCGCCGAAACGACGCAGGGCAATTCGCGCGGTCGGGCCCGCGAACGCGAGGCCAAACGAGCCTACGGGCATCGCACCGGCCAGGGCACCCGCAAAGGAAAAGCCGGCGCCCGCCACGATGACCGCGACGAATGGATCGATGGCATCCGGGCGCAGCGCCGTGAACTCCGACGCATGCGCGATGCCGGCGAGTTGACCGTGCGGCAGTATCGCGAGCTCTATGACAAGGCTCGTGGCGGCGAGTTTCACAGCATTCGGTACATGTACAATTTCATCGAAACCGAGTACGACGTCGAGATCGACCGCGGAGGTGAGCGCTGATGGCGACTGGACCGCGCTCCAGCATCGACATGCGCCGCCGACGCGAGGGACTGACCGATTACCGCCAACGGCTCCGATTGCTCAAATCGGGACTGCCACGGCTCGTGGCCCGCATTAGTAACCAGCACGTCCGGGCGCAATTCGAGGTTATTGGGCCCCATGGCGACGAAACGGCCGCGGCGGCCACCTCTGGTGACCTCGCTGATTTCGGGTGGGAGGCCCCGGTCGGCAATCTCCCGACAGCGTACCTCACCGGTTCGCTGGCCGGACGCCGGGCGATCGCGGCAGGCCTTGAGGAGGCCGTACTCGACATCGGCCTGCACTCGCCAACGCCGGGGGCGAAGGTGTTCGCCGTCCAGGAGGGCGCCATCGACGCCGGCCTGGAGATCCCCCACAACGAGTCGGTCCTGCCCCCGTGGGAGCGCACCCGTGGCGAGCATATCGCCAGCTACGCCGCCGAGCGAGACGAACCGCTGTATGATGACTTCGACGCGAGCGCGCTTCCCGAACACTTCGATGAGGTGCGCGAACGCATCTTGGAGGGTGACCTATGAGCGCTGAAGACGCCCCTGACGGGTGGCAGCCACGGACCCGGCTTGGTCGCCAGGTCCAGGACGGCGAAATCGAGACGATGGAGGAGGCCCTGCAATCCGGCCTGCCACTGAAGGAGCCGGAAGTGACCGACGAGTTGCTGCCCAACCTCGAAGACGAGGTGTTGGATATCAATATGGTCCAGCGCATGACCGACTCGGGTCGGCGGGTGAAGTTCCGGTGCGTCGTCGTCATCGGCGATCGCAACGGCTACGTCGGGTATGCCGAGGGTCGGGACGACCAAGTCGGCTCCGCGATTCAGAAGGCGATCGAGATTGCCAAATTGAACATTATCAAGGTCTCCCGCGGCTGTGGGTCCTGGGAGTGTGGCTGTGGTCGACCGCACACGGTCGCCAGGCGCACGACCGGCAAAGCCGGCAGCGTGACAGTCGAGTTGCAACCCGCGCCCCGGGGGTTGGGCCTCGCCGGCGGGGAGACGGTTCGACACATCCTCGAGTTGGCTGGTATCGAGGACATCTGGACGAAGAGTTCGGGGAAGACGCGAACGACCGTCAACTTCGCCAAGGCGACGTTCAAAGCGTTGGAGGCGACCAGTGCCTCGCGGATTCCTAAATACGCCCGTGCCCAGCGGGAGGTGATCGAGTGATGCACGCGCTCATCCAGTTGCGCGGCCCGGTCAACGTGGACGCGGAGGTGCGAGACACCCTCGAGATGCTCAATCTCGGCTCGGTCAACCAGTGTACGTTCGTCCCGGAGACCGACAGCTATCGCGGCATGATTACGAAAGTGACCGATCTGGTCGCCTTCGGGACACCCAGTCCCGACACGATCGCCCTCTTGCTTCGCCAGCGTGGTGAGCCCGTGGGCGGCGAGCCCGGCCTTACCGACGAGTGGGTGGCCGAGCACACCGACTACGAGGATATCGACGCGGTCGCCGAGGCGCTCCATGCCGAGGACACGACGCTTTCGGACCTCGGACTCAAGCCCGTCTTGCGGTTGCACCCAGCCCGCGGCGGACACGAGGGGATCAAACACCATCGTGCCGACGGTGGACAACTCGGTCGGCATACAACCGAGGAGATCGACGAACTCCTCTATCAGATGCGGTGAGATCAATGACAGACAAAAAACGACGACAACGCGGCTCTCGCACCCATGGCGGCGGCAGCCAGAAGAACCGCCGCGGCGCGGGTCACCGTGGTGGGCGCGGGAACGCCGGACGCGACAAACACGAGTTTCACGGGCAGGAACCCCTCGGCAAACACGGCTTCACCCGACCCGACGACGTTATCGACAACGTCGCGACGGTCAACGTGGGCGAACTCGATGAAGACGCACCTCTGTTGGTCGAGCGCGGGTTCGCGACGGAGACCGACGACGGGATCGAGATCGACGCCAGAGCGGTGCTCGATGTCGGCGACGACATCGACCGGGTGAAGGTCCTCGGCGGCGGGCAAGTTCGGGGGACGCTGCACGTCATGGCCGATGAGTTCTCCGAGTCGGCGATCGAGGCGATCGAAGCCGCCGGTGGATCCGTCACCACGACAGCAGCTGAACCAGCACAAGACGACTGAGAACGATGGGATGGAAGCAGTCGGCCGAGCCGATCCTCGCCCGGATGCCAGCGGTGGCTCAGCCGGATGGGCACGTCCCGTTCCGCCGCAAGCTTGCGTGGACTGGAGCCGTGCTGGTGTTGTACTTCTTCCTCACGAACGTCCAGCTGTGGGGCGGGGCGCCGGGCGGTGGTGAGGACCTCTTCGGGCGGTTCCGCTCGATCCTGGCCGGTTCGAACGGCTCATTGATGCAGGTCGGGATCGGCCCCATCGTCACGGCGAGCATCGTGCTCCAGTTGCTGAGTGGGGCGAACTTGCTGGGACTGGACACGAACGATCCGCGCGATCAGGTGCTCTATCAGGGCCTGCAAAAGCTGTTGGTGATCATCGTCACCGGGGTCACGGCCCTCCCACTGGTCTTTGCGGGTCAGTTCATTCCGCCGGTCGATCAGGTGCAAGTCCTCGGGTTGACGCTCAACCAGACGGGCATTCAGGTCCTGTTGTTCATCCAGATCTTCATCGGCGGGATCCTCATCCTGTACATGGACGAGATCATTTCCAAATGGGGGATCGGCAGCGGGGTCGGCCTGTTCATCGTCGCTGGCGTGAGCCAGAGCCTGATGGGCGGTCTCGTCAGTCCCTCCGCTGATGGGATCATCCCGACTTGGATCGGCATCGCGCTTGGCGACATCAACGTCGGATCGATCATCGGTGGCGGTGGACTCAACGCCTTGGTCTTCGGTCAGGGCCAGCTCCTGGCGGTCGTCACGACGGTGCTCATCTTCGTCATCGTCGTGTATGCCGAGAGCGTTCGGGTCGAAATCCCCCTCAGCCACGCTCGTGTCAAAGGGGCTCGCGGTCGGTTCCCGGTCAAGCTCATCTACGCGAGCGTCCTGCCGCTGATTCTCGTCAGGGCGTTACAGGCGAACCTCCAGTTTATGGGTCGATTGCTCCACGGTGGTGGCTACCTGCCCGAGTGGGCAGGCGTCTATGACGGTGGCCAGGCCGTGAGCGGACTGTTTTATTACTTTTCGCCCATCTACCAGCCGCAGGATTGGCAGTGGTGGGCGTATACGATCCCGCAAGAGACGTGGCAGGTGCTGTTGCGGGTCGGCGTCGATGTGACCTTCATGGTCGTCGGGGGCGCTATCTTCGCGATCTTCTGGGTGGAGACCACGGAGATGGGCCCGGAAGCCACGGCGCGACAGATCCAGAATTCGGGCATGCAGATTCCCGGCTTTCGCCAAAACGTCGGGGTCGTTGAGAAGGTGATGGAGCGGTATATTCCACAGGTGACCATCATCGGCGGGGCCTTGGTGGGACTGTTGGCGGTCATGGCCAATCTGCTTGGCACCATCGGGGGCGTCACTGGCGAAGGTCTGCTGCTGACGGTCTCGATCACGTATAAGATCTACGAGGAGATCGCCGAGGAACAGCTGATGGAGATGCACCCGATGTTGCGCCAGATGTTCGGGTGAGGACTCCTCGTCTCTGCCGGTATTTCAATTATCGGAGATCGTAGGGGACGGAACTCTCAAACGTCTCACGTCGTTCCTACTCATTTCGTTCACGTTCCGAGATATCTCTAGCGATGACGAGGTGGTTATCTGGGATAAAGTCGGGTTCAACACTCACCTCCACGGCTCGTTCGATTCCTCCATCTGCAATGACAATGCCTGTATCTCGATTCAATGATCCATTTTTGACCTGTTCCCAGGTGGTGCCGAAGTCGAAGTCAGGGGGTAAGAATTGGTGAATCGGTTGCCCGAGTAGGTCGTGTTCGTCCATCCCATAAATCTCGCTCGCCGCTGCATTCGCCTCAAGTATGCGTGCCTGGTCATCGAGGATAACCATTCCATCGTTTGCATCCTCAAACGCAGCTTCATACTTGTCCCGTGCCCTGGCGAGTTCGCTGAGTCCTGTTTGATTTTCTACGTCGTTCTTCCGTGGAATGGTGATCACTATCGTATTACCGTCCGCGATATCTGTCGTTTCGATTGTTCCATTATGGCTTGAGATTATCCATTGGGCGAGCCACAACCCCAATCCACTGCCGTGAAGCAATGGGGTCTCGGTACCCATCTGCAGTACCTCGGCATCCTGTCGATTCAACCCGGGACCATCATCGGACACCCGAATCTCAACCGCATTCGGGACGAGTTCGACTGAAATTTCCACAGTAGGCGCATCCCCAGCGTGTTTCGCAGCGTTTTCGATGAGTTCCTCCAATGCTCGTTTGAGGCTGGGAAGGGTGTCGATGACGATGGCATCAGCACCCGCTACTGAGATTGTGGCATTTGGATAGTTCGCACGGACCGTATCAGCGATGGTATCCACCACTGATCTGAGTTCAATAGAAGAGTGATCTGCATCATTCGCAACCACCCGATCGAGGGTACGTGCTTTCTCACAGAGCTGCAAGAGGTCGTCAATATCCTCAAGCGCCTCTTGAGCAGCTTCACCGTTTTCATGATTCCGAGACAGCATCTCGGTGTAGCCTCGGATCACTGCCATATTATTGCGGACGTTGTGCCTGAGAACGCGATTTAGCACGAGTGAAAGGTTTGTCTGTCGAGTCAATCGTTCCTCGTGCAGTTCGTTCTCCAGTTCCCGTTCGAGCAATTGCGTGAGGAACCTACTGAATAATCGCTCGATCTCGGAAAATGGCTCCTCGCGGGCGTGTTCATTCACGAAGCACACGGTTCCATACAGTTCCTCGTCGATGAGGACAGGAGTTCCGAGGTAGCAACGAACGCCGTGTGTTTGATACGCGATATCCTCAGTCCATCCCTGATTAGGGGCATCATCCACGGCGATTTGGCTGTCTTCCTCGAATACGCGTCGACAATACGTTGTATTGAGGTCGAGTTCGAGCCCGGGCGGGAACTGCCCATCGGGCGGATCGGTACTGGTGAGCGCCTCCCAGTGATCGGTCTCCGTATCGATTCTGGTGAAATGCCCGTTATCGACGTCGAGAAACTGTTTTCCTAACGCTAATGCTTGCTGGGTCTTGTCCTCCAAGGGGATATCGTTGCGCATCACAGCGTAGAGTTCATCGATGACTGCATCCATTTCCACGACAGCAGCCTCGCCGATTACGTCGTTATCTGTGTCATATGAAGGATGCTCCATAGTCAAAATACGCCGATAGAATCGGATAGACTGCTGACTTGATTGGTAAAGGTCATTAATAATGGAAGTGAGCAGATGTACCGCCCAGAAAGCAATATGGTTGGAAACCAATGGATAGTCCTATCGGAGATATTTTCCTACTTGCTTCGTAGATGTGCTAGCTTCTCGATAGGGTACACCTTGTCGGCGGTATCACACTGAATCAGCTTGCCCAAGCGTTCGGTTCATACACGTTGCCGATTGGGGGCAGAGCTTGTCAAATTCCCGCGTCTCACGAATGGACGGGGGGACGGCCTGACGGTCGATCCGTTCGAATCCGAAGCGCTCGAAAAATCCATCGGCCGAAGTGGTGAGCAGATAAAGCTCGTTGATCTCTTGCTCGGCCGCTCGCTCGATCAGCGCGGTACACATTCGCGTCCCCCAGCCTTCGCCCTGGAAGTCGGCCCGAACGGCGAGCGATCGAAGCAACGCGACGTGTCCATACGCTTCGAAGCCCCCGACGCCGATCCGCTGGGTGTCGCCCTCACAGATGTATAGCTGGTCAATGACTTCCGAAATATCGGCGACTGGTAGGCCGTTTTCGGCCAGAATGGTTTCGATGAAGTCGAGGTCGGCGTCAGTGGCTGGTCTGATGGTCGGGTCCATGGTCCGTCTCTCTATGCTGGTACGACACGGGGATGGCTCGTACACCCTTCGCTCTCGAGTGGCCGGTATTGGAACGTCATATTTGGTATTGATGTCGCCAAACCATTAACTCGCGTCGTCGATAATATACGCTATGGCCCGAAGTATCCTCGAGATTTTCCGTTCGTTGATGGAACGGAACGCCGAGGATACGGAGGATGAGGACGGCGCGTTCGTTCCCTCACCGATGGACCTCTCGATCAGGATTTCCCACGCCGGCCCGGATGACGAAATCAATCGCGAACTCGAAGCAATTGAGGAACGGGCGAACGAGCTCGAGGAGCATCAACGAACCGAGTAGGCGGTCGCGGGATCGATCGCAGCCCTGGCTATGTTGGTATCATTCGAGGGGCGGTTTCCGGCGACGTGGGTGACGGGGGGGAGGTTGTACTGAGATGGAAGCCCTGACACCCCGGACGATCCTGGTCGATGCCGTCCCTTCGCTATTGTACGATCCCGATTGCCAGGATGTGTCCGGAGAGATCCGCCGCGCCTCGATCGCCACGAAGCTGACGAACCGTCTGGCGGATCGTCGCTCGGTGCTCGTCGGTGAGTTCATCGAACTCGGATCGACGTTGGGATGCGATGCTTTCTAACGCCGTCACGACCTCGACCGCGAGCCCGCCCTCACGGAGGAGCCCCTCGAGTTCGTCGGCGCGAAACAGGTGCATGAGCGGAACAAGCGCCTCGCGGTCGAACCGCTCGAGCAACGCCTGGTCGTAATCGCCGGTTCGAAGGAGGTCGGGAAGGAGTTCGGTATCATCCTCTTCAGGGTCGACCCGGCCGGCGAAACGGGTTATCGTTTGCAATGCAGCGAGGCGACCCATGACCGAGACGAAGACTGGACCGTCCGGAATCGTCACTCGATGCAGTTCCCGAACAGCTTGTCGTCGCTGTTCGGCCTCGAGCAGGTGTGAAAGCGGGCCCCCAAGACAGAGCGTCGCATCGAACATATCGTCGGCGTACGGCAATGCTGCCACGTCAGCACGATCGATCGACTCGATCGAACCCGATTCGTACCCTCCGAGTTTCTCCTGCGCGACGGTTAATTGGCCCTCACTCGGATCCGCGAGCGTAACCTGATAGCCCCGCTCGGCCAGCCAGTCGCTGTAGCGACCGGCACCCCCACCGATGTCGAGAATACGGCCCTGCTCGGGCAGGAATCGCTCGAGGAAGTGGATCGTTTCCTGCCACTCGAGCTCGGCGTATAGTCCATCGGTCAGGCGATGCCACTCGTCCTCGCCGGCGCCGTCATAAAACGACACCAGGGTGGGCCGATCAGACATCGGTGTTGGGAGAACCCGGCCTCGGTACCTCAATGTTATCTTTCAGCGCTCGATCTCGGGAGGAGGCCCAAATCACTTTATTCAGTGCAATCGGGGTTGTGGTGTATGTCTGGTACCGCCGAGGGGCGCGTCTCGACCGTCTTCGGCACCGAGGCACCGGCCGCGGAGTTTCTCGAGCTTCCGCGCCCTCGTCAACGTGCGGTTTTCTTTCAACTGCCGGAGGCCGTTCGGGAACGGTTGCTGGCGAATCTTGAACACGAGGCCGTTCTCGGATTCCTTCGCTATCTCGATCCAGACGAGGTGGCCGATGTCCTGGCGTTGGTGAACGACGCGGAGCGCGAGGGCTTACTCGACCAACTTGCTGACGAGCGTCGGGAGAAAGTCGCCTATCTGTTGGATTTCGATCCGGATACTGCGGCCGGATTGATGCATCTCGATTACATCACCGTCAGTGTCGATCGCACGCTTGATGACGTCGCCCGCCGAGTTCGCAGACACGAATCGCGGACTGGCCATTTTCCGACGATATTTCTCACCGAAGAGGACGAGATAATCGGCGAGTTACCCGGCCAAGTGTTGGCGATGACCGACGCCGATAAACCCCTGCGGGAGTACGCGAACAGGGCCGTCGGCGTGCGATTCGACACCGACGAAATGGAACTGGTGGAATTGTTTCGCGCAAATCCTGATCTCTCTGTGGGCGTGCTTGATGCCGATGGCAGTATCCTCGGGGTCATCGAGGGAACTGACCTGCTTCGGGTCGTCGACGAGGCCGCTGGCGAGACGCTGTATGACTTCACCGGCGTGCAACACGAGGAAAGCGTCTTGGACGGCCCGCTCGCGAAGGTCAAAAGTCGCTACAAATGGCTCATCATCAACCTCGGCACGGCCTTCCTGGCGGCGGGGGCTGTCGGGTTATTCGAGGATACTATCGCGGCGTTCACGCTGTTGGCGGTCTACATGCCGGTGGTCGCCGGCATGGGGGGCAATGCGGGCACTCAATCGATGGCAGTGACCGTGCGAGGACTCGCCTACGGGCATATCTCCCTGGGGACCGGCACACGGGCCGTCATCAACGAGGTCCTCGCTGGGGCCGCGAACGGGTTCATTACGGGGGCACTCGTGGCCGTCATTGCCGCCGTCTTCAATCAGAGCCCACTCCTCGGAGCCGTCCTCGGCGTGTCGATGGTGTTGAACCTCATCATCGCGGGCTTTTTCGGGACTGTCATCCCCCTCGTCTTGGATCGCATCGGCAAGGACCCAGCGACCTCCGCGACGATCTTCATCACCACGGCCACCGACGTGCTCGGGTTCTTCATCTTCCTCGGGCTGGCCCAAATCGTCCTCTGATCGAAGGACGTTCTTCCGGTATCGGTCACTCGTCATCCCGGCGGCGAGGCTCGTGTCCAGAGCACGGGCCCGAGTGCCACCGCTGCAAACGCCCCGAGGCCGGCGAGTCCACCGAGGGCCACCTCGAGGGCGATAGGGGCCACGACCACCATGGCCACGAGCGTGCCAAGCCCGGCGCGAACCCCCCAACCGCTGTGTCGAAGTGTCGCGGATGCCGACGGCCGAACGGAGAGATCGGCTCTGACGAGGTGCCATCCGGCAGTGACGCCGATGGTGGTGCCGAATGCGAGGAGCGCCTCGAGATGGCCGTCACTGGCGACGACGAATCCCGCCGAGGCGAGGATGGCGAGACCGAGGATGCCCACGTCACGATCGACCCGCTGTACCGACTGGAGTCCCGGTCGAAGCGACAGGATGGCGAGTCCGAGCCCGCCCCCGGCAATCACGTCGACGAGGTAATGGAGTCCGAGCACCACCCGGGTGGCGCTCACCATGGTGAGTAGTCCGATCGCGGCGATCGTTCGACGCCGGCGTGTCGACACGGGCAGATACGAGGCGAGCCCGAGGTACAGGACGGTCGCGGTGACCGCATGTCCGCTGGGAAAGCCGTAGCCGGTTGCCGTCGCGGTGTGTTCGAGGACGATCTCAAGCCCCCACCAGAACTCATCGATCGCGACGGGGGTCGCGTTCGGACGCGCAACCATCAGCGTCTCTTTGATCCATCCAGTGAGGCCAACGCCGAGTAACCAAAGCCCCGCCACCGTCATCGTGTCTATCGCTTTTGATCGGTACCGCCAATAGACGACTACGAGGAGAATCCCGACGAACCAGCTATCGCCCAGTTGTGTGAGGCCAGCTGCGAGGACGGCCAGCCACTCAGGCACCGCCTCGGTGGCGAATTCGACCCCGCCCAGCCCTCGACTCATTACGACGTGTCTACGATCGCACCTGCTTTGTTACCGGCGATGCCTGGTCCCCCAGGGGTGGATCTCGAAATCGCCAGGTTGAGGGGTGTCGATCGGTGTGAGTGTCGGATACGTGGATGAACGTCCTCGTCGTCGGTGTGGACGCGGTTGATGCGGGAAAGACGACCTTCAGTGTCGGTCTCGTCGCACGGACTGGTGCGGCGGCGTTCAAACCCCGGGCCGGTAACGACTATTGGTTCGATCACGACCACTGTCGGTCTGTACTGGCGTCTGGCCGCATATACGGCCACGATGCGATGCGGTTGAGTGATGCACGGCCAGATACGGTTCGACCGGAAGCGCTCAATCCCGTCCACCGCTTGTGGCGGCCGAGTCCGGATGCATCCCCGGGGCTGCTTGGCCGTGAGGATCGGACGTTCCTGCTTGATCGAGTCGGTGACCCGAGTGATGAAGCTCAGTACGTGATCAACGATCAGGCAACGGTTCCTGACCGGGTCCAGGAGGCGCTTCCATTGGAGGGGGCGAAGCGAGTCACCACGACCGCGGAGCTCAACGAGGCGATGGAATCGCTCCATTTGCCGGCGCTTTCATCGGTCGCCGATCGCATCCAAGCACAGCCAGTGACCGTTATCGAATCCTATGGTGACGTCGCGAGCCCGCTTCGCGCAATACCCAATCCCGGCGCGACCGTCGTCGCCGCCGTCGAACCCCGGCGGGTTCGGCTCTATCCCGGTTCGCGATATTTCCAAGCGAGGGAGGTCGTCGGGACGGATGCAGTCCACGGACAATTGGAGACGCCCGTACACGACGTGCTCGAGGAGGTGTCCCCGACGAAAACCGTTACGTTACCGCCGTTGACCGCGACACAACGCAGCGACCCCCAGCGCATCGCCTCGGCGTATGAGTCCGCGTATACGGCCGTGTTGAAAACGGCGCATCGAGACGGACACGTACCAGAGGCTCACTGAGGCTGTCAGTCAGGCTCGTTTGGCCCGCCATGTGGAATCCAGTCCCTCGAAGCATCAAGGTTGATCCGCATAGCCAATAAGGCCGCTCCGGATAGGGAGTGCCAATGAGGGGACCACACCTCCTTGTGCTCGGACCGCCGGGCGCCGGGAAAGGGACACAATGTAGTCGTATTGCTGAGGAATACGACGTCGAGCACATCACCACGGGTGATGCCTTGCGCGAGCGCAAGACGATGGAGACGGATTACGGGACGCCACAGGAATACATGGAAGCCGGCGAACTCGTTCCCGATCCGGTCGTCAACGAAATCGTGCGCGCGGCGCTTGAGGCGGCCGATGGGTTCGTTCTCGATGGGTATCCCCGCACGATCGAACAAGCCGAATATCTCGATTCGATCACCGACCTCGATGCGATCGTGCATCTCTCGGTTCCAACGGATGAACTGATCCGCCGGCTCACCGGTCGCCGAGTCTGTCCGGACTGTGGGGCCAACTACCACGTTGAATTTGCACCACCCGAAACGGACGGCGTGTGTGACGAATGTGGCGGCGAATTGGTCCAACGTGATGACGACACTGAAGACACGGTCAAGGAGCGACTTGCAGTCTACGAGCGCGAAACCGAACCGGTCATCGAGTATTATGACGATCATCCGGGCTTCGAAGTCGTCGATGGCGATGCCGATCCGGACGCCGTCTGGCAGGCATTGTCCGCCGCTATCGACCGACACCTAGCCTGACTTCCAGATCGATCAGGCCACCTCGAGTTCGACGGGGACGAGCATCACGTGCAGTTCCTTGAGTCCGCGGTCAGCACCCTCCGTGGCTGAGTACGTCACTGAGGCGGTTTGCGTCGCGGGTGACATTGAGACCACACCTGGGAGGTTCCGCGCCAACAGGCGAGCCCAGTTGCGATAGCGGGGACTTCTGATCGTGAGGGTGACCGTTCCGTTCTCGGGGCGAATGACCGTCCGTGACGCATCGTGGTCTCGTCCAGTGAGCGTCACGGTGGTCGGCGGCGCCTCGAGTGCCGTCGACGTCGCCGGGGAGTTTTTCGGCGTGAGCTGGAGCAGCCGGAGTCGGACGATTCCGTCTCGAGCGGTGAGTGGGGGTTCCTCTCGAACGACTGCGGTGTCCTCAAAGGTGGCCATGATCGCCCCACCCTCGAGAATGGTCCGACTGGCGCCGTCGTCGAGACCGATTTCGTGCAATGACGCAGCAAAGACGGATTGGACCGTCCCATTGGGCAGGGTGTGATTGACCCGGATCGAGCCGATCGATGGTCGGATCGTCCACGTCGCTCCGGCTGGAATCGTCGGGGTGAGCGTCTCGACGCCGGTCGGCGCCATTCCGGCCGTCATCGCGGCTCCGCGAAGGTCGGTGAGAGCTCGTTCGATCCGCTCGCGATCGAGTGCTTCAGTCCCGTCTTCGAGGGCCGCTTGGCCCACGGCGACCAGGCCGAGGGCACTGACGAGCACCATCGCTAGTAATAGCAGCGAGCCGATCACCTCGGTCTGGCCCCGGTTCGGCCCAGCGACCTCTTTCATCAACCCGCGGTGGTCGCCTCACCGGTGAAAAGGGTCAGTGTCGGGATCGAATCGCCCCGCCGGCCGTTTGTACAACATTCAAAACCAGGCGGACCATAGCTCGGTCCAGATGGGAATCGAGGCCGATCGCGCCAAGCGCCTGATCGAGGAGGATCCGGACTTCACTGACGCGCTCGAAGCCGTCCTCGCGCAGGCCGATGACGAGGATGAACTCGAGTGGAGCGACGTCCAGGACGACCTCACGAGCGGGCAGTGGGGTCGCTTGATTCAGGAAGGCATCCTCGTCAGTGGCGACGACGGCTTTCGATTGGCCGACCCAGAGGGTATTAGGTCGCTTCTGGAAGACGGCGGCGAGTCGATCGGCGGCGATTTGCCCGAGATCGATGCCGATGTAAGCTGGTCGACCTACGACAAGCTCGCCGGGCTGCTCACCCTCATGTTCATGGTCGGCTACTGGTTCAATCCAGTCCGGAACACGATCGGCGAGTCGATCTACACGGTCTTTCGGCCCCTTGAAGCCACGCTCCCGTTCATGATCGTCATTTTCGCGATCGCGATGATCACGGGGCTTTACTCCACCCTGCTGCAGGCGAATTTGACGAACACCGAAGTCGTCGCCGCGTATCAGGAACAGATGGAGGCGGTCCAGGAACGCCGCAAGGAAGCCGAGGAACGCGGCGACGACGAGGCGATGGAAGCCATTCGTGAAGAGCAGATGGAAGCGATGGGGGGGATGCTCCAGATGTTCAAAGCCCAGTTCCGCCCCATGGTCTGGATCACGCTGTTGACGATCCCGGTCTTCCTGTGGCTGTACTGGTTCGTCGGGTCCGGTCGCATCCCTGAGAACGAGATGCAAGTGGTGTTACCGATCTTCGGCCAATTCCGTTGGGATGGGACGCTCATCGGCCCGATGCCATCCTGGATTCTCTGGTACATCCTGTGCTCGATCAGCTTCACGCAGATCATGCGCAAAGCGTTGAACGTGCAGACCTCCCCGACGTAATCGAAAACACCTTTGGCCGTCACCGGGGGCCTCCACAGTAACGATGCTCATCACCGTGTCGGGCCCGCCTGGGGGTGGGAAGTCGACGACCGCCGGTCGACTGGCCGAGTATTACGGGTTCGACCACGTCAGTGGCGGGGACATCTTTCGCTCGATGGCGGCCGACCGCGACATGAGCTTGGCCGAGTTAAACGAACGAGCAGAATCGAATCGATCCATCGACATCGAACTGGATCGCCGACTGGCGGAGGTGGCCCGAACGGACACCGAGGTAGTCCTCGAATCCCGTCTGGCTGGCTGGCTCGCGGGTACACACGCTGATTTTCGCTTGTGGCTCGATGCACCCCGTTCGGTCCGAGCCGCGCGGATCGCAGACCGTGAAGGGACTGACCAGCCCGCCGCGTTGACCGCGATGCGTGATCGCGAGGAAAGCGAAGCCTCCCGATATCGGGACTATTACGACATCGACATCGGGGACCGCTCGATTTACGATCTCGTGCTCAACACCGGCCGGTGGAGTCCCGACGCGGTTCACGAGGTGCTCACCACGGCGATCGACAGCCACGACCCGAGCGCGGACGAAGGCCAACTCGAGGTGGCGCCCGTTTCCCTCCCGGACGGATGACGATCAGGCCGCCCCCGGCCGAACGGACCCCGAGCGAGCTCCTCTCCTTCGGTGTCGTCAATCTGGACAAACCCGCCGGCCCCACCTCCCATCAGGTGAGCGGGTGGGTGGGGGATCTCTGTGATGTCGAAGAGGCCGGTCATGCCGGGACGCTCGATCCACCGGTGACCGGCACGCTGCCGGTGTTACTCGGTGCGGCGACGCGACTGGCCCCGGCCCTTTCGCAGGGGCGCAAGCAGTATGTCGCGATCCTCGAGCTTCACGACGAGCCGCCAGCTGACTGGCGATCGATGCTCGATCGGTTCGACGGACCGATCTACCAGCGGCCACCAAAGCGCAGTGCGGTGGCCCGCAAGCTTCGGGTGCGCGAAATCTATTCGCTCTCTGTTCTCGAACGGGCCGAGCGTCGGGTGCTCCTGCGTGTCGAGTGCGAGGCGGGCACCTACGTGCGCAAGCTCTGTCACGATCTCGGCCTCGCGATCGGCACCGGTGGCCACATGGCCGCATTACGGCGAGTCGAAAGCGAACCGTTCGACGACCGCGATCTCGTAACGTTGCACGACCTCGCCGACGCCCTCGCCTTCTGGCGGGACGGCGAGTGGGACGACGT
The DNA here is from genome assembly GCA_964579125.1 of uncultured Halobacteriales archaeon. GTDB lineage: Archaea > Halobacteriota > Halobacteria > Halobacteriales > SKSH01 > CAZOFG01. The sequence goes on along the minus strand of CAZOFG010000017.1, from coordinate 7,942 downwards.
GGGGGGTGTCGTCAAGCCGGCCGAGGCCGCGATCGAGCATCTCCCGACGATCACGATCACTGAGGAGGCGGCACGGAACGTAGCTACCGGTGCGCCGGTCTACGCGCCGGGTATCCGCGGGGTGGCGGGAAATCCGGATCACGACGACCTCGTCGCGTGCACGGTCCCGTCGGGGTCGGCAGTTTGCCTCGGCCGCCTCGTGGGATCGCCGGAGGCCACCGAGGGGACAGTGGTCGATCTCGAACGCGTCCTCGTCTGAGCGCGAGCCGACGGCTGGCCGTTTCGAATCGCTTAACCCGGCCTCGGCCATTGCGTCGGATACGGGACCGTGGGGTAGTGGTATCCTCTGCCGCTGGGGGCGGTAGGACCCGAGTTCGATTCTCGGCGGTCCCATGTCTCGTTTGGCGACGACCGAAGGAGCTACGGCATCGGCGATCGTGAGAATTACACCACGATGCAGTTCTGTGACGCCTGCGGGTCGATGATGCGTCGGGAGGGTGAGGCGATGGTCTGTACGAACGACGACTGCGGTGAACGCGATACGCTCGATGCGGACCGCGCGGCTGACTTCGTCTCGACGGAAGCCCAATCGGACGAGGGCGTGATCGAAACGAGCGAAGACAGCCTCGATGAGGGCAAGCCGAAGACCGACGACGTGCGGTGTGACAACTGCGGCAACGAGGAGGCCTGGTATACGCTCAAACAGACCGCTTCGGCGGACGAACCGCCGACGCGATTCTTCAAATGTACCGAGTGCGGGCATCGCTGGCGCGGCTACAACTGACGACCTCGCCTGCGAATATCACCCGTGGGAGGCGCTTCGAAGCCTTTTTCCGCGATCTAAGCCTGACAGTGGGATACGAACCATGTCCGACAAGCCGGCCTCGATGTACCGCGATATTTCGAAGCCGCCGTATACCCGACGGGAATACATCACGGGGATTCCCGCATCGAAGGTGGCCCAGTATCAGATGGGCGACCAAGAGGCCGATCCGGAGGCGTACCCGGTGCAGATGAGCCTGTTCGTCGAGGAGGCCTGTCAGATTCGCCATGGCGCCCTCGAGGCCTCGCGCCTGTCGGCGAATCGCTTTCTCATTCAAGAACTCGGCGAGAAGAATTACAAGATGACGCTGCGTCGCCATCCGCACCACGTACTACGAGAAAACAAACAAGCGACCGGTGCGGGGGCGGACCGCGTGTCGGATGGGATGCGTCAATCCTTCGGCAAAGTGGTTGGCATGGCCGCCCGGATCGACGCCGGCGATCGGTTGTTTACGTTACATTGTGACGTTGAGGATGCCGACATTGGCCGGGACGCCCTGCGTCGCGCGTACAACAAGATCTCGCCGCCTTGTCGGATCGACGTCGAACGCGGCCGCGAACTCCTCGTCGGGTGACGGGGGTCGGGCCCAAACGTGGCCCTCGATTTGCTTGTCACGTCGGCAGGACCGACCCGCGATCGGTTACAACGCAATCTCCCGAGCCACGGCATCGCCGTCCACGGAATCGACGTGACGGGCCGGGCGTATGACCTCGGCGAGCCGGGCGAGCTGGCACCGACGACGCCTGATGTCGGTTTCGTCTTTCCGAGTCGCATTACTGAAGGAGACGTCCTCACGGCGGCACTCGATCTCCCGTGGGTCAACGGGCGGGAGACCATCCTCACCACCCGAAACAAGGCCGGGACGTTGGCTCGGTTGGCGGCGGCGTCAGTGCCCATCCCTCGGACCGTCTCCTTCTCCGCCCCCCTCGAGTACGACGAGCTTATCCGGCAGTTTCGAACCTTCGACGGACCGGTCGTGATCAAGCCGAACAACACGACGCGGGGCACCGGCCACGTGCTCGTCGATGATGTCGACTCGCTTCGTGGCGTCGTCGATTATCTGGATCTCGTCCATACCTTTCCAGCAACCGAGGATCGGACGTTTCTCATGCAGGCGTTCGTTCCGGACACTCGCGATTGTCGGTTGACCGTCCTCGATGGACACGTTGCGGGGGCCGTCGAGCGCCGGCTGCCCGAAGGGGATGGAGGCTGGGTCAAAAACGTCCATCGCGGGGCCGACGCCGTGTCGATCGATCCACCAGAGCGGGTTCGCACCCTTGCCGAACGGGCCGTGGAGGTCCTCGATATCGCCATGGCCGGGGTGGACGTACTCGTGGGGCCGGACCAGGCTGTGGTGCTCGAAGTGAACGGCCGGCCGACGATCGATCGTGCCGAGAAGTATCCGCCGGATTTCTACGAACGACTCGCTGATCTCATCACCCAGACGGCGTCAGGAAATATCGATTGATTGGCCCTCTTCGGCCGTATCGAGGATGACCTCGAGGACGCCGTTGTTGTACCGCGCTGAGGCCGAATCGGGATCGACCCGGTGTGGCAACTGGATCCGTTCGTCGTACTCTCGGCGTTCGCCCGCAGCAACGACGTGGACGATGTGGCCATCGCAGGTGATGTCGATATCGGACTTGTCGACACCGGGCAGATCGGCCACGACGCGCAATTGGTCGTCTTCTTCGTAGATATCGGCGTGAGTGGCGTTACCACCGGATTGATGCATCGACTCCATGCGGACGGTGCCACCCTCGCCCATCAGGTCGTCCATCATCCGCTCGAATTCCTGGAAGAACTCTTCGAAGGGGTCGTCACGGTCGTCGCGACGCATACCACCGAAAAGGGCCGTGAGAAGGAAAAGACTTCCGTCAAAACCCGATATCGAGCGACTCGTTCGTGATTTCGCGGCTTTCCTCGCCGCTGGTCGCCTCGGTGACGGCTCGGATGGCATCCACGTTCTCGGGCACCACGTCGCTTTCTTGATGGATCGCTTGGAAGCAATACAACTCGCCGTCCTCGACCGTGATCGATGGCGCCCAGATGCAGTTCTCCCAGAGGTCGCCCCGCGGTCGGCCCGCGTCGAGGGCCAGTTCCTTGAGCGCGCCGGTGCCATCGATACCCTGATCACCGTCGACCAGATGTAGCCGGCGTTCCTCCGCCAGTACCGATCGGACGGCGCTCGCATCGGGGGTGTCATCCAGTGAGACGTTGATCGCGTGGACGTGCATCAACGTCGCCGGCACCTTGAGGGCGAGCGTATCGATCGTCACCTCCGGGAGAACGGTTTGCACGTCCGGGCCGTGATGTGAGGGAACCTCGATCGGATCCGGGAGGATGTCGTTGATCGGGCCCCGACTCGATTGACTCGGATCGCCACCGCGGCGGACGAGCGTGGCGCGGACTCGCTCGATGCCGTAGTGCTCCCGAAGCGGGTCGAGGAGGCGTACAAGCCCGGTGGTGTTACAGGAGACGACCCGCAGACTCTCCGCGCCGGCCACGGCATCGAAATTCGCTCTGGCCGTAAAGCTCGCGTCGGCCACGTCGGCGGCCTCGCCGCCCTGGAAAAGCGCGGGCGTCTCGTGCTCGCGATACAGTGCCGCGTAGGTCTCCCCAATCCCCGAAGGCGTGGCATCGACGATCACGTCGCTTTCGGCTACCAACGACTCGATCGTTCCGGCGACCGGCAGGTCGGCGGCTTCGAACGCCTCGACTGCGTCCGCATCAGCGCCATACAGGTCGTACCCACGATCGACTGCGGCGAACGCCTCATGATTGGGACTCGTCTTGGCGACGCCCCGGACCGTCATATCGGGTTGGGCGGTGACGGCATCGGCGACGCGCTTTCCGATCGTCCCGTACCCGTTGATTCCGACCTCGATCATGCCTGCGACTGGCCGAGCGAGGGGGTTAACCGTTTCTACCCGAGCCGTTCGGCGCGGCGACGACCGACAGGAACTAAGCCCGGGCCGGCCGGGGCAATCCCATGGACGAGACGGATCCATCCCTCGCATCGGCGGCCGAGACGGCCGTCACCCAGTGCCTCGGCCTCGAAGCGGACGAAAGCTGTGTGGTCGTGTGCGATCCCGGGACCGAGCAGGTGGCACGGGCGCTGTACGACGCGGCGGCCGACGTCACTGATCAGCTTACCTACGCCCGCTACCCGACCGGGTCGACCCACGGGAGCGAACCGCCCGCCCCGATCGCGGGCGCCCTCGAAACGAGTGACGTCTTTTTCGCGCCCACCTCGAAGAGCCTTAGCCATACCAGGGCACGCGAAGCAGCCTGCGAGGCCGGCGCCCGCGGAGCGACGCTGCCGGGGATCACCACCGAAGTGTTCACGACAGGCCTGGATGCCGACTACGACCGCATCGCGAACACGTGTGAACGGCTTCGGACGGCGCTTTCCGCTGGGTCGGAGATCCGCGTCCAAACGGATCGTGGCACGGATCTCACGATCGGCACCGGTGATCGCTCGTGGCTGGCCGATACGGGCATCGTGCACGAACCGGGAGGATTCTCGAACCTCCCGGCCGGGGAGGTGTTTATCAGTCCGATTACCGCGGATGGCACCGTCATCGTCGACGGCACGATGCGCCCCCATGGGCTGCTCGAGACGCCGATTGAACTCACGATCGAAGCCGGTCAGCTCGTCGACGTGTCCGATCCGTCGATCCGCGAAACCATCGAGGAGGCGGCGACGTCGGTGGGCGAGGCCGCGTACAACGTCGCCGAACTCGGCGTCGGGGCGAACGAAGGGGTTACCGAACTCGTCGGGTCGGTGCTGTTGGACGAGAAAGCGGCCGGGACGATCCACGTCGCGATCGGAGACGACGCGAGCATCGGCGGCGACACCGAGGCCCCGATCCACTTGGACGGCATCGTCACGTCGCCCACGGTCACAGTCGACGGCGAGCCGATCGAACTCCCTTCTTCGGCCTGAGGAGGGAAGGAGGTTTAGGCGCGAACCGAGTATCATCCGGCACGAATGGCGGAACCAACCCGACAGGTGGCACTGTCGTGCCCGGCGTGTTCGACGGTCGGCCAGACGCCACACGACGTGTTGCGGACCAATGGCGCGGCAACGGTGCGCTGTCGGGAATGCGAGCACGTGCATACGGCGCAGTTAGATACGAACACCGGCACGAGGACGGTCCGGACGATCGTCTCCCAATCGGGTGAATCGCGCAAGACGACGATCGAGGTGCCGAACGACGCCGTGTTCGCTATCGGCCAAGAGTTCGTCGTCGATACCGACGACGCCGTGTTTTCGGTCGAAATCCGACGCATCGAAGGCCAGGATGGCGCCGACCACGAGCGCCTGCCGGCGGAGGAGACGGCCACCGTCTGGACCCGCGATATCGGTAACGTGGCGGTCGATGTCACCATCCATCCGGCCGGGGATGAGGCGACCTCGCGATCGACGGCAATGCACGTGCCGGGCGATCGCTCGCTCGAGATCGGGGAATCCCTCGAGATCGATGGTGAGTCGGTCCGCGTCACGGGCATTCACCTCCGCGAGGGGGCGGCTGGCGAGGCTGGTCGCAAGCTCGACGAGCGGGGCGAGACCGCTTCGGCCAAGGACGTGAACCGGCTGTACGTACAGTCCACTGACCGACCCCCTCGTTCCGGGTGGTAAGGCCGATGGCGCCCGATCGCGAGTGGCGCAAGGCGAGGCGGGCGCTGGTCGACCGATTGGTCGAGCGGGGGTATTGCGATCGCGACAGCACCCGTGAGGCGATGCTGGCGGTCCCCCGACACCAGTTCGTGCCCGCCGAGCGGCGCGATCACGCCTACGAGGATCGGCCGCTGTCGATCGGGGACGGGCAGACGATTTCCGCCCCGCACATGGTGGCGATGATGGTCGATCGCCTCACCCTCGAGCCGGGCGATCGCGTGCTCGAGATCGGAACCGGGTGTGGGTACCATGCGGCGGTGGTGGCGGAGGTCGTTGGCGCCGAGCAGGTGTACACGGTGGAAGTGTCCGCCACGCTCGCCACTCGGGCACGGCGCACCCTCGAGCGGACTGGCTACAGGGGGATTCACCAGTTGATAGGCGATGGTCGTCGGGGCTGGCCCGAGGCGGCGCCGTTCGAGGCCGCCTACAGCACCTGCGCGTTGGAGACCGTTCCGGAGCCGTTGTACGGGCAAGTACGAGCCGGTGGCCGCATCGTCGCCCCGATCGGGACCCATCGGCAGGAACTCGTCATCGATACCGTCGGTGCCGATGGCCGACGCGACCGCGAACGCCACGGTGGCGTGCGGTTCGTGCATGCCAGATCGGACGACTCCTGAGGTCAGGCGGTCCGCGAGATTGAAGCCGGTGGGCCTGCTTGGCCGAGGCATGGACCAGCGGCTGTTGCGCGAGGACATGGTCGACAGCCTCGAACACGAGGCCAAGGCTGTCCTCGAGACGGAGCGCCTCGCGCTGGCAATGCGGTCCGTCCCTCGTCACGAATTCGTCGAGGGCGCAGCCGCGTACGACGACCGGGCTCACGAGGCCAACGGGACGACCGTCTTGGCCCCCTCAACGGTCGCAAAACTCTTCGAATTATTGGCGCCGTCGCCCGGCGATTCGGTGTTGATCGTCGGCGGAGGTGTGGGGTACACCGCCGCGCTTGCGGCCGAAATCGTCGGCGCACGCCAGGTCCACGCGATCGATATCGACCGACGACTCGTCTTGACGGCCCGGCGTAATTTGCGCTCAGCCGGCTATCGCGCCGTCCTCGTGGACCGGCGCGACGGGGCGGGTGGATTTCCCGAGTATGCGCCGTATGACCGAATCCTCCTCGAAGCGGCCGCCGTCGAACCACCGCAACGACTTCTGGACCAACTCGCCGAAGGGGGCCGGTTGGTGATGCCCAAGGGGACGACACCCCAGGAGTTGGTGGCCATCGAGGATGCGGCGGTAATCGAGCGCGGCGACGCGGTCCAGTTTACACCGTTACTTGTTGAGGGCGAACAACACACCGCGATCGAACGCAACCGTACCAGACGCGAGGACACCGAACGGGCGAATGGGCGGGCCCACACCGGCTGGGAGTACGATTGGATCGACTGGACCGGGAGGCGGTCGACCGAATGATTCGTTCGTGGGGGCGGTCGTGACGCGATGTCCTCGACGTCCGTCCTTCCCGACTCGCCCCAGGAGGTTGGCGAGGTACTCGCCGTGCTGGCCGATGCGGATGCTCGGATCATCCTCAAGACCTTGACCGAACCCATGACCGCGCAAGAATTACAGGCTGAATGCGACATTCCCGAATCGACGCTGTATCGCAAACTCGATCGATTGGCCGAGGTCGGCCTCCTTGAAGAGCGAACTCGGCTTAGTCGAGATGGCCGCCACGCCAACGAGTACGCCCCGACGTTTACCGAACTCACGATTTCGCGCGATCCCACAACGGGCGAAATCGAACTGGCCGTCGAACCGGCACCCCAAGCGGCCGAGGAGCGTCTCGCCCGGCTCTGGGGGGAGGTGCGACGAGAAGTATGATCGTGGCAGAGTTGTTCACCGACGTGGAGACGATCACGGTCCTGTCGATCATCCGGACGGCCATTTTGTTACTCGGCGGGTTCGTCACGTTCACCGCATATCGGGCCTATCGACGGACGGAGAACCGATCGTTGCTCCTGTTATCGCTGGGGTTCGGGGCGGTGACGCTCGGTACGTTTCTCGCTGGTGTGGGCTACAATCTCGGGATGACACTCGCGCAAGGGATTCTCTTGGAAAGCACCCTCGTGTTGATCGGGTTCGCCATTATTGCCTACTCGTTATTCGATCGGGGCTGAAGAGCAGTGAAGGAACGGGACCGAAAAGCGCCCGAGGCGGGATTTGAACCCGCGTCACGACCGTGACAGGGTCGTATGATGGGCCACTACACCACCCGGGCTTCCCTGCACTCATGAGTAGACCGGGAGATGGACTTAAGGCTTTGCAAAGAACTCGGGTATGCGAAGCGAACACGTCCCTCGGGACGGCGCCGCGGTCCACGCAGACACCGCGCGGCCGAACGCCAGCTCCAGGCTCGTTCCACGGCGATCTCGCCGTCCACCCGCCGGTTGCCCAAACGTCTTTATTGCAGTAGCTCGAATCGACGAACACACATCGTCGAC
>CAZOFG010000016.1:0-39736 GCA_964579125.1 uncultured Halobacteriales archaeon | reverse complement strand
CAGCTCGAAAACGCCACTTAGACACGAAAAACGGCCACATCACACAAGATCAGCACCAATGAACAGCACAACCTTCGCGGCGATCGCTGTAATGCTCCTCGTGGCCCTGCTGGTGGCGGGGTCGGTTTATCAAACCTTCCCGGAGGCCCGGGAGGAGGCACAAGCCTTCGAGAGCTGGTGCAGCGACCAGGATGGAACTCTCGTGAATGTGCACTCGTTCGCCCACGGCGGGCTCCATTGCGAGTTCGACAACGGAACGAGTCTCCACGTGTGGGAAGTCAACACCACATCCGAGGGCAGTAATCATGAGTAACACAAAGGAGATCCCCACGACGGAAGACCCGGACGAAGACCTGTATCCCCACTACTACAGTGGCGAGCCATCCGCGCACGTGTGGTCAACGCTCGTGTATTGCGACGAGATCGACCTCGAGGACGGCGTCTTTGGGGTCGGACCCCACCAGGGGCTCGTGTCGGTCGATATTGAGGGAGACAGCGACTTGACGAGCATGGGCATGTCGGTGGAACTCAGCCCGGAGGACGCTCGCAAGGCAGCTCGATCGCTGATCCTGTCGGCCGAGCTCGCAGAAAACACAGAACGATGAGAGGATCCGCCCTCGGTTTCGTGATCGTGATCGGGATTTTGGTGGGGGGAGCAGCGCTTTCAGTCCAATTCATATCACCAACAGTTGAGATAACCAGTGTCGATTCCTCTGAATCGGGGGCGATTGTGGATGTGTCCTATGATCGGGGACAATTTCACGTACATTTCGAGGGATCACAGGTTCGGGCCATCAATTTAATTGGACCCAACGGAGAGATCATTGGCCAGAAAGATATCGTACTCGGACAGCAGTCAGTATCGTTCTTCCTTGACAAATTGGGTGATCATTCCGGGGAGTACACCATCGTGGCTGAGGGGGATGGCCGCGATCTCCTTGGTCGCGTCGTGGTCGAACTTTCAGAGGTGTAACAGAACGATGAAACAATCCACATTGTCAAGGTATGGCGCGGGTTGCCCGCATCCAGGACACCCAGAGCATTGCCCAGGGGATGTTTGGGGAACTCGGCACACAGAAGAGGAAAATCTATGAGCAAACACGATCGCGACGCTGTCGCACCGGCCTGGAACGATTTTCCCGAGGGGGAGTACGATCACCCGCCCCTCTATGGAGCGGACGACCCGATCTATCGGGTTGACCCGGAGACGACCTCTCCTGTCACCGATCACGAGTCGAAGACGGTGATGCTACAGGCCCAACGTGGCGACAAAATAACGATCAAGGAGGTCGTTGATCGATACGGCGACGAGGTCGACATCCCCGACTTTCTCACCGTCATAGAGCGGTTAGCGGTATATTTCGGACCGCAACTAAAGCTTCACGTCGAGCGTGACGGCGTTGATTTCAATTACCTTCTAACGAGCCCAGGGCCGGACGCCCACTTGATTCTGTGGGCGGGCAACGCGCGGGTTGACGATGAAGGTCGTCGCTGGCGTCGGGGATGGTATCAGGCCGCGGAGGTCACCGCGAAAGTCCATGGGGTGAGCCAATACGAGTTCTGCAAGGTTTGTGGAGAACCGATGGAAACGATTCAGCACGAACGGGAGTCAGTTCTGGGGATGTGTCAGCGTGGGGGTGACACAGAAGAATGACTTCCGAGAAACGCTGTGACCGCTGCGGTGGTCGGATCGGTCGAGCTCGTCGCGGGTCGTCCTGGTGCCAGGACTGTATGAGTCGTGGGCTACGCGGTGAGGTGAGCCTTATATGATGCTCGACTTGCTGGACATCGCCGCGTGGCCGACGTGGGTGCAAATACCAGCAATCCTGGCCGCACTGTGGATGTTGTTTAAGATGGCAACTGTTCCGTATTGGGGGCCAAGTGTATGACCAGAACGAACGATACCTCTGCGGGCGGTAGGGAGCGATTGGACGAAGTTGGCCCGTACGAGGATCCGGAGTACACGGAGATGAACTTCGAGTGCCCGGACTGCGGGTTCTCGATCGCCGAGTGGACGGCCTGCCCCGAGTGCGGGTGGTACGACGGGGACGTGTGGGAGGAGACGATGCAGCACTACTCGGAGTGCCGGGAGTGCGGCCAGACGATCGGGGGCGGCGAGATCTGCGACGACTGCGACACCGTGGAGGTGGTGCCGGATGCGTGAGCTCGCCGAACGGCTCAAGATCATCTCGGCGTGTCCCGTCAAGGTGTTCGTTGCGTCCTACATCCCGCGGTACTGGTATCCGTACAGACTCCAGCACGCGGGCCGTGCGCGGCCGTGGCTCGCCGAGGAGTCCCTGGAGACCATCATCGACTCGGCGATCATGGACGACGCGATCGGCAACCGCGAGACGCTGGATAAGGCCCACGAACTGCATGCCGATTTCGTGATCCCGAACGACACGCTTGACGACCAAGACGCGACCACGGCGGCCGTTCGGGAGTTCGTCGACGAGTACGAAATGCACCCGTGCACGGCGACCCCACTGATCCCGTTGCAACCCCCTTACGACGAGCACTATCGGGAACTCGGCGGGTTCAGCCACTACGTGCTCGGTGGTATCGCCACGTCGGACCCGCAGACCCAACTCAATGAGATCCGACGCTTTCGCGATGAAGCCGGTCGGTACGTGTACGCTCACGGGCTCGGGCTTGGAGCGTCACGGACGATCATTGACGCCCTGCGCGAAGATCCGACGCTGCTGGATTCGTTCGACCTCAGCACGCCGGAGCAGGTCATCCGCGGCGACAAGATCCCCGATTCGAGTTGGCAACAACAGAACTTCGAGTACGCCCGTGGCGAGAACTCGTCTACGGTCAGGTCGGCATACGCCCAGGCCGTGGTTCTCCAGCTGAACTACATGCTGGGGCCGTTCTACGCCGAGGACGAACAGGACTTCACGCAAACGAGCCTGTTCCATAATTCCGCCGTCGCGGACGGTGGAACAACCGATACCAAGGACACGGGAAGGAATCGCGATGAGTGAGACCGAGCCGCCGTTCGAGCGGATCCAGGACCACCGTGATGTGATGCGGGACATTCGCCAGATGCGGGACAACCTCAACGAGCTGGAGCAGCAGGTTAGGATTCACGAATGGATGACGCTCGGTGGTGGGGGCGCCTTCATGCCCGAGAAGGTCGAGAAGCTTTGCGACGGCGTCGAACGCGGGATGCCATACATTTTGGAGGGCATTCGGGAGCTCGGAGATCCATACGACACACAACAAAACCAAGGAGGAAACCCATGAGCGAGCAGATCCCGCTGGGGGAGTGCCCGACACACGGATTCGTCAAAGGAACCGACGTTGACTACCGTTTCCCGAATCCAGCGATGTGCCAGTGTGGGGAAGAGTTGATCAGAGTCACGATCACCACCACCGAGATCGCTGGTCGATACATCGCCAAAAACAGGAATAGGAGCCATCGGTGAGATCCATGCCTGGAACAATCCCTCGAGAAGAGGAAGGACATGATCCCGCCTGCGTGGCGGTGATCGAACGCTACATCCACGAACCCGACGAGTGTACGATCTTCCCGGACGCCCACACTCATCCGAACCCGTCGCAGGACGCTTGGATCAGCGCTAAAGAGGGATCGTTCTACTCGCTGGCATACGTGAGGTGAAACTTAAAAATGAACGTCAACTGGAGTCAGATAGTTGCGTTGCAAAAGTCGATCTACTCGGACCCCAAGGTCTGGTTGGCCATGATCGCGGCGTTTGTGCTTTCATGCACTCTGTACGCAGTGATCGGATTTTGGGGGTTCGTGATCGGAGGCGTGGTGCTGGGATTGGTTTCCCGGTTCTATCTGGTGGAACCACACCTCGAGGAGTACACCCCTAAGGAGTAAATCAGAACATGTCACAAACACAAACGGATGCGTGGACGTTCGGTGACCCGATCCCAATCGTACTGTTGAGCATCCACCCCGAACACGCCCAGGCGATCCTCAACGACGAGAAGGGGTGGGAGTACCGTCGGGAGCGACCGGTCCGCGGGCCGCCGCTCAAATGCCTGCTGTACGCAACTGACCCGGTTCAACAGGTTGTCGGGCAGTTCGGCTGCACGGAGATTATCACCGACGACCCCCACGGAATCGTCGATCGCACGGCGCGGTTCGATCCACACATCGACGCTCAGGACGTGCTGGAGTATTTCGACGGGCGGGACGAAGGACACGCGATGCAGGTTACGTGGTCCGAGCGATTCGAGCATCCGATCCCGAGGGATATGCTTGAGTACTACGGTATCGCACCGAGCCAAAACTTCCGGTACGTCGACGACCGCGATCTCGTCGAGAAGTTGACCGGCGGTTCACAGGTATAGGTCAAGTTGACATGCCAGAATACACCTGCAAAGAATGTGGCGTCCACTACAACCAAGAGGTAGCAGCGGCGGGACAGTGCCCCGTTTGTTACAACCGTAGCCAGCTCGACCGGATCAAGAAATGGATCCGGGGAAGGGCATTGAAGTAGGGTATTTCTGCAATGACCAATTCAGACCATCAAGACGACGGGAAATACGCGGCCAAGTTCAACTGCCGCGATTACTTCCGACACGACGACCTAGAGACGGTATTTGAGGAGGCCATGGAGATGTACCAAATGAGGGATTATCTTCGAGGCGACGCCAACGTGGCTGTCACGATTGGTCCCGCCGATGAGATAGACTTCCCCACGGTCAAGCAACCACAGTTGGAGGATATGAACCGAACTCAACAAATCGACAAAACTCGACCGGTGTTCAAGCTATTGGGCCTTCTAACGGTAGTCGGGACGTTTTACCTGACAATATGGGGCGCGCCATTGGGGCTGTTCCCGGCAATCGGGGTGATGCTCGGGATTCCCGATAACCCGTGGTTCTGGCCGATGATGATCGTGTCTTTGCCGGCTTGGTATTTCTTGGGCTTGTATTCTGGATCTGTTTGGCAGAACATACTGGCCCCGGAACCGACACCGAAGGAGGATATCGATGAGATCTGACCCCGACCTCCGGGAGATCGCCCGGCAAGTCACCGACGAGACGGCCAGGTGCGAGGTCTGTAACGCCGATATACCGTTCACCCACGCTGTTCCGGTCGTCCCGCAGCCTGACGATACCGAGGAGGGATTCATGTCGGTCTGCGCGGCGTCCGTCGTGCTGGCGGGCAAGGACGTCGTCTGCGACGCGCAGTGCCTCGAGGTCTGGGAATCTTCAGAGAGCGGAGGCTTCCGTGATGAGTGAGAAGTTCGTGGCAGACGAGCCGTGTGACGTCTGCAACGGTCGAAATCAAATGCACCATCGCCCGGTTACAAGTATCGACGTCACGTATGGTCACGTCAACGTGTGCCGGGTGTGTTACCCGAAACTTCCCGATGAGTGGAAGGAGGATCACGAGCTCGGGGGCAACGATGACGCTTGAGTGCGACCACCAGAAGATTCGAGAGATCACCAAGCGGGAGCTGGCTGAGAAAGTTGGAGAGACAATCGAATGTGACTGTGGCAAGCAGTATCGAGTTGAGCACGACTCGTTTATGGATAGGTTCCTCCTGGTCAACCCAGACGGAGGCTTATCCGAAGATGACAGTTAGGTGCATTCGCTGCGATCGTGAGATGGAGCGGTGTAACAGCCTGTTGGAGGCTGAATATCGACACCTAACGTTCAATCAGGAAACGGGGGCGCTCGCCATATGCAAAGAGTGCTTCGAGGAAGTAAAAAACCGCGACCTATGGGCGCGGAACTGAGGGAACTATGAGAATTGAAAAAAGGCGCTACTGGCCGTTGCGTGTGTTAGGGCAGGAATTATTCGCAGATCTAGAGGGTACAGAGGTGTTTCAAGGGAAACGGACGCCACAAGTGGATTCCGTAACCTTTGTTTTGGCGTTTCTACTTCTGCCGTTTTCCCTGCTGGCCTGGCTGGTCGAGGGAGCGTTCAACCCGAGGGGACCATGAACCAGAAGATAACCAACAAGAAGTCGTTCCCGAGATCAGATTTACTCGTAGTGCTCCTGCTATCGATTGCGTTGCTCATTCGGCCGACGTTACTTGAGGAGATCGCGGAACAAATGAACGGGGAACTATGAGCATCATTCGAACGACACTCGACAAACTTGGCGTGGGGGTCGACCTCCCCGACAAAAAGGACGCGATTCTTCGGGGGCTGCAGCACGAATATGCCCGCGGAGCTATTACTGACGAACAGTTTGAGGCCGCGGTTGACTCGGCCCTTCGGGGAGACGAGTGGTCACACATCATTGGAGAGGTGTTCGGCGACGACAACGAGGATTGTGTCGTCTGCGGAACCCACGTGCTGCTGATGTATTTCCGTGGATCGGGCGTCCGGTGTCCGGCTTGTGATCAAAGGGTTCCCATCCAAACGCTTCGAGCTCGGGGGATCATCCGAGAAAAACCAGAGAAGGACTGATTCCATGAATTACAGCAGAGGAGCATACGAAGTGGCACTGAAACGGGCGGACAAACGACTTGAGGAAGCCGACCACGAGGAGGTCGACCCGGACGAGATGGCGAAGGAGATCGCCGCCGAGCTCGAGGGAAACATTCCAACCGAGTACCTGGCCGAGTACATCGGGAATCGGTTGGTGTTTTGAACACCGAACCAACCATCCCAGAAACCCCGGTTACTGGGAAACCACTATTAGGGATGATTGCATACCTAAGAATAGGGCTGATTGAGAGTGGCCAAAACGACGGTCAATCAGGACGGCAACGGCCAGTACAAGACCACCGTTCCGAAGAGCATCGGTGATATGTTCGATCTGGATGGAAAGAAGATCGAGTGGGGGATGGGTTCGGCCAGGGATAAGCTGGAGGTCCGCATCGTCGATGAGTAACGTGGACGATCGGCGTGAGAGAAGTTTGGCCAGTGCGTTCAAACCGCAGATTGTCAATCTTATCACGGACAATCGGCGCCATTTGATCAATGCGCTCTCAAGAGGCGATGCACCGCGATGTTCGTTGTGTGACCTGCCGCGCCTGGACGGCTATTCGTTGACGTGGGAAACATCGATTGAGATGTTCGAACTCACGTGCGGCTGCGGCCGCCCCTCGTGGGTTGTCCGCCCGCACATCGAAATTGGATCATCTGCCGGACAAACAACCTCGGTTTGGTCATTGCACTGGATGGGGTGCCACGCCTTTGATTGTGAACACATCCCTGACCGACCGATCAGAAAGACCGCCCCGGACTCCAGCTACCCGACGCAGAAGCTCCCGGTCCCCAAAACGCTGAACGTTAAAATTCACAACCACCATACGAGCTACGAGCGGGATGAGACGATAGTGGTGTGTGCATCGTGCCACGCGGAAATCCACAATTCCGATGCTCACGAGCATCTCCAACCGGACATCTCCCGTAAGGAGTGGGAGGAATGACTACCGCGGTCGGATACACCCGGCTGTCTCAGGACTCGGACACGAGCATCGACCGACAGCAGCGCCACATCAGGACCTACGCCGACGAGCACGGCTTCACGCTTGATCGGATCTACAACGACGGCGAGCAGGCGTCGGGGTGGGACGCCGAGCGTGAGGAGTACCAGGAACTCCGCGCCCGGTTGCTAGAGGACTCATCGGTCGACGCGCTCATTATCAACGACAAGCGCCGGATCGCCCGGGACATCGACGAGGTAATGCGGCTGGTTCCGGACCTCCGGGAGCACGAGATTGAGCTGCACACGCACACGGACGGCCAGGTCGACCTGTCTGACCCGATGCGGGCGGCCATCGAGATCCTGCAGGCGGCGGCCGCCCACAAGGAAAAGATCGAGGAGATCGAGAAAAGCATCGAGGCAACCCGCGAGCGGCTCGACGCCGGCTACGACCACGGCCCGCCGAGGTTCGGGATGGAGTACGACGAAGCCGGCAACTACCAGGTCCCGTCCGAAGAGTTCTCCCGGGTCCGCGAGGTGTGGCGCCTCCGCGACCGCGGGATGAGCTACCAGGATATCGAGGAGCGGACCGGCGTCCCTTCCTCGACGGCCCAACGAATCGTAGAAAATCGGGATTGGTACGAAAAGCGGGCCAAAATGGCGAAAGTGTAGCAACCGGCTCGATAGCCGCATCTGCGGCACCATCTTCGGCCCCCCAACCCCAGGGGTAGCGTGCTCAACAGGCCCGCTAACTTGGGAGTCTACCTCCCAGAGTCCCAAGTTCGGCGGTTGGTGTTGGAGCACCGGAGTAAAGGTGGGTGATACAGCGGCTATAATGAAGCGGCGACTGGAAGCACGCCAAGATCCACGACCACGAGCAACAACACAAGAGCAACCGCCTTCGCGCCAGCACGAATCCTCACATGATTGAACACACGAGGATTAGATGTGTGTTCCGTGGGTTCCTGGTGTTCATCAGGATATATCAAACTTCCATCGGGGGCGAGGTCAGGCCCTGAGTGTTTCTCCCTTGATTCGCGTTTCAATATCCGACTGTCAGAGAACCCATGGTACGTTTCGAGATCGTCGGGATCCAATGAATTAGGCTTGGGACGTGGTTTCTGAAAAATCGGTGGATCATCCGTGTCGCTGCTCATCGGGACATTTTCGGCCGTCACATCTCCGTCATGGTCTTTTCGATCGTTGCCTTTCAGAAACTCCGATGTATCTGGGTCTAGCCCAATTCGTTTCTTCGATCGTAAGTTGGGCGCCCCAGGCCTCGAGGCGCGCTTTTGACTTGACAGTCGATCTTGGAACCAAGGCCCATCCGAACTGGTCTCACGCTCTAGTGCAGCGCAACTGTGATCCTCCGGTAGCCGGTGTTCGGTGCAGTGGTCTTCACTACAATAAGTACAGGTGTATGCAAATTGGTCGAGTTCGTCACCGCACGCCTCGCAACGCGCCATGAGCAGTAACGTATACGTGATTATATAATATTTCCCGGGACATTCACCGCAGATCAAGAAAAGGCGGCTGCAACCTGGTTTTGAGCGCTGTCGGGGTTGATTATGCCCGCTCCGTTTGTGTCCGATCCCAACGCATATAGTTTCCGGACCAATTACTAGCGAGTCCAGCACGGTGGGTCTCACAAGAAGGCCCGGCGCCCCAAGCGCCGGACCGTGCTGGATAGGACACCCAGCATGTCAACGACGAACGCGGAAACACATAGTGGTACCGACAATCTACCATACAATCCGTTCGAGACGAGCCTCAGCTCGGTCAAGCAGTCGAAAGAGAAGGCGCTGACGGCACTGGAGTTCGAGCGATTGCTCGAGGGGTGCTACGATCTCAAGGGAAAGGACGCACTCGAGGCGCGGTTTGTCGTCCTGGCGACCGGTCGGCTGGGGATGCGGGCCGGCGAGCTCGTCCACACCACTGGCGAGTGGTTGGATCGCGAGGAGTCCCGTATCAACATCCCGAAGCACGAGACGTGCGAGGACGGTCGCGATGGCGGCCTCTGTGGGACGTGCACGCAGCACGCCGAGCAGATGGCCGAGCACAACGACGTGCCCCTCGACACGATCACGCCGTACTATTGGAAGGCCAAGACCGCGAAGGCCGAGCGATCCGTTGCCTACGATTTCTCGGCGCGTGTCGAGCTGGTCGTCGAGCGGTTCTTCGATCGCCACGACGGCTGGCCGTTCGCGAAGAGTACGGCGGACAGACGATTAGCAGAGGCGCTTGAGGCAGCCGGGTTCGCCCCCGGCATTACCTCGCTGCACGGCCTTCGGGCGACGGCAGCCAGCCACCACGCGGGCCGCGGGCTTGATCTTCTGGCCCTCCAGTCTTATTTCGGGTGGGCGAATCTGGACACCGCTCAGCACTACCTGGCGTTGAGTTCTGAGCGAACCCAGAACGCGCTGAACGCGATCCACGGTCGCTGACGTTTGGGAAACCCTTACCAGATCAGATTTTCAATTGGTGGTAATGGTTGATAAACAAGGGCGAAGTCGTTGGGACGGACTCGTAACGTCCGCGGGCGAACGGGTAAAACCATTCGTACCGCCGATCGTGTACGATCGGGCGTCGGACGTCGTGTTCGATAAACTCCGCCCTAACCGATACAAGAATGCCGTCGGTGGAATGTGGGAGGAGATCGGCGCGCTGCAATATCGGTTTATGCTTGACCGCGGATTGGAGCCACACCACACGTTTCTTGATGTCGGGTGCGGGACGCTCCGCGGCGGCATTCACTTCGTTGACTATCTCGGCGATGGGAACTACTGTGGCGTCGATGCGGAGGAGTGGAAGATCGAGAAAGCGAAAACGAAGGTCTTGCCGGAGTACGGCTTGGTGGACGCGAACCCGGACCTGCGAGCATTCACTGACTTTGGGTTTCATCGTTTCGACCAGGCGTTTGATTACGCACTCGCTCAGTCGGTGTTCACTCACTTGCCGCTCAATGCGATCGTCCGGTGCTTGCAGAATATCAATACGGCGTTGCGTGATGATGGCAAGTTCTACGCGACGTTTTTCGAGACGGAGGACGCATTCAGGGCGGAGCCGAAGTCCTACCCCGACGGAATCGCGACACAGCTCGACGCGGATCCCTACCACTATCATTTCGGTACATTCGAATGGGTCTGCGAACATATCGATGGGCTCAGCGTCGAATACATCGGCGACTGGGACCATCCCCGCGAGCAGCAGATGATGGTGTTCACCCGTGCCGACGAATCGTCGAGAGCCTAAAATCGGGCCTGATGTGACGGGCGAACCTATATGATGGTCCGCTGAAAGACGACGAGGGGGCCGCGGGGGCACACATCGAAATCCAAACGGCGACCCACCGGGGGATCAACCCGTGGCTCCTTCCTTACGAACCCCAATCCCATGGGCGCACAGGAATCGGCGCTACGTACTGGCGGAACTATCGACCATCTCGATGACTGGCGTGTCAATCAGGACCACCCCGAACACGAACACGTCCAGGATGATGAGGGCCGCGAGCAGCGCCGCGAACGCTTTGAATGGATCCATGTCAGCATAGACAGCGTGTCGCCTCAAAAGGATTAGCCAACCCGACGTATGTTCAACCCGTCGACGAGCTGCAAGAAACGGTATTTGGGATCCCCGTAGGGATCAGGTGCGCTCCTGCAATCTCAAGACGCACTCGAGAGACACCAGGCCGATGACGAGCAGGAGGATGCCGAGGATGCGCGTCCACAGCTCGAACGGCAATGGAATCAGTTGAACCGGCGTGCCCTGAAGCCCTGGATCGCCTGCACACACTAACGTGAACCCACACTCTGGATTTGCTATCTCTTCTCTCCGTATCAGTAATATCAACCCGAACGCGCCAATGAGCGTGGGGACCAGCGGTGCCGCTTCACGAAGATAGACTCGGACTGGTTTCATCGCGTCACCGTGGCTGGCAGATCCACGGGTACTCAATCACCTCAACCGAATAGTCGTGGCTCTCGAAAAACGCAGTCAGTTCGTCTTCCCGTAGTTCGCCCTCCTTGATCTCGTGGGGCTCGAAGTAAATCGTGGGGCGGTGCTCCAGGATGGTCTCCGAGGCGCCACGCAGCACTTCGAGCCCCAGCCCTTCAACATCCACCTTTAGATGATCCGGCGGAGACATCTTCTCGTGGACGAGCGTGTCGATCTGCTTGACTGGGACCGTCCGTGTGCCGACTATTTCCCCGTCCTTCCGCTGGGCGTTGTACTTATTGAATGAGCTGAGTGTGTTCTTCGAGGACTCGTAGAACGTTAATTTGTCGTCGGTATCCGAGAGGCCGAGATTCTGGAACTGGATAGTGTCGAAGCCATTCGCGCGAGCGTTCTTCTGCAGCTCGTCGAGGACATTCGGGTTAGGCTCGAAGGCTACCACCTGGCAGTCTGCGGCGGCGAGCGGCAGCGCGTAGTTGCCCTTGTGCGCTCCGACATCAAATACAATATCGCCCGGTGATGCGTTCTCCAGCAATTCCTCAAGGATAATCTGGTGCGTCGGTGGTAGGAGGTCGTAGGAGTGGAAGCCGACGCCGTGGACTCGTTTCTGTATCGGGTGAAGTTCGTAGCGGTAATTCAATCTCTGCATAACGCTACCAATGGCCTTTGTGACCAAGGACCGGCGGAGAACTTCACTCATCATAGACTCCTATAGACTATTGATGTTGTACTTCATTTCGTAGTTTCGGCGGTCGCACTAATCCTCGCCATATGCACCAGCACACACTAATATGTATTAAATATTGGGCATGTTGACAGATGACACTGTCGGTACTTAATGCATCGCCTCAAAAGAATACCTCAAAGCAACTGATAGCCAGCCGCAACAGCCTTCCGGACAGCCCGAGTCAGATCCGCGTTGACCTCCTCGTCCCCGTACTCCTCGCGGAGTTCGTCGAGCATCATGGCGACAGGATCGGGAACATCTACTTCGATGGTATTACTCATCTCTGCTTACCTCTTCGAACTCAACCAGTGCCTCAAACTCCTTATCGGGGTACAAACATCGGATGCGGAGTTCTTCGGCATCTCCATCTCCAGGTGAAAATACCCAGAGTGGCCCCTCTCTATGATCACCGACGCAGAACTCCCCTAATGTCGGTTCATAAAACATCTGTCTAAACCCAATTGCCAGCTCATCATTGTCAGATT
The DNA here is from genome assembly GCA_964579125.1 of uncultured Halobacteriales archaeon. Taxonomy (GTDB): domain Archaea; phylum Halobacteriota; class Halobacteria; order Halobacteriales; family SKSH01; genus CAZOFG01. The sequence continues at coordinate 27,205 of CAZOFG010000016.1, read as the reverse complement.
CAGTGTTTACCATGCGACCGTCGCCTCCCTGACCGTACCGCCTGAGTCCTTCCCACGCAACCGGAACGCACTGGACGACTCGTCCATCTCGACGGTCATCTCGTTGTTGCTAAGATTGCCATCTGGAAACGTGTCTTTCACACCACCAAACACAAGCTGGTTGACGCCGATTCGGCCACCGTCTGCAACATCTACCGACGTGTTTTGACCGATAATTACCACCCCGTCTTTCGTGTTGGTGGTTCCGGCGTTAGATCCAATTATGATCGCATCGTCTCCAGTGTTGTCCCGCCCCGCGGCATACCCCATGGCAACAACATCCCTCCCCATGTTCGTGGGGTCGGCAAGCCCGTCAGCTCGAATTGCATTCGCTCCCACAGCCGTGTTGTTCGTGCCCTCGTTACTCTCACCAGTGCGACTCCCAACCAATGTCGAGTTTGCTACCGTATTATTCCGACCCGCACGATACCCGGCAGCCGTGAGCCCGTTCGCACTGTTTTGCTGGCCGCTCTCCTCCCCCAGCAACGACACTTCATCGCCCGCATTGTTGTACCCTGCCTCTTCACCGACGGCGACTACCATTGAGCCAGTGTTGTTCTCTGCCGTTCGGTAACCGGCAGCAATAACAGATGTCCCCGTGTTGTCACGGGCCGCCTCCTCACCGAGACCCAACACCTTCTGGCCGCTACTGTTTTGAGCAGCCTTAGAGCCGACCCCCCACGTCATCAACCCCGAAGCGCTTTCACACGCCCGATCCCCGATCGCCACCGTCCGGTCAGCTGCTGCATCAAGCTGCGCGGCGGCTTCCTGACCGATTGCGGTTACTCTATTGGCACCATTTCCGTGGGCCGCGTGATAGCCAACCGCGGTCAGTCTGTCCCCGTCATTGTTGTGGGCTGATTCATATCCCACGACCGTGTGTCGGACCAACGTCATGGCCTGCGACGATTCTTCCTGGACGCGCGAACCAACTCCCACCCCAACACTTTCCGATGCTACCGTCTCGCCACTTGGAACGTGGTCGCGACCATAGGTGACGCTTTGATCGCCCGAAATGGTCACTGAATCCTCTGTAGTGATCGATCCGACCTTCCGGTCGACGAGCTCCCAGGAGGCCCCGTTGTCGTAGTAGATCGCCCCGTGGTTATCGTGACCATCGTCACGAACTTCGAAGACGCGCCCCTCGACGCCGGCGCTCGGCCGGTTGGCAAAGGTGTCGATGTAATACTTGATCCGCATGTCCGCGATCGGGTCAGCCATGGGACCACCTCCAATACCGAGCACGGTGCCAGGCGCGGCTTCGAAGGAGGAGTCCGCCATCGCGGAACCCGCGAGGACGCCCGATCCGGCGAGCAGGCCGATGAGTGCTCGCCGGCTGATCCCTTGCTGTTCTTCCGGTTCGTCGCTGGACTCTGGCGGTATGTTGGTTTCGCTCATGCATGTGTGAGGGAACACCGAGGGGCTCGGATCCTACCGGATGCCGGCCGATCGGCAATGGCCCGGGTGGGAATCGAACCCACGTACTCACGCGCACGCGTGAGCAGCACCAGCCGAGCCGACGTCCGCTGGGGGATCGCGGTGACGGCCATCAGCGACCGCCTCCGCTGCCGAATCCCAACCCCTCGCGGAAGATCCAGCTCGCTCCGAGGGCGATCAACCCCAGGCCGATGAGGACCAGTGCGAGGGACCCGAAGTCGCCGAACGTGGTCAGCAGGCTGTACCAGACATCGGCCTGCTGGACGACGAAGACGACGGGTGCGCTGTCGAGGTAGCCGCTCGAGAGGACCTTGATCCGCAACGGCGACCGGTCGAACTCGTAGTCCGTCCCGATGGATATCCCTGGTTTCGACAGGCCATTGGTCCACTCCGCACCGCCGATCGAGGCGTCGACGTTCGCGAAATATCCGTGCGTGGTGGACCCCTCTCCCTCGTCGAAGAGGAAGCGGACCGCCCGATCGTTCCCGGGGAGGGGCTGGATCGGATCATCGGCGTACGCCTCGATCGTGCTGTTCGACACCGACGTATTGAACAGCCGAACCTCGTCCTGTCGGCCGATCCACTCCCACGAGGTATTCAAGGAGGTGTTCGCGGTGGTCAGCGAGATGGCACTCGAGATCGTGTCGTCGCGGGAGACGACAAGATCGTTCGCGGTCGCGTTGTACCGCCCACAGACTGCCGTGAATGGATCGGCGGAGGTCCCCCGTGGGTTCGGCGCCTCGATCGTTGCTCGGGCGGTGTGCGTGCCGTTGTCGTGATAGGTGCTCCAGTTCCCGGCGTCGTACTGGATCAGGATGGACGTGTTATCGTACGCGAGGACGTCGTACGTGGCATCGAGGTTGGCATCGCTCCCGAGCTCGACGGCAGCACAGACCGTCCAGGACCCATCGGATATGTTCTCGGGTGCTCCCGCGGAGACGTGCGATCCTTCGCCATCGAAGAGGAGCGCGTTCTCGAGCGTGGCCTGTGCGGTGATTCCGTTGGTGTAGGTCAGGTCTCCGCCCACCTGCACGAACGAATCCATCACCGGTTCGACCGTGGCCGTGTCGGGCTCGCCGAGAATGTCGATCCCAGCGCCGAAGGCTGCCCCCAGGACGATCGCGAGCACGACGACGACGAGCACCGCTTGTCCGACGGTTTGCGCTGTGGATTCGATACTGTCTGCGCCACTCATGCTCGTTCAGACCATCACGGCGTGAGCGGCCCGCTCTTGGAAGTCATCAAACACGTCCACGCCTCGAGATCCCGCGCCGTCGACGTCGCTCGGGCGGGTCGGATCGGTCATTAGACGGACAGACGGCCGATCCAACCGTAATTATTCAGTCTCCCTTAAGTAAAAGCTTAAGCAGAATCCACAGACGGAGACGTGGCCGAGCTGCTGCAACCAGAGGCCACCGTGAATAGAGATCGACGATCAGCGGTCCTCGCGTGTGATGAACGAATAACCACGCACCCTCCCGTGTGTAGGGGAGGGCGATTAGATCACGTCTCGGTCAATATCTCGCAACAGTAGTTTCTTGACCTTCTGCGAGCGACTTCTTCCGATATCGAAGTCTAATTCGATCTCGTCGCGGTCGAGATACTCTTGTCCGTGATTATCTTTAATGTAGTCCTCGACCGAGTCATTCGATTTTATTTCTTCAGCGATCTCTTTCGGAGAGAGAGGATCATCCTCATCGGGTTCCTTTCCTTTGACGAGTTGCTCATAGAGCCGCGCGTTCAACTCACCAGTGTAGGATGTCTTGACGTCCTCGTATGCATCCAATAGCTCCGATCTCGGTCGTCTAAACCGGATGCGTTTGTGTTGTTTTCCATTAAGGATCGGAAACGGTGTCGTAAAGAAATCGTCAATGTTGTTGTACTCGACCTCTTTGGGTTTCGCCTCGGAGTATTCCTTCCATGGCTTGGCTTCCATCATTTCGACAATGACGTCTGTCCGGCGGCGAGCGCCCTTGTCCAGCGCCTGGAAGTTCGGGAGGTTGATGATCGCCATCCGGTTTTGGTGGCGCCACGTCTCCAAGACAGTTCGAAACACTGCATTCGAGTCGGAGTACCATTCGTACGCACTCGCCTCAACCCCACCCTCTTCCAAGACGACGACCGATCCCTGGCCGTAGCTCTCGTCGAGCACCAACTCCATGAACTCGACGATATTGCTGGCCACGGCGTCGATGGAAAAATCAGGCCAGACCTTCTCTGCGATGCGGAGCGAGGCCAGGCTCTTCCCATCCCCGGGATCTCCGACCACGACCCACACCGCATTAGAATCCTCGATCCACATCGGCGCCCATCCGAGGTGTCTGAGGATCGGGTTTTCTGGCGGATCCGGGGCTTCCGGAGGAACGACCGGTCCGTCGAAGTCGTCGGCGAGCTCCCCTGAGGATTCTATGGCCATCGTCTGTTAGATGGGTTCCGGATCGGTCTCGACCGGCGTCGGTGTAGCGGGAATGAATCCAAGCCGACCAGTTGCCTCATCGAGCACCCCGGAGATGTCCTTGAGCACCTGAAACGGGAGGACACGTTGTTGCTGGTGCTCGAATGTAGCCAATCCTCGAACGGTCTTTTTTCTCTCTCTGACAGTCTCGATATCGTCCTCTATTCCGTCGATCGAATCAACCCCCGTAACGAAACCAGTCTCGTCTCCATCGCCACCGTCGCTCGCGACAGTCCACTGATCGGAGAGTTCGACCTCCTCCCACCAGCCGTGGACAGGAGGTTCGTCAGCCAAGGGCTTCAACGCCCAGTAGTAATCGAGGATTGCGTCCTGAAACGCCAGCAGGTACTCCCGGGGGACGTCGCCCATCTGGCTTTTCACGCGAATACACTGTGACCTGGCCTCGTAGCAGTTGAGTTGTGCCGTTTCGATGATCTTCTGCCGGGCTACCGTCCTCGGCGTGTCATCGCTTTCGGTGGCCATGATTATGCGTTGAACCCGACGAAGAGCGCTGCGATCGCGAGGACGATCAGAACACCACGCCCGTCTGCCGGGGAAAGCGTCACTCCAATCGCGTTCGTCACAACGGCGGCCGCACCGAAGAGGACGACGAAGGCGCCGACGGAGAGCAACCCGCCTCTGAGGACATCAGTCATCCTTGGCCTCCGGAACCACCTCGATCCGGTCGGTATAGGTGTGAACCGTCACCTTGTCTCCCTTTCCGATGGAGAGCGTCTTTTTTCCGTAGTCCGTGACGCAGACGAACAGCGATGAGCCATGCTGGATCACCGAGCACGCTTCTTCGCTATTCAACGGTTCTTCCTCCCCGGCGATGGACTGGCGCGCTTCCTGCATGATTAGAGCGTTGGACCCCGATGTCCGTGCCATTCATCTGGATATATGCGATTCCTAGTAATGAATGTTAGCCATTACTTAAGTCGAAGCTAAGGCCATAGTGTTAGCGTCCGATCAGGTATTTAGAAACCAAACCCCAACTCGCGGCCATGTCTGTCGCACAGGCACCGGCTCACACGCACCGTTCCACAATCGATTCGGCCGCTGACAAGCTCGTCGATGTAACTCGGTCCCACGTCGCTGGTCCGGTCATGACGATCGGTCGGGCCATCCTCGTGGCCGTCATCATCCTGATCGTGCTCGGGCAGCTCTACGCGACCTCGATCGTCGCGAATCCGGAGAACCCGAACACGTTTACGAATCTCACCACCACGTTCGCGGAGTACGGTGAGATCGCGTACATCATGGTGGGGCTCGGCCTCATCGCGCTCGGTGCATCGGTCGCCCTGAGCTACTTCGGTGGCTTCAGCGGTGGAAACGGCGGGCGCTAAGGGTTCCGATGCCCCCGACGCCTAGATCGCAGCTGACCGAAAACGCGGAGGACGTCGAGAGCGATCGACGGCTGTTGACCCGCGCGAATGTTGCCGGTCCGGTCATGATGATCGGCCGGGCAATTCTCGTGGCCGTCATCATCCTGATCGTGCTCGGCCAGCTCTACGCGACCTCAATTGTCGCAGAGCCTTGGGACGGTGCCACTCCCACGGACACCGTAACCGAGAACCAGACCATCAGCGCAAGCGGATCGACGACGGTCAACGTGTCGGATGCCGACTGGTACTACGACGACGGAGAGAACGCTGAGACGGTGGTGAACGCATCCGATGACACCGCGCTGACGGAAGGGACGGATTACGAGTTCTATACAAACGGGACGCTCGAGAACCTCGACTCGTCCGAGGTGACGATGGAGATTACCTACTCGTACTTCACAGAGAACTCCTTCCAGGCGCTGACTGCGACCTTCGCGGAGTACGGTGAGATCGCGTACATCATGGTGGGACTGGGTCTGATCGCCCTCGGCGCGTCGGTCGCTCTGAGCTACTTCGGTGGCTTCAGCAGTGGCGGACGCGGTGGGCGCTGATCCGACCGATTACCCCCTACCAACCAACCCAACCGGGCACATGAGCACTCTCGGAAAGCTAGCCGCGCTGTCTGTTCTCCTCGTACTGGGAGCCGTAGCGATGGGATCGGCGTACACCGACGCCGCGGAGACACAGAGCGTAACGAACGAATCGATCACCGTCGATTACGATAACCTCACAGCGGTCGAAGCGGCCGACGAGGCCGTTCGATTCAACGAGACCGTGACGGTGTACAACAGCACCGACGCCGAGCTCGTCGCGACGACGGACTACACCTGGCACGCCGGCAATGGATCCGTCGAGTGGCACAACACTACCGCCACGTTCGACGGCGAGGATGCGGCGATCTCCTACGAGTACGACGATCAGGATGAGGAGACGAAGGACATGGCGAGCGTGCTGGAGAAGGTGCTGTTGACCGCTGGTGTTGGACTGTTGCTCTTCGGCGGAGTCGTCGTCCTCGGCTGGCTGGATATGCTCCCCGGAGGTGGACGCTGATGTACGAATCGCAGTACTTCCTCGTCGCTGCCCTCGGGAGCGTGAGTCTGCTGTTCACCATCGGTCTGTACCGCTGGCACAGCGAGGTCGAGTTGTTCGGAGCCATTTCGTTATTCTGCTGGTCGATCCTGATTCTGGCGAGCTCGAACCTGGTGGTCGTCGACGGCGGCCAGGAGTTTTCGTACGGATCGTTCTCGGTGCAGTTGTTGAGTCTCGGCCTGGCCATTATCTCACTCTTGGCCATTTTCGGATCGCTGACCGGAAAGTGGCCCCCCGGAGAGGAATCCGACAGGGAGGCGCCAGTTTAGATCATGAGTACCAACGGACGACAGCCGTCACCGGAAGAGTTCGCCCGGGTGCAAGCCCAGGAGGGCGAGGTATCCGACGCACAGAGCCAGGCACAAAGCGCCGCACAGCACCACGCTGACGGGCCGATGCTGGACTTCTACGGCGAGGGGGCGACCGAGCTGCTCGATCGCCTGACCGACGTGGATGTCGATAGTCCGGAGTTCGAGCAGATGGAGGCGTACCTCAAGCCGTTTTTGAGTCAGATGCTCATGCTCGCAGCTCACGGAGACGACTACTACGACGATCTCGGCAACGAGTTGCTCAACTCCAACCTGTTCGATCGAATCGTCTCCGACCGCAAGCGTGGCCGACTCCAGACGGGACCGTTCCTTCGCGTCATTCAGGACGTCGAGAACGATCCGGGACCGATGCGCCAACCGCTGGACAACCACACACGCGAGGCGATGCGGTCGGTTCTCGTCCAGCTCCGGACGGCGATGCAGTCGCTCGGCCGGGAGACCTTCTTCAAGGGCCTCACGGAGATGCACGTTTCCTCGGAGGTCCGCCGGGAGGACGGCGGCGAGCAGAAGAGCAGCGGCGGCCTCCTGAGCACGATCAACCCCTTCAGCTAGACCCATGAGCAGAATTACACAAGCATGGCATGACGGCGGCGAAGCGAGCCGCGGCGTTGCGGAAGGCGCCGCCGGAATCATTGTGAGCATGATCGCTCCGTTCATCAAGCTTCTCGCGATGGTAGTCGACGGAGTGCTCATCTTCTTCAAGGCGACGATCCTGGGGATCCTCGGGAAGATCCCGAAGGTTGGTGGGGACGTCGCCGATGGGCTGATCAATGCTGGCAACAAGATGAAGCTCAAGAAGGCCGACGTCATCTGTAACGTCATCTACGGGGATGGCGTGGTGATCCCCCGGAAGGCTACCTGGGAGAGCGATAAAACCGCGTTCGTCACGGACAACGACGAGACGTTTTACGCGAAGGGCATCGGCTACGACCCCAAACGCCTCAATGGGAAGATCCCGACGGTCTGGGCACTCCGGGCCAGCTCGGAGATCACCGAGCCGCTCGAGTCCGCGATCGCGACGGCACGCCAGCTGGGCCGGTTCCAGGAGTTCACACGAGCCGGTGGCCAGCCGGACGTGGCCGTGGATATCGATCCGAACGGATATGATTACGGCCCCGGCGTCGGCCGCCCTCGAGAGCAGGCGATGACCGACGGAGGTGTGGCGGCCGGTCATCAGCGGAGAACCCCTGGGGGTGGAGCCCCCGAAACAGGGGATTACACCGGGACGGTAGTGAGTTTCCGCGACGCCTTCGAGATGTTCGGTGGGAAGATCGACCAGGAGGAGATGCAACAGCAGGAAACCCGAGGCAAGCTCGCTGCGCTCAATATGCAGGACTGGGGGAACAACTGGAAGTACATCCTGGCCCTGCTGGCCGCGTTCGCCCTCGGGCTCTTGGGGCCGGCAATCGCCTCGCGGATCGCCGGTTCAGCCAGTGGTGTGATCAGTGGCGGGCTCAACATCGGGCTGACGATCGTCCCGGCGCTTCCGGGGGTGGTCGGCTGATGTCGTCCGATCACGACTACAGCGAGTACGAAGGCGACGACGCACCCGAGCACGAGGCGAGTTGGCGGCGCGAGCACAACAACGGCGAGGTTACCGTCGTGACAGTGCGCCGTCTCGAGGACGTCCACGTCATCGAGGCGACCGACATCGACGACGATGGGGCGTACCCATCCGAGCAAGTGGACGTCACCCGAACCCGCGAAGAGGCTGTCCGTGTGGCCGAGGAGTGGATGGCCGAGCACGGAAAGGGCGTCAAGCCCGGTGGTTTGCTCGGATCGCTCGGTCTTGAAGGAGGTGACAAGCTATGATACTCGTCGAGATCAACAAGAAGTCCGGCCAGCGCAGCGGTGACTGGATCGTCCGAAACGGCTCGGGCGGGACCATTCTGTCGCGCCACCGGACGAAGAGTGCGGCCGTCAAGCGAGCTCGCCGCGAGGCGAAGAAGCGCAACACCAGCTTCCGCGTCCAGGACACCAAGGGGCGCTGGTCCCAGGGGCCGGTATACTGATGTACCAGCACCAGCCCGAGATCGAGTTCGCGTCGATCGACGAAGCGCGTGATGTCAGGGACGAGTTCGGTAGCCTGCTCGCCGAGGAGGACAACTGGCGGAAGAAGACCGTCTCGCTCGCCGAATCGGCCGGGATGGAAGCCGAGGACTTGGCCATGCGGGCAGCCGACGGCATGGCCGACCTCGAAACGGGCTACAACCCCGCGGATGTTGGCCTCACAGCCCACGAGAAGCGCCGCCTGGACTTCTCGAAGGTCTCCGCAGTGGAGGCCAAGGCGGCCAAAGCCGCCGCCCGGGACGCGGGAGTGGACGACTTCATTTCGCACTACGACCCCGACCTGACCGTCGACGAGAACCGGACGCTGTTCGGTCAAGCAGCTCGGGAGGAACGAGGGCGCCGGATGGATCAGCAGCGGTCGAACACCAGTCGGCTCGCAGATGCTTACCGAGAAGAACAGCGTGGTATCGAGAAGCACGCCATCGAGGGCGTCAAGCGCGGGAGTGCGGCCGCCAAGTCCGAGCTCCGAGAAATGGGATGGTCGCCCGGAGAAATCCGGGAGATCGTCTCGACGGGGCAGGTCAGAGCCGCCCTGACGCCTGGATCGACCGTCAGGCTCACGAACGGTATGAAGGTCACACCGAGACGGTGGGCCAAGGCCAAACGATCGCACGAGCACCGTCGGGTGAACGCCCAGAACGCGGACGAATCGCGCCAGGCACCGGTCACCACGGATTACGACAAGTGGCATCGCGATCCGGACCGGTACGATTACCCCGGCGTGGACACCCGGCGACCGGTTGACTCCTACCTGGATTCCGAGGACCGCGATGAGTTCACCTCGCTGACCCGCCGACTCTGGACGTGGCAGCCCGGAACCGGGAGGGGACTCTAATGTCCGCCGAGGACCCCTATCGGGACAGATCGGGCCGAAGCCGAGCGGGAGTGATCGACGAAGCGGGTGATCTCAGCCCCGAGGAAGAGGAGCGCGTCAGGGTTTACGATGATGAAGCCGATGCGGAGACGAGCGCAGAAACGGACGAACCCGAGCAACCGCCAACCGACGGCACGGATGCAGACACCGATCAGCCGGAGACAGAGACTGGCGGGGATGCGGGAACGGGAACGGGAACGAGTGGGGACGCTCCGCTTGCAGTCGATCCCGAGCCCGACCCGGATACCGGGCAACAGTTTGGCAACGGCAGCGGGGCATCAGCAGGTGCTTCAGCCGGGGCCACCGGACTCGAAGATCGGCCAGAGCGCGTCTCCCAGCTGGACCAGGAGTACGACTTCGGGGATACGACAGCCCAAGCGTACGTCCAGGAGACCACTCGGGAGCTGGAAGAAGGCGGATTGCGCCGCGACGAGTACTCCATCCGATTCGACGAGGACGAGGGGCTGTACGCCGAGGTCGACGAGGAGCGATACGAGCGCCGTCGACGACGCGAGATCCGGCGAGATTTCGCCGCGGAGCAGGAGGATTTTTCGTACGAAGACGTCGAGGTGGTCGGGACTACCACCGAAGAGGGAGAGCCCGCACTCCAACCCCGAGTTCGGGAAGAGGCGTGGGTTGACTGGTTTGATGAACGGATCGAAGCGCGAGATATCACCCAGGACGACCTCGTATTCGAGGAGGGAACGCCCCGCCTGAAAGAGGGTGTTCGGTTCCAACTCGAGCAGGACATCGTCCGCGAGATCGACGAGGCGGTGCCACAACGTGACATCACCCGGGATGAGGTCTACTTTGGTGACGAGGCGACCCGGCTCAAGGAAGGCGTCCAGTTCCAGATAGAACAGGATGCCGTGGAGGCGATCGACGCGAGCGTTCCGGACCGAGACATCACTCGCGACGAGGTCTACTTTGGCGACGAGGTGATACGGCTTAGGGAGGGCGTCCGGTTCCAGCTCGAGCGAGATCCACTGGCCGGGGCGCGTGCAGAGGCAGCGAGCCAACGAAGTGCTCAGAGAGAGGTCGCACAGGCCCAAACGACCGATCTTCAGTTTGTCGAACCAGGTGGGGCTGTGGGAATGGATGAAGTCCGTGTGATAGCGCCACCCGAGCAATCGTATCAACCATCCGCCCGGGGGGACGACGGATTCACACCTGGGGGACGGGGGGCGCTGGGAGGACGTAGGGGCGATCAGGCGGCCGTGGAGGAACGGCGAGCGGCGATCAGGTCGGCGATTCAAGAGGGCGCCGAACCGTTTGCCCGCGGGATGATCGGCACCGCTGCAGCCGACCGTATCGAAGCAGCGCAAGATGACACGGCAAATTATATCGAATCGGTCGATCGGCGGATGCGCGAGCAGGTCTCTCCCGGACGCCAGTTCGTCGGGACCGAAGCCCAACTCGATGCCGCTGCCGAACTCGAAGCAGAGCGGTATGAAGAGGCTGTGAGCGGGTTCGAACAACTCACCGAGGATCCGCTTGGGCTCACCGTAGAAGAAGTTGGAGGGGTCGTCTACCAGACCGGCGAGGCCATCGAAATCGCTGGTCAGGATCTCGGTCGGGCGGCGGCCGATGTGACCCCGTTCGAACGCGTTCCCGTGATTGGAGAACCGGCCGAACGGGCCTTTGTCGAAGGAATCCCCGCAACCGCGGGAATGTTCGCTGGCACAGTCGTTCGTGGGTCGGTTACGGTTACGGAGGGAGTCAATCAGATTATCTCCGGAGATGCTACATGGAGAGAACTCGGCGAAACCACCGCGACATCCACCCGGACCGGTGGAGAGCGCCAGGCCGAGTACTTCAGAGAGCATCCTGTCGAGGCTGCCCTGCTCGCTGCCCCACTCGCGGTTCCGTCCGCCAGAGGGTTTTCTCGAGGCGTCGTCGAGGGTGGTACAGGACGCACTGCAGGGGCTGCCAGGACGACTGGGAGAGCAGCCGGGAGGATTAGCCCAACTGGATCGCGGATCGCGACAGAGGCCGCAGGCGCGCCTCTACGAGCCGGGAGGACGGCAGTCGATGTGGCCGCCCGAGCTCCCAGGCCATCTGTCCAGCGGTTTCAGGTGGGCGAAGCAGCGGGTGTCACCGCTGGTCTCCGTCGACGAACCGGAAAGGTCGAGGAGTTCACGGAAGGCGTCACGGTCGCCCGCGGGCTAGAAGGCCCGGCGATCCAGCGACGCCCCCGAGTTAGCGAGCGGGCCATCCCGGAAGAGGGAATAGCCGCCGATCTGACGGCCGCTGAAACCCGGGCGGTTCAGCGGACGATCGGGGCAGAGTCCCCCGAAGCGATCCGAACAGAAGCATTTCGGAACGTCCAACGCGAGACGCAATATTCGAGGGTCGAACCGAGAGAACTGCGGTCGACCGTCGAGGAGGTCCTCGTCGAGCAAGGCGTCCCCGAGGCCGCTGCCCCGGAGATCCTTCGAACCGTTCGAGGAGAAGGGGGCCAGATTTACGGATCGATCACACAACGCGCCGCTGGCCGAGAAGTGGGCGAGCCAGGATTGGCCCGCGTCCCGCGGGATATCGACATCGGAGGGGTCGAAAGCAGTACGCAATTCGCCCAACGTGTCGCCGAGCGGATGAACCGGGCAGCGAATGAACGTGTTGTCGACGTCGAAGGAAGTACCGTGCGGTCCCGTCGAACCGGGGAGGAATTGTTCGACATCCACGAAGCAGAGGCCCCGCAGAGCGGGTACTCGCGGATCTTCGAACCCGAGCGGGGAACGTTTGGTGTTCGAAGCGAGGCACCCATCCGATCACGGGAGGGTGTCGAGACGACCACGCTATCCGAACAGACCGCCCGGAAGGGCGCCGGTTCGATGGAGGTCATCACGGCGGAACCGCGGACGGTGGGAGAACTCACCAGCCGCGTTACCCCCACTCACCCTGGCCGGCTCAAGGACATCGCCGACTTCTATATCGGTGAGCGGGCGAACATCGAAGGGCTTCGACAGCGAGGACGGTCTCGACGAGCTGCACGTGCCGAGGAATCGCTCGATCGATTCGTCGAAACGTACGACCCGGAACTCGCACGCAGCATTCGGGAGCAGTACCGGTCTGCGGCCGAGAGCGGGGAGATCACGACCCGGATGGAGATTGCGGACTTTGGCCGCGATATTAGCATCTCCTCTCCGTTCGCCAGCCCGGCGGCAACGTCAGGGGTGGGAAGTACATTTGCCGGTCGTTCACCTGGGGTAAACGTCCAGGAGAGCCCGGTCCCGTCTCCCTACAGGCGACGCTCGGGGGCACCGCGAGATCGGACGTCCCCATCGCCCATTGATCCAGATCGCCTCGATAGCGAGTTCCAGTCTCGGTTTACCGACATCGACTCGAAGGCGAGCGGATCCACGCCACCGCTCGACGTGGACATACCGCCAAGCAGACCGCCGAGAACGCCTGACGACACCTCTTCGATCCCCCGGTACACCACACCACCGTACTCACCACCCCCCGGAACGCCGTCAGATCCTCCCAGATGGCCGTCGGTTCCTATCACGCCCCCAAGCACACCGTCAACGCCGTCGCCACCGTATAGCCCGCCCAGCACCACCACCGTTCCCCCGTACTCGCCACCACCACCAGGAACACCGTCAGATCCACCGCTATCGACGCCACCCAGGCTCTACGCCCCAGGTGGCGATGACGAGGAGTTCCGGCCGCGATTCGGATTCGAAGAGGAGGCCGAGGTCACAGGGACGGGAATCCTCTCGATCGAGGAGGTCCAGGCCCAATCTAGTGCACAGTTCCGGGAGCTGGAGCGCCAACTCGAGGATCTGTGAATGTTTGGACGCTACGTCCGCGCCGCGCTCATCTGGGCCGGAGCAGCCCTGCTCGATATGCTCCTCAATACGATTGGGACGGAGCTGCTCGCGATCGCGGACTGTAGCATCCCTTCTGTCGAGACACAAATCTGTACGTACGGGCAGTATACCATCGATTACTTCCTGTTCGCAGTCACGATCTCGCTACTCGTCTACCTGCTGTTCAGGGCGTGGGTAGAGAACCAGGCAACGGGGTTGTAATTAGATCATGAGCCACTGGCGCCGCGTCGTGTTGATGACCCAATTCCTCGTGGTCATCCTGTTCTTCATCGTGTTCCTGACGCGTGTCGTCGGGCCGATGTTTAACGTGGGGGCAGACCTCGCCATCGCAGAGAGTTCCAACCCGTTCAATGGCGCCTGGGTCTTCCTACAAGAGGTTTCGTACATCCTCATCGTACCGATCCTGATTCTGTCGGTGATCCTCTACCTGGTGTTCGGACCGGCACAAGAGGAGCTCCAGAAAGAGCGCCGCCGGAGGGGGCTGTAGGACGATGGGGTATGTTGGGGCTGAAAAACGGTGGCGAACGGTCGCTATCGTCCTGGCGCTCGTGTTTCTGACCGTGACTGCCGTTCCGGCGGCCGCGTCGAGCCATACGAACACCGCGCTGGGATCGATTCATACCAACGATACGGATTTCAATAACGCGGACAAGCTCGACAACGTCGCCGTCAATGGGAGCGGTGACGACGCGTTTGTCGAACTAATCAATCAAACCGTCTACGATGACTTCGAGGATGGGGACATTAGCGAGTATTCTGGAGACACCGCCAGCGCAACCGTCCAATCCAGTACGGTATTCGAGGGGACAGAGGCGCTGCAAATCGATGCGAGTGGTGGCAGCTCGAACGGTATCTCATCGACGAGCGGGCTCGATGACTACCCCGAAGCGGGGGACAATTTCAGCGTGTACTTCCAGTACGGGAACGACGATCCCGAGCCATCATTTGGCTGGGCTGCCCAGCAAGAAACCTCAGAACCGGACGATATGTACCGGTGGCGACTCGAGGGGAGTACTGACGATCTGCAACTCCAGGTGCTTTCGGGCGGGTCAGCAACGACCGAGGCTACCGCAAACTTCGACGTCGCTGGCAATCAGGACTCCTGGCTCCGAGCAGAGATTGACTGGCAATCGGACGGGACGCAGACCGTTACGATCTACAACGGATCGACGAATCTGGCCTCGGCGGAAATGTCTGACGCAACGCTCTCCTCTGGTGGGGTCCATTTCGGGGTGAACGATCAGGGGACTGGCGGCACGTCAATCGCGTACTTCGATTTCGTCTCCGACACTGACGTTGGCACGCCAGGAACCTATATCGGTGCGAATCATTCGGTCGACAACGTTCAATCGGGATTTACGAATCTCACGCTCGATAACGCCTCAGCCGAGGTGACCTGGCAGGAACACGACGGCAGTGCGTGGACCGACGTCAACTCCAGCACGTTCACCACGACCGGCAATCACACGCTCGACATATCGGCAGCGACAAACACTGACACCCGGGTGAACGTCACGTTCACCAAGACCGGTGACGACCCCACGGCCCGGCTGCACGACGAGGGCGTGCTGTTCGAGAACCGCGCTCCCGAACTGTCCGATCCCGAACCCACAGGGGGCGAGTTCGTCAACGAGCAGCCAATCGAGGTATCCGTCAACGTCTCTGACGAGGATCTCCCCACCACCCAGGGCGACGAGGTGACGGTGACGTTCTACGACGGCGACGACAACGAGATGGGTTCGGATACCCTGACGGCGAACGGCACGGCCTCAACGGAGTACAATAACCCGATCGGGGGAGGTAACGAGTGGTATGCGATCGCTGAGGACAGTTACGGCGGAACCGACCGCTCGCCTGGATCGGGAACGCACACCTTCGATACGGTCGGGGCGATCGATATCCGGGACGAAAACGAGCCTCACGAGTTGATCAATGAATCCACCGTGGAGGTGCTCGCCAGTGGGTCTGGCGAGACGGTCGACCGCCAAACGGTCACGAATGGCCGGGTCAATCTCACGGGATTACCAACGGACGAGGAGTACGTTATCGTCGTCGACGCCCCGGGTTATCACGTTCGGCAGATCATCGTCGAGGACCTCTTCGAACAGTCCACGGTCTTCGTACTGAACGAATCACAATCGAGCGTCGAGAACGCTTTCTTCGTACAGGATAACACCGGTCGGTACGACGACCCCAAGCTGGTCATCGATAAAGTGATCAACCGGTCGATCTACGACAACGACGCTTTAGAGGAGTACCAGTGGACCACCATCGGTGGCGACCGGTTGGGCGCCGATTCGCGACTGATCATCGACCTTCAGGAATCGGATCGATACCGCATCACGATCGAAAACGAGGAGGGCGACCGGCGGATTCTCGGGGAGTACACAGCAGCAGCTGAGGGCACGGTTACACTCACCGTCGGTACGATCACGTGGACCAATCCTGATGGTGGGGGCTATCAGATCGAAGCCTACCAGGAGAACGTCTCGGCCTCTCAGGATAACGTCGTCATCCAGTATGCCGACGAGAACAACCTAACCAGCGAGTTCTGCGTAGAAGTCCACGAGGACGGCAATCAGTCGAACGTGCTCTACGCCGAGGACTGCGTGTCGGATATCGGCGAGTACAAAGCGACCATCCAGGTGACCGGCGACGACCTCAACACCTCCTGGGTAGCCAACTGGTCGGCCACCGTCGCTGGCGAGGAGTATGGCGCGACAACTGCGCTGACGGGCATCCGGGAGCTGTCCATTCCAATCAGCCAACCATGGCTTGGAGCGGGGGTATACATCCTCCTTATCGGTGGCCTGGCAGCGACACCAAAAGCGTCAGCTCGCACCGGAGCGCTGCTCATCGCCGTGTTTGCCTTCGGGCTGGCATGGTGGGGATGGGTGGCAATCCCCGGGCCTGCGCTTGCCCTCGCGGGAGCGATCGCGCTACTTGGCAAGGGTGCTGACTTCAACAACCGATACTAGAACCATGACCTGTGAGATCGTCAACGTCACCGACACGGCCTGGGATTGCATGTTCGACGGCTACCTGGACACCTCGACCGAACTCCAGCTCGGACTGATGGTGTCGCTGATGGTTGCCGTCCCCCTGTATGCCAAGTACGAAGATCCCGTGATGCCCGCTGTTGGGCTCGCACTGGTAGCGGGGGTCATGTGGCCCGTTCTGCCGTCGTTCGCCAAAGGGGTCGCATGGGTGATCCTCTTCGCGGCACTCACGCTGGCCGTGTTCACGATCATGTACCGGACGGTGCTAACCTGAGATGGTCGTCATCAATACCGACGTCGAGATCGACACCACTCTCACTCGCGAGGACTGCATCGACCTGATCGCCCCCGTCAAGGAAATCAGGGCGGCGGCCCACGGGCTGGCGTTCAACATCGCAACGGGCGAGAGCCCGACGACCGAACCCGGCTGGCAACGATCGACCTGTCTCGCCGAGTACGACCAGCTCGACCTCATTGGAAAGCTTGGCGTGCGACTCATGCCCGCGGGATTCGGTGGATTGCTCGCCGGGACAGCGCTCAACGCGCAGCTTTACCGACCAACGGGATGGGTCTGGATTCCCGTCGCCTATCTGGTGTTCGCCTGGGTCGTCCTCGTGGCGTACGATCCCGCGATGGGCGTGCTCGAGCTGGCCCGAAACCGCAGGGGTGACGGCGAATGAGGCTGATGCTTTCGAAGCTTCCAGCTTGGCCGGCGATCGTCCTGCACGAACTCACCCACGCGGCGGCTGCGGCGCCGTTCGCTGAGACCCGGATCCAGTGGTTCGGAGCGGTGCCCCACGCCGAACACCACTGGCAAACGGACACTCCTCGGGTGGCTGTTCGGATCGCCCATCTCGCACCGACGATCGTCGGCGTTATCTGCACGCTCACGACGGCTGCTGTGGCCGTTCCGGTGATCTACGAAGGGTTACCCGCCAACCCGTTCCATGCGGCCGCTATCGCCCTGCTGTTAGCCTACAATTGGATTCTCTACTGTTGGCCCAGCGTGACTGATCGCCGGCCGTTCTCCGCGGGGACGGCTGGTGACGGTTCCGGGGGGGCCGCCTGATGGTCCGATCGACCGTTGCCCCGATGTTCGTCATCTCCATGGCCGTGGCAGCCGCGATCATGACCGGGAGCGGGTTTACAGCGTGGGCCGGCGTCGGCTACGACGTCGGTCTCACTGGGACGGCCGACGATCTCCGGACGCAAGCACACGAAGACCCCGAGAGCAGTACGATCTCGAACGCCCTGAACCTTCTCGGATTGGCGGTGGCTGCGGTGGATATCATGATCCAGACCTTCGTCTGGGTGTATTTATTTCCGCTGGCGCTCATAAATATTGGATTCCCAGCGTGGTTTGCCACACCCGTTGGACTGCCGGTACTGTATGTGAATCTCGTCGGGACTGCCCAGCTGCTGCGCGGGATGAGTATCAGGTAGGGTAGGGCTTGATCGGCGCCCGGCGCGGAGGCGCCTTCCAAATATCCGGCGCGGCTAGCTCCTGTGGGTGCCTGCCCGGGCACCCCATTTTTCCGTGTTCAACCGAATATATATGATCGTCCGGGATCATTTATCGGTATGAGCGCAGAGGAACAATCCGAGGAGCAGAACGCAGACGAGCAAGAGCGCATCTACCCCTTTTACCAGGTTCGAGGCGATCTCGGCGCTGGCGCAACGGTGAAAGCGGGGTACGTCACCGAATCCGGGGAGGTGGACTATCTCGTCATGGATATGGCGAATATCGGCGTCGGGCGGGTAGAACAGGCCTTCACACTGGCCTTTGGCTGGTACTGCGACGAACTCAACGCTATCACCGGAAGAGCAAGGTCACAACAGGAGGACGTCGGTGACCAAGAAGAGGACAAAGCCGAAGATTACGGCGACAAGTAACAGTTGTATTACACCAACAACGGCCTCGCCGGTTGTTAGATCGGTATCTGCGGCGGTGAATAATTCCCTCACTCCCAGCATACCGTGCTCGATTGTTTGCGCCAGCGCCTCGGCATCGGCCTCAAAATCCATATCCAGACCACCTGTTTGGGTCATTCCGCTGGCCGCGATCGTTCGATCGGGTGACCCGGACCGGGATTTCGAACCGCTATTACCGCGGTTTCGGGGGCGCCCACCCATCTCAGACAGTTGCTTGTGGACGAAATAGACAGGTGGAGCCATCGGGTCGTGTTGGCCGGAAAACTCCTGTTTGACGCGGTTCCAACCGTCGTGATCCTCAATTCCACAGGCGACGGAAATAACGAACTCGTACTCGTCCTGGTAGTCATAGAGTTGATCCCGGAGTCGACGTTCTTGGTTATTCGAAAAACGGTTTTTCAATTCGATACCCACGCAGTCGTCGATCACGATGTCTCCCCGGCTCCGGCCTCGTTCGCTCGAGACGGCGACTGTCCCACCCTGGCGGTTGAAATGGTCCTGGATGTACTCCTTCAGATCGTCTCGAAATTCCCATTCGGTGTCGTGGAGCTCCCGCGGATGCCACGCCTCAACCAGTTCTAACGTTTGCTGGCCGAGATGGTGCATTGCCATGGATTGGCATAGGCGTACAAGCAGGATAATGTAAGCCTATCGGACGGGATCAAACGCACAACCGTCATTGGCATCGAATTTATTATCAGATGGGTCAAACGTCAGACATGGCGGGGGAGTACCACCACGGATTAGTCGAACGATGGTCAGGAAAGCTGTTCAGGTGGATCATGGCCTATTTGTTCCTGTTTGGAGTCTATGGTCTCGCTCTCTCGGTGCTTCATTTTAACATAGGAGCTTTCATTTTTGGCGTTATCTTCGTTTCACCATATCTTCTCATTAGATGGCGGGATCCAGATTCCACAACACTCCCATTTCACGGAATCGCCAGACGCCGGATCTTCGGCGGCTGATTAACTCGAGATTCGCCACCTTCACTTCCACTAAGCGTCTGCATCAGGACACTTTCACTGAACCCTTGGTGACGGTTCATTACAAATATGTCCGTGAGAATATTCTATGTCATCCGCCACATCGGATGCTGATCAATCATCTACTGAGAGTGCGCCCACAATCGAGATCGACGCCGAACGGGCCTCATGGCGGTTCCGCTGTCCTGTTGGTCACGCGGCGTGGATCCCCTCGGGCTCGGAGTTGTTTTGCCGTACGTGCGCGGAAGCTGCCGGACGCGGCGCAAGAGTAGATCCGGAGTTCAAAGAACTGTTGGATTTGAAAACCCGCCAGATGGTCCCATGGGGCCACGTCGAGTTGGTGGAGTGATACGTTGTGGAATCACTCGGCGGCACCGACGCGCTCGCGGCCCTTGTCAGTGATCCAATAATAGGCACGCGCATCTGTGTCCTGAGGCAGCTCGACAATCTCGCGGTGCTCGATCGGGTCCTTTTCCACGGGCATGAGTTCGCCGAAGTCAACAAGACGTTCGATAATGTCCTTGGTCGCCGAATAACCGAAGGTCACGTCTTCTCGGAACCGCATACCGCGGTAGATCACGATCGGGGGCATCGGAAACCCGTGCTCGGCAATAAACTCGAGCACCTTCCGTTCCCGATCTGCCGGCGCCACACCGTCGGCTTCATCGGGGTTCTTGTTAGCTCCGCCGATATTGTCAGGTTTGCGCCAATTAAGGGTGTTATCGACCATCTAGGGCTAATAACCACTAACAAGGGCAAAGTATTAAATACTTGGGTCATAACATGTTCTGGCATGGCAAGAACTGGTGGAAATCTGCCCCTACAAGGGCAGTCGTGCGGTAGGGCACGACCGCCAGTCGGCGCCATTGTATAGGAATGACGCCATGACACGATACGCTACGACGGTAGAAAAAGGCAGAGGGAACGATTGTCGGTACGGGAAGGTGATCGGCTGATGGCGTCGTACCTGTACGCCACAGTTGTTCGCTTAGTGCGAGATGCCCCGGGAGACGGGCGCCTCGTCGCGGGCGATCTCATGATCGTCGCCGGTAAGCACGAGGAGGGCTACCGCTACCGCGTCAAGAGCGACGAACACCGCGGGTTTCCGTCGGTGGAGTGCGAAACTGTCCGGATCGTCGGCCCGGCGGCAAGCAAGATGGGCGGCGACCTCATCCGCGTGTGGGCGGCCCAGCAACCCGACGCGCTGGAGCTGCTCGAGACGTGGGATGGCGACCGAGAGAAGACGGAGGTGCCGGCCTGATGCAGCTCCTTAGTCGGCGCGATCCCTCGGTGCGACTGCGATGCTGTGGCGAGCCGTCGAGCGATCACCAAAAGGGCTGGTGTCCCCACGAGATCGAGACGGGACAGCGCATACTGCGGGACGAGCACGGACGCGTCACGCACGTTGTGACCGCGTGGGTCGATGTGGGAGAGCCACACTTCATTCCACTCAAGAAACGGCGCGTGACGGCCGCCGAGGCCCGTCAGATCACTCAGGAAATGGGTGGTTCGGCATGAGCATGCTCGAGGAACGTCCCAAGCTGTTCGAGGTCGACCACTGCCCGGCGTGCCAGCACCACCTGACCGATACGTGGGATGACGACGCCCAGGCGTGTTCGTGCGGGTTCCGATACATGGTCCCCGAATGGATCGCCAATGAACCCGAAACGCTCGCCGGGCGGATCCGGAGGCTGTTGCGATGAAGTGCGAACGGTGCCCGCGACTCGATGGGGTGGCACGGGTTCCGATCGACGGCGAGGAGCACGAGCTGTGCCCGCGATGTACCAAGCAGGTGCAACGCAAGCGAGCGAAAGCTCGAGTCAAAGCGCGGGGTGGTCTCCGTGTCTGATCACGATGCCGTTGGACGCCAGGACGACTTCCGAACGGACGGTGGCACATCCGTAGGTGTCATCGGTCGGATGCGGTCCTTCTGGTCGATCCAGTTCATCTCGTGGTTGGGTGTGATCGTGCCCGCGTTCGTCGGCGTGGTGCTCGTACTGGAGGCGATCCAGGCACCAGTTGTTGTCGTCTTCGTCGCTGGTGCAATCTTCGCCGACATCGCCGATCGAATCGTCCAGTGGTTCACCGACTGGTGGATCGCAAGCCAACGAATCACCGAGGGGAGGGATCCGGTATGAATGATACCTACGGACGCGGTAACGATCGGGGAGCAGTCATCCATCCGACGGACGCTTACTGCCATCCCGAAGCCGTCCCCGACGACTCTGTGTTGGATTGGGAGATCCATCCAGTAGACGAGCTGGAAGCCGCCGGGATCAGGCCCTGCGAGATCTGCTTCGGTGAGGTGAGTCGATGAGCGGTAGGGAGCGATTCTGGATGGTCGCCCGAGTTCAAGGAGTCGGGCTCGGCGAGTTGTGGTACGAGAAGGTTCGGGATGGGCTGACTCAGCGACAGGCCGAACGAAGGGCACAGCGAGAGCCGGACCTCATCGCCATTCCCACCCCGTACGACCCCACCGAGGAAGAGCGGTCCCGATTCTGGGACTCGGAGGGCAATCGCACCAAGCGGGTGGACGACTACGAGAGGGGGTTGCAAGATGCCTGAGAGCGGTAGTGATCGATTGCAGGCGACCCTCGACGGCGACCTACTACATCCCGTAACGGTAATTCAGATGCCGACCGGCCCGAGCCGCACGCGCTATCTGAAAACCACCCCTGGCCGAGATATTTACAAGGGGGCTGATCGGGATGTCTGAGGCCGGTAGTGAGCTTTCAGACGCCTACGCGGCACGGCTCCAAGACGACGACGTGATCTGTCTCGAAGTGTACGGGACGGAGTTCGTCGCGATTGTTTGGGAAGAACCGAAGCGGGGGACGATCGCGAACATGCGGTTCGGGTCCGGTCGCCACCACACTGGCGTCGGCATCGAGCTGGAGAAGATGCTCGCCCGCGACAGCATCCAGGGCGTAAACGTCGTCAGCATGGAAAAAGCTCGGAAAATGGATGGTGATCGGGATGTCTGAACCCGATAGGGCCCGATGGGACCTGCGACGATGCAGGGCCTGCGGCGACGAGTTCAAAGAGAAGGCCCACAGCCTCGGGGCGGGGTATGATTGCAACAAGTGCGGCGCGTCCGGTCGGAACATCGTGACGGTGGAGAAGGACGTTGAACCGCCCGACTATGCGACCGACGGTGGGACTGCGCAGGCCGATAGTGACCGCGTGGAGTGTTGGCGGTGCGGCTACATGCGCCTCACGTTCGAGTCGTGTCCCCAATGCGGAGGGAGCTGCAAACCGCTCACCAAGGAAAAGCAGCAAGCGGACCCGGACTACAAGCGGGAGCATCTGCATACCGATGGTGGTGTCGATGAATCCGACAGCGGGCAGGAGTGCCAGACGATCTCCTGCAATCGGGACTCGGAGATAACAGTGGAATACGGGAACGAACGTCACACATTCCAACGAAAGTATTGCGAGCCTCACGCCCGGTATGAGGTCGGCAAGCATCCAGACGCCCGATACCTGGACGCGGATAGCTGCGAGAACGACAAGCTGCGTGCGGATGGCGGTGTCGAGAAGACCGATAGTGAACAGATTGACTGGGTGACGTTCAGCGTGCGGGAGGGTCAGAGCGGTCACCGCGTCCGAAGGGATGATCCTCGTGATGTTCACGACGGCGGGTTGCCCCAAACATGGGAGTACTTCCGAGGAGATAAATCGGCCATGTCAGCCTATATCCACGCCTCGGAGAGGGCCGCAGAGATATGCGCGGAGGGCCGTCTGGCTGTGGTCATTCCGTTGGGTGCCCGACGGCGTGATTTGGAGTTACCGTCCGTGACTGAGGAGCGATACCTACACACGGAGGCCGATAACGATGTCTGAGGCTGGTCACGGTCGATTGGACGAGGTTGGCCCATACGAAGATCCGGAGTACACGGAGATGAATTTCGAGTGCCCGGACTGCGGGTTCTCAATCGCCGAATGGACGGCCTGCCCCGAGTGTGAGTGGTACGACGGGGACGTATGGGAGGAGACGATGCAGCACTACTCGGAGTGCCGGGAGTGCAGTCAGACGATCGGGGGCGGCGAGATCTGCGACGACTGCGACACCGTGGAGGTGGTGCCGGATGCGTGAGCTCGCCGAACGGCTCAAGATCATCTCGGCGTGTCCCGTCAAGGTGTTCGTTGCGTCCTACATCCCGCGGTACTGGTATCCGTACAGACTCCAGCACGCGGGCCGTGCGCGGCCGTGGCTCGCCGAGGAGTCTCTGGAGACCATCATCGACTCGGCGATCATGGACGAGACGATCGGCAACCGCGAGACGCTGGACAAGGCCTACGAGTTGCACGCCGATTACGTGATCCCGAACGACACGCTCGACGACCAGGAGGCTACGACGGCAGCCGTTCGGGAGTTCGTCGACGAGTACGAACGCCACCCGTGCACCGCGACCCCGCTGATCCCGTTGCAACCACCCTACGACGATCACTACCGGGAACTCGGCGGGTTCAGCCACTACGTGCTCGGCGGCATCGCAGCCGCGGACCCGCAGACGCAACTCAAGGAGATTCGCCGGTTTCGCGATGAAGCCGGCCGCTACGTGTACGCTCACGGGCTCGGGCTCGGGGCGTCACGGACGATCATCGACGCCTTGCGTGAAGACCCGACGCTGCTGGATTCGTTCGACCTCAGCACGCCGGAGCAGGTCATCCGCGGCGACAAGATCCCCGATTCGAGTTGGCAACAACAAAACTTCGAGTACGCCCGCGGAGAGAACTCCTCGACGGTTCGCTCGGCGTATGCCCAGGCCGTGGTGCTCCAGTTGAACTACATGCTGGGGCCGTTCTACGCCGAGGACGAACAGGACTCCACGCAAACCAGCCTGTTCCATAATTCCGCCGTCGCGGACGGTGGAAGCATCGACCTTTGGGCCGCGGGAGGCGATGGCAATGAGTGAGTTCTCCAAATCCGGTAGCCAGCGACGTGAGTTTGTCGAGGAGGTAATTGGAGCCGCTGCAAAAACCCACGTTCGTTACCTCGAAGATATTACCGACGAGGTCGACGGGTTCGGATTAGAACACGTTGAAGCGATAGAGCGATATTCGGGGCTTGACTCTCGGAATGCGGGGAGTTTCTGGGAGTCCGCCAGTGTTGAGGCGGTCGCTGAGGCCTTCCGTGAGTACCATCGCGTTGAGTGGGGTGATCGGGATGCCTGAGTCCGGTAGTTGTCGATGTGGCCAGGTTTGTCGTAGGTGTGGTGGGTGTAAGGCCCAGCACAGAAAACCGGAAAACCGGGAGTATCTTGGTTGCGTTAGTTACCTCCCGGAGAGCGATTACACACAAGATTCGCAACAATGAGCCAGAACGATACCAGCACCCGGTATAGTGGTCGTGGGTTCTTGACCTATCTCGGCGTTGCGAGGGATTACGGTATCCGTGCTGCCATTTCCTTATGGCGGTACCATCGGAGTTTAGATAATCTGCAAGCGGCTCGGGAACGCTGCTTAGCCACAACAAGCGATCGTTTCGGAGAAGATCAGCAACAATGAGCGAAAACGATCCAATGGACGGCGCTGAGATCGGCGAGACACGAACCGTTCGAGAGAGGATAGACCTCCCAGTAATCAACTTCGAGCCGGATGTGTTCTATAAGAGCGACCGAATCGGGGTCTCTCACATTGAAGACATCGACATCGTCGAAAACGAGTATGGCGATGAAATGCTTCGAGTTACTTTCGAAGGGGATCTAACGAAGTGTCTCCCCCGTCGCTGGGACCAACCGATCACCGATCATCCGAGGAATCGTCGTGTTAAGGCCGATTCGGGCACCGGCAGGATTAAGCAGCTATTGGTGAGTGCGGTGGGATTTTTCATCCCGTTTGGATTCGCCCTCGGGTTGTCGGTTTGGTTGATGAGACTCATGGATCCCGTCACGATCACCATAAACGGAGAATCATCGACGTTCCCACCGGCGATCACCGAGCTCGTGCCAGTCGTCGTTCTGGTTATGGTGATAGGGTTGATCGTCTGGGTCGGTCTTAACGGGGGGTTCCCTGGTGGAGTTGGCCGAGGTGGTCGAGCATGATGCTCGAGCTGCTGGACATCACCTCGTGGCCGGTGTGGATCCAGGTACCGGCCATCCTCTCAGGACTGTGGATGTTGTTCAAGATGGCAACCGTCCCGTATTGGGGGCCGAGTGTATGACTGATCGGTATAAAAACGATAGCAAACAGTTCGGAGAAAACCAAGAACCATGAGCGAAACCCACGTCGCGCTTTGTTCGGGCGGGATGGATTCGACGGTCGCCACCCATGCAGCGGTACGTTTCGGCCCGGCCGACCTCGTGGTCCACTTGGATACCGGGACCGGCCTGGATGAGAACGAGCAATACGTTAGACGTCTGGCCCGCGAGATCGGCGCCCAACCGTGGACGCTTGGCACCCACGAGGATTACGAAACGATCGTTGCCGAGCACGGGTTTCCTGGTCCCAGTCGTCACGGGATCATCTACCGGCGGCTCAAAGAGCGCCAGATCCAGAAGCTCGCTGCGACCGTCGACGAGCTTCACTGTTGGACTGGCGTGCGATCGCTGGAGTCCGACCGGCGCATGCGGACGGTTGAGCCCGAGGGCGATCACGACGGCGGGCGCTGGTACTGGCACGCGCCGATCCACGACTGGACGAAGGACGATTGCCGGAGATACATCGACCGGTTCGACCTGCCGAGAAACCCGCTGTGGGACACGCTCGGGCGATCGGGCGACTGCTTCTGTGGCTGCTTCGGTAGCCGAGAGGAACTGCTCGACCTTCGCGCCGCCGAGTGCGACTATCACGCCGAGTGGCTTGAGGAGTTGGAGGGCAGCGTCGAGATCGGTGACGAAACCGGCCGGTGGGCGTGGGCGTCGATGAGTCACTCGGAGCAGCGAGCCGAGCGCGTCGACGAGGATCAGATGCGCCTGTGCTCGACGTGCGGGGATGGGCAGGTTCCGGCCACAGACGGCGGTCAAATCACGGAAAACACAGAACCATGAGCGAATCAAGCCAGCCAACCGAAGAAGTGTATCGCGACGATGAGTTGCTGGTCCAAAAACACGGTGATGCAACGGATTGCTTGGTTAGTGTTCGCATCGGTAGACCTCCCGAGGAAGCCAGTCCCATCGCGGTGGACGCCCGTGATCTGCGGGACGTCCTAGACGAATTCCTCTCGAGGGCGGACGCTAAACCCCTTGACGTCACGTGCCCCACTTGCAAGTTTGTTGCTGGAAAGGAGTGCCGTGTGTTGGTCGATGAGGGCGCAATTGAGCGGATCAGGGAGCCACATCAAGCGAGAATCGATCTCGCCGAAGAGGAAATTCAATGAGACAATACAGCACCTACTCCGCAGCTCGCCACTTCTTGCTCGGAATCCCGATAGCGACGATACTGGTGGCCCAGAAGGTTATCATGACTGAGATGGGCATTGCCACTGAGATCGACAATGGGATGTGGTGGATGTCTGGGTTCGCCATCATTGGGTACGCTGCAATGCCCTTGTGGTGGTATTCTTTCGGATACTACGGGGAGCTACTTTTCGACTGGTTGGATGCACGATATGGGGAGGACACAGAAGAATGACAAACACGAACGATACCTCTGAGTCCGATAGGGACCGATCGGAAGGTGTCCGCGCCGACCCCGATGAAGTCGACAGGGAACAGGTGTTGGCTATCGGTGACTGTCCCGAGTGCGGGGATAACTCACTTGCTACTGCGAGGGTAGAGGATGCAGTCTACATCGTATCGTGTGCCTCGTGCGACCACGAGATTCGGGCACCTGT
>CAZOFG010000015.1:0-40366 GCA_964579125.1 uncultured Halobacteriales archaeon | reverse complement strand
GGTCATCATCCAGTTGACTAGGCTGAAAGAGAGATTTTTGTCAGGATATTGGCGAACCTGAGAAAATTATCCACCATTATAAACTCTATAGTGGTATACGAATGGTGGAGTGTACTGACTGTCCTAAGCTGGAGGCAAACTCTGATCTATCCCAGTTCGTTAAACGAGTCCGCCAGCTTCTGGCCACGGTAGCCAAGGATATCCTCATAACCGTAAGCCGAGAGGAGGATCGGATAGAACGAGGTCTCAGCTCGGAGCACCTCACCGTCCACACGGACGTACGGGTCACCTGCCTCGACACGGGTGAAGTTCTCCACAAGTACCTCGAATTCTTCTCCCTCCGGACGATCGATCACGGAATCGAATTCAAAGATCGTGGGATCGGATTCCGTCGATTGGCCCGCAAATACGTCCGTCGCTACGAGGAATTCTTCCGTTAACTGCGTTGCATGCTCGATCGCTTCCTGCGAGCCTTGCGGGCCGGTCTCGACGGTAAGGACGGACCCACAAACGCTCATTGCTCCGATATCCTCGCCGTCGGCGAGTACGAGATTCGGAATAGAAATCGACCGAGCAAGCTCCGCTGCGGTGGTGTCGTCCCGATTTATGAACGCAAATGGGGTGTTCCGGGCGTGTGTTGCGTGTAGCGCTAACGTTGGAATATCGGCGATAAGTTCACAGATCTGATGAGCTAACCGTTCTTCTAACGTCCCGTTTTCGGTTCCTGGAAACGACCGATTGAGATCGGATTCGATGTATCGCTTGCCGGCTCGGAGGGCCAGCGGATTTGCTGTGATGAATCGGCAGGCGTTGTGGACGGACCGTTTACCCGTTCGAACCTCCTCAAGGATTGTCTCGATAGCGTGCATCCCGCTCGGTTCATCGCCATGAGTTCCGCCAACAACGGCGGCTACTGGCGCTCCAGTACCGATCTCTTCGACCCGGGGTGATGCATCCGGGTCTTGTGGTTCCATCGACCCAGACAAGGGGATGGGATGCACTTAAACCCTCAAGGGTAAGTCCGTCATTCGAACCGCCGTTCAGCCGAACGAGCGTGTCCTTCTAATCCTTCCATCCGAGCAAGTCGGGGGATATCCCGTCGCAGTTCGTCTGGGAGCGGTGCGTCGTTCATTTTGATCCATGTCGGTAGTTTGAGGAAATCGAAAACGGATAACCCGCCGGTAAAGCGCGCCGCCCCACCGGTCGGGAGGACGTGATTCGGCCCGACGCCATAGTCGCCGAAGGCTTCTGCAGATTGCTGGCCGATGAACAGGGTGCCGTACTTTTCAAGCGCGTCAGCGCACTCGATTGCCCCATCACCACAAACCAGGACGTGCTCAGGGGCGAGTTCGTTGACGATATCAACCCCATCTGCGGGCGTTTCGACGATAACGGCATAACTCGATTCGAGGGCTTGTCGGGCAATGTCCGCTGTTGGCAACTCCGCAAGTTGTCGCTCAATGGCCGCATCGGTTTGACGTACCACATCGGTCGCTGTCGTGACTAACACCGGCAGGGCATCGGGTGCATGTTCGGCTTGTGCGAGAAGATCCGAGGCGATCACGGACGGATCGGCATCAGCGGTGGCGAAGACGAGCAGTTCTGTCGGTCCGGCCATGAGATCCGTGCGAACGAACCCGCTCACCAATTGTTTCCCGGCAGTCACCCACGGTCCACCCGGGCCAGTTACGATATCGCACCTGGGCACACTCTCGGTTCCGAAGGCGAATGCCGCAATGGCGTGGGCACCCCCAAGTGGGAGCACGCCATCTGCATCGGCCGCATACGCTGCAGCGAGGGTAACTGGATGCGGATCAGGTGACGCCACGTAGACTTCATCGACCCCAGCGACGTGGGCCGGAACGGCGGTCATCAAGACGGAACTCGGGAGCGGGTACTCACCGCCCGGGGCGTAACAGGCAGCGCGGTCAAGTGCGTGTACCTCGTGACCGGCTCGACCCCCTGGAACCGAGGTGGCGAGATCAATGAGGCACTCTCGTTGCGCGCGGGCGAAGTCGCCGATACGATCAGCCGTCGCCGAGAGGGTCTCTTGCTGGTCTGACTCCATCGCTGTCCAGGCATCCTTGAGGGACGCGGGGCCGAGCCAGAGGGGGTCTCCGGACTGTCGACCGTCGTACTGCACGGCGAAGTCGTGAAGCGCTTCGTCACCTTCGTCGTCGACGGTTCTGACGAGGGATCTGGTCTGATCGAGTATCTCGGGATCAATGGGTCGGCGAGTCCGGGCGGTTGCCTCATCCGGTGAGATAATCTCGAGGTAACGGGGGTCACGGTTCTCAGTCATTGGCGTCCTCCTCACGAGGGTCAGTGGGGTCACCTATCTCGGTTGTTTGCCGGGCCCGCCGACGCAGTTCGTCCTCAATCTCGTGAATGGACAGGTCGGCTGCCTGGAGCTTTACGAGCAGGAAATACAGGACATCAGCGGCTTCGTGACGCTGGTGGGGTTGAGCCGTCGCCTCGATGAGTTCGTCGATTTCCTCTCGAAGTTTATCATCAAGACGGTGTTCGTTCGCCAAGAGCTCGGCCGTATACGAGTCGGCAGGCCGGTCTTCATCGCGAGCGCGAATCGTCGCTTGCAGGCGTCCGAGGTCGAAGCGATCGCCCCAACACGTGTCTGTCCCGCGGTGGCAAAATCCGGGCGGGCGTTGTGTAACCCGGAATCGAAGGGTATCGCGGTCACAATCGGGGGTGATCTCAAGCAAGTCTTGCGTCGCCCCGGAGGTTTCCCCCTTGCGCCAGAGACCGCGTTCCCGCGAATGATAGACACCCCGTTGCTCCTCAACGGCGGTTCGGACGCTTTCGCGGTTCGAATACGCTAATCCGAGGGCACGACCACGCTCGTCGGCGACGACGGTCGGCAAAAGCCCGTCATTACGATCGCTTTCCAACGGTGCGGTGATGCCGTCCGCGAGGTGCAATGTATCGTCGTAGAGGGCCATCCCGACCTGCGCGTCGATCCCCCAGGCATCCAACGTCGCGATTTCCTCGGGCGTGGAGATGCCCCCAGCGATGGTGACCCGGGTGTCCCCCGCGGCGTTAGCGAGTTCACGAGCCCGCTCGAGGTCAGTCCCTTGCTGATGACCCTCTCGCTCGACGAACGTGATTAAAAATTCGGAGACATACGGTCGCAAACGGTCCATACGCTCTCGGATCGATTCGCCCGTGGGTGTCGTCCACCCCTCGACAACCACCTCGTCATGTTTCGCATCGAGGGCTGCGATGACCCGGTCGCTGGGCAGTTCCTTGAGCACGTCGGGCTCGGCGGCCGTCCCGAGCACGATGCGGTCGGCACCGGCCTCGAGCCAGTCGCGAGCCGTCGCTACGCTTCGAATCCCACCGCCGACTCGCACCTGACCATGGTCGATGAGCGATTCAATGATTTCCCGATTCGCACTCCGACCCCTGGCTGCATCGAGGTCGACGACAGCTACCTCACCCGCGAGTCGAAAGGTCGACATGACATCGAGGGGATCTCCCGCCTCGAGGGCACGTTGCTCGCCCTCGATGAGTTGGACCGCTTGGCCGTCGGCGATGTCGATTGAAGGAATGATCATTCGATTTTCTCCATGCGTCGGACCGCCACTCCGTGATCGGCGAGGTATCGCTTCACTTCAGGAATGGTATACTCACGTTCGTGAAAAATCGAGGCGGCTAATGCGGCATCGGCGCCAGCCTCGAAAGCCTCCAGGAAGTGCTGGGGAGTGTCGGCACCCCCCGAGGCGATGACCGGAATCGATACCCGATCTGTAACGGCCTCGATGAGGTCAAGGTCGAACCCCTCGCGGGTCCCGTCTCGATCGAGACTCGTTAGCAAAATTTCACCGGCATCGTGCGCCTCGACCGTGTAGACCCACGCTCGGACAGACCGACCCGTGAATTCACTCCCGGCATGGGTGACGACCTCCCAACCATCGTCGGCTGTGCGCGCAGCGTCGATGGCGGCGACCGAACACTGTCGGCCGAATCGTTCACCGACTTCCGACAGCAGGGCGGGGCGTTCGACTGCAGCGGTGTTCATCGCGACCTTGTCGGCCCCCCGTTCGAGGACTGCGCGAGCGTCCTCGACTGAGCGGATTCCGCCCCCAACTGTCATTGGGATGCTCAACGTGGTTCGGACGTCGCCAAGAGTCTCATACCCGTGAGCCCGTTCTTCCGGCGTCGCGGAGACATCGAGTAAGACGAGCTCATCGGCCCCTTCTTTCCGGTAGCGGTCAGCCAAGGTGACGGGGTCCCCAGCATCCTGCAGATTTCTGAATTGGACGCCTTTGACAACGCGCCCACCGCTGACGTCGAGACAGGGGATGATGCGTTTAGCCTTCATGTCGAAGTTTCCCCAGTGGAATCCTGTTGCGTTTCATGGAGCCAGCGCTCGATGAGTTTGGCCCCATAGCGACCGGAGAGTTCGGGGTGAAATTGCGTTGCGAGAATATCGCCCTGGGACATCGCCGCCACGAATCGCCCGCCGTGTTCGGCTGTGGCGCCGGTCCAACCTGGCGGGATGTCTCGCAATCGATAGGAATTGGCAAAGTATGCGTACCCGGAATCGATGAGGGAAGTATCCTCGTTTGGGGTGACTCGATTCCAGCCGAAATGGGGTGTCATCGTTCCCGCTGGAAACGCCTCTACACGCTCGTCAACGATACCGAGGCCGGCGGTTTCGGGTGACTCCTCGCTTTCGGCGGCCAGCAACTGTAATCCGAGACAGATGCACAGTGTGGGTTCACCAGCCGCGAGTCGCTGCTTGAGCGGCTTGATGAATCCTTGTTCGTTGAGCGTCGCCATCCCGGCGTCGAAGGAACCTACACCGGGCAGCACGATCCGAGTCAAACCACGGACATCAGCCGGTGTGGTGACGGTATGGACATCGCCCCCTGCACGTCGAAGTGCGGCGGTAATGGAGGCCGTATTGGCAATCCCCGTCTCAATAAGCCCGATTTCACCGGTTGATGGTGTCGTTTCTGAACCCATCACTCGAGTGATCCCTTCGTACTTGGGATCGTATCTGATTCCGTTCGATCAATCGACTCGGCCACGGCCTTGGCCACCGCCTTCGTGGCAGCCTCGGCTCGGTGGTGATCGTTCTCCCCGGCAAGGTCGGTGAGATGGAGGGTGGCCTCCGCATTCATCGCAAAGCTTCGGAAGAGATGCGCCACGTTCTCGGTGGCGAGTTCACCGACCCGGTCACTCCCAAAGGCGAGGTCGACTTTCGCATACGGTCGACCGGAGAAGTCGATGGCCGCCCGGACCAGCGCGTCGTCCATCGGTAGCAAGGCATCGCCGAACCGAGCGATACCGACCCGATCCCCGAGGGCCTCATCGACGGCTTGCCCGAGGGCAATCGCGCAATCTTCGGCGGTATGATGATCATCTACGTGAGTGTCACCCGAGCATTCGAGCACGAGCGAGATGCCGGCATGAGTAGCAAACGTCTCGAAGAGGTGATCGAGGAAACCGATTCCTGTCGCAATCTCGATGGGCTCCGCTTCGTCGAGGTCGAGCGTGAGATTCGTCTCAGTTTCCGCCGTATTGCGTTCGATGGTTGCGCGTCGGTCGGCCATATCTCAGGTATCGCTACTCCGTTTTCGACGGGCAAACCCCCTTCGGAATCCGAACACCGAATAGCTCCCTCACGGGAGACCATCCAAGAGACCGAGAAGTTCGTCGGGAGTGTCGAGGACCCGACTCGCTCCCGTGCGGTGGAGCGCGTCGCGGGTTGAGGTCTGATCCGCATGAGGTGGTACGATACCGATCGGGACTATCCCGGCCGCCCGCGCCGCCTCGATGTCGTCTGGCGTATCGCCCAGCAACCACCCTGATTCGCTACCAAGGCGATCGAGGGCCTCCGTAACCGGGGCCGGGTCAGGCTTTGCCGGGGCGTCTTCGCCACAGATGGGTGCGTCAATATCGTCGACAAGGTCGAACCGTTCGAGAAAGCGAGTGGCATCTCGTTGCGGTCGTCCAGTGACGACGCCGAGGTTGTACTTCCGAGAAATTGCGCGGATGGACTCCGGATTGATGAGGAGTCGATCGTGTCGATAGAGCGGTTCTTGGGCTGAATCGTCCCCGAGATAGATCGCTTCGAACGTTCTCTTCACCTCGTCAAACGAGACATCGACCCCACGGTCGGTGAGCAGCCGATGGGTAAGTTCCCAATCGTCGTTCGCATCCCCGGCGCGTTTGGCCTGATTGATCTCTTCATGAGAGAGTTCGACATCGAAGGTAGCCGCCGTTTCGATGATAGCCCGTCGATACGATTCGTGGACATCTGCGAGGACCCCATCCATGTCGAACAATATCGCCTCAGGTGCGAGAGCGGTTCGGAGTGCGGCTCTGAGTCGGTCGCGGTTTGCCTCTTCGGCGGGAATACTAATCCGAATGGCGTCCTCAAGGCGTTCAGTAGAGGTGAAGCGCCGCACTTTGATGCCGAGGCCGGCCAAGGCATCGAAGGCCCATATCGCATCAGGGACCTGTGCAAGGACGAAATTCGCTGCCGACGGGTGGGTTGTTACCTCGATGTCCTTCAGGGTTGCCCGTACTTCATTACGTCCGACCTTGATTTCGTGAATATAGTCGGATACATCACCACTATCGCACCGGAGACGGGCCTGTGCCACGGCGATGGCCGGCCCGGAGATCGGGTACGGACTGCGGACCTTGCGACAGGTTTCGATCAAGGCTGGCGGGCCGAGGAGATATCCGACACGCGCGCCGGCAAGCCCTAGTGCCTTCGAGAACGACCGAACGACGGCCACATTATCCCGCTCGAGAGCCGGTTCGGTTAGATCAGCCTCGGCGAATTCCACATACGCGTGATCGACAAGCACAAGACCGGGTGCGGCCGCATCGGCTAGTGTTCCCATCGCGGATTCAGGGACGATCCGACCGGTTGGATTATTCGGACTGACAAGCGTCGTCACCGTCGCATCCGCAGCGATCTCACGCATCGCTTCGGTCGGGAATTCGCTTGCAAACCACGGAACGGACGCGATATCGGCTCCAGTGAGTCGACCGAACTGCTCGATCATGGCGAACGTCGGTTCGTGATGGAGGAGCGTCCGACCCGGTTCGAGGTACGCCCGAAACACGACGTCGATGGCTTGATCGCCACCCGCCGTCACGAGCACGCGATCCGGAGAGATGTCATGGCGCTCGGCGATAGCCTGACGGAGCGACGATAGATCCGGATAGGTACGTAACGTATCCTCGTCGACATTGGCGAGTGCAGTACGAATCGCTGGCGGTGGGGATGGCCCGATGTTCCCCGAGAGATCCAACTCGATCGGTGCGGGATGGGATGGGGTGTCGTAGGCGGTCAGCTTGCGGACCCGCCCGGCCGGTACTTGATCGAACGTCATCAGCTGATCACCGGTTCGCCTCCGATCCTGATCGTGAAGGGTTTCGACGGGACCCCATCAGACGATCGCTCATACGACGATTTGAGCGAGGTCGGTGACGACAATGTCCGTCCCTCCGGCTCGTTTGATATCAGGCACAAGGCTCGTGACATCGTCTTTCGGGACGGCTGCCTTGACGGCATAGCCGTCCTCATTGTGCAACGGGGCGACCGTCGGTTTGCGCATCGCCGGTACCGCCTCGATTACGTCCTCCAATTGGTTCGCATCGACATTGACCTCGAGCATGACACGGCGCCGTCCATCCAGTACCGACTGCAACAGGAGGGCGAATCGGTCGATTTCGTCGCGTTTGACCGGATCGTTCCAGGCATCCGGGTTGGCATACAATCGGGTTGAGGATGTGATGAGTTCGTCCACGACGACGAGGTCGTTTGCCGCCAGCGTTCGTCCAGTTTGACTAACATCGACGATCACGTCGGCATCCTCGGGCGGAAACACTTCGGTGGCCCCATATGACTGGATGACGGTCCCTGACCGTCCGGTGTTCGCGAGCCAGCGTTCAGTCAATCGTTCATACTCCGTCGCAACGACGAGGTTCTCGGGCAAGCCATCTCCGTCTTGAACCATGTCGGCTGGTGCGGCAGCAACGAGTCGAACAGGGTCGAGTTCGGTGTCGAGCACCTCGACGACATCCGCTTCGAGCTCTTCGACCCAATCGGCACCGGTAAACCCGACATCTCGCGACCCAGCGGCGACCATTTTGGCCACGCTTTGGGGCTTGAGTATTTTTGCTTCAAAACCCGTCATCGAGAAGGACGGCCGGTAGTTGCGATGATGCCGGTCAATTTCGATGTTGGCGTCGCGGAGGAGTTCGAGCACGTTCTCTTGGATGTGGCCCTTTGGGAGCCCGACGCGGATGACCGGCTCATCGGAATCTGATATCGATGACATAGGCGAGCGTTGTTCGTCCGATATACGCGAGTGTGAAGGCAAAACGGCTTGCATTTCAACCCGTTTAGCCAGAATCGAGCGGTTGTCCGCTGGTGTCTATTCGTAGAGTTCGGTGCTCCTCACGACTCGGTGGTTCAACCGACTGTCCTGATTACAACATTACCGCCACGGAAGGGACCGGGCCGGTGGATTCGGCTCTTCGACTTGAGTGTAGACGAGAACGACTCCGACAGCTGCGAGACCCGCAGCTAACGCGAACGGGACGACGAAGCCGTATCCGACTAGAAAGCCTGACAATAACGGGCCGAGGGCGACTCCGAATCCGAAGGCCATCGTCAACACCGAGAGGGTCTGTCCGGATTCCCCCTCGGGGGCGATGTCACCGGCGAGGGCCATCGCCGGGGCAAATACCATCGCCCCAGCGACCCCCTGCACGAAGCGAGCGAGGAACATCGTGACGGAATCGAGGACGAGGCCCTGTGCTAACGTCGACGGGACCAG
Organism: uncultured Halobacteriales archaeon; assembly: GCA_964579125.1. GTDB lineage: Archaea > Halobacteriota > Halobacteria > Halobacteriales > SKSH01 > CAZOFG01. Next base: position 31,541 of record CAZOFG010000015.1, on the reverse strand, counting down.
CAATATCGTCCCAACGACGATGAAGCGCTGTCGACCATAGAAGTCGGTCGCTCGGCCGATCGGTGCCTGGAGCAAAATCTGCGCGAGTACGAATGCGGCGAATTGGAGGCCGAACCACTGGGCACCTTGTCCAAGTCGATCGTTGACCAGATCGCCCAACGTGGCGAATAGGGCGATGCCGACCGCCATGAAGAACGAGACGAGTCCGAGGGTGAACACCGGATCGAGGAGTTGGTCGCGCCCACGGATATCGATTGAGAGGCCGTCCTCGCCGGCATCAGCCTCAACGTCCGGCTCGGGATCGCGGATCAGCGTTAATACGAGGAGAAAACTGAGCGTCGCGGTCGCTCCTGCAAGGTAAAACGATGCATCGAACCCCGAAACTGACCCCAACCACGGAAGGTCATATGGGCCGGCTTCAACGAGGGCGCCCGCGGCGATCGGTCCCGCACCGAAGCCGATCAGTCGGAACGTATTGTACGTCCCCATGTTCCCACCGCGGTTATCCGTCGTGGCGAGGTCGTTCACCAACGCGACCGTCGTCGGGATGATGAACGCCCCAGCGATCCCTTGGAGTACGCGCAATCCGAGCAGGTGCCAATATGTACTGGCGAACGAATACGCGACGCTCGCGAACCCGATCAGGAGTAATCCAAAGAGAATGAAGATCTTTCGACGACCAGTTCGATCGGAGATTCGACCGGTAAATGGCTGCAGTGGACTGTTGACGAGACCGAAAATCGATAGCACGACACCAGTAAAGGCGACTTCGGTGAGCCCAAACGTCCCCCCTGAGATAAAATCGCTCGCGATAAACAACGGAAGCACTACGATGAGAAACGAATTTCCGATGGACTCCGTCATTCGCGCAATCGCAAGGATCAACACCTGCGGTTGGACCCCGAAGGGATTCGCCATCGATCGTGTCACACCTCGACTGCCGCGCACCTGAGTGCACCAGGGGCATTCCTAATACCGTTTTGATACCTCTCTCGTGGCTGGAACCCCAGGCCTTGCGGCGAGGATCCGGCATTCGGAGCGTTTAAGTGTTCGATAGCGATAAAAATGGGTACACTCCGCTGCAGGGGGCTCTCCCCCGAGTCCGGTCCCGGGCGACACGTACCACCCGAGTCGTGGTAGCCTAGCTTGGTCAAGGCGCAGGGTTGCTAACTCTGTGGCGTTAAGCCTCCGGGGTTCAAATCCCCGCCACGACGTACATTCGCCCGGTTATCTGGCGCCAGACGGCGGACGGATCATCAATGAGCACGGAAGATTCATCGGACGACGCCGAAGACGATCTTCGGTACTTCGTCCGAATCGGACAAACGGACCTCGACGGCACGAAATCCGTCGAGCGGGCCCTCAGTGAGATGGACGGAATCGGCCGACGAAGCGCCCGGCAGATCGCGGCGACCGTCGGTGTCGATCGCCGGACCACTCTCGGTACGCTCGAGGACGACGTGATCGACGAGATCGTGGAGGCGGTCACTGAGTACACGGATATCGTCCCGACATGGATGACGAACCGCGCGCGTGACTACTATGAATCGGGCACGCAGCATATCGTTGGAAATGACCTCGAAATCCAGCGCGAGCGTGATATCAATCGGATGCAAAAGATCGACGCCTACAAGGGCGTCCGCCATCGCCGCGGGCAGAAGGTCCGTGGCCAGCGCACGAAGTCCACCGGACGGACTGAGGGCACCATCGGCGTAAACGTCGAGGCAATCGCCGAAGAGATGGCCGAAGAAGAGGAGGCTGAGGAATAACGATCGCACCTACGTATGACGACAGGCAATAACACGAAAGGGTTCGAGACGCCAAATCACCCGTTCCAGGGTGGGCGTATCTCGGACGAACATCGATTGGTCGCTGAATATGGGTTGCAGAGCAAGCGCGAGTTGTGGCGAGCCGAGTCACGCCTGCGTGACATCCGCCGGGAGGCACGGGCCCTGCTCGGCGAAGTTCAAGGGATCGAATCGAGGGATCGGTCCACTGGTGGTGAGTTTCTGACTCGCCTTCGGACCGAAGGCTACCTCGGTGAGGAAGACGAACTCGACGATGTCCTGTCACTCGAAATTACGGATATCCTCGAGCGTCGACTCCAGACGCAGGTGTACCGCAAAGGGCTCGCGAATTCGATCGAACAAGCCCGTCAGTTCATCAGTCACGGTCACGTCACGGTCGATGGCCAACGCGTGAACGAACCCGGCTACGTTGTCGATGTCGCTGAGGAACAGCTCATCGATTACGACGAATCGAGCCCGCTCGCTGACGAATTACACCCTGAGCGGGCTGGAGGGCAGTGACGATGGCTGCAGACGAGAAGTGGGGCATTGCCCATATTCACGCATCGTTCAATAACACGATCATCACGGTCACCGACTTGACGGGCGAGGAGACGATCGCGGCCGCGAGTGGTGGACACGTGGTCAAGCAAGACCGTGACGAGTCGTCACCGTATGCCGCCATGCAAATGGCCGAACAGGTCGCTGAAGCGGTCGAAGAAGCCGGCTTCGAAGGGTTACACGTCCGTGTTCGCGGGCCTGGGGGCAATCAACAACGCAGTCCGGGGCCGGGAGCCCAGGCAGCGATTCGAGCCCTCGCTCGAGCCGGTATCGAAATCGGACGGATCGAAGACGTCACGCCGATTCCACACGACGGCTCCAGGGCGCCGAAAGGAAAGAGCGGATTCTAACATGGCAGGCAACGGTTCCGACCCATCGTACGAGATCGAGTTCATCGAGGAGGGTGAGGAGTCAGCAACGTTCATCGTTCGGAACGTCTCACCGGCGTTCGCTAACAGCATTCGACGCGCCATGTTGGCCGACGTTCCGACGATGGCCATTGACACCGTTCGCGTTATCGAGAACTCGTCGGTGATGTTTGACGAGATGATCGGACTCCGGCTCGGCCTCGTCCCGCTTCGGACGCCTCCGGGCGAATTCGAACTTGGGGACACTGTTACGCTCAGTCTGGACGTTTCCGGTGAAGGAACGGCCTACTCCGGCGACCTCGTCTCGGCCGATTCACAGGTCGAACCGATGAATGACGACATCCCGATCATCGAACTCAAAGAGGATCAACGCCTCGAACTCGAAGCCGACGCGGTCTACGATGTCGGCAGCGAACATGTCAAGCATCAAGGCGGCGTCGCAGTGGGCTATCGTCACTTGCAACGTGTCAATGTCGTCGGCGACCTCGACGAGTATGACGATCCGGAGCCGGTCATCGTCCGTGGCGTCATCGAGGAGGATGGTGAATTGGTCCCCGCGAGTGAATTCGATAACGATCTCCGCAATCGATATCCGGAAGCGGACATCGAACTCGAAGACGTCGACGGTGCGTTCGTTTTCGATGTCGAGACTGACGGTTCGATGACTGTCGAGGAACTCGTCGTTGCTGCGGCCGATTCGATGGCCGAGCGGGCAACCGAGCTGGAAGACGCACTTGAATTGTAACGAATGACTATGAGCCCGGCACTCCCGACCTACCTGGATACGATCTCAATGGACGGCTGTGTGACCGAAACCGGTTTGAACAAACCGGATGAAGAACCAGGTGACCCCAGTGCCGGTCTTCTGTGCAGGGATAGCCAAGTCAGGTCAACGGCGCAGCGTTCAGGGCGCTGTCCCGTAGGGGTTCGCAGGTTCGAATCCTGCTCCCTGCACTTTCCGATAAAGCCAATGAGAGGCACGTATGAGTAAAACAAATCCACGAATCACCGACCTCATTGCGGAGCTGAAATCCGTTGCCAGAGACTCTGATGCGGACATCTGGACGGATCTCGTGGGGCGACTCGATCGCCCTCGCAGCTCGTATGCGGAGGTCAACCTCGGGCGCATTGAACGGTACGCGCGGGAGGACGAGACGGTTGTCGTTCCCGGGAAGGTCCTTGGGAGCGGAACACTGCAGAAGGAGGTTACCGTCGCAGCCGTCGATTTCTCCAGCACGGCCGAAACGAAAATCGAGCGAGTCGGCGAGGCGTGGCGTCTCGAGGAACTCCTCGAGCGACACCCTGACGGCGCCAACCTCCGGGTGATCGCATGAATCTCTCCGAATTCGACCCGACGATGGTTATCGACGCCAAGGGATGCGTCCTTGGTCGCGTCGCGAGTACAGTTGCAGAGCGGGCGCTTGACGGCGAACGCATTGCCATCGTGAATGCCGAGTCAGCTGTCGTCACTGGCCGAGAAGAGGAGGTCATCGAACGGTATCGGACGAGACGCGAGCTCGGTTCGGATCGGGGGCCGTATCATCCTCGACGTCCTGACGGCATCTTCAAGCGGACGGTCAGGGGGATGTTGCCGATGGATCGCGACCGCGGTCGGGATGCGTTTCGCAATGTCCGCGTGTACCTCGGGAATCCACTCGAGGACGAGGAGGCGACGGTCCTTGAGGATACGACAGTGGATCGCCTCTCGACGATCAAATTCCAGGAACTTGGAGATATCAGTGCGCAACTCGGAGCGAACGTAACATGGTAACCAACACAAGCGGTAAGAAGAAGACGGCGATTGCTCGAGCGACGGTTCGTGAGGGCTCCGGTCGGGTCCGCGTCAATTCGCAACCGATCGAGCTAGTCGAACCGATGATGGCTCGGTTGAAAATGCTCGAACCATTCCGCATCGCGCCGGAACTCAGGGATGAGTACGATGTCGAGGTGACGGTTTCAGGCGGTGGCATCTCGGGGCAAGCCGATGCCGTCCGGACGGCGATCGCGCGGGGATTGGTGGAACATACCGGTGAAGGTGAGATCCGGGATGCGTTCCTCGAGTTCGATCGATCGCTGTTAGTGAATGACGTGCGCCAGCGCGAACCGAAAAAGTGGGGCGGACCAGGTGCCCGGGCTCGGTATCAGAAATCGTATCGGTGATCAACGATGATGGTACCTATCCGCTGTTTCACCTGTGGCAAAGTCATCGGCCACCACTGGGAGGAGTACAAAGAACGCGTCCAGGAGGGTGATGAAGATCCCGAAGCGGTCTTGGATGAACTCGGCCTCGAACGACACTGCTGTCGACGGATGTTCGTTTCGCACAAAGACCTCGTCGACATCGTCGCGCCATATCAGTGATGTCACCACAACGATACACCCGGTACGAGAAAGCTCGCATCATCGGGGTACGAGCATTGCAAATCGCATACGGAGCGCCGGTGTTGATCGAGACGGACCAAACTGAACCGATCCTTATCGCCGCGGAAGAGTACGATGCTGACGTGTTACCCTTTACGGTAAACCGAGGTTGAGATGACTGTCGTCGAGTCCGTCCGGTTGCGATCCGTGCTCGATTCTCGGGGGTCACCGACGGTTGAGGCCGATGTGTTGACCGAAAGCGGTGGCTTCGGCCGCGGTGCGGCACCTGCAGGGGCGAGTACCGGATCGCACGAGGCCACGTCGCTCCCCGCCGATGAGGCGGTAACTGCGGCTCGCGAACACGTCGTGCCGCGACTCACTGGACAGGTCGACGCGGCCGATCAACGGGCCGTTGACGCAGCCCTTCATGCGGCGGACGGAACGGACGATTTCTCGACGATCGGCGCGAACAGTGCCGTAGCAGTGAGTTTCGCTGCGGCCGCTGCGGCCGCTGATGTCCTCGGCACGCCGTTGTTTCAACACCTCGGTGGAACGTTTCGAGGCCATTCGTTGCCACGCCCGCTCGGAAACGTAGTTGGTGGGGGCGCTCATGCTGTCGGCGGCCCCTCTGTACAGGAGTTTTTGGCCGTTCCATACGGTGCACCGAACGTTGGTGATGCGGTGCGGGCGAACGCAGCTGTTCACGAAGCGGTCGGAGAGCGGTTGGCCTCGACCGATCCCTCACTCGGCCTCGGTGACGAGGGGGCCTGGGCGCCGGAGCTGGAAACGGATGCGGTGCTTGATCAGCTTGCCGACGCCGTCTCGGAGGTTGCCGATGCGGTCGGATTCCCGATTGCGATCGGGCTTGATGTCGCGGCGAGCGAACGTTACGACGCCGATGACGAGGTCTACCGCTTCGACGGCGACGCCCGCGATCCGGATGAGCACCTCGAGTGGTTGCTCGAGCTACTCGACCGATATGATATCCGCTACCTCGAAGATCCGTTCGACGAGGAGGCATTCGGAGCGTTTGCCCGGCTTTGTGCGCGGACGGCTGACGAGGTAACCATTTGTGGCGACGATTTGTTCGTCACGGATCCCGAGCGGGTGGCAACCGGCATCGAGCACGACGCGGCCACGGCCGTGCTCATCAAGCCCAATCAGATCGGGACGCTTTCGGGCGCGATGGATGCCATCGAAGCGGCTCGACGCGGAGGGCTCGATCCGATCGTCTCCCATCGAAGCGGCGAGACGACGGATGCCACCATCGCCCACCTCGCGGTCGCGGTCGACAGCCCGTATATCAAAACCGGGACGATCGGCGGCGAACGTACGGCAAAACTCAACGAACTCATCAGAATTTCCCAACACGCAACATGACGGACGACATCGACACGGACGACGTGACTGACGACGGATCGCTAACAGACCAACCGACGCCGGATCCATCTGGCGGGGACCCGGACGGGAATGAGGAGCCTGCGCCCATCGCCGACGAAGAGGCTGATCTCCTCATTCCGGTCGAGGAGTACCTGAGTGCCGGGGTACACATCGGCACTCAGCAGAAGACGAAGGACATGGATCGATTCATCCACCGCGTGCGCGATGACGGGCTGTACGTCCTCGATATCACCCAAACGGACGAGCGGATCCGCCTTGCAGCGGATTTCCTTGCCGATTATCAGCCTGAGCAAGTGTTGGTTGCCTCGAGTCGCCAGTACGGCCGCCATCCGGCGGAACGCTTCGCTGAGGTTGTCGGCGCTCGGGCGTGGACCGGTCGATTCATCCCGGGCACGTTGACGAATCCGCAGTACGACGGCTATATGGAGCCGGATGTGATCGTCGTGACCGATCCGATCGGCGATGAACAGGCGGTCACTGAGGCGATCACCGTCGGCATTCCGGTTATCGCGATGTGTGACAGCAACAACAATCACGAAAACATCGATCTCGTCATTCCGACGAACAACAAAGGCCGCAAGGCGTTGGCGGTCGTGTACTGGCTCTTAGCCAACGAAACGGTCGATCGTCGGGGCGGACAACCGCAGTACGCCCTCGAGGAGTTCGAGGCGGGCATTTGACGCGGTAGCGCAACCTTCTTTCGCGACGGCTGCGAGGCGAGTGTACGAAACGATGGCCACGGCGAGTGCCCCGGGCAAGGTCTATTTATTCGGCGAACACGCGGTCGTGTACGGCGAGCCTGCGATCCCTTGCGCGATCGACCTCCGGGCGACGGTCCGTGCTCAAACCCGCGATGACGGACGCGTGCGGGTGAACGCGGAGGATCTAACGTTTGACGGAGTGACCGTTGAGTATGCTGGAACTGGCTCCAGCCGACCGGATATCGATGTCCCGGATACGCTCATCGATGCCGCGTTCGGCTACGTGGAGACAGCAATCGAATCGGCGCGTGCACTTGCCGAGGACGACGCACGCGGCATCGATTTGACGATCGACAGCGAGATCCCACTGGGTGCCGGACTTGGCTCGTCCGCTGCAGTTACCGTGGCAACGATCGATGCTGTCAGTCGAGCACTCGGAACCGAGCCGGACCGAGCAACGATTGCCCAGCAGGCTTATGAAACGGAGCGGACCGTACAAGATGGCCGTGCATCTCGCGCTGACACGTTTTGTTCGACAATGGGTGGAGCCGTGCGCGTTGAGGGAGATGATTGCACCCGCATCGATACTCCCAGATTATCGTTTGGTATCGGATATGACGGTGGCTCTGGCGACACGGCCGCGTTAGTGGAAGCGGTCCGGACCAGACGGGACCAGTACCAGGTCGCGGCATCGACGGTTGCCGCGATTGGCGAATTGGTCCGACGAGGGGAGTCGGCACTGATCACTGACGACCGGGCTACGCTTGGGGAATTGATGGACATGAATCACGGATTGCTTTCAGCACTCGGGGTCTCTTCCCGGACATTGGACGACATGGTTTGGGCGGCCCGGGAAGCGGGCGCGCCCGGAGCGAAACTCACCGGTGCTGGCGGTGGCGGGTGTATGGTCGCGTTGGAGGCGACGGACGAAGTGATGACCGCCCTCAGGCATGCGCCAAGCTGTGAGCAATCGTTCGCGACGACCTTGACGACGACCGGCCTTCGTCGGGAGGGGGAATGACGACCATCCTCAAACTCGGTGGCAGCGTCATCACCGAGAAGGATCAGGAACAAACGGTGGATGAGCCTGCGCTGGCGTCGGTCGTTGATGCAATCGAGGAAACCTCTACCGAGGGGTTGGTTCTCGTCCATGGTGGGGGCAGTTTCGGTCACCCCGTTGCCAACCGTCACGGCGTTTCGGTTTCCGACGGCACGCGGGACCCCATTGCCATTCAATCGATCCACGAGGCCATGCAGACGCTGAACGATCGGGTGGTTTCGGCGCTCGGTCGAGCAGGCATCCCCGCAGTCGGTATCCAGCCGTTTTCGATGACCATTCAGCGCGATGACGGGGTGACACTCGCGCCGCTTTCGATCGAGGCGATGCTTGAGGAAGGGTTCATTCCGGTCTTACACGGCGATGTGATGCTATCTGCCGGGGAAGGGGTGGTCATTCTTAGTGGGGACGATCTCGTCGTCGCTCTCGCCAGTGAACTGTCGGCTTCGCGAGCAGGGCTGTGTACCGAGGTCGGGGGCGTCCTTGACGACACAGGAGAGATCGTGCCAGCAATTGAGGACATTGACGCGCTCGAGGCCGAGCTTGGCGATGCCGGGGCAACTGATGTGAGTGGGGGGATGGCACGAAAAGTTCGGTTGCTCGACACCCTCGATATCCCGGCCTCGATTTTCGGCCTCTCGGGATTGTCGGCGTTTCTGGCCGGTGGGACGCCTGGGACGACGATCTACCCGTAATCTCCAGGACACCTCGAACACACGACTTTAATACTTGGCCATCAAGGGGGATAGTAGACATTCCCGCGGGTAGTGACGCAGTGATGCGTCGCGGGCGGGGTCTGCCGACCGACGTGCTGTAAGACGCCGGGGTCGATATCCCGTTTACTCGTGGATGTTTCAGGCAAAATCGCCACCAAATGGTGGCTTTCAGTGCTCGAACTATGGAAATCGAGATCGCAACCGTTGGCGGATACGAAGAGGTCGGTCGTCAGATGACGGCCGTCCGTGCCGGAGATGACGTGGTCATCTTCGACATGGGACTCAACCTCTCGAAGGTACTGATTCACGAAAACATCGAGACGGAGAAGATGCACAGTCTGGACCTCATCGATATGGGGGCCATCCCGGATGATCGGGTGATGTCGGACCTCGAGGGGACGGTCCAGGCGATTGTGCCGACCCACGGGCACCTCGATCACATCGGGGCGCTCAGCAAACTCGCGCATCGCTATAGTGCACCCATCGTGGCGACACCGTTCACGACGGAACTCGTCAAACAAGAGATTGAAGACGAGGAGAAGTTCGGCTTCGATAACGAGTTGGTCAAGATGGAGGCTGGCGAGACGCGCCAGATCGCTGATCAACTCGAACTCGAGTTCGTCGATGTGACGCACTCGATCATCGATGCCATCAACCCGGTATTGCACACGCCGGAGGGGGCGATCGTCTATGGGCTCGACAAGCGGATCGATCATTCCCCGGTGATCGGCGAACCATTCGATATGAAACGGTTCCGGGAGATTGGGCGGGAAGGCGCGGGCGTCCTCTGTTATATTGAAGATTGCACCAATGCCGGGAGTAAGGGCCGAACGCCGAGCGAATCAGTTGCCCGACACCACCTTCGCGATACGATCATGAGCATGGAGGATTACGACGGTGGTATCGTGGCCACGACGTTCTCGAGCCACATTGCCCGGGTGAGCAGTTTGGTTGAATTCGCTAAGGAAATCGGTCGCCAACCGGTTCTGCTCGGCCGATCGATGGAGAAGTATTCCGGCACCGCCGAACGCCTTGATTTCGTCGAGTTCCCGGACGACCTTGCGATGTTTGGCCACCGGAAGTCGGTTGACCGCATGTTCAATCGTATCATGAAGGATGGGAAGGAGAACTACCTCCCCGTTGTGACGGGCCATCAAGGTGAACCACGAGCGATGCTCACGCGGATGGGCCGGGGCGAAACGCCGTACGAACTGGACGACGGTGACAAGGTCCTCTTTTCCGCTCGAGTCATCCCGGAGCCGACGAACGAAGGCCAACGCTTCCAAAGCGAACAACTGCTGCGGATGCAAGGGGCCCGTATCTACGATGACATCCACGTCTCCGGTCACCTTCGGGAGGAGGGCCATTACCAGATGCTCGATGCCCTCCAGCCCAAGCATCTGATCCCTGCCCATCAGGATATGGAAGGGTTCGCTCCGTACACGAAACTGGCACGGGAACAAGGGTACAAAATCGGTCGAGATCTGCACATCACACAAAACGGGAACCTCATCACGATCGAGGAATGACCCCATCGCCGGGTGACGCCGATGTGGCGTCGGTCATCACCGAACGTCGGAACGCGGTGAACGAAGCCTATAAAGAGGAGTTGCCGGTGGCGGAGCCCCAACGGTTGTGGAAAGCCTCACGCTATCTGCTCGACGCGGGGGGCAAGCGACTCCGCCCGACGGTGTTGTTGCTTTCTGGTGAAGCACTCACGGAGACCTCACCGGGGACGGCTTCGTACCGGACATTTCCGGAGCCAGGACAGAGGGCGATAGACTTGATGGCGGCGGCGGTAAGCGTTGAGATCATCCAGACGTTCACGCTTATCCATGACGACATCATGGATGACGACGCCTTTCGTCGGGGAACACGATCAGTCCACACTGAATATGACCTCGAGACGGCTATTTTGGCGGGGGATACGCTATATGCAAAGTCCTTTGAGATCATGTTGGATACCGAGGCCCCCGCGGAACGACGGCTTCGAGCCATCGATCTGCTCGCGGAAACCTGCACCGGTATCTGTGAGGGCCAAAGTCGCGATGTCTCATTCGAAGGCAGCGCCGACGTGACACCACAGGCGTACCTCGAAATGATCGAACAAAAGACCGCGATTCTCTACGCCGCCGCGGCGTCGCTCCCAGCGATTCTTCTGGGTGAGGATGAAACCCGCATCGAGACGCTCTACAACTTCGGATTGGATTTGGGCCGAGCGTTCCAAATCAAAGACGACATCCTCGATTTGACCGCCGATACGGAGACCCTCGGAAAGGATCAGGGGAGCGATCTTCTCGAGGGCAAGCGAACGATCGTCACGATTCACGCGATGGATCAGGGGGTCGATGTGGACGATCTCGGACAAACCGCAACCGATCTCGATGCGGCGGTTGATCGGCTTCGAGACGCTGGAAGCTTCGAGTTCGCTATGGATTTGGCACGGGACTACGTCGATTCCGCGAAGCACGAACTCGAGACCTTACCCGAGACCGAGGCCCGACAGCTCTTGGCGGCGTTGACTGACTACGTGGTCGAACGTGAATACTGAGCCTTAGGCGGGTTGACCGGATCGGGAGGGTTTTCACGACCCTCCGCACAGTCCCCGTCAATGGAGCAGGACGTTCGTGAGGCCATTGAGCGCGAGGCTGAAAAGCACGCGCTCCTCAATGCGGTGAAGCACGAGGGTGCCGCGTCCGTGGATGCAGTTCTCGGCCCGATAATGGCCGAGAATCCACCGTTTCGAGAACATGGTAATGAGGTTCCATCGATCGTCGCGGATGTCGTCGCGGATGTGAATGATCGATCGCCGACACAACGTCAGGCGGATTTGGAGGATCTCGCCCCGGAACGCCTCGAAGAATTGAAAACAGAGTCCGAGAACTCGGGTCCGTTACCGACGTTACCGAACGATGAGGAATGTGACCAGATCAGGATGCGCCTCGCCCCCAATCCGAACGGGCCCTGGCACTTGGGGAATGCCCGAATGCCCGCCGTCATTGGGACATACAAGGAGATGTACGATGGCTGGATGCTCTGCCGTTTTGACGATACGGATCCTGAAACCAAACGACCGCAGCTTGAGGCATACGATGCGATCCTTGAGGCAATTTCGTATCTGGGATTCGAGCCGGACGAAGTCGTCAAGGCCTCGGATCGGCTCGAAACGTATTATGATCACGGGCGACGGTTGATCGAAGCGGGTGGGGCGTACACGTGCAGCTGTGAGGCGTCGACGTTTTCGGAGCGAAAAAATGCGGGAGAGGCGTGTCCGCATCGGGACAAATCGATAGAAACGACGTTATCGGAATTCGAGGGCATGATTTCGGGGGCGTTCGAATCCGGTGATATCGTGTTGCGGGTTCGAACCGACATCGAGCACAAAAACCCCGCTCTTCGCGATTGGGTGGCTTTCAGAATCGTCGATACGCCGCATCCCCGGCCAGCTGCGGCTGAGTATCGCTGCTGGCCGATGCTCGATTTTCAATCCGGCATCGATGACCACCTATTTGACATTACGCATATCATTCGTGGGATCGATTTGCAGGATTCAGCGAAACGCCAGGAATTTGTCTATCAGTACTTCGATTGGTCTTATCCAGAGGTCATCCATTGGGGGCATGTCGAACTCGACGCGTACGACGTGGCGTTATCGACGTCGACAATCAAGGAACTCGTCGAGGCTGGCGAGTTGGATGGATGGGACGATCCGCGGGCGCCGACCGTCGCGAGTCTTCGCCGACGGGGCATCCGTGGCGAGGCGATCGTTGCGGCCATGGTCGAACTTGGTACCTCCACATCGAACGTCGAACTCGCCATGTCGTCGATTTACGCCGAGAATCGAGAGCTCATCGACGACCAGGCCGATCGGTTGTTTCTCGTTCGGGACGGGATTGATGTCCCAATTGAACAAGTGCCCTCAGTTGCGGAACCGCCACTTCATCCGGATCACGAAACCAGGGGAACTCGATCGATCCCGGTCGGGGAAGCCGTGGCCGTTGAGCCCAATGACCTCCCAGAGTCCGGGGATCGGGTCTGGTTGAAAGGGCTCGGTCCCGTTCGATACGACGGCGATCGATTCGTTGGGACTGATGACGAGATCGATATCGTCCGTAACGGGGAGGTCGAGGTCGTTCATTGGGTTCCAGGGGCCGATGCGGTGCAGGTCCGGCTCCGTCGGATGGAGGGTGACGAACTGGGCCGTGCTGAGCCGGGAATAACCCGATATGCCTCCGACGATGTGGTTCAATTCGAACGGGTTGGATTCGCCCGAATTGACGCCCTCAACCAGGAAAAAATCGTGGCGTACTACAGCCACCCATGAGGATTACTAGCTTCGCTGAATCGGATGTTCGTCCACCTGGAAGACTACTCGCAGGCTGACTGAGGAGGTGACGCCCTCGATCGTTGTTCGCATCAACCGTTCAACGAGTAATGGTGCATGGATCGAATAGTAGTCGTTATATCCCCATGAGATGGCATACGACCGAGTGAGCGACTCCTCGGCTCCAAGCTCAATCCTCCCTTGTGAACGTGACTCGCGAATGACCGAATGGCCGTTCATGTGAATACCCTCGACGTCTTCGTACGCGTCAGATAGGAGCGGAAAGCTTCCAAACGGGCCTTCTGCGGTCAGCACGCCGAATGGAGCCGGTCGAGGACCTTCGATCTTGACGGGGGCGTCGGAGACATTACTGATTTGTAACTGAACCGTCGCCGGATCGTTCGGGGCAATTGCGGTCGGGTCGTCGCCGGGGTCCTGCATTCGTCTGGGCTTTGACCGAGGAATCGTGGCGTCGATTTGGATCGGATATTGGGGTGACAGAAGTTCTGAGACACTTATCTCATAGATGCTCCCTCGAGTGGGTTGATCCTCCTGCTCGCCTGATTGGCTCCCGATTGAGATATTGAGGCAGCCAGCCATCGCTGTCGCTGTGAGTGTAGCTAGGACCCCCCGCCGCGTCCGACTGCGTTCCGTAGGAGCCACGAACTACCGGAGACTCTTACCTCAAGTATTATTAATGTATATTATTGAATGAGGGTTGGATCATACCAGGAAAGCACGGCCTCCATTGCCTCATTGAATTGTTTTGTTGCGTCACCGCGACTCACTTTTAGATCGCGTTGACGCATCGAATCCCACGGATGCCCCTGAAGGATTCGTCGTGTGAGCATCAGTCGCTGGGTGGACGAGAGCTCAGCCGGATCGCCTGCAACGAAGTACGCCGCCACAAGCTGGCGAAACGCGTCGGGAGCCATTGAGACTCGGCCACGGCCCTCGGGAGCCACTGCGAGCAAATCCCGAATCCAGGGTGAAAACGCGAGCTCGAGGTCCGCATTTACGGTTGCAAGTGCGGTTAACAGTGTCTCCGGATCCATGTCTCGAAGTGGCCCGACACATTGGCCAGGAAGTCGATCAAGCAGTCGCTGGCGATGCCGCGTCGTTAGCTCATGACCTGCGGGTGAAAGTGGAGAAAGCATCACAGCGGAATGTTCTCCACTGCGTGAGTTTCGTGAGACGCCAAGGTGGACGGCTTCGAACCCGTTCTCTGTCCAAAATGACAGCAGCCGAGGCGTCATGCCAAACGCCGTTCCGAGATAGTCGACACTGTCGTGCCATTCCCGTTCGATTGCTTCAAGGAGTCTGGAGCCGAGTCCATTCGATTGCGCGGCGGGATGGGTGACGATCCGAAGGATGCGCAATCCGGTGGGTTCCCCGGCGTGTGGATCGCGTAATTGGCTGGATAGGAGATCCGGAATCAGGTGACCTCGGATCGATCCACCCTCGTGAAGTCGCTGACTTTGAGTGGGAGATAGGTTACCCTCCTCGGCGAGGAGGGCGACGCTGATCGGATGGCCATCGATTGATATCGATCGAATGGACACATTTGGGGCGTCGAGTAACCGTTTGAGGTCATCCGGCTCCGTTCGATAATGTGCAAGAACGAGGAGGCCATACAGCTCGGATAGGTAGTTCTCGTCGGAGACCAAGTCGTCACGATTTACCCGAGTGTACGCGGCTTCGTCAAGGTCGTACTGTTCGATGAGTTGGTCCGGTGGCGGTGACGCGGCGAGTTGGAGGGTCCGAAACTGCCAGCGTTCGATCGGGTCATTCATCGCAAAGCGGATTGGCTGTCGGAGCTTTACGGTCCTGATCCGGTTGCTCGAGCGCTCAAGCGAACGACGGAACCGGACATCGAAACCTCGTCCCGTCCCTTCATACCCATGGATGGTCGTGAGAAAAGCGATCGGCAATGATTCGTCGTTGAGCGACGAAAGTCGCTGCACCGGTATTGCGGCGGCCTCGTCGACAAAGAGTACGTCGTACTCCGATATTGCGGTGAGATCGCCAGCTTTGCGATAATCGATCCGACCAGTTCGTGTTTCGATGGAGAGTCCGTTTTCTTCGGCACGAGGTGAATCGAGCACCGATTCGGCCATCTCGAAGACCGGCTCGACACGGTCCGGACCAGGACCGGTGACGGCGACGGTTCGGCCCCGGCGGGCATGAAAGGCGGCCGCGATACCGGCGGCACTTGACTTCCCCCGACCTCGATGTGCTTCAGCAACGATGACATCGGTTTCAGTCCCGATTGCCATCAACTGCCTCACGAGGCGGCGTTGATCGGCGGTTCGACACCATGTCAAGGGATCGTCTTCGCTGCCAGACGGCGATGAAATGGTAGTGGGAGGTGATGGTGACTTCCGCGGGCTTGTTCGGCCATCGAGTATCACTTCATCGCGATCGGGGTGGAGGATCGAGATGCCCTGATGCTGATGTAATAACCGCCACAATCGCTCCCTAAATCGGTGTCCGACCGCTGTCGCCTCGTATGGGGGAATGGCGAACCGCTTGTCGGAATCGAGCGTTTCGCGCATCCATGTGGCGGGATCCTCAATGAAGAGTGCGATGAGTGACCCACCTTGGACGGCCCCAATTGTCTGGCCAAGGCGGTTGGGCTCCACTCTGGAGCGGAGGTCAAGGGCTAATCCATCGATAGTCTGCCCGAGTAAGGTGTTGGCGTCGGGATATGCGTTATTCGTCCATGGACCTGCAATATCGCCGATTCCGTGCCAGTCGGTCAGTGTTTCTCGACCGAGGACGTCTTCGAGAGCTGCAATCCCGGCCTCGGGAGGGCCGGTGAACAGCGCCATCCGTCTGTGGTTGGTTACCCGGGCTTCCTTGGACAGTTGTTTGAGGTGGTTACCCGCGGTCATTCACTCGGGTTGATGTCACACGTTTGACTAAATTGGTGGCTGTCACCGATACTATAAAGATACTGGGAAGAAAAGACTGCGCCAGCGTCCCCCGCTCGTGAGTGTCCCTCCATGGCAAACGAGGAAGCCGATTCCACGGACAGCGCAGTCGTAGAGGATCTCGACCAGTTCGATTGGGACGGTGAAGCCGGCGTTGGCTGGGTGTCCCTGTTGCGACCGTCAGTCACGCTGATCATCATCGTCCTCCTCATCGGTGGGGTCATCTTTGACATCCTCGGCCCCAACAACGAGGCGATTACGGTTTTCGGTTGGACTTTCGGGTTAATGGACTGGATGTATTGGCTGTCGCTATTGCTAATCGTGGTCCAAGTTGGTGTCGGTGCGGTGCAGAATTTGCCCCTGACGAAGATGTATTTGCTCCGCTTCGCATCCTCGAAAACAGGTCTCGTTGCGGGGATCCTTGCCATTCTATTGTTCAGCATTGGGACTTTTATTCCGATTTTTTGGGAGGTGCCGCTCCCTCAGTTCCAATTTGAGTATCAACCTCCACCAGGATTCGAAATTCCGAGTTATGAGGTGGCAAATTGTGTCGGTGAGATTCGCGGACAGAGCTGTTATGGGTCCTGGAAATTCCCACTCGGAACCGACCGTTCCGGCCGGGATTTGATCGAATTCTCGATTTTCGGGCTTCACTCAAGCCTCCAAGTCGGCATCGTGGCGACGGTCTTGTCCGTCATTGCTGGGACGGCAATCGGCACCACGGCCGCCTACTATGGTGGGTGGTTTGATCGGATCGTGATGCGATTCGTGGATCTGATGCACGCGGTGCCGGCGTTTTTCGTTTATGCGTTGCTCGCGGCGATTTTCCTTGGAGCCGAGGGGGATATCGTCGTGATGACCCTCGTGTTCGGGCTCTTGAGTTGGGGTGGCATTGCGAGGCTCGTCCGCAGTGAGGTTCTGCAGAAAGTGGAGGAAGATTACGTCAAAGCGGCCAGAAGTGCGGGTGCATCTGACGGGTTGATCATCAGACGGCACCTGTTGCCGAATACGGCCAACACGATCGTTACAGCTGCATCGACGCTCGTCCCGACGTTCATGCTCTTCGAAGCCGCATTGAGCTATTTGGATCTCGGCGACGGTAGCGTCCAGGTAGTGTCACTGGGCGGCGAAATCGCTGAGGGTCTGGCCAGGCCCTATCTGACCTGGCTCGATATCTGGTGGATTTGGGCCGTGCCCGCGAGTGTCCTTGTGCTTCTATTGCTTTCATTCACCATCGCTGGTGATACACTTCGTGACGCTACCGACCCGCGGTTGTAGTCGCTGAGGGTCACCTCAGTGTCCGGGATTTGCAAATGACCTCAGCAGACGGTTTTTTATCCTAAAGATTGGGATTACCGCCATCGAAAGTATCTCTAAGACGTTGTAGCGGACCGAACGTCTGCTATCTTCGAGGTGTGATGATATCGTGATACAACCTCTCGGATTCGATCACTCGGTAACGGAGCCACCGATTGAAACGACAAAAGCTCCTCTTCAATCTGCGGCGATGCGGGGATCTAAGAGGGCGTAGGAGATGTCTTGGAGAAAATCCGCAGCCAGGATTATCACGGAGAACAACATCGTCACCACGAGCGTCTCCGTGATGCGTTCGTTAATGACTGCATCATACGCATAGAGGCCAATGCCAGGCACATTGAACACTGATTCGATGACGAAAATCGTGACGAGGAGAATCCCGATCACCTCGACCACGAAGAGGGTGAATAACGGAACGGCGGCTGTACGAAGCACGTGCCGCGCCACGCGGATCGGGTGGGCGCCTTTGGCCCGGACGGTTTTGACGAATGTCGACTGGAGATATTCCAGTGATTCTGCGCGGGCGTATCGCAGCTGAACAGCCATCAAATGGAACGTCATGAACAACGCAGGCAATATGAGGTACGCTAAATCCCCGATCTCGAGGTTCCCCGGCACCGGCGGTGTCGCAATGAGCCAATGAGGGTCAGTGCTTCCCGGGCCTCCGCCGAGGTAATTAACGAGGATGGCCGCCCCGAGGAAGTTCGGCACGGCGTAGACGAGGTAGGAAGATGATCTGAGCAGGAAGTCAGTAATGGAGTTACGTCTCACGGCCGAAATATATCCTAATACCATGGCCCCGAAAAACGCCAACAGCGCGGCCGGAATGAGATAGAGTAGTGTAATAACTGTTGCGTCGATGACTTCACCACCGACCGGCCCGAAATCGAAGCTAAACACCGTCTGCATCCACGAGATGTAATCCTCAAAGAGGTTGTATTCGGGCGCCAATTCTTCGAGGGCTTGTCTGATCTCTTCGGGCGACGCTCCGGCTTCGGCCATCCCGCGAACGACGACGAAGTGGCTGTAATCCGGGATGGAGTACACGAGGATGAACGTGGCACTGACGATGATCCAAATGGCGGCAAGTGACCACAGGCCTCGTGCGATGAGATAGCCCAATACGGCGTTCCGACGCGATCCGGAGTCAGATGTGGTGGAGGTTGCTGACATGCGGGGACCACTGGGTCACTGTAACCTATATGAGCATCCGAGTTAATAGTTGCTCCGAGCGACGGTGGCTATCACCCGTTTGAAAGCCCTTAAATAACGAGGTCCGTTACTCAGCGCTACAGCGCGCGTGGGGTTGATGACGCTCCTAGCCCTAAGGGACTCGCTGGTGGCGAGGGAGCCTGAGCCTGCACGTGTGAGGTGACTACAAATGTCAGTATACGTAACATACGATGTGCCGACTGAGTTGGCCGATTCTTCACTTGAGGCCCTCGAGGTCGCGCGAGACACCGGTCGCATCAAGAAGGGAACGAACGAAGTAACGAAGGCGATCGAACGAGGCAACGCGAAGCTCGTCCTTGTTGCGGAAGACGTCCAGCCCGAGGAAATCGTCATGCACATTCCGGAACTCGCTGAGGAACGCGACGTGCCGGTAGTGTATGTTGACGGCCAGGACGAGATCGGCCACGCAGCGGGACTGTCCGTCGGGAGTGCGTCCGCAGCTATCGTCGATGCTGGAGAGGCTGGCACCGACATCGAAGATATCGCCGAGCAAGTCGCGGAACTGCAGTGAACCGAACTGGAGGACACCAATGAGCGCAGAAGATTCCGAGGATGGGTCCACCTCGGCTGAAGTCATCGAGATCGTCGGAAAGACCGGCATGCATGGCGAAGCCATGCAAGTGAAATGTCGCATCCGTGAGGGCGAGAATCAGGGACGCATCATCACGCGCAATTGCCTCGGGCCGGTTCGTGTCGGTGACGTCTTGCAGTTGCGCGAGACAGCTCGAGAGGCCGATGCGATCGGAGGGCAGTAGGATGGTGCAGGTCCGCGAATGTGACTTCTGTGGGGGTGACATCGACCCGGGAACTGGTCGAATGTTCGTGCGGACGGACGGGACCACGTTCCATTTCTGCTCCTCGAAGTGCGAGTCGAATTACGAACACGGCCGGGATGGTGAAGACCTGGAATGGACCGACCGAGCGCAAGCGGCGAAGGAGGAGACACAGGACGAACTCGCCGCGGACGCAGCGACCACCGGTGAAGAAGCACCAGTGACCGAGACGGTCGACGAGACCCCAGAAGATGTAGAGGCGACACCACAGGAGTCCGACAGTGACTCGGCTGAGACCGCTTCCTCATCGGACGAAACAGTCGAAGCCGACGCTGGGGCGGCACTCGAAGAAGACGCCAATCAGGAGGCGAGCCAAAGCGAGTCAACCGACGATGACGAGGATTCGACTGAGACGGTCGACTCGAATGCAGAGGAAGGAGAAACACCGGAGGACTCGAGTGAAGAACAGGCAAGTGACGACGAGGAAGAGGCTGAGTCGGTAGACTCTGACGATTCCGCGGATCAAGCGGACGAATCCGAGGACGAATGACCGAGCGCACGTTCGTGATGGCAAAACCCGATGCTGTGCAACGGGGCTTGATCGGGGAGATCATCTCCCGTCTCGAGGATCGCGGGCTGAAACTCGTCGGCGCGAAGTTCATGTCGATCGATGAGGACTTGGCGCACGAACATTACGCCGAACACGAAGACAAACCCTTCTTCGATGGCCTCGTTGAATTCATCACTTCGGGCCCGGTGATGGCGATGGCCTGGGAGGGTCAGGACGCGACTCGGCAGGTGCGAAACATGATGGGGGAGACCGACCCAGCCGAGTCCGCGCCGGGGACGATTCGAGGCGATTTCGGTCTCGATCTCGGTCGCAACGTTATTCATGGATCCGACCACGAGGATCCTGGTGCGAACGAGCGCGAGATTGCGCTCTTTTTCGACGACGAAGAGCTCATCGAATACGACCGCGCCGACGAAGCCTGGCTATACGAATAATCGGAAACTCAGGCTGCGGCAACCGCCTCAAGGAAGAGGTCGAGCCCCAGGTCGATTTCGCGTTCGGTCACATCCAATGGTGGCAGGAAGCGAATCGAGCGATAGCCACAGGGTAGAATCAGTAATCCACGAGCGAGTGCTTCGTCGATTATGCGATCGCGATGGGCCTTCGATGAAGCGTCGACCGCAAGCATGAGTCCCTTTCCGCGAATGTTTGACAGCTCAGACACTTCGGCGTCGGCAAGCCCCTCGCGGAACCGCGCCCCGCGCTCGATCGCTGTCGTCATGAGGTCCTCTTCGCGAATCGCATCGACCGTCGCGACACCGCGTAGGGACCCCATGATGTCGCCGGCACCCCACGTTGACGAGATGCGACCTTGGGTGTCGGGAAACAATTCGCCGCGGCCCACGGTGGCGCCAACGCGCAGTCCCTTGGCAGCGGTCAACAGATCCGGTTCGAGTGGGGTGTGGTCGACCCCCCACATCTTTCCCGTACGCCCGAGGCCTGTTTGGATTTCGTCCATAACGAGCTGGATGTCGTAGCGATTCAAAAGCCGATCGAGATCGTCGATGAACCGGTCGTTTGGGAGGCGATACCCGCCTTCACCTTGAATCGGTTCGAGAATGACAAACGCAACTTCTGACGGATCGATCGTCCCATGTTCGGGGTGGAGTCGATCAGCTATGGCGTTTCCACCGGGCCCGTCCGTTTGCCACCCGCACTCACACTCGCCATCACACGCACAATACGGGACGCTCACGACGCCGGGGACCTCGGGATAGCCCTGTCGGTGAACGCGTTTCGAGCGATTCAACGAGAGAGCGCCCAGCGTCCGACCGTGGAAGGCGCCCTCGAACGTGAACGCCCGATGACCGCGATGTGCATAGCAGAGTTTTATCGCATTTTCAACCGCTTCGGCGCCCGAATTTGAGAGGAAGACACGATCAAAGTCGTAGTCTGCGGTGAGCTCGACGAGCCGATCCATGAGGTGGCTTGGTCCAGGGATGTCGGGATCCTCTGGGGAGCCCCCACCCCCGATGTAAAAATCCTGCCCGGCAATTTTCAATGGATCATCGATACCCAGCTCGGGCAAGCGTTCAGTAATTTTCGGGTTGTTGTATCCAAGTGGCGCCGACGCCACGTGACAAGTAAAATCCAGCAAGACGTTCCCGTCTGGGTCAGTACAAAAGGGGCCAATCGAGTCTGCCGTTATATCCCAGACGAAATCGTACAGATACGTGCTTGTGGCGGCGAATCGGTGATGGTAGTTCACCCATCGTTTTGCCTTCGGTCCTGGGACCGAGGAAACCTCAGGGACAGCCGTCGCGCGATCCATGTGATACCATCAGAAGGGGGTGTTAATTGTTTGTCGACACCGATCGGCGCGAATCGCACGATGCGTAGCTATGGGTATGAAAATGAGGATCACGCGAGAAAAGCGCGTGATCCGTGCCGCCCTGTTTTGGTCCCCGCTGACGCTTCGGCCCTCCAGACGAAGCGTCACTAGGTTCTGTGGTTGCCAGGGTCATAAATTTACTGTCTCCACCGCATTCGGGTGGTTACCTCCGGTTGGATCCTGCAAAGGACTGCGGTCTCGATTTCACGGAAGCGTCACGTCCACATCCGTTTGGAGACGCGCTGCCAACAAGGTATTATATAGAACCATCGCGATCGTCATCGGGCCGACACCACCCGGCACTGGCGAAATGGCTGCCACTTTGTCTTGGACCGCGTCAAAGTCGACATCGCCGACGAGGGTCGTGTCGTCTCCCTCGTCGGTCGGGACTTCGTTGATCCCCACGTCGATAACGACGGCCCCCTCACCGACCATGTCCGGTCCAACGAATTCCGGTCGTCCAACACCGACAACCAACACGTCGGCCGCACGCGTTTTGGCTGCGAGATCATCGGTGCGCGAGTGACAGACGGTGACCGTGGCATTCGCGTCCTCCGCTCGTTGGATCAACAAATTCGCCAATGGCTTGCCGACGATTCTGGATCGATTCACGATACAGACGTCACTCCCCGGGATCGTGACATCTGCGCTGAGCAACATTCGCTGGATTCCATGGGGGGTACACGGCTTGAATCTAGGAGCCCCATCGACCAACCGGCCAACGTTTGCTGGATGGAGGCCATCGACGTCTTTCAGTGGATCAAGTCGGGACAATACTTCGCGGTCGTCCCACTGATCGGCGATCGGCAGTTGAACGAGGATGCCATGCACTTTGGGATCCTCATTGAGTTCGTCGATGACCTCGAACAATCGTTGATGCGGAGCATCGGGAGCCACCTCCACGTGGCGACTTTCCATCCCGAGGCGATCGCAGGCGCGCTGTTTCATCCGAACATACGTCTCGCTTGCTGGGTCGTCCGTCGTCAAGACCGTCGCCAAACACGGTGGATGGCCAGCGTCTCGAAGCTCTTCGACAGGATCAGCGAGATCGGCTTTGATCTCGTCGGCGAGGGCTGATCCGTCGATAACCTGGGTCATGATATAACAGGCGGGGACCCCGGTCAAAAATGCGCCTATGTGGAATAGCCCCTCTAAGATTGAATCCGGTCGAAGGAATAAAGCATGGGTGAGGACTCGGCGGGGCCCAGGCAGATGGTTGAAGTGAATCAGGTCTAGACGATTTCCGACACTACGTTTATGCTGGTGTGTAACTCGGGTCAGTTCCCCCCCCTGGGAGATCATTTGAGGCCACGGTTTAGCGTCAAAACCATGCTCGAAAACTCTTATCTCATCGGTTCAACTGCCGGGGAGGCTCCTTTGCTGGTTGTGCTAGGATTTCCATTTGCGTGAGATGTTTCGACAAATGTCGATACAATCCCCGGAAATTGAGAATTCTGACGCTTGTTATGCGGATGTGTCGCCATTCTCCACATGGGACCACCCCGTGAGCAATCATGACTCGCATCCATCCTACCGACCCCGATTCACGTCCCGATTCCTCGAGTCCTTCCCTTGATCAACGTGCTACCATCTCACAAACACGCTGGTCGCGGCGGGCAATGTTAGCTGCTGTGGCAGCCGGCGGCGTTGGAGGGCTCGCTGGCTGCATATCAGCACCCGCTGAAGAACCCGAGGACAGCGGATCGGAATCGACGCCGACCGAAACGCAAACCCCCGAGCCCCAGCAGCTACAACCACCAAAAACCCCGCAAGTTGACCGAATCGCAGCCGACCCGACAGACGTTCCATCACCGATTGAGCGGTCGGAACCGACTCGGCATGAAATCACGATCCAAACGGAGGAAATCACCGCGGAAATCGAGCCTGGGGTCACCTTCAACTTCATGACCTACGAGGGGCAGGTGCCCGGGCCGATGTATCGGGTTCGTGTTGGGGATACGGTCCACCTCACTTTCGAAGTCCCGGAAGATACCAACGGCGAAGTACATAACATCGACTTTCACGCGGTCTATGGCCCCGGGGGTGGGGCGAATCACACGTCTGTCGAACCTGGTGACTCTGCGGCAACCATCGAATTCACCGCACAGTACCCGGGTGTGCACATCTATCACTGCGCGGTGCCGATGATGGATTACCACATTAGCAGTGGTATGTTCGGGGCCATTCTCGTCGAACCCGAGGATGGTTTGCGACCCGTGGATCGGGAACTCTATTTCGGCCAGCATGAAATCTATACGACGGGAGATCCTGGCGACGAAGGGCATCACCGCTTCGACTTTGATGCGATGATGGCCGAAGAGCCGACGTATGTGGTGTTGAATGGGGAAGCCTACGCGTTCACGGAAGATCGATATGGTCCAATTTCGATCGAACAGGGCGAAACGGTCCGCGTCTACTGGGCAAACGGCGGTCCGAACTTGTTGAGCGCATGGCATCCGATCGGCAACGTGTGGAGTCGCCTCTATCGGGACGGATCACTCCTCTCGCCACCTGATCGATACGTCGAAACAGCGCCTGTCGCCCCAGGAACGGTCGCCGCCGGTGAGATGGAAACACCCGTTCCTGGGCCGATCAAACTCGTCGACCACGCGCTGTCTCGCGTTGTAAACCGCGGGATGCTCGGTGTCCTCTCCGTCGAGGGTGAGCCGAACGAGGACATCTACGACGACGATCCGTAAGCCGATGCGAAAGCCGCGATTCCGGGCCGGCCCCGCGGCTTGGCCAGTTGAGGATTACTCGTATGCTGGAAATCGCTCAGCCAACGTCGCGATTCGGGAAGCAACTTCGTCTTTGACGTCCGGATCGTCGGGGGCATTTACGATGTCGAGAATACACTCAGCGATCGTTTCCATCTCGGCTTCGCCCATGCCGCGGGCGGTCACCGCCGGAGTGCCGATACGCAAACCACTGGTCACGAACGGCGATCGCGTCTCGCCAGGGACTGTGTTTTTGTTCAAAACTAATCCGACCTCTTCTAACGATTCTTCCGCATCCTGGCCCGTGAGATCCGGGTGACTGGGACGAAGATCGATCAACACGAGGTGGGTATCCGTTCCCCCCGAAACTAGTTCGAGTCCTCCAGCGCTGAGTCGTTCACCGAGAGCCTTCGCATTCGCGACGACTTGTTCGGCATACGTGGAGAACGCGTCAGTCAGCGCCTGTTTGAATCCGACCGCTTTGCCAGCGATATTGTGCATGAGCGGTCCACCTTGTCCGCCGGGAAAGACCGACGAATCGATGGCATCAGCGTGTTCTTCTCCACACATCACGATCCCGCCGCGGCCGGCGCGGATCGTTTTGTGGGTCGACCCCGTGACGAAATCGGCCGTGCCGACTGGTGAAGGATGTTCGCCGGCTGCTACGAGGCCAGTGATATGAGCGATATCGGCCATCTGGTATGCGTCGACCGAATCGGCGGCCGCTTGGATGGCTTCCCAATCGATCGTTCGAGGATAGGCGGAAAAGCCACTGACAACGAGGTCCGGTTCGACGGCTTCTACCCGGGATGCAAGGTGCTCGTAATCCAGTCGACCCGTGTCTTCGTCGACGTGATAATGTTCCACATTGTACAATTGCCCGGAGAAATTCGCTCGATGGCCATGGCTCAAATGGCCGCCGTGATCGAGTGCAAGGGAGAGAATGGTATCACCGGGCTCAAGCATCGCGAAATAGACCGCCTGATTCGCCTGCGTGCCGCTATGTGGTTGAACGTTGACGTGTTCGGCCCCCCAGAGCTCTTTCGCCCGGTCGATCGCTGCTTGTTCGATCTGATCGACCGCCTCGCACCCACCGTAGTAGCGTGCCCCAGGATATCCCTCGGCATACTTGTTCGTGAGGACACTCCCTTGCGCTCGCATGACCGCTTCGCTTGCATGGTTTTCACTGGCGATCAACTGTAACGTCTCGTTTTGTCGATGCCGCTCTCGCTCGATTGCACTTGCGACAGTCGGATCGACGGCCCGGACGGAAGCCAAATCCATAGTAAGTCTCGTTGGGAGTCCCGCGACCCACGAAGGTAGCCGTTGTGGTTGGCTCTGATCGTGAGCTTCGTGCCGATGAGTGCCTATCCTTAAGCCGGTCAGGGAAGTCGCCTGGAGTATGGCCGTTCCGCTCGTCGTTGCCGATCGAGTCGAGGACGAGATAGCTCGGGGCGTTCGGGGAGTTGACGAGCCATCGATCCTCTCGGCTGATGATCTCGAAGGTACCGAAGTGCCGATCGTTGCCGGTCCTGTTGACAGCGAGGTGTTCGCCCGGGTCGATCGTGATCGTGACGGGCCCTGGATTGCACTCGAACTCGGTGGCGTGGGCGGCCGATCCCTTGCGGGAGTACCGGCATCGATTGCCATTCTCTCGTCAGCCGGCCCCTGTTATACCTGTCTTCGCCGCCGCGTTACGATCCATCACGGTACAGAGGGGGAATCCCCGAGACTGCCGGATTCCTCAACGATCTCGATGGCTGGTGGGTGGGCCGCATGGCGTCGTACCCAGACTCTCGCTGGTACCGGTTCAGCAGCCATCGGTACGATATCCGAATTTGACGGCCCGACACGCGTGTGTCTTCCAATTCCGAACTGTGCGTGTACGCCTTATGACCCTTCGACGCCTGAGACGATTTCGTTCGACACGCAATCCCTCGACCAGACGTTGGACCGCGCCGAGCGCGCCGTAGACGACCGGCTCGGCTTGATTACCGAGGTGGGTGAACAGGCCTCACATCCTGCGCCGTATTACGTGGCGCAGCTTGCAGAGACCGACTCGATCAGTGACGCGAGTGCGCCCTCGTTTGCTGCGGGCGTTGACCTCGATTGGAATGCCGCGTTCATGCGGGCCGTCGGGGAAGCTCTCGAACGGTATAGCGCGGCGATATACGATGCCTCTTCGTTGCCCCAATCACCGCCACATTCATCGATCGATCTCGATCGCTTTCCGATCGCAACCGATGGCGCAACCGCGACGGGAGGGTGGTGGCCCGGACGAACGATTTCTTCCGCTGAGCCGGTTTCGTTGCCGATGGAGGTAGTCGTGTTTCCCCCACCGGAGGCGGCCGACATCGATCCGATCACGACCGGCCTCGGGCTTGATTCCTCACTCGGCGGGGCGATCGTTCGCGGGGTGTTGGAAGTGATCGAACGCGACGCGGCGATGCTGGCGTGGTACTCGACGTTCGATCCGGTCGAATTGACCGTCGATGACCAAACGTATCGGTCGCTTCGTCGACGCGTCGCCGGTGAGGGATTGGCCGTGACCTCGGTGCTAGTGACACAGGACCTCGACGTTCCGGTCGTCACATCCGTCCTACATCGCCGCGACGCATCCGGCACGCCCGTGCTCGAGATTCCCTCGGTTTCGCCGGATGATTGGCCGGCATTCGCGGTCGGCTCGGCGGCCGACCTCGACCCGGCTCACGCCGCCGTTCGCTCGCTCTCCGAGGCCATTCAGAACTGGACCGAGCTGGCCGAGATGGGCCCCGAACGCGCCGCCGAGGAAGGCCCGATCGGAGACTTTGGGACGTTTCCACGGTCGGCACGGTCACTCATTTCGACCGATACCGAAGTAGACGCCTCTGCCATCGCTCCTGACCCCATCCCCAAGGGGCAGGAAGCTCTGGCATATTTGCGTGACGAACTCGCCGCAAGCGGCCTCGACGCGTACGTCGCGCGTGTAACGCCACCGGATGTGGCCGAGCTTGGATTTGAGGCTGTCAGGATCCTCGTTCCTGATGCCCAACCCCTCGTGCGGTCGGGAGCGCCATTTACTGAGCGCGCACGGACGGTCCCAAACGAACTCGGCTTTCGCCCACGGCTCGACGCAGGACCGCATCCGTATCCGTAAGTCAGATGCCCAGCGTCGCGCGGATGAGATCCCGACTCCCCGGGCCGAGACCGAGGGCGAGGACGGCCACGAGCATGAGCAGGGAAAAGCGCGGGCTTTCCTCGAGAATTTCGTCGTTAAACAACCAGATGACCATCACCGCGACAGCCACTTTGAGAACGATGAACGGCCAGGCCGAACCGATTGCGTCGGTGAGTGCCGCCGGTTGCACGGCGGCGGTTACGTCGATCACCAGTTCGTTGATCACGTGCTTCGGCGAATAGGAGGCCCCGAGACCGAGCGCGTCCGCCCAATCGAGGCTGAGTACATTCGCGAATCCATCGATCGCATGCCCCCAGATGATGACGCTCCCGATCCATCCGGTCCCGGCATACACGACCGGGGCGTACCGATCGATCCCCCACCAGACGACGGCCGTGACGCCGGTTGCACCGCCGATCGTCGCAAGGAACATCGCTGGGGACAGGTGGAGATCGGGGAGATAGCTGGCGAGAACGGTCATATAGATCCCAGAGAGCCCAACGAGGCCTATCCCAATTGCGAGGAGGGTCCGATCATACCGCTCGACGAGATTTCGCCGTTCGGCCCAAACACTCGCCCCGAGTCCGGCTATCGTGAGGGCAAAGACCAGGAAATAGATGAACGGACTAATCAACACCGCCGTCAATGGAAACTCCGGGACGGGAGCGGCAGTGTCGGCTGGGAGCGCGACCATGATGTCTTCCGTGGCCCGTAACATGCCTCCGAGGGGCACGAACGGGACGAGCGCCGCGAACAGCCGCATATCGACATCGAGGCTGACCCGCTCCAATCCAAGATAGACGCCGATAAGGAGAAAGACGAGGATAATCCCGTAACTCACGGTTGAAACAGCGGTATAGCCCGGCTCAGCCACGATCCCGCTGGCTTGACTGCAGGCTGTTGCGGTTTGGTGAACGACGGTTTCCCCGTCGATGCGTTCGACACATTCGGCGCCACGTCCATCAGCGACAACCGGGCCCCAAAAATATCGCCAGAGGAAGCCGTCATAGACAGTTCGCGGTAAGGCGACAGCTCCCAGGACCGTCCCGAAGACTGCGGCGACGAGGGAAATCACCCATGCCTGCACAGGATCGACCTCAAGACGCGTCATGCATGTCAGATGCAAGGGACAGGATTCGAACCTGCGAACCCCTTCGGGAGCGGATCTTGAGTCCGCCGCCGTTGGCCAGACTTGGCTACCCTTGCGCAGCAGGCGGTTGCCACCCGCCCCGATTAAACATTCCGTCACCGGGACAGGACGCGTCCAGAACCGGATTCGTTTTGGGTGGCCGGATCAACCCCGTCCTATGGGCGATGTCGATACGTCGGTCGGTGCCACCGACGACGACATCCACGACCGATTGGTCAGGTGGTATGAAGACCATCATCGATCATTCCCGTGGCGAGAGAGTGATGATCCATGGGAAATCCTCGTCGTCGAGGTGATGAGTCAACAGACACAATTGGACCGCATCACGGATCCATGGGCAGCTTTCGTGGAGCGATGGCCAACCCCTGCCGATCTCGCCACGAGTAATCGAAGCGAAGTAGTCTCGTTCTGGAGCGAGCATCGACTGGGGTACAATCGCCGCGCCGTCCATTTACACGAGGCAGCCACCCGGATCGTCGAAGAATTCGACGGTACAGTGCCCTCTTTGCCTGCGGAACTGGAAACGCTCCCGGGGGTCGGTCCCTACACGGCGAATGCGGTGGCGAGTTTCGCCTTCGGGACCGGGGAGGCTGTCGTCGATACGAACGTCAAACGCATCCTGTATCGAGCCTTCGAGGTACCGGATGATCGCGATGCGTTCGAGCGCGTCGCGAACGACTTGGCCGATCACGACGCCATCGGAGCCTGGAACGCCGCCATCATGGAACTCGGCGGCGTCGCCTGCCGAAAAACACCGCGGTGCGACGAGGCCGAGTGCCCGCTTCGCGATCAGTGTTCAGCGTACAGGACAGGTGATTTCACCGCCCCAGACGTGCCGACACAACCCGACTTCGAGGGCAGTCGGCGACAATTTCGCGGGCGTGTTCTCCAGACGCTTCGGGCCAGCGGGCCTCTCGCCGTGGACGAACTTGGCCGAAAGATCCGCGTGGATTACGAGCCTGATGGAGATGCCGGACGCGCGTGGCTTGAGGGCATCCTCGAAGACATGGACGATGACGGGTTGATTGAGCAGGTCGAATCGGACCCACTGACGGTCCGGCTCGCGGGGGCGGATGCTTCTTAACGCTATTCGGTCGATAGCATCGAGTAACAGACGAGAAGCCATCGGTACAGCCCATTCGAGGTGACTATTGTATGCGCATGACTCCGGCGAGTGTCGGCTCAGAGGTGGCTGCCTGGACGCGTGATCGGCTCTCTCGCTATCTCGATCGATGGATCGCCACGATGACTCGTCCGCATCGAGTGTGGGCGACGTTCGTCGAGCCGCGCGATCAGGCCGCAGGGATCGGATTCGCGCTCGGAACCGTGTTACTCTGGTTTGTCCTCGGGCTGGCGTCCGGGGCGGTATCGGTCCCAGTGTATGGAAATTTGTACTGGCTGTCGGTGTTCGTGTGGGGGGCGTTCCTGCTTGCGGTCGTCACACCCGTCGCGCTCCATGTTCTGGCTGCCGGGATGACAATCGCCCTGATGGGACTGGCCCCGGAGCGGGGTCACATCAGCGAAACGGTCCAGGTGCTCGCATTGAGCTTGGCACCAGCGATCGGTCTCATTGTCCCGAATCCCCTCGTGCAGATCGTCTGTGGTGTGTACGGGATCGGCTTGCTCTGTTATGGGCTCGCGAGGGTTCACGAACTCTCATTTTGGCGGGCGATATTCATCGGCTTTCTTCCAGGATATCTCGTGTTTTTCATTGGATTCGGGGCCGAGACGGCGCTGTTCGAGGTGCTTCGCCACTGGTATATCATCTGAGCACCCTCGCGAGGCTCCCTTGAGCGTGCCAGGGATTAATGTAGGTTCCCGCGCTAGAAGATGCAATCGGCGATGCTCGTCAAGGAGGCCATGAGTACCGAATTGGTAACCTGCTCGATCGAGGCCAGCGTTGCGGACGCGGGCACGTTGATGACGGATCACGCAGTCGGGAGCGTGATCGTCCTCGAAGCGGGCGATCCGGTGGGCATCGTCACAACTACCGATCTCATCGCGACCACGATCGCGGCAGATGAGGCTCCTTCAGCGTTGTCTGTGGAGCGGGCCTTGAGCGCCCCACTCGTCACGATTGAGCCATCGAAGACGCTCCGTTCAGCGACCGAGAAAATGGCCGACAACAAGATCACGCGATTGCCGGTCGTGCAAGGCATCGATGTCGTCGGCATCGTCACATTGTCCGATCTCATGTATCATTTCGGTGATATCAAACGGGAGATCTACGAGCTCAAGCGTGAAACGAATCATCTCGACGATCGATTTTCCGAATAACGGGGAAAGGTTTGACGGGGGGCGCGCTACCGATATCAGCGAGCGCCGCCCGATCGGTCCTCGATTTCGTCTGAGCCGGGTAATGAGGCGATAAACGACGCGACGGAACTGATCTTGAACAGCCCAAGCTGGGACAGAATGCCGAGGATGACTAACCCGAGGAACAGCGGTGACGCCACCTCGAACGCGAGTGGTTCGATGGTGAGATCGGTCTGTGCTGCCTGGAGGTCATCGATGGTGACGGAGAGCGAGGCGAGTGCGGCTCCCACCAAGTGTCCCCCGCGAACCGGGCTTTTACGATCGGAT
>CAZOFG010000014.1:0-45002 GCA_964579125.1 uncultured Halobacteriales archaeon | reverse complement strand
ACCTCGTAGCGGTTGGTCCGCCGGTCGAACGATCCCTTCTCGATCAGGCCGGTGTTGGCCAGCGCATCCAGCGCGGGGTACAGTCGCCCATGCCGGATCTCCTCGCCGTACTGCTCTTCGACGGCGGCCTTCACGTCCAGGCCCTTGCACGGGCCTTCGTGGGCCACGGAGCGGAGCAGGTGTTCCTTGAAACCCGTCAGTTCGTCGATCGGCTCGGGTGGAGCCGGGGTCATGACCGATCACCCGCCGGGCCGGGCTCCAACTCGTCCAGTATCTCTTCTTTGCGTTTCTCCAGCTTGTGGACTTTCCGTAAGATCCGTCCGAGTTCAGCCTGTAGGTCATCCTCACTCGGCTCTGGCGGGTTGCATACCGGGCACTCGGGATATTTGGTCATCGCCCGACCTCCCCGCACCTACAATCGTTGCCTCCCCCTTTTTCTAGTCTCGTCTCGTAGTGTGTCATGGCGTCATGCTGTATCCATGGCGCCAACTGGCGGCCGCGCAGCAACGCGGTCGCCCTTTCTGACGAGGACGAGTGCGCCAGCCAGTTGTGGCCATCATTCTGGCTACCGAACCCAACCTACTTATAGCTTTGTGCTTGTAGTCACTAAGTAGATGCCTAACCCGCAAAGAAGTGGTTCCAGTACGCAAATTACTCGGATCGGGGAACCTACTATGGGTCACATGAAACCGGGTGATGTGCCTCCCGAAACCCGTGAAAATGCAGTCTTGGCGTTTCTGCTTGATCACGGGTTCGCCATGCCGCCTGCGGTCATCTACCGGGGGATGAAGGCTACTGAGAACATCCATTTCAGCAAGCGGACGGTCGAAAACATCCTCAAGCGGATGCATGAACGCGGCTATGTCATGCGTTGTGACAAGGACGCGCTTAACGAGGGCCGTATCAAACCGCTCCCGGAGGACGCGGAAGACCGGCGAACGTACTACTATGTGACGGACGCGGGCACGCGCCGGCTGGCGGAAGCCGACCTCAGACGATCTTACGGCGTCGACCTCCCGGCGCTC
The DNA here is from genome assembly GCA_964579125.1 of uncultured Halobacteriales archaeon. Lineage (GTDB taxonomy): Archaea > Halobacteriota > Halobacteria > Halobacteriales > SKSH01 > CAZOFG01. The sequence continues at coordinate 43,977 of CAZOFG010000014.1, read as the reverse complement.
GCCGACACTGGCGACCTGATCGGTCTGCTGCACGCCATCGCGGAGGAGGACGACGGTTTGACCGTGGCAGACCTCGCTAATGCGGTGGGATGGTCGACGGGCGCGGCCGAAGACATGCTCGAACAGTTCGAGGACGCTAGCCTGATCGACATCTACCGCAGCGACACGGGCCCCCAGTTCGTCCTGAGGGAAGCGGCCCGCAGGTATCTCCGTAACGACGAGTCCTACTGACACAACGTATCACTCCACCAACTCGACGTGGCCCCACGGGACCATCTGGTCCGTTTTCAAATCCAACAGTTCGTCGAACTCCGGATCGACTCTCGCGCCGCGTCCGGCAGCTTCCGCGCACGTCCGGCAAAACAACTCCGAGCCCGCGGGGACCCACGCCGCGTGGCCAACAGGACATCGGAACCGCCATGACGATACTTCGGCGTCGATCTTGATTGTAGATGCGCTCTCAGCCGACGATTGATCGGCATCCGACGTTGTGGATGACATAGAATGTTTTCACGGACATATTTGTAATGAACCGTCACCAAGGGCTCGGTGAAAGTGTTTTGATGCGAGCGCTCGGCGAAAGTGGAGGTAGTTCGCAGTCACTGGCCGCGGGGCTACTAACTTACTGAGAAATTTCGTTTGAGCGCAGCCTCGAAGTCCTCCCTTGGCGTCAGGGTGTAGGATTGCGTCTGATTGTACGCCTCATCAGCACTATCAACTTCTTCCTCGGCTGCCGAATAGTTCCCGAGGCTGTACTCTCTCGCCGCCTGGGAATAATCGTCATATGCGTCACGCGCGTGCGTTGACCATTGGGTTACCTGCGCGACCATGTCTGCAGCTTCCGTATAATCATTTGATCGCAGCGACGTGTCTAATCGTTCGGACGCGAAGGCGGCTGCTTCGAAATACGTTCCTGCCGAAAGCCAGTACCGAGCCGCATTGCTGTACCCGCCCCCCTCGAACCAATCCCTGCCCGTATCCGTCCAATCGACGCCCTCCGCAATGATCGATATGATATCGCTGTATTGATCGATGAACAACTCGCGCTGGGATGCTTCCGTGTCCTCTAACTCACCTCGCAGATCGCTAACGAGTTCTTCGCGCCCCTCGACTTCCGATTCCAGCCGACCTTTCTCGTCTTCGAGGTCTGCTATTTCGTCAGTTCGATCATCGAGTTGGCTTTCGAGGTCTGTTATTTCGTTACTCCGATCGTCCAGTTGGCTCTCGAGCTCCTCGACCGATGATTCAGCATCCAACACTTGTTGCTCGGCGTCGCCCAAATCCCCCTCAAGTTCCGTGATCTCGTCTTCGAGCGACTTGATGTCTTCCTCCCGTTCGACCGTGTACCCAAGGCAACCGGATCCGATTACCGATCCCCCGAGTGCGAGGAACGCCCGTCGGTGCATGGCAAACCCATACATATGTATAATATAAAACATTCGGCGAAAGAATATTATAATTGGATTGGGTCAGGGCGCTTCTTGAGGAACTGTAGCCGCGATCCCAGAACGGCGCACGCGCCGGAAGATTCTACAGACAGAAGTTGTGCGTCGCCCACACCTTACGGCTGCCCTCGATGTGGATCCCGATGCCGTGGCGGCTATAGTCGTTGATCATGTTCTGATGGTGGCCCGGCGAGGTGCGCCACTGTTCGAAGAGCCCTTGCGCGAGGTCCTCGGCGGATCGATGGAAGGCCGTACCGTCCCCCGTATCGATCCGCGTGTTGACCCATGTCTGGGCGATGTTCTCGCCCGTCCGACACTCCACGCCGGCCACGTCCATGCGGTCCTGGGGCGTCGTGCCGTCCAGATTGTGGGTGAGCTCGTCCGCATCCGCCAGCGCCGCGCTGTACTCACGCGCCACCGCGGCCACGTCCTCGTCGGATTCGAGGCGCTGTAACGACCGGTTCTCGCGATACTCGTTTATCCGCTCGGCCACGAGGGTTTCCACTTCGCGTGCGGATATGGATGGGTTGGGATTCGGCGTGGGATCAGGCGTGGTATCGGGCGGGTCATCATCGAGAGAGATGTTCGATAGGGAGATCGTGATCGGCTCGCGATCGGGCGTGTCGGTCTCGTCTCCGTCGCCGTCCAGGATCGACGTGTTGCCGGCTTCCGGCAGATCGACGCCACTGAACGTGCCAGCGCTGGCGGCGACGAAGAACCCGCCGAACAGCACGACCACGACCGCGAGAAGCATCAGTTGGGACTTGGCGAGGATCGCCAACTTGGCCGACCCGCTCGGCTCCGAGTTCGACCGGGCGCGCTGGGCGGCACTCGTGCCCTTCGCGCCGATCAGCGAACCATCGGGGGCGAGGTCGGGGCCGCTGTGATGTTTGCGTGCCTCGGCCTTGCGTTCACCCGATCGTGTGATTGGATTGGTGATTTTCGTGGCGACGTCAGACAAACCGACCGCTTCGCCCTCAGCCGTATACAGCGAGTCGCATAAGTGATTCTCGGGCAGCCGGCAGTCCGAACAGTGCTGGCGCCCACAGCGGTTGCACTCAAACGGCAGCCGTCCGAATTCGATCCCACAGTGGTCGCATGTGGGCATTGGGTGTAACTGAATATGCTATCTAACGTAAGTGTTTGGTCAGTTGTAGCGGGCGAACCTATATGACGCTTCGTTGAGACTCTGGGACGGGGCCGCGGGGCATCGGCATCGAACTCTCAACGACGACCCATCGGGGGACCGATCCCGCAGCCCCTTCCTTACGAGCGAACAGCAGTGAAACCAGTGATCTGTAGGACCCCCGTAGGGATCGTTGTGGAAGATGGCTTGGGAATAAATCTTATTCGGACAGTCCTCCGCCCTCCTCATTCAGATACAAATCAAGGTGGGCATTGTTGTATACAAGTCCATAATCAGAACTCGCCTCCAGCTCCTGAAAATCGCCGTGTGAATACCTGAAGCCCTGGTAGAGTTCCGCATCGCGTTGAACATCAGACGCTGTTATCGTGATATAATGGGGCGATTCTGAAACACCCCCATCAAAATGATCTGGAACATGTCCACCACTACGTGGGGGGAGGTATCCGGGCCAGGGTTCGTCAGGTGTATAACCGTGAGTTGCCTGGTGATATCGGAACGCCCTTGATCGGATGTGATGGATTGTCGTATCGGTGTCGGCGTATTCAAACGATGTCTCAAAACCGGCATACTGCCCCTCTGTGACGTGATGGCCATACCGAGCGGTATACGGATCGTGGTGAATCGTCGGGACTGCGGCGACGAGACCAAGGAGGAGAAGCCCAACGAGGGCAAGGTGCGTGGCGCTTTGAGATCCGAACCTGATTTCTGGGAGCCAATTCGTTAGATACTGAAACCCGATCGCGGCGAGCGGGACTACCAGCATTACAACCATTCCAACGTATCGAACTAATTGGTTCCCACCACCGATGACGTAGAAAATCACACCAATCCCAACAACCGGTAACAAGCCAATGGCATAGCTCGGGAGGGGAACGGTTGTCGAATCTCGATGTCGCCACCAGAGGAGCACTGCAGCAAGCGCCCCCACCCCGAGAACGAGATTTTTCGCACCTGCCTTTAAAAGGAGGAGAGGGATCGAGATATCAAGAGCACTCAATGACGACGTCCTTCCAGAAACCCCGCCAGTGTTCAGATCGAATCGGATCGATCGCGCTACCCATCCGATCACTCCTTGAAACTTCATATGGTTGAGAACGGCTATGATGACGAATATTCCAGTCGCGAGTACTAGCGCAATCGGCTGTTTTGTTGGAGCGGCATCAAAACCAAGGCCCTTTGAAAAGAATGTATTTGCTAAGCCAAGAGCCACCAAAAACAATAGAAAATTAACTAATTGCTGTGGGTGATAGGCGTATAATCCAACGAGGCTGAGGATAAAGGGAAGAGCGACTATCCGGTTGTTCGTCCGGTGATAAATGAGAAACATCGCCAATGGAAGGGCGGAATAAAAGATGGCTTGCGTTGACGGGTGAGGAGCGACCATCACGTTCAGCGGATTTAGTGGGGCGAAGAAAAGCGCTAGAACGAGAGCAATTGCGCCGACTTGTCGATTGGGTAGAAGATTACGGGCAGCGACGACAACGAGCATTACTGATATCGTGATGATTGTCACGGAGGTGAACAAGAGCGACCATCGAAGGGATGTGCCTGTTATCTCAGCGGTTCCGAGGCTCGCGCTGATGATGCCAGGGTAGAATATATCAGAGAGTGGAACCCGTCCATCAGCAACTACCTTGAGCGTACCCCAATGGCCCATGGCGTCCTCTTCATCAAAGAAAAAATAGCCACGGATGAGGGGGAGCCACACAATCGTAATAATCGCCAGGGACCCAATGCCACCGAATATAAATCTCGTCTTCGAATCGGAAAACACCAATAGCCCCGTGATCCCAATTATTCCGGTCCCGATAAGCAATACCCAAACTAACAATGGCGTGCCATCGATGATTGAAAGTTCATAGCGTTCCGGAGCTGTGGAGCGGGCGATTCTGACTGAAACAGCAACTGATAATGCACAAAGAACAGCGAGTATCTTCAATCTCTGTCCACCAGTGCGCATTCGATAGGGTTTGTCAATGCGGATTTACTATCACTGTTACGGAATCCTCAGATATGTGGGCGGCGAACTGATCGACTGGCGGGAGCGTCAGTTTTCCCCGTAGGGCTCGCGAACTATGCCCCGATCGTTTGCTCCCGCCACTCATCTTTGGATATACCGCTCCCAAAGGTGTCCACCTGGTAGTAATTACCGGGTTGGACGACGAATGTGGCCGATGCATACACGTTGTTCGAGTCGTGGGCAGTCGGCCCATCCGAAAAGATCGTGGTGCCTGCCGGGGATGTCTCACCCATCCGAACGGCAATCACACATCGGTTGCCAGCCCCGGAGTTGACGTAGCTCACGTAGACCATGATCGGGTAATCAGAATCGTTCTGGTACGTCGTGCCTGCACTCCTGTCTGCGGCCACATTGGCCGGAAATCCCATCCCAACCCCCCGAACCAGTAGATTTGTAACCGTGTCGGCAGTGCGATCGGTCACATTCTCCTCGTGGTTGTCGAAGTATTCGACCGTATCCAGCGGCCCGTTCAACGCGACAGCGGTGTTATGGATCTTGTTTCCATGCACCTGCCAGTTTTCGCTCGTCCCGCTGCCTGCATTGCGGATGAACGCGCCCCCCGTAAAGTCGCCAGCGTAGTATTGATTGTGCTTGACCGAAATGTCATCCAGCGTCCCATCCATCTGCCCGATGTTCACCGCACGACGGCAGTGGAATGTGTTGTCATGGATCTGCCCGTTGTGGATCGTCGCCTCTGAATCAGTAACCTCGAATTGCACGCCGTTATCGCTGCGATCTCCGAGAAACGTGTTGTTCTCGATTGCGAAGTTGGTGATCTCGTGATCGCCAGAAAGCGATCGGACATCGACGAAATCCAGGGTGCAGTCACGGACGGTGACATCCTCAACTTCTTCGAGGATCTCGATCCACTCGGTGTCACATTCGAGGAACTCAATATTCGATATAGGACCGTTGTCAGCATTCCCGTGCACGTTGAGTTGTGAGTCATTCCCGGCGCAGTCGATGAGTCTGATGTGTTCTGGGACGCCCACATTCCCCGGAGTCCAGTCGGCTACCTGGATCGCCTCGCGGTTGTTATCGTACCCGTTGCATCCATAGGCCGTTACCCACTTGGAATCCCCGCCAATTCGGATACCATTGTACCCGCAGTTTCTCCCTGTGCAGTTGATAAGCCTCGCCCGCTCTTTATCGTTATACCCCGTTGCATCCTTCAGGCCGATCCCGAAGTGTCGACGGGTCGTGTCAGGCCACGATGGGATGATGTTTTTACCCTCAAAGTCTCGGACCTCGAACCCGGTGATATTATTCAACAAGAGGCCCGCCCAATTGTGGCTCGTGCTGTCGTCGACCGCATCGTAATCCAGCGTGAATCCCTTGACCGTGATCCCCTCGTTGCCGTTCGAGTGGTCGTCGTTCGTGATCGCTGTTCGCCACGTATTCGACGCGATCGTGTACTCGGAAATTGAATTGGTATCGGGGATCGTGTCCGTGTGCCCACCCCAGCGTTCGAGCGTCGTGTCGTCGGGGACCTCGGCGGTGACGGTGAACTCGGCGGCAGACCCGTAGACGACGACGTGCGGGTAGTTGTCGAGCGCCGCTTGAATATCATCGTCCCAGTCGGACGCCTCGACGAATCTCTGATCGCTATTTAGAACCTCTGTAGCGACCGTTTCGGCCTCGAGGTTTCTGACCTTGCGATCGACGAGCTCCCAGCCCTCCCCATCGTCGAAGTAGACCGCACCGTGTTCCTCATCGTCCTCGTCGTCCTGCACCTCGAACACGCGCCCCTCGACACCAGCCGAGGGTCGCTCGTCGAACGCCCCAACATAATACTTGATCTGCAGGTCCGCGATCGCGTCAGCCATTGGCCCTCCGCCGAGGTTGAAGTTCGATGGGTTCGACTGCGATCCTGCCGTCCCGGCCATGGCCGTGACTACCCCGGCCGAGATGAGCCCCATGAGAGCGCGCCTGGATACCGGATCCATGCATTAAATAGATATTAATCCATAATAACATAAATCAATCCCTTCCATGTGTATATATCTCAATCCATATTCCGCCAGATGGTCACGATCACCGTCAGCCCGATGAAGATGATCATGTAGGAGATGAAGTCGATCCGAACCGGAAGCGAGTCCCAGGCGACGAATTGCACGGGTGACCCATCCAGGTATCCGCCCTCGAGGATGGTGATGCGGAACGGATCGGCCTCAAGCGCGTAATCCGGCTGTGCAAGCTGGACTGTCTGTTCCTCAACGAGCTCGGGACCGGGTTTACCGTCCGTCCATCCTGTATCGATCAACGTCGCCGTTGTATCCGCGTAATACACGGTCGTCTCCGTTCCCTCCCCTTCGTTGAACATCAGCCTCGCAACGCGGTCGTTCTTGATGGGAGCGACCGGATCATCGGCGTAGCTCTCGACCGTGCTGTTGTCCTTCGAGGCGTTGAACACCCGGATCTCGTCGAGCCGGCCATCGAACGTGAAGGAGACGTTTCTCGCGGTCGTCGCGTTCGTCAGCGTGTCACTGTCGTACTGTGACCCGTCATAGATCGAAAGTTCGCCATCCCCATCGTACCGCGAGCAAAACGAATCGAACCCGGAGGCGTCGATCGAAGCCATTCCATCGGCTGTTCCGTTGTCGTAGTAGACTGCCCAGTCGTCACGATCGCGCTGGATCAGCAGTGACTCGTTGTCGTACGCGACCAGATCGTATGTTGCGACGTCCTCGGTGAGCTGCTCGGCACTCACACACACCGTCCAATCAGCAGCGGTGAAATTTCCGAGGGTCGCCTCGACGTGGCCGTCACCCCCTTGCAGACGGATTGCGTTCTCCTCCGTCGCTTCGACCTCGACGCTAGATGGCATGTGCGTGATGGATGTGTCGAGTGTAACGGTCTCGCCAGCGTCAGCGTTGAGTTCGGCATCGCCGTAAAACCCGGCTCCGAGAGACGCGAGAATCGAGATCACGACGACACCGAGGATGATGCCGACCGCAAGTCGGAGCCAATCGACCATACGTGATTATGTTTTAGGACATATAAATAACTGATCCAATCATAAAGGTGTATTAGGTTCATCGTTCATGGCTCTTCGCGTTGCCTTCGTGAGGACCATCGCGGCCAGCCAACCACCACCGCCGCCGAGAGCGACGTCGAGAACATAGGGGAGCGTCGCCACCTCGACCAGCAATGACGTGAGCAGCAGCGCAAACACGACGACCAGTGCGTTCTGTGCCATCTCGATCGAGACCTCGGTTTTGGCGTTGGCGTCGTCGTTCACGTTACGGTAGCCAAGGTAGGCCAGGCCAACCACAACGATCGCGATCACGAACACTCCAATTTCGACGAACGACGGGGGATCGTACAGCAGCCGGGCGAGCCACTCCGGACCCTGTTCGACCTTGATGCATCCAGCGTCGACTCGGATGTCACACCGGTCGGGAATGCGCATGATCTCGATCACCTCTCACCTGAAGCGGAGATACACGACGGCCAGCACCAGACCGACGAGCATGAGCACGGCCGTTTCGATCCACTCCGGACCGGCCCCGACCGAGGCGATCGCGATCAGCGTGAGCACCCCAGCGACACCACCGCCGACGAACCCGATCCGATTAGTCCCGACGGTCCCGATCACGAATCCACAGACGAGCAACCCCGCGACGAGCTCGCCGCTCCCGGACCCGATGAGGACGAACGCCGGAACGCGAAGCAGCAAGGCGACCAGATCATCCAGGGTTGCATCCTCGAGGCCGACCATCCACTCGTCCTGGTCCTGGACATCGGTCGCGTTGTACGGATCGTCTACTGCGGACGCTACCCCCAGGGGGAGCATGCCGAACACACCCATACAGATGACTGTAATCAGCGCGTATCGGCACGCGGTGTTGATGTCGATATCAAGGCGCTTCATGCACTCGCCCTCACGACTTTGAGCGTGCCCAGCACGAGGCTGAATACGAGCGTTGCTGCCAGCAGTTGGATCTCCATGGGCATACCCTCCTGATAGGAGATGGCGACGGGCCAGGCGAGGAATTTCAACAGATCCGTGACGATCGCCATGCCGACGATCAGCCCCCCCCCGAAGACGTTGTCCATCTGTTCTTTCAATGGCCCTGCGAGGTTAGCGAGGATACCGGAATCCTCGGGGTCGTCGGCCTCTTCCGTGATCGATTCGTTGACTTGCAGGCCGCCTTCGTCCTCGATGACGATGCTCGAGAGGATCTCCGCGCTCTCCATCTCGATGGCACCACCGCCAACGAGGACCACCGCGATGACGAAGTAGATCGTCAGGACGTCAGAGAACTGCATGCTCATAGCCGCTGCACCCCCATCAACGTCAGTGCGGTAATGCCACCGGCGAAGAGCCACGACCGGGGAGCCCATCCGACGGTCACGAAGCCGATGAGGACCACCAGCCCGATTGTGGCCGCCACCTCTGTCGAGGCCGTCCGCGCGGTGTAGCCAATTGCCATGATGGTGGCAATGAACGAGACCATCATGCTAAACCGAGAGACGTCACCATCCTCATCCATCGATTCCTTGATCACGGTGAGCGTCGGCAACAGCGCCAGGTCGTTTTCGAAGTGTTCGCGGATGATGTACGTATTCACTGCCGAGCCGGTGCTGCCGTCCTCGAGTTCGAAGTCGACCGTGATGGTGACCTCCTCGCCGGCGCGGTCGGTCAGATCCACCGTCTCGGTGAACGTTTCTCCTCCGGGTTCGCTCCCGCTGAACGATGCCACGGTCGACCCGTTGATCTCGACATCGCCGGAGTAGCTGTCGAAGTCGATCGACCCACTCCGAATGATCGTCTCGATGTCGACATCGTCACGGGCGGGCAGCTGCGCGACATCCGGCTCCCACTGGATGGAGGGATGCGTGTCTGTTTGGATGATGTCGTCGTCTTCGAATATCTCGATGGGGACTTGCTGAGCGATCGTTGGCGTAAACGTGCCCAGATTTCGAGTCTCCCCGGTCTGTGTATTCGTCACGATCAGCCGGTGTCGTTTGTCCAGTGCGAGCGTGGCAGTGAACCGCCCCCCGGCGCCGAAGAAGTCACCCTCCACGGTCTGCCAGGACTCGTTGATGTTGCGCTGGACCTCCAGGATGCTTTCCTCGCCATCGAATCGGCCACTAAAATCGTTGAGGATGAACTCGATCGAGACGGCATCGGCCTCATCATCCAGGAGGTAGATCGTCTGGGTATCGAACAGCGATTCGACGAAGATTCGCCGGTCGAAGTAGCCGTCGGCCTCGGCCGAGACGACGAAGCTCTCGTCTGGTGGGAGCCCGGTCATGTCTACGGTTCCGTTGTCAGCCTCGCGTTCGACGATGAGATCGGGTTCGGTAGATCGTTCGAAGAAGAACTCGACGGTGGCGTTCACCTCTCCCAGCAGTTCCTCAGTCTGCTCGTCACGAATTTCGAGCTCTCCTGGCGCCTCGAACGTATGGGTTCCGGTATCCGGCGATCGATCACTCCCGCCGTAGGCATCATCTGCCTCCGCGTACCACTCGTTCTCTCCGCCGACTGGATCGGGATGTTCGATGCTGGCCGTTCCGTTCGTTGTCACCGTGTCCGATCCGAGTTCGGTATCGTCGCCGTCGTAGAACGTGACCGTCACCTCGTCGCCCTGCTCGGTAGAGAAATCCTCATCCGTCACGTTGACCGATAGCTCGATGGGTCGATCCTCGACGAATCCACCGCCAGTGGGAGATGGATCGGACAGTTCGGGCGCTCGATTGGTGGCCGTGACGCCCTCCTGCGTCATGGTCATGGCCGGATCGTCTCCGGTCTCAATGGTCTCAACAACCACACGAAATTGGGTGTGGGTTGCGGTCGACAGGTCAACCGAGTGATTGCCCGCGGTAGTGACCGTGGTGCTGTCGACGTCCGACCAGTTGCTCCCGTCGAACTCTTGCCAGGTGAGGTTCGCCGAGACGTTATCCAGCGTGTCGAACTCGACGAATCCCTGCTGGGCGTTGCTGACGTTGTGGTCTGCGCTGGTGTAGGTCTGCTCGTCTCCCGGGTCCAAGAGAATCTGCACATCGGCGTTGCCAGCGTTTCCCCCACCAGTCGTGATGGTCTGATCGGCGGCGAACCCGGCCACTTCACCCCCGCCGTCGTCTCCGGGGTTGCCGTTCGTGTTGAGCACCTGGCCGCCGTTCCCACCGTCCCCACCGTTCCCGGTGCCCTCGCCGGGCTGGCCGTTCGAGCCGTCCACATCGCCGGATCCCCCGGATCCTCCGCGGGCTCCACCGCCACCACCACCGGAGTCGGAATCACCGTCTGATGCCCCCCCACCGCCACCTCCACCGTCCGCGGCGGCTAGGAGAGTGCCATCGGAAACGATCTCGGTCGAACCGGCTCCGTTCCCACCATCGCCGCCGCCCGCTCCGTCGCCGCCGGAACCGCCTTCTGATCGGCCAAACGTATTGCCATTGCCGCCTCCGACCCAGATGTCGAGCTCGTTATCGGGGATGTCTGAAACGTTGATGGTCGCCTCGACGTATCCTCCAGAGCCTCCAGATCCGCCGTTATTGCCGGAGTCCTGACCGTCTTCACCCCCAGACCCGTTCAGGATAAAGACGACCTGCTCTACGCCATCGGGGATCTCGTAGGTGTCTGAACTGCCGGTGAATGCGAACTCCTCCGAGGACTCGTTCAAGGTGAGCACGGCATCATCGCCCGTGCCGTCGATCTCAATGCCCCCGGTGAATTGGCCGGCGTCGAAATCTACCTCGCTATCGTGTACGGAAACGGCCGCCTCGTTCGTATGACTCGATGCAGCCGCTGGGACGGCCGTCACAGTGAGCAATACGACCGCCAGGACGATTGCTACCTCTCGCATCCTGCGCGGCGACAGGCGGCTCATGCCGTCCCCCTGAGCGCCTTGCGCGCGAGCATGGCGACCAGCACGACCATGGCGACCGGGACGAGTACCTGGAAGGTCACGTCGGTCATCGGGCCCAGCTCCGGAGCCGTCTCTTCGTACAGCGTCGAGTACACGGGATAGAGTCCCGAAAGGGCGGCGACACCGAACACGACGAGGACGACGTCTGTGATCGTGATCCGGGCGCGGTCGTCGGGGGTCTTGCGGTGCATGGTACTCTAATCATTCCTCACGGCCGAGACGCCGATCGAGACGATCAACAGGATGAACAACGTCGGGCCAAGGATCGTGAGCATCAGCTCGGTAAACGCGTCGAACTCGACATCGCTTGTGATCGACGTGATGATCGGCACGACGGCGATGATCGCTGCGAACACTGCCGTCCCGACGATCATGTCCGGCAGGTGGACGCGCCCGCGGTCATCGCCGCGCATGTTACTGGAACCTCCCACGGGCCATCGTGACGACGAACACGAAGAACAGAACGGGCAACGCAAGCCGGAGCCCGTACTGGACGAATCCATCCGTTTCGTTGACGCCGATCTGGACGAATCCGAAGAGCGTCGGGGCGATCGCCGCCAGCCCCACGAGGACGAACACGCCCATGATGGGCGCCGCCAGCGAGGGTTTGACCCACGATGAGATGTACAGGAGGATGATCGCCGGTAGGATGATCCCCGCGAGGAACTGGTTCGTCAGCGAGAGATCCCCCAGGTCCGCCGTCATCCACATCGGTATCACTGCGATGAGGCCGAGGAATGCGACGATGGCGATGAGGATGCGGTGGGGGATCACTTGTTGTCACTCAGAAGCTGAACAGGTCTGCGGTCTCCTCGAAGGCCTCCTGCTCGTCCGCCTCGAGCTCGAATCCGAACTCTCCGAACTCGGCTTCGTCGACGACGACGTCCCGTCCGCTGACGTCGATCCCAGCGAAGTCGACAACCGTTTCGGTGGCCCATCCGGCCGCGATGGCGCCGTCGCCGAACGGATCGTCGACGCCGAGTTCCACATCGAAGCCAGCCCTCTCCACCGCTTCATCTTCCGGGTCTGGGACCAACGGCGGGCCGGGAGGCGTCCTCGGCGGCCGGGGCGGCCGGGGGGGTCTCCCCGTTCCGATTCGGCGGTCCGGTGGACGCCCCGAATCCCCAGGATCGAACGTCCGCCCGGGGTCACGGGGCACGAGTGGGGGAGTGTCGATATCCGTGCGTGCGCGGACGTCCAGGAGTTCTCTGGCCCGGTTTCGCTCGCGAGCCCGCACGTCGAGACCTTCCCGAGCCTCCAGCCGCTCGCGTTCTCGAGCGCGAGCAAGCTCTGCCCCGATGTCGCGTTGGCGCAGGAGATCGCTTCCGCGATCGAGTTCACCCTCGAAGGTATTGATCCCAGCGAGTTCGAGGAGCTCCAGCCCCTCTGGATCACGCGGGCGTAATTGGGCGCCTGCAAGACCGCCCACTGCAGCAAGCTCAGCCGGCAAGAGCAGCTCGGCCAGCATTGGATCCCGTGGGGTTCTCCGAGCGCTCGACCGCCGGAAGAACGGTTGTTCGACTGCATCCGGATCGAACGTCGGCCCCCGCTGGCCGGCTCCGGTCGTCCGAAGCGGGTCGGTCGCGCCTTCAAACTCCCCACCGAGCTGGCGGCGTTGCTGGAGTGCCCGCCCGGTGATCTCGCCGCTCATGAGGTCCCGGGGGCTGCCTTCGAGGACCTCCTGCTCTAGCCGGACGGACGGATCGGTGGTGCGGCTGCTTCGGCGCGTGATCCGAGGGGGGACGAGCCCAGCGCCGACGCGGCTCTCGATTTCGATATCATCGATGTGCTTGCCAACATCTCGGATCCACCACGGCAACCCGCCGGCTTCTCTGATCTCCTCGAGCGCTGGAAGCGGCCCCTCTGATCGGCGAGCAGCGCGGGTTTCGCGGGCTAATTGTGTCGTGGGCGGGGGCGTTGGGGAGCCCTCCCCCCGCATGGCGGCAGCCCTCAGGTCAACATCCTCCGCGCGTAGTGTCACTGGCCGCTCGCCGGGAAGATCCGTCCGAAACGGAAGCGGTTCATCAGCTGGTCGACTGGCTCGCCGGACGCCTCGCGCAGCTCGACCGGCCCTCGCAACTCCCAGCGGAACGCCGAACGCCGCAGCCAATCCAATGGCTCCCGCTGCCGTCCTCGCTGGGTCTTCCTGGATACCAACTCGGGTTCGTTCGGCAGCTTCTGCTGTAAACCCAATCGTGTGTTCGAACTGCTCCGAACGCCGCTCGACGCGGCTCGGCGTCACCGGAGCCAATACTCCAGGAAGATCTGCGACGTCTGTCAATCCGCCTTCGCCCGATCGGAGACGTTCTGCGGCCTCGATTGACGCTTGGCGTTCTGCCCGCACATCCTCTACGCCCATTCGGGCAACATCCGTACCGACCAGGGTGATCGCAAATGGGTCAAGTTCTCTCAAAAACCTTGAGGTGACATCGACATCCTCACCGCCTTCAACCACTTGCGGCCCCGCGACCCCGCCGGGTAGGACCGTTGGAGTTTCCGGGACCGTCTCCTCGAACGTATCCACGGCCTGTTGATAACGAGCGCCGAGCAGCTCCAGGGCTTGTTCCGGTCGGCTTTCCCGCTGGAACTCGATGGAGTCCTCTGGAGCAACGACGTCCTCTGCTTGACCCAGCAGCGAGCCCTCCTCGAAGATGCGCTCCTGCTCGGGCCGAACGAACAGTTGGCCGTCCTCGACGATGATATCCTCGCGATCGACGTCAGGATCTCTCTCGGCAAGCAGATCCGCCTCAACCTCCGGGTCGAGTTCGGCCTGGAACTGCTGCTGGAGCGGCTCTCCGGGTTCAAGCACGACCTCCTCGCTGACGCTCACTGCACTGGGATCGACTCCCAGATCCTCTGCGATCTGCGCTTCGACGTCAGCCGCCGTGCGTCGATCAGCTTGAGCTTCCTCTCTGGCCTCCTCGCGCTGTCGCTCGATTTGGAACTGAACGCCCTCTTTGACCCGAGTCACATCGTCGCCAAAGAACACCTCGTCTCGCGTGATGTCTCGATCTGGAATGCTTTCGTCGATCTCCTCCACGGCGTCCTGTTCGATCTGGAACTGAACGCCTTCCTTGAGCCGAGTCTCGTCGTCACCGAACACCACCTCATCGTGGGTAATGTCACGTGGGACCGACTCATCGATCTCGCGTACGATGTCCCACTCTAGCTGGAACTGGACGCCCTCTCTCAGGCGGGGCGAGCCGTCTTCGAACACGAGGTCCTCTCGCGTGATGTCGCGCTCTTCGATCCGTTCGTCAAACCAATCAACCCACGCCTCTTCACGGACTTGGGGTTGGAGCACTTGCTCGCCCTCCTCTGTCGTGGTCTCGACTACCTCGACGTCGCCCTCGCCGAACTCCTCGTGTTCGCTCGCGAAGCGCTCGCGAAGTTCCTGTCGGCGCCGTGCCTCGATTCGCCCCTCGGCAATCTCGACCCGGAGGCCGCCCTCTTCGTCGAAGAAGACGCCGAACTCGTCGCGTTCGAGGCCCTGTTCCTCGAGGTCTGCCGTGGTTTCTTCGACGAAATCCTGTGCGGATGTATCTTCGAATTGGTATTCCTCGTCGATCTCTGCGACCGCCTCGGGATCGTCCTCCAGGCCGCTGATTCCCGGCGGTGGATCGACCGCGATATCCTGATCCTCTGTGGTCGGTGGTGCCGGTTCGTCCCCGGTCTCGCCATTCCTGCCACCCCCGTCCCCGGTGCTCTGACCCTCATCGAAGACCTTGACCCGGTCTTCCTCTTCTTCGGTCAGGTCGCCTGCCTCGTCGATGGTGCCCTCACGCGAGGGGCCGGAATCGCCAGTCTGTCCGCCCCTACCGTCGTCTTGCTCGCGGTCGATCCCGCCACCATCGTCACCACCATCAGACGTACCGCCTCCGTCACCGTCGCCCCCACCCTCATCGAAGACCTTGACCCGGTCTTCCTCTTCTTCGGTCAGGTCGCCTGCCTCATCGATCGTGCCTTCGCGCGTGGGCCCGTCGTCTTGCTGGCGGTCGTCTCCGCCTCCGTCTCCGGTATCGCTTCCCCCGTCCTGATCACCCTCTTCATCGTCTCCGTTACCGTCATCGAAGACTTTGACCCGCTCTTCCTCTTCTTCGGTCAGGTCGCCTGCCTCGTCGATCGTGCCCTCACGTGTCGACATTATAACCACCTGCACCAGTCGAAACCACTGGGACACTCGTGCTCGTCCAGGATGTCCTCACGTTGCTGGCCGAATAGGATGGATTCGGACGGATGGACGTCCATGGGCGTTCCGGGCGTCGAAGATGGCGCCTCGAGCTCGGCGAGGGCATCGACGTTGCCCATGACCATCTGGTCGACGCCCTGCATCGAATCGTGAAACTGCCCGTTAAACCCGGCCATTCGGGAGACGTCCCACGGCGATGTCACGGGATCGAGGCTGTGTCGGGTGACCGGGGCGATCCCCGCGAGATCTCTGTGATCACGCCGTCTGGGGCGCTCTCTCGGCTCTTGCGGTTCGTTAGCACCAGCACCAGCGTCTCCAGTAGGCTGCGTAACGACCTCCTTGGCCGCCTTCAGCTCCTTTTTGAGCAGATCTTTGATCATGCCAATCAGTCCTCCTCGCCGATCTTCTCGCCGAGCTTCTGCCAGATCTCCTCGAGGGTTTCGCCCTCGAAGGCCTCCCGCTCGGTGTACCCATCGCGGGCGATGAGCGCGAAGGGCTTCTTCGATGACGGCATGCTAGATCATCCCCTGTAGCACCGCGTAGCCGATGATCGCGAGCAGTCCATACGTCATGAGCTGCTTCGTGTCGAGATCGCCGAGACCGAGGCCAAGGCCGGGTTTCGAGCTGGTCACGCGCATGGTGAGGTACTCCTTGAGCGTCTTTGCCCCGATCGCGTAGGAGTTGTCCGAGCGGAGATCGATCGGGTCTGCACGCCCTTTCCGGTGCATGCAGACGTACACACCGTCGTCCGCGGAGGGGATCATCGCCTCCTCGGGGAAGAGGTACGTCTCGCCGTCGACTTCCACCTCGGGGATGTTGCCGCCATCCTTGAACTTCGGTTTGACGAGCTGCTCCTCGCTGATTGAGTCCCCGAGGAGGTACCAGCGGACGTAGCCTTTCTTGAGGGCTTTCTTCCGCCTGCGCCCGCGATAGACTTTCTTGAGACTCGACAACCAGCCACCCTTGACCGGGGCTGGTTTGCGCGAGTACACCTCTCCAACCGAGGCGTTCTGGCTGGCGTACGCATCGCCGATCGGATCGCCCCGACTGAGGTAGTGGCTGGCTGACAGTGTGAGCCCGGCCCCGACGGCGAACGCCACCGCGCCGATCGCGTACGGCGTCAGCAAGAGTTCGATCATGTGACGTCCTCCGAATCGATCTGATTACCGACGACCTCGCGAACCCGGCCGAACAGGTTGTCTACCGCCCGTGCATCCTTCGACTGTGAGGCTTTGTGTCTCATTTTGAGCATGCGCCAGTGTGGGGGCACCCAGTCCTGACTGATCCCGGTCGACCGCGCCACGAGGATCGCCTGGTGCTGGTGTTTCGACCAGCCCTCCTCTTCCCATCCCAACCCCTCCCAGATTTGCTGGGCGTACTCCTCGAAGTACTCCTCCTGGCTCAATTCAACCTCGTCGGGGTCGGGATAGTCGATGCCCTTCAAATCCTCCGAGTTGGGGCGATTGAAAATCGCGTCGACGATCGCCTGCTTGGTCTCCAGGCGAGCTCGCTCCATCACTACGCGGACCATGCCGGCTTCGGCGAACAGGCCCTGTCGAAACGACTCGACCTGGAGCCAGTACTCCTTGGCATCGTAATACCCGCTCCCGAGGTTGATCTCGTCCAAAAACGGGTCGTTCGTCTCACCCTCAAGCACCCGAAGATAGACTTCGAGCATCGAGTCGGCGTGCGGCTGTTGCTGTTGCCCCGGGACGTCTGCGTTCATGTTCGTGGCCATGGTTGGATCAGAGCTCACCCATATCGTCGAGCGATTTGAACGACATCACCGCGCCGAGGATCAGCACGACGAACTCCAGTGGAAAGCTCGAGATCGTCCCGATATCCTCGTAGGTGTACTCGACGACCGTCTCGTTCGTCGCCGTCTCGTTGATGAACTCGCCAGTCTGGACGCTCAGACCGTCGACGAGGCCGATTGCCCCGACGCCCAAAATGAGAACCGCGCCGATGAAGCCGATGTCCGGCCGGCCGAGAAACGAGCCGACGACGAACGTCCCCAGGCCGATCCCGAACAGCATGACAAATGTTTCGATGATCATGGCTGGTCACACTCACATCTTCTTTGAAATGTACGATCCCGCAACCATGATGGCGAAGAGCGCAACGAGCACCGGGAGCTGATCGAGGATCAACGTCACTTCACTCGCGTATCCCGCTGCGCCTAAATCGACAGACGAGATCGCGTCTGACAGCGGGTCTATGAAAATAACCGCAATAGCCATGAGCAGTACGACTCGGGTCGCGCCGGCGTTCGAGGGCAACTGTTAGCCCCCCGATCACCCGACCCGCCGCATGAGCGGGCCAGCGAGTGCGATCAGGAGCAACAGTGCGACGAACAGCGGGATGAGCTCGATCACCGTGAGTTCCGTTCCGGTGATGTTCGAGTCATCGATGACGTCGTTGACGACGGGGATCACGACAGCCACGCCGATGATCGCGGCGACGAGGATGCCAATGAACAGCCCACCGATGTTTCCCTGCGCACGGTCGGAGCCGGCGAGATGCGCGGCGAACGCCATGAGGGTGGGGGACGCCCCGCGGTTGTATGCCCACGAGAGCATACGGGAAATCCGACTAATGTTTGTTCACCACCTATTATGTGTATTAACATCTCAGCATATATATTTATGGGTTATACATTCTATCCGATATTTATATGGATCTGTAGGTGCTAGAATGTCACATATGCCCGATGAGGGTGGGCCGGAGAAACAATGGCAGGCATTCACGGATTATCAAGCTGTCTCGCACGAGACCTACCAGACGGTCGTCAAGGCGCTCAATGAATACGCGTTTATCACCTCGTTACACGCCCACGACAAGAGGCCGACCGCAAAAAATGCGGTGACGAGCCGAACTCGCATTCTCCACGCCGCGAACATTCTCGAGCTCCACATCAAGGAGAACAAGGAGACCGAGCCGTTCGAGGCGATCTGGGAGCGCTGGGATGGTGAAGATGGTCACCTGACACGCTTCCAGGGCCTCAATCTCCGGGACGAGTGTCCGCCGTGGTTGGACCAGTTCGTCGACGATATCAAGACCGCCGCCTGGCACAGCGGTTACCTCAAGGTGGGCCGGAAGGAGCCGGCCGATCCAGAGGACGACGAGGCGCAGGTGCTGGAAGTGATCCAGTAATGCAACGCGTCCAGCTGTATCTCGATCGCGTACGGACGAAGCTCGAGGACGAGTTCGACCGCATCGTGATCGTCCTCGGCGATGAGGGGCACGGGAAGTCCACGTTCATGATGCAGACGGCGTGGTTCTGGCAGAAAACGCTCGACAGAGATCCATCGATCGATTCGACGATCGGGTGCGTCGCATGGGATCACGACGATTTCAAGGCCTCGATGGCAACACGAGAGCCGTACTCCTGCATCGTCGTGCACGACGCCACGCGCGTACTATCGAAAAAGAAGGCGATGCGATCGGATCAGATCGAGATCGAGGAGGACCTCCTGGACGTCCGTCAGGGTCGCTACTTCATCCTGCTGGGGTTTCAGGACTGGGCGATGGTCCCGACGATGCTCGCCGAGCGACGGGCACACGACGTGTTCCGGGTCACAACGAGAGGGAGAGTCCACGCCTTCGGCCGCAAACACATCGACAAACGGATCGAGAAGGACAAATGGCCCGACCCTGGATTCGTCGATTCGTTTGCCGATTTATCGGGTACACAGCTCTGGGATCGCTTCAAAGAGGAGGACCTGCGCCGCAAGCAGAGTCGAATCGAGCCAGAGAAAGACGAGGGCGACGAAGAAATGTCAATTGACGAATTAGTCGATCACATAAAAACGAACGGTGTACAAAAAATAATCAATTTCCACGAAGGGCACCACAAACACAGATTTGATCCCGACTTGATTCGCTATGAGTACGACGTCTCCAACTCGGACGCGAAACTGATCAAGAAGTTGCTCGCTCGTGATTTGGACGCCGAGGAGATCGCACAGAGAGAGGCCCCCCGATAGTATGTACCCTATTGCGCGTATGAGACGGGGTGCGCCGCTGAATCAAGATCCAGCGGTGAGGGATCGATCCTCAGGGACGGCGTGTGGGGGTGATGGGCGTGTCTGACCCGGACCGAGGCGTCGTGTACATCGCGACGCAGGATCCATACCTGGACGAGGCAGTTACCTCCGCGCGATCCATCCGCGAGTTCCATCCCGAGCTGCCGATCACGTTGTTCGCTCCGGACACCCACGATCCACCGGCCGGGGTATTCGATTCAGTGGTCCGTGTGACCAACCCAACCCACGGGTTTTCGGATTCGAATCTGACAGATGATCACTTCCCGTACGAGAGAAACCTCTTTCTCGACACGGATACCTACGTGTGTGGCGAGCTCGACTCAGTCTTCGAGCTGCTCGAGCGATCCGATCTGGCAGCTGCCCAGGATCCGACGCGGAATGGGACCGCCGAGCATTCCCACGACCACGACGTGCCTGCATCGTTTCCCCAGTTCAACACGGGCGTCATCGCCTATCGTGACACCGCCCGCGTGCGCGAGCTCTTCAAGCGCTGGAATGACCTATTCCACACGGTCGATGGCGTGCTCGCGGGGCTGAACCAGCCGACATTCCGGATGGCGGCCTACGAGTCGGACCTGAATATCGGGACGCTACCCCCTGAGTACAACTTCCGGATCGGCGTGTATGCGAACGCGGTAGCGTATGCTTGTGGGCCGGTCCGGATCCTCCACGGACGTTCGTCGTATTGGGAGCCGGAGGACATGGCCGACCGGCTCAATCGAACCCACGAGCGTCGGGTGGTCATCGCCAAACCGTGGCCGCCGCAGGTCATCACAGATCGGGATGGGACGACCACCCAGGAGATGACGCGAAAGCTCGACCGAGCCAACTGGAAACTCACTCGGGACGGAGTTGCCGGACTGGGGAAGTTGTGCTACGGGATGGCCAAGGGGGTGCTGACTTGAGATGGGGACCGTCCAGCAATCGATCAATAGAGTGGGCAATCGCACAGGGAATCTTTCGATTGCCATCATCGAACTGGCCATCGCCGCGGCCTGTTGGATGGCATGGGACGGCTCGGGCCCGTACGGATATCAGGGGCACGATCCTCAGCCGTTGCTGATCATGCTCGGGTTCGTGTTACCGATGTTCGCCGCCGTCCACTTGATCGGATACGTGGCCGAGAAAGGCGGTGATGGGCGATGAGCGTCGTGGACTGGCTGGCCGAGAGTAAGCGGCGATACGAATACCTCCCGGCGACAGAAGCCACACGCCAGTCGGCCGGCGAATTCGTCCGCGGTGGGATCAACACCCTCCGTTGGAAGGTGGGCCATCGATTGCTCGGTAACGTTGCAGTCGAGACCACGTTGTGCGGAGGGGGCGTCCGGTTCCTCGTTGAAGCTCAGGATGACCTCCGCCGAGCTCGAACAGGATTGCGTGAGGCTCCGGTCATCGAGTGGCTGCTGGATTCGGTTGGGTCGGGGACGACCTTCTGGGACGTGGGATCGTTTCACGGTCACTACGCGATACTCGCAGCGGCCGCGGGCGCCCGTGTGATTGCCTTCGAGCCTTACCAGCAGAACCAGAAGCGAATCCAGGATAACGCGGCACTGAATCAGATAGCGATCGATATTCGGCCGATCGCCCTCTCGGATTTCCACGGGGCGGCGACGTTCACCAACCCAGGGAGATCTCCCGAGTTCCGGCTTGACGCCGAGGGAGATACCCTCGTCCAAACTCGCCGAGGGGACGAACTCAGCCCCTGGCCAGACGTGGTAAAAGTCGACGTCGAGGGGCACGAGTGCGCGGTTCTCGACGGCATGGATCAAGTACTCAAGCAGGTAGACCGAATCGCGATCGAGGTTCACTTCGGAGTCGATCCGGAGGACGTTGCAACAGAACTCCGGAGGAGTGGCCTCGATGTCACGGAGATAGAAACCGACCGCCAGCAGACCTACATCGGCGGGATTCGTCGATGAGCATGCGAAGCGCGGTCCTGGACCACGTGATCTCCCCACTCACGGCCCGCATTCCCGGGCGGTCGATCTATTCAGCCGAGTGGGACCTCTGCATCGTTCTCGACGCCTGCCGGGCGGACCTGTTTCGCCAGGTGGCTCCCGAGTACCCGTGGCTTCCGGATGGCGAGATCGTCCGATCGCCCGCCTCGGATTCGAAACGCTGGATGCGGGCGACGTTCGACCGGGCGGCCGACGAGGACCTAGCTCGGACGACCTACGTCTGTGCAAACCCGTTGCTCATTCAATCCGACGTCGACGTGACGCGGTTTCATCGCGTCGATCAGCCCTGGAAGACCATGTGGGACACAGACCGCGGCACCATCCCGGCAGACCGGGTGACGTGGCGGACCTACTCGGCCTGGACGCGGAGAACGGCGGGTGGGTGCGTCCTGGCCCATTACATGCAGCCACATTACCCATTTGTCGGCTGCTCGTTGGTCGACTCGCCACCGATGACAGCGGGGCCGATCAAGGCCGAGGGAGCTGACCGCAAACAGGTATGGGACCTATTGAGGAACGGCGAAGTGCGCGCTGATCTGGTGTGGGAGGCCTACGCAAACAACCTCCGGTACGCACTGGATTCGGTCGAGCAGCTGCTCGCCGCGATCGACGAGGCGCGTGTGTTGCTGACGAGCGACCACGGTAACGGCCTTGGAGAGTGGGGAATTTACGGCCATCCGCCTTGGGCTCCGACGCCAGAGGTTAGACTGGTCCCGTGGGTGGAGTTCACGGCGGATGCAGTGGAATCCTCCGGGGAAGAACCTACGGGGGTGGATGGACAGGAGATCGGCGACGGCACCGAGATGAGTGCAGCGAATAAATTAGCGGCGCTTGGGTACAAATGACGACCAAGGTCAGAACGGAGGGCGAGATCCGCGGATTCATCTCCCGGTGGTTGTTCCGGTTTGAAGCATCGAGTAACATTCTCCGGATTGTTTTCAACGGTGTGACGGCCGCCTCGACCCTCTCTGCCGCACTCGCGCTCGTCGGCCTCCAACAGTACGTTCCCGCGGCTCTCGTTGGCGGGGTGGTCGGGACGGTGGTGTTTGCATTCCTCTACGACGTCCTCGGGATCTACAACCGGAAGAACCGGGAGCGGCAGGACCGCGGCAACAACTTCGCGAAACCCCAGAACTTCATCGACGACAGCATGATCGCTCGGGCGATCCTGGCCGGGCAGAAAGAGGAGCCGCTAACTCCCAAAGAGCGTCAGGCGATCGAGGACGAGCTCGGCCGGGCATTCCGCGAGTATCGGAGCGGCATCCCGATCGACGAATGACCGAGGAGATCCACCTCGAGACAGCCTGGCAGCACACCCGGGGCGTGATCGGACGATACCCAGATCCCGATCAGGAGTTCGTCTTCGAGTTCGACACCATCAGGAAGCGCGGAATCCATATGATCGGGGTGACGCGGCCGCTCGAGGTGAGCTGGTACGTGGGTGGGAACGCAGTCGCGACGAAGACACTCCGGCCGTGGAGGGGGTTCGGACGGTACCGATGTGACCGCATCGTCGAGCGACGGCCTCATTCTGTGGGATAGAACTAATATTATTCGTCATGTAGGTATCCTATGGCAGGAGAGTTTCGCAAGGTCGTCGACGATGATAATCAACTGCAGTTCGAGAATCCCAGCGGGGAGTTCGTCGTCGCCAACAGAGTAGCGGACGGGTGGAGCGTCAAAGCCCGATCGGCGGTGGGCAGGGAACAGCTGGGAGCGGGATTGTCGAGGTCCCAAGCAAAGCGCGTGATGAAGGACTGGATGCGAGCCGGATCCTCACTTTCTGTCGGCGGCGTTGGAAACAGATCAGACGCTGACGACTTCCTGTCGTTCTGAGTCTGGCGTTCGGTTACTTCGCCTTCTGTGCCGGTTCGGCTCCCCGAGGAGCAGGTATCTCGATGATCGTCCCGGGCGGGATCTCCTCGTCCATGTCGCCGGCCTCGATCGTGGGCGATGACGTGTTCCCAGTGACGAGCTCCCAGTAACACTCGGAGCAGACATCCAGAACGTTGTCGTGATCGTCGGTGTACGATCGGGACGGTTGCGCCGAACACAACGGGTTCGCGCACTCCTGAGCGTCCATGTTGATAGAAGGTGCTTTTGGAATATAAATCCTGTCCAGAACGTTGGTGTTAGGAGTAGCTCGCCTCGGTTTTCCAGCGGCCGTCCGTGTCCTGTACTTTCAGAACTGCGGGTGAGGCTTTGCGGGCCTCCCGGCGTGCACGTTTCATCGCGACCCGCTTCTTCCGATGCGACGATACCTCGCGCCCACTGACCTCGACGGACCACTGGCCGCTGCGTGATCCCTTGTCGTGAAGTTTGTTCTTCACCATGACCGTCTTCGGCATGCAACACCTTGCACCTACTCAACAATAAAATTTCAGGGAGGAAACCCGAACTTTGGACTCTGGGAGGTAGACTCCCAAGTTAGCGGGCCTGTTGAGCACGCTACCCCTGGGGTTGAGGGGCCGAAGATGGTGCTGCAGATGCGGGTTATCCGACCGACGCCAGAGCCTCGTCCACTCGGGCGTCATTTGCCTCTGCATCCACATACCAACTCCGTCGTTCCTCGTCAGTGTCGATCGTCGCCAGGGTTTGCCTGGTCACCGGCAGTGTCTTCGCGACCGATCGATAGGATTCTCCATCGTCCAGGCGCCGAAGTGCCTCCCGCATTTCGAGATACCCCACCTCACCCTCGTCGTGATCCGGATTCATGTTCGGCTGGAGGTACCCGTCCTTGTCGCGGACGAACCCGGATGGGACGGCACCGAGCCACTTGCCCTCCCGCTGGGCGCGAGAGATGCCCGACTCGATCCGGCGAATCAATGTCCGTCGCTCCTCCTGGTAGACCATCCCGATTACGTCGGCGACGAATCGGCCCTGGCCATCGGGCGTGATCTTCTCCACCGACCCGTCGGTGATCACGATCGTGGTCTCGGTCTCCTCGCAGACGTCGAAGAACTCCTGGAGGGTCGCCCCCCGGCGGGAGATACGTGAGATTTCCCAGACGATCACCTGGGAGATCGAACCCGACCGGATCTCCTCGAACAGCTCCTGGAACTGCTCGCGATCGTCGCTCGCCCCGGAGCCGATGTCGACGAACCAGTCATCGGCCGCCAGATCGATGTCGTTGTCCTCGGCCCAGCGCGTGATCGCGTCGCGCTGGTGGTCGTCAACCTGCTCGGCAGTTGACGCCCTGACATATGCGGCACATTTCGGCATGAGTAACCTACCACAGGGGAGGTACTTAAAGACAAGCACCTATTTACAGATTGTAAACAGAGTCCTCTCTATTCACAGGGGGAGAAGCAACGATATCGCCCAACAAATCGTGATAGATTGGCCTCGATCGCGTCGACGAGCTCGGCGAGCGTCAACTGGCGGGCGAAAAGTCGGGATTCTCGTGCGCCGTCGAGCTGCTACGCATGGGGATCATCCAAGATCGTGAATAGTCGGTCGAACCAATCTCGTTTGCACCGTTCGCAACAGAATAGAAGTTCCTTTTTCCCCGGTGGCATACATTCGACCGATTCTTCCACTGTTATTTCGAGGGGCACCGGCTCTCGAAGAACATCACGACGGCACTGGGGGCATTCTGGATTCATTCTTTCAGTCCTCGTCTGAAAGGCGCGATCCGACACCTGATTCTGGTAAACAAGCGCTCGCGACGTACAGCCCGACGGCTCCGAACAGGACGAAGCCGAGTATCCCCAATCCCGGCCGGTACGCCTCGATATGCTGGTACACGACCCAACCGAAAAACAGGCCAGTGGCCAGCACGACGAGGTCGTTCGTGTATCCTCGAAGG
Source organism: uncultured Halobacteriales archaeon (assembly GCA_964579125.1). Lineage (GTDB taxonomy): Archaea > Halobacteriota > Halobacteria > Halobacteriales > SKSH01 > CAZOFG01. The sequence continues at coordinate 18,489 of CAZOFG010000014.1, read as the reverse complement.
TTTATTCCTTTCATGGTTCCCTCAGAGCAGTGCGGACAAAGGCCCCTGGATGACCATCCAGAAGAACATCAATGCCCACGCGTTGATTCCGCCGTCTGGTGAAGTTGTTAAAACATGATTGGGCATGAGTACGTGGTTTCGCTCAGTCGCTGTTCGCAGGATCGCCTCGATCGACAGTACTAGCACGAAAGTAATCACGAACAACAACGATACACTGATTGTAGCCCATGGCTCCCCGCTAATCTCAAAAAGCGTCCGAGTCGCGTTCCCTGGGAAAGCAACCCATTCGATCAGCACTATAATCGATTCCTTGATCAGATCATACGTTGTCATGGTTCATCACCCTTGCCTCCGTTCGACGCCTCCAAGAGTTCCAGCGCCCGGTCGGTGTGATCCGCGCCGCACTCCCGACACTCGACCTGGTGATACTCCCATTTTCCGTCGACAAGCCGAGCGTCGATCCGCATCCACTCGGCGCCACACTGGTTGCAGATTAGGTTCTCACTCATCGGTCTCACCGATATCCTCCTTATCTTCATTTTGACTGGCAATCCGATACGTCACAGGTGACCCATTAGTCCATTTTTCAAGATAACCTTGGTCGTCAAGCTCTCTGAGTATCGACCCGATCTGTTGTGATCGACTGAAAGGCGTGTCCCGTCGAATGTCCCGGTTATTAACGAACGAGAACCCTGCCTCCTTCCGAGCCCTCAGGTACTCAATCACGACACGCTGTTTGTCCTTCGGGTCCATCGGAACGAACTTGTGGTCGAATTCTATCGATTTGCTCTGGCTCATGGTGACACCTATACCCTACAACTCTGTTAGATTATCTCGATCAACGAACGCGAAGGAAACGAGATCGTGAGCATGCTGCTCACAGAACCGTCTCCCAGAACTCGTATGGTAATCCGCGGTTCGTTCGCACTCGGTGAAGTCACAGTCCATCATGGTACCCTACTTCTCGGGATCCTCGTAGTCCCCCGGCAACACTATCGGCCCCTTCTCGGATGGCGCTTTGTCGTACGAGTCCTTCCCCTCCCAATAGTCCTCGGTGTAATCTGCCACCTCGCGAAGATAGTGGACGATCTCTTTCCGCGTATGTCCCTGCTTGTGCAGCTCCAGGGTCAATTCGAATATTTGCTGTCTGATCGTGCTTTTTGGTTTATCTGTCATGGTTGACCTATTACTCTGAATCTTCGACCTCGAGCACGGCCACCGTCACTGTCTTCCCCGCGTACTCCGATCCCAGGGTTACGCGCCCACGATCGTCGGCTTTCCTTGTCTGAATATCTGAGGCATCAATTTCGATCTTCATGTGGCTAAATCCTCGGCCATATCTTCGTAAGTCGTTATACCAGCCCAAAGGACCACCCACCACCCAAGCGCGCCCACAAGCAACATCATTGTGTATACCAATGCCAGATCGGGTTCGTTTTTACTAGTGAAAATTAACCAACCAGTTCTGTAATACACAAATCCGAAGCCGATCCACAATGGTAGCATCGCAACACCCATGAAAAACACGAGCATCGCGACAAAGGTTGCTACACCTTTGAGCACCGCAGCCAAGTTTTGTGCAAACATCTTTGCAGCCCTGATCATGGTATTACTGCTTCGTACCATACTACCCACTCATACCCATTAGATAATAAATCTTTCCCATTTTTACCCGCAACACAGTTACTCCTTTTCTCGGCGGTCCCAGCCCACTTGCTCCTGGACGAAACGCGGCGCATCGCCCATTGGGACGAGTCGGGCGCGATGGATGGAATGATGGCGGTCGTCAATGGGACCGTACCAAAGTTCGTCAAGGTGGAACCTCGCGAACTCCTCGGTCAGAAAGTCCAAATCCCAACCACCCGATGGGTAGTGGAACCAGAACATCCACGGGCCGTCAAGTTCTCCATCCGGTTGTTCCTCTGGTCCGTGAGCGACCCACCACTCCTTGTCATCCTTGAGGTAAAAGTGAATGGCGGTATCCTGCTCGTAAATGAGGTCAAGATAGTCCTCGGGGTCGATGTGCGTCTCCGGGTTGAGTGTTCGTTCTCGAACGGTCATGCAGACCACCCTTCTCGGTCGTCCCAATCATGGACTTCCTCGCCGTGTTCGGCCAGTTTCTCGAAGATCTCGCCGAAGCTCTCACCCTCCACCCAATGGTCGCAAAGACGGCATTGGGCGCGTCCTTCACGGGCGACCCGTTCCAGTGTCCCGGACAGCTCGGACTCGGCAGGCGTTGGAACGGTGTTGTTGTGGTCGTTCATCAATGGCTCCTTTCCAGGATCTCGGGTTGAATCGTGACCCACGGATACATGTCATCGCCCTCGTCGTGGACGAGGTCAAACCAGCATCCGTTGTCTCCGTCGCAGTCGATCTCTGCCGGCGGTTCGAGGGTTTCGTACCCGAGGGGCTTGCTCTCGTCGGCGACCTGGACGAAGGTCCGCAACAGGATCGTCATGTCCCCGACCTCGATCGCCGGGCCATCATCGGTCACGACGAGCTGCACGTCTCCATAGTCGGCGCGGTCCAAGCTCATTGGTTTCCTCCTTTGTTTTGTTCTGTGCGCTCGCCCTCTGAACGCCAAAGCTGGTCCACATCTTTCTCTCGAGGTAGCATTGACAGCATGAGCGCCGTCAATGCGATCGTGAGGAGGATCGCCAGCGCCTTCTTCAATAATCTACGAATCATTGTTCTCTACCCGTGTCCCCGATACCGCTGGTTTCGTCGGAATTGTACCAGGAAATATCCGTCCCGGTCTTACGGGCGTGCTGGATCTCCCCCCGAGTCGAGTCACCAACGTACCCGTCGACGTTGATAACGTGGATGCGGTCTGCGAGGTCGATCTTTTGCTTGTGCAACTCGTCGAGATCGACTTTCGTCTCGCCGTCCTCGCCGTCGTCGGGCCAGCCCTCAACGTGGCCGAAAAACCCGACTGATAAGACGATCTTACCTTCCAACGTCAGCCGTTTGTTCTCGGCTCGGTACTCGTCCTTGAACCGCGTGCTCCCACAGAGGCAAACGATCTCGGGGAGCGTGCCGAGGTCCTGGGCGAGGGTGTAGACCATCGACCCGCTGATGTGCCTCCGTGGTGCGACACGTCCGAGACGGGGCTCCAGGTGATCGTTACCGGCCTCAGAACAGCCGCCATCGGGCAGCAGTCGCTTCTTCTTCCCAGGTGGGTCGGCAACGATCAACACCGCCTCTGCCGATGGGTTGAAGATTCGATACTGAACTTCCCAATCCCCATCCGCCAACCGCAGTCGGTCGCCTTGCTGCGGGACGTCGTGCTTCCAGTCATTCCACGCCTGGACCACACCGCCATCGGGAGCCTCTGACGAGTAGACGTGAACAGCCGTCCGGTGATCACTACCGCGTTCGTAGGTATCGTTCTCAGAAGTCATTCTTCTGTGTCCTCCCGCTGGCAGATTCCAAGAACCGACTCACGTTCGTGTTGAATCGTCTCCATGGGTTCCCTGCAAACTTTGCACAGCTCATACTGCCTTACACCGTGGACCTTCGCGGTGACCTCGGCAGCCTGATACCATCCTCGACGCCACCGACGGCCGTCCTCGTCAACCCGCGCGTTGCCCGCCCACAGAATCAAGTGGGCGTCCGGCCCTGGGCTCGTTAGAAGGTAATTGAGATCAACGCCGTCACGCTCGACGTGAAGCTTCAGTTGCGGTCCGAAATACACAGCTAACCGCTCGATAACGGTAAGGAAATCGGGGATGTCAACCTCGTCGTCGTATCGATCGACAACCTCCTTGATTGTGATTTCGTCCCCGCGTTGGGCTTGAAGCATCACCGTCCTCGACTCGTGATCGGTGATGGGAGAGGTCGTCTCCGGGTCAACCCGGTATATCGGGTCATCCGCCCCATAGAGCGGCGGGCGATCGTATTCCCCCTCGGGGAACTCGTTCCAGGCCGGTGCGACAGCGTCGCGATCGTGTTTGCTCATTCTTCTGTGTCCTCCATTGGCACGCCGGGACGCTGACCCAATTCCCCGTTCAGGAGCTCCCCGAGAATAAAGACGGGAAACAGGAACGAGACGAAGAGTCCCCACGAAATAATCAATTCAGTCGCAGGAGAAAGATCCGCAGTCAACGCTGCCATCGCGGCAGCCATCAAGGAGATCATCCATATAAAGGTGAAAATGTATGCCTTCCAAGGATGTCTAACACGGCCATTGTTTCCATTCATAGGTTTTCCTCTTTGATGCTCTCGCTCGACGAATTGAAGCGATCGTCGGGCATATTGCACAACCACGACTTGAGCGTCTGAGCCTGCCCGTTGTGCAGCTCGAGGCGCTTGCCGTTGGCGTGGATCGTTACCCCGTCGCTGTCCCATTCCATGCTGATTGACATCTTGTTGTTACACCTCTGAAAGTTCGACCACCACGCGACCAAGGAGATCGCGGTCATCGCCCTCGGCCACGATGGTATACTCTCCGGATTTGTCACCCAATTCGTCAATGAAGAACGACACTGACTGTTGCCCGAGTACGATCTCCTTCTGGCCTATGAGCTCTCCGTTGGGTCCAATCAAATTGATGGCCCGAACCTGTGATCCCTCGAAATCAACGCGGAATTCTTCCAGATCATAGGACACCTCGGTAATAACCCCGGCCTCAGAATTATCAACGTCAGTTACCTCAGGAAAGGTAACCATGTGTTGAGCCCCCAGAGTGACCGACCCTGCGATTATAAGGCAAATCACGGCGAATAGTATGGGTCCTCTCATCGTTCTGTGTTTTCCGTGCTAATGTACTCGAGAATGGTGTACACGCCAATCAGAAACCCAGAGATGGCGATCAAGATGCCCCAAACAGTCCACCCAATCCAGACAGGTCCAATCCCTGTGAAGATGGCCAGAAACTCATAACCCATTGCGAGCATGCCGACGAACAGCAACGCAGCGCCCAGCTCCTCGGGTTCGCCGAGTACCTTCTTGATTAACGTCCGTTTTTGCGTCATTGCTGATCTTGTGTGATGTGGCCGTTTTTCGTGTCTAAGTGGCGTTTTCGAGCTGCTAGCAGATTATCGATGCTCCGATGATATCGCCATAAGGAAAGGGCATCACGGATCCCGTGATCTCTTGCAACGCGGAGATAGGTCAATATCCCCCGGTCACTACCGGTCATCTGAGGCTCACCCCGCAGTATGGGCAGTAGCTCCACGTCGGCCACGCGCCGGTGTGCGTGTAGGCTCCGTCTACCGAACACTCGAAGCGGTCACCGTCGTACATGTCGCCTTCGGTGACCCGGTGGTCGTTCCCAATTTCTACGGGGTAGTCGAATTGGTCGTTACCGCGTGTGTTGCTTTGGCTCATTGTTGCGAATCTTCTGTGTTAGTCGAGCCGTGCCCGGCTCCGACGACGGAAACTGAGCCATTCCGGGTTTCTTTCGCGTCGATACAGCCCGTTATCCTGTTCGACGTGAATCCATTCCTCCAACTCGGACGAAGGGGTTGGTGTGAATACATCGGCATCGTGCGTGACCGCCAAGTGCCACTCCTCCCCAATCCTCTCCATATAGTGGTCGTTCTCTCGATGTCGGAGTGTGCCTTTGACGAATATTCCGCCAGCCAGCTCACGGAGCTCGCGAACAGTGGGAATGTTTTCGGGGACTCCGATCAACTCGTCATCCACGAATTGTTGCTGCCTCCATCCCCAATCGAACACGTCTTGGGGCGTCTGAAGTGCACTTTTGCTGATCCCTGTTGAACGTTCAAACCGAGTCATGAATTCCTTCCCAGAGACACCAAGGGCGTATTCGCGTGGTACGTGGTTCTCAAGCGGACTGCCACCAAACGGCCGGCTCGACACGCCGGGTTTGTAGTCAGAACTCGCGGGTTCTTCTTCGCAGGGAATCAACCACCATTCTCCTTGCCTGCCGGGTTCATCCCCCAGTGTAATGGTCGTGTGAGACACTTCCGGCGGTTTTAACAGATCGAGAGCTTCCTCGATCGTGCGGACTGGAGGATCCCCCGCGGCGGGATCTATGATGAAACAAAACCTACCCGCATTTGTTGCGGTGTCGTCTTCTCCTACGAAAATCCGTTTTTCATCTTCATACGCGATGAGGCATTCAAGTTGCTCGCCTTCGCGCCATCCATAGATTTCGGCTACCTTTGCCCGCCTGTTGTTAAACCGAGATCCAGTCACCTCTTCAAACGCATCCTCGAGTAGACGATGCGCCTGCGATGGAAGGTAAGCGTCCAGGCTAATTTTCTTCGCACGCTCGAATAGCGGTTCTACTTCCTCCGGCTGTTGTTGGTCGTCGGAGCTTGTAACCGCGGGTTCGGCTGCCATATCCAACGTTTCAGACTCCATTACCTTAATTCTTACGAGTAGTAAGTTACTTCCCGTAAGAACTATGCCGTATCATACGAAAGGATAAAACGTAAAATGCAGACTACGTACGAACTGGCGATGGACCGGTCGGAAATCGACGAGGATGATTTCACGGACGCTGAGCTACGCATTATCGACAAGCTGGCTGAAGGACGGGCTACGCCCGGGTATCTCGCAGAAGAATTGGACCTAACGCCTGAATACGTGCGCGGGCGATTGAAGGAACTAACCAGGCTCGATTTGATTCGGAAAGTTCACCGTGGGTTATACGAGCTCGCTGAGGAGCAGTAAGCGTAATGCGGCTCAAACGGCTCGAAAATCAGTGGCGTGTATGGCTAAATCCGAACGACTACGAGACGCTTCTCAAGCACGCGCATAACGAGCAGGCGCGGCTTGCGATCCGATTCGGTGGTGAGTGCGGGCTGAGGGTATCGGAGACCACGAACGTCCGCTACGAGCACGTCAGGCAGTCCACGCATCCGGACGTCGACGCGTTCTTTCTCGAGGTATACGGGAAGGACACGACCGGCACGCTCGGGGAGATGGGGAAGTTCCGGGAGGCGTTCATCCCGCGGAAGCTGCTGCAATCGGTCCAGAAGTACGTGATCGAGGAAAGCCTGAGTCCCGATGATCCGATCTTCGGCGTCACGAAGAGAACCATCCAGGCATGGATCAAGCGAGCTGCCGAGACCGCCGCCGAGGAAACAGGCGTCGAAGATTTCGAGAAGGTAAGCAGTCACGATTTGAGAGCAGCGTATGCGACAGATTGCCTTATTCGCCGGGATATGAACGTCAGAGTCGTTATGGCGGTTGGGGGATGGGGCGATTACAAATCGATGGAACCGTACCTGAACGCGACCTTCGACGACGTGATCGCGGACGAGTTCGAGGACGCAGGCATTCTCTGATCTTCATACTAATGCCACTTCCAGGCGTTACAGTGACAGCTACCTCATAAGACGGAAGCCGTTACAACCCGACTGCAGAAGGTTGTTCGGTGCCATCTTAGGTCGCCTCCGCGGTCGCAGTTCCATCGGTTCCGCCGAGTTGGCCGTATACCAGCCGGGCGATCCGCCAGCAATCCTTACCCAGGCGCCCCTCGTCCGGATCCTCCATCAGCAGATTATGCTGTTCGGCGATCGCCACCAATGCTGCATATGGTGGTGCAACATCGTCTAAATCGTGGGCATATCTGTCCCGGGCGGCGACACACGTCCGCAACAACTCCTCCGGCCGGTCCATCAGTTGATCCGCGATCGAGCACGGAAGGATGCCCTCTAAGACGGCGATGAGATGTAGGGGGCCGCCCCCAACTCCGTGGGCGAAACAGTGCCATGCATTGTTTTTCGGATCGATGCCGAAATTAGTACAATCACGCGGTTTACTCTTGACCGGCCCGTGGCGAGGATGAGGACCTGTCCATTCATCACCCGGAGATTGCTTGCGAAATTGAGCGAATTGGCCACGATCAGCAACCTGACGAATGTCGATATCGTAGTAGGGGCTCCGATTTTTGTTCGTTCCCTGCTGGTCGACTGCAGCCAGCCGTTCGGTGATGTCGTCGGGTTTTGCTTCACGACGGCGCTGCAACTCCGGTGTTTCGTACTCCGCAACGAGTTCGTCAATTGCATCTTGACGGTATGGGACATCCGTCGGGGTATCCTCGACGTGATCCCACGTACAGGCAACGAAACGGCCGTGATCGTAGAGTTCGATGGCGCCCCGATCGTCGAGCGGGGCGATGAACTTCCCGAGCTGGCCCGGGAGTGCGGCTCGGACAAATGCATGAATACCGGCACCCGATGACGACACCTCGGTAAAGGCGCTCAACCGATCAAGAATGCCCTGCAACTCCGGAGTGATCGCCCCGGTATCCGGATCGCGAACGTCATCGAAGTCCACCTGCATCACCGGCGGTTTCGGCGGGTTGTGGGGTAGCAAGATCGCCGGGATAACTCGCTCGGGCAAATCCGATGCGTCCGGAAAAGGATGGGTCTCGTGAATGATCTCGGGCCCGAGTTCGGCAAACTGTCGGGCCGTCTCAAAGTCGGTCTCCGGCCGTTCGGTCATCCGAGATGTGTCGTCCTCAACGACGCCGTTCCCCCACCCGGCTCGATACATATCTCCAGTGACCCAAGGGGCCATCGGGGTCTTTTCGCGGCCGTCCCACAACACCCAGTAACCGAGTTCAGTCAGCGCGCTCGGGATGACACGGCCGGCGACTGCGGCGATGGGGTCAGTCATGGGCCACCCCCGTCTCGGCCGGGGTCGTAGACCGCGCGGCGGCACTGCGGATGTCGACCGGGATTATCCGCTTCGTCCACGGGAACGCATTTCGCATGATGTGGAGCCGCTTGCTTGCCCGGGTGTGTGCGACATACCACGTGCGCCATTCGTTCCGTCGGGTCTCCGCGTCGACACGCATGCCCTCGTTAATTCTCTGACTGATCCCGTCGTAGACGACCACGTCTTCCGCCTCCTGGCCTTTCGAGGCATGGATCGTGAGCACAGACACGTCGATGTCATCTGGCTCGATGACCGCAGTTTGGTTGGACAGCGCATTCGTCAACGCCATCCGATCTCGGTCGTTCAATCGGCCCTTGTTGAGCCGATTAACCGAGGCGGGGCCAGCGGTGTGAGTCGTCCAAAATTCGGTCTCGACCCATTCGCCGAAGTCGGATATCGAGATCGGATCCTCATTTCGTCCGAGCTCCTCAATGATTTCGTCGGTCGGTCCGCGTCGTTGCGCAAGATACTTCGCGTTGGTGTGCCGGAGCAGTTCCACGCATTCAGTGGCCGTTAACATCGTCGTGTCCGGACTCCGCGGCGCCTCACCGAACTGTGCAAGCCCACCACCACGGCCCAAATGTCCGGGAGCGAAGCCGCGGATCTTCTGCAAGGCATTGTAGATCGCCAGCCGACGGGAACCCCTGTCAGTGTTCCAACCTTTGAGGTCCGCTTGGCTCTCGTAGAGCACGCCTGCGCGTTCGAGCGCGTAGCCAACCCCGTCAGCCTGCATCTGCATCCGCGTCAGGAATAACGTGTCGCGACCACACCGATCAACGATATCACCCGGTGAACCCTCCGATCCCGCACCCGGCACCTGCCAACCAGCCTCGCTCGTATATTCGAACCGCGGGCTTCGATACTCGATGACCTGGCCGTGGTGGTTTCGCTCAACAGGCGGGATGTCGTGGGCCTTCTGGAGCATGGAGGTGGCTGCCTTCCAGTGTTCCTCCGGGCACCTGTACGTCACATCCAACAGGATCCGGGGGAGGTCCACCGACTCGAAGAACTCCGGACTCGCGCCGTCGTAAGCATTGACCACCTGGTTCGGGTCCCCGGCTACGATGGTGATGTCCGCGTGGTCCATCCAAAACTCACAGAGCCGAGCCATCAGCGGCGTGGCGTCATGGTACTCGTCGATCACGAGTATATCCGTCGTCGGTACCGACCGCTCCGACAACGGTGCTGTGAGCATTTCGTGGAAGTCGACAACCTTTCGCTGGGCTTTGTAATCCTCCCATTTGTTCCAAGCGCCGGAAATGTCGCCATTCCATCCCGCCTCGTACAGATCGTTGACGCGGTCACATTGGGCGACATCTGCGGGCTTTGCGGGATTGAGTAGGTTGTTGTTCATCCACTCGAATACGTTGAACAGGAGCTTCCCGCGGGTATCGTCCCAGGGCTCGTCGCTCGTGAACTCCACCCCGAGCTTCGAGCAGAAGTCCTGTTTGTGCCAAAACTCCACAGGATCGCCCACCCCACCGACACACCTGTTTGCGACCGCATGGATGGTGCCAATGAATCGAGTCGATCCCTCGTGAGGATTGCGAAGCTGACGTTCGTGGATGAGATCCCAGTCGGCGAACCGTTCCAACGTGTCGAAGGCCAATGACTTGCGGTAGGTGCACCACGAGACCTGGCCAACATCGTAACCGTAGTCCCGAAGCAGTCGGCCGACCCGGGCCGCGGATTGCGTGGTCTTGCCCGTCCCCGGAGGCCCGTGAAGCTTGACACTCTCCGTCTCAGGGTACTCTACGATCCCCGTCGGTTCGATGTCCGAGAGCTCGATATCACTCATCGGTCACGTCCTCCTCGTCGGGATCCGGGCCGACAGCACCCATCGTCCCCGGTTCCACATCTTCGTCATCGCCGTCTTCGTCGTCCTGTTCCTCTTGCCGTACCTGTTCCGCTGGATCTTGTACATCGTCTTCGTATTCAAGGGGGTCTGCCAGGTCAGCCGACAGCACCCAGTACGTCACTTTGTTGTTGTTAACGAACGTCGATTCGCTCACCCCGGTTACCCGGTCCACCGTGTACCCCCGGGCATCAAGTTCGATCTGTAATTCACGAACGCTCCCGAGCTCGTGCTCGTCGCAGATCCGCTTGATGTCCGCATTGGGCACCCACAACTCGTCGGGATCCTCATCCGGATGGGCATCCAGGTAAACACCGTCCCGCTCGACCATGTCCTCGATATCCCCGTAGGCTATCGATCGCCGGACGAAGTTCTGGAGCCCATCAACAGCATTTGACCGCGGACCGCGGGTCGTCACCTCACGGCCGCGGTCGTCAACAATGTCAACGATAAATTCTCGCCACTCTTCACCGCCACGCAAATCCTTCGTCGGTGCCGCCGGGTCCTCTCCCAGCGCGTCGAAATACTCGTCCCGGAACTCAGACCAGTGAAAGTGCGTCCGGCCCTCAGCGGACGCACGTGTTTCGACACTGGCACCATTAAATTGCCAACGGTACAGCGTCGATTGCTTGGCGTCTGTCGTCCGAACGATCACGACCTCGTCCAGATCCGACCGGATCACACCGTCAAACGGCCGACGGGAATCTGCCTCGTTTTTCTGCTGATCGTATTCGGTCTCGATCAGATCTGCTAGATCACTCTTCGTGTAGTAATCCGCAGCATCGGCAATCTGACCACAGGCAGAACGGACATGGGCCTTCGCGAGGCCCTCCACCATTGCCCCGGCCAGCAATTCGGCGAAGTTCGTGGCCGCCTCCTGCTCCATTTTGGCCTTTTCAGCCACCGAGTCGATGTTCGCCGCAGCGTCGAGCGATTGGAGGGCCTCGTCGGTAGCCTCCCGGGCAAGGTCGGCCGGATCGGCCGGTTCGTCCGGCGATTCCGCATCAACGCTCATCGGCCTGGCACCTCCTGGCCCCTTCCTCCCATATATAATAAGGGTAGAAGGGGGGGTCCCTGAGCGCCGGAGAAAAATCGTGGTAACCCCTCGCACACGATACCGAAGTGATAATTATACGGGGTTGTCTGAAGGGGGTTATGTTTCAAATTTTCGCGCAAGGTACCCCCCCCGTTTACCCTACTAATTAGATGGGGCATCGTTGACCCCTCCCTGTTCGGTGATCGCGACAATAAATCGGGCCAGATCTCGGTTGGTCAAACTCCCGTCAGACCCCATGTCGACGGTCAAGCCCAGCTCGTCGATCGCAAATTCGAGCATTTGCCGCTGAGTGAGCCCACCGCTGAGCCATGCCCGTTGCGCGCTTGATGACCAGCGTCGGAACTCCTCGGGGAGGGTATACTCACCGTTGAGTTCGGCCGAGTGTTCTTCGGTCATACCGAATCACCGTCTCCGTACTTCTCGGGCCACTCGCGGTCCTTGATCGCGCCTCGGATCAGCCAGTTATCGAAATACTCCCACTCCTGGCCGGTCGTAGCGGCGATCAGCGCCCGCGGGCCGTCGTCGATGGTTGTGGGGTCTTCCTGCTGGCCGTGGGCTGGGCACAGATCCGTGCCCGCCTCGGCACGCCCCTCACACCGTCTGCCGTCTCGGACGGCGCGACAACGGCCCTCCTCGTAAAGCGCCAGGTCACTGTCGTCAGCCTCGAGTTCGGGGCCATCGGTGACCGTGGTGGTTTGGGTTTCCTCCGGCGTTGTGCCCTTCGCGGGTGGCGTAATACCGAACTGAGACAGGTCGCTCATCGCAGACCGCCCCTGCATTTACTCCAGCCACAGCTACGACACAGCGGACAGCCACTTTCGACGTTAAGCGCGGCGCCACAATCCGGGCACGCACCGGCGCTCCGCGGCTGCCCGTCAGCGCGGCTCATGCCAAACCACCCCGATATGACCGTTGTTTTATATCAGGGATTGGGACAGGACTACTGGAAATCCCCCCGCTGGCTCTGCGTGGAAGGTTCATGATCCCACGGGATTGTGTCAGCGTATGCGATCCCCCGGGGATGAGATCGAGGCGCTGCGCGAGCAACTGGAATCCGGCGACCGCGGCGGTTCTGACGCCGACCGCGAAGCCCTGTTGGCCTTTTCGACCCGGCTCCGGCTGCTCAAGACCGAGTACACCGACCATCGGCACATCAAGTTGCTCAGGCACTGCACGCGCATGAGCGAGCACGCCGAGGCCGACCTGGCGGACGCGCTGACCGATCGCGAGCCGGCCGAGGTCGTCGTCTCCTGGATCAATCGAACGTACGACAACGAGGAAACAAATCGAGACTACCGATCGGCGCTCCGGGTGTTCGGCAAGCGCGTGGTCGAAACTCGTGGGTTCGACGATCTGCCGACCGACGACCACGGCATCCCCGACGCGCTGTCGTGGGTACCCACTGGAACGTCTCGATCGTACGACCCCTCGCCCGACCCGGCGGCCATGCTCGAGTGGGAGCCCGAGGTCAAGCCGATGATCGATCACTCGCCGAACCCGCGGGACAAGGCCCTCGTCGGGCTGGCCTTCGACGCCGGTCCGCGGTCGGGCGAGCTCTTCGATCTTCGCGTGGGCGACGTCACGGACTCCCGGCACGGCCTGTCGGTCCGCGTGGACGGCAAGACCGGCGCGCGGTCGGTGACGCTCATTCCCTCTGTCCCCTATGTCAAGCGCTGGCGGTTCGAGGATCACCCGACGACGAGCGACCCCGACGCCCCGCTGTGGTCGCTGCTCGACGATGGGACCGAACGGATCTCCCATCGACGCTTTCTGGACATCTTCGACGCCGCGGCCAAGCGCATTCACCTCACGAAGCCGACGACGCCCACCGCCTTCCGCAAGTCGAACGCGAGCTGGTTGGCCCGCCAGGGCGCGTCCTCGCATCTGATCGAGGACCGCCAGGGACGATCTCGGGGATCTCCCATCGTCGCCAGGTACGTGGCGCGCTTCGGTGATGCCGAGGGCGACCGGTATGCCGCGCTCCACGGCCGGGACGTCGACCGCCCCGACGCGTCCGACATGGACCCGCCGACGTGTCCGCGCTGTGGCGAACAGACGCCCGCGGGCGAGCCCGCGTGCGTGTGGTGTGGTCAGGCGATGGAGCCCGGCGCCGCGGAAGCGGCTGATCTCATCCGGTCTCGTGTTCGCGAGTCCATGGCCCGATCGGACGACCCGGCCGAACGAGCGCGGTACCTGCAAGCCCTCGAGGCGATGGACACCGACCCGGAGATCGCGGCCGATGCGATCATGAAGGTCATGGACACCGTTGATCGCTATCATGACGATCCCTCCCGCTGATCGCGAATCGCCTTCATGAGCGCCCGAACGTAGGGATCGTCGTGTTCTGCCATCTCATCCCACGTCGGACTGTTCGGGTTGTGGTCGTCTGTCTCGGTACTCATGGCTCGCCCCCGCGGTGTTTACCCGTGTCCCCAATACCGCTCGTTCCGCCGTCTGTGGCGTGAACTAAACGGCGCTGCGGGGCCGGGTTGTGTACCGAACGCCCCCGAAACACGACCCCGAACGTATCCAGTGCGTTCGCGAGCCGATCGTCGACGGGACCGAACACGGCGATGAGCAACCCGAACGATGGGTTCCGATCCCCGCCCTCGAAGGGTATCCTTCCCGGCCCGACAAAGCAGACCGATTCTGCTTCGACCACGTAGGAGTGGAACCAGTGCGTCGACGTATCCACCGGGAGCAACACGATAATCCGGTCGGTCTCCTCTCGCAGCGCCTCCGAGATGGCCTTCTGAAGCCACGCCTCCTTGGCCGATCCGTCGCCGTCAGAACCGGACCAAGGGGGATTAACGAACACGTCGCCGTGCCACGGTTGGCGTAGGCCATCGTCCTCTTTCGTGTACCTCTCCGGCGCGATCGGGACGGCCTCGGCACCACTGCACGGGTCCAGATCGAACCCGTCGACGGCTCGGGAAAGCGGCCGCCAAATCTCCGTGGGAGTGGCGAACTCGTTGTTCTCCGGGTCCATGGCAGCCGCCGTCAACGGCGAACGGTCGCTATCGGTCATGCCATCGCCCCACACTCATTGCATTTGACGGCCAGTGGCTCTCCAAAGAATCCACGTAGGACGGTGATATTCTCGTGCTGGCATTGGTCCCTACCGCCCGCAGAAACATCATGCTCAGGCACGGAGACCACCCCGCGCTCGCCGCACGTCACGCTCGTGGCGAATCTTATCGGGACACTCCACGCAGAGCCGGTGTTCCTCGCCGAACAGCTCGACGGTCGCGACGCCCGCCAGCGTCCCGCAGCGCTCGCATCCTTTGGCTGTCATGCATCCATCCCCTCTGTGAAGCGCGGCGACCTGGCGGCCATCCACATCATCGCGACCGCTGCCGCAACCAGGACCAGCGCCCACCCCACCGCGACGATCGTCGCGACGGCGATCGCGTTCCCGGCGAATACCGCTGCGACGATCGCTCCCGCGCCCAGGTACGTGCGCGCCCGCCGATATTGATCCACCTTCAACACTCGCACCGACTCATCCGCTGTCTCCGCCTCGGGGGAGCGAGCGATCCACTCTGGGACGAGGTAACTGAACTCGCAGCATCCGCACTGCTGTTCCTCGTGATCCCATGTATCGGACAGGTGATGCTGGCACCTGGGACAGGTGTCGACCTCGAACAGCTTCGGAACGCTCCCGAGGTAACTCATGGCGAGCCTCCTGGCGTCGTGAGGATCTGACGCGCCTGTGCGGCCGTCACGCGGCGTTTCTTCAGTGGAAGGATGTGCGGCTCGCCGAGGTCGATCCACGCCGTGACGAGCCACGTTGTGCGTCCTTCATCGTCACGCAGGATCCGGTGGCCGGTCTCGATCTCGTGGGGGCACCAACCCTCCTGATGGGCGCTCGACGGCTCTCCGCAGCAGGGGAGTTCAACCGAGGGATCGCGCCGGCTGAGGAGCTGCATCAGGCGGCCACCTCCTTCGTCTCTCGATTATCGAGCAGCGCCAGCGCGTCGGGGTGCTGGGCCGCCCATACACGAATGAGGTCGTCGCCCATCTTGCTCTCCGCGGGTCCGATCACCCGCACAGTTTCACACTCCACCGATGGGAACCCGCGGTGGGCGTCGCTCTTGACGCGATAGCGGTAGCCCTCCTCGTGCTTCCCGGGGACGATCAGGAGATCCCCCGTAAGTAGGCGCCCGTTGCCCGGGGCGTCTTGCAGCAAGCGAACGACCGTGGCGTACAGATACGACGCCATCAGGCCGCCACCTCCTCGCCATCAGTGACCAGTTCGCGCCGGTCCTTGTGTTCCGTCCCGGTCTTGTCGTAGTGGGTCCGAACGGTCTTGTCGAGCAGAGCGAACTGCCCACGGCATTCGGTACAGTGCATCCGATCCCACCGCTCCCACGTCTCGACCCTCCCATCGCCTTTGAAGGTCCGGGTCGCCGTTTTCCGCGTGAACGACCCCATTCCGTCAAAGGAGCCATCGTGGCCACAATGCGGGCAGTGGGTGGGTGTGCGCCGACCCCCCATCACGCCGGCACCTCCCGTTCCTCGGCGTTGAGATACGCCAGCACGTCCTCGGGTCGCCGGATAACCATCGCGATAAGGTATCCGGTCACGATGATCATCGCCACTGTCAGGACGGTGAGAAACATCAGATCATCTGGGGTGTCT
Source organism: uncultured Halobacteriales archaeon (assembly GCA_964579125.1). Taxonomy (GTDB): domain Archaea; phylum Halobacteriota; class Halobacteria; order Halobacteriales; family SKSH01; genus CAZOFG01. Next base: position 2,299 of record CAZOFG010000014.1, on the reverse strand, counting down.
ACCCCGCCGAACTGCAACGATTGCATGCCGAGTACGAACACCAACAACATCGTGTTCAGCAGCCGGTGACCGCGGTCGGGATCCATCACGCCGTCACCTCAGCGTCCTCCGCCATCCGGCGCTGTGCGAGCTGCCGGTGGGCCTCGGTCCAGTCGGTGGCGAACCACTCGACGAGCTCTGCGCCGCGCGCGGTGACCTCGTAGCGGTTGGTCCGCCGGTCGAACGATCCCTTCTCGATCAGGCCGGTGTCGGCCAGCGCATCCAGCGCCGGGTATAATCTCCCATGCCGGATCTCCTCGCCGTACTGCTCCTCGACGGCGGCCTTCACATCCAGGCCCTTGCACGGGCCTTCGTGGGCCACGGATCGGAGCAGGTGCTGTTGGAATCCCGTCAGTTCGTCGATCGGCTCGGGTGGCGCCGGGGTCATGGCCCGACCGCCCCGTACCTACAATCGTTGCCTCTCCCTTTTTCTAGTCTCGTTTCGTAGTGTGTCATGGCGTCATTCCCACACAATGGCGCCGACTGGCGGCCGCGCTGCCGGCGCGGCTGTTTTTAGGCACGACACAACCTGTGTAAAGCAATGTCCGCGCCTGCCAGTCGTTACCATATTCAACCCCATCAAAGTCGTCGCACTTAACTCTTTGTCTCTGTGCTACGACATTGCTCCCTGTGTTACTAAGTTCGTCCGTGTAGTAAGCCATATTGTGACTTCCGCTACAGGTACAAAGGTGGTCCCGAATCGAACAAGCGTGCCACGGCCCGAACGTGAGGATCTGGTACTCGAATTTATCGCCGAGCATGGCGTCCCCCTCCCACCGGCAGTTGTATTCCGCGGGCTGAAGCTGGAATACCGCATTCCCTTCACCTACCGCACGATGGGCCGGATACTGGGCGATCTCGTCTCCGAGGGATTCCTGATTCGGGTTGACAACAACGCCCTCGACGAGGGTCGAATCGTCACGCTTGAGTCCGCGGAAGAGGCTCGGGACGCATGGTATTGGATCACTGACGCGGGCCGCGAGCGAATCGCCGAGGACGACGACGAGTAACCAGCTGCCCATCACTGGCTCTCCAGTGGTTGCCCGGAATGGGCCTTCCAGGAGGCGTTCATTCTGAACCACCGTCTTCGACATCGCACATCCACTGGAGCAGCCGGACCACGCCCGCGATCGCGCCTGCGTTCGGCCCGCGCTTGAAGACGTACCCTGGCCGCTCGTCGTCCTCATCCACCTCGATCAACACACCCGCGCGAACGAGCGTGTCCGTGTCGTGCTGGTGAAACGAGGCGTGCACGCGGTTTCGAACGGTGTTCCACGGCGCGTCGGCCTCTTCGTTTTCAATCCTCGAGCGGGCGTCGACCAGGTCGCGCAGGTTGATCCGCCCGCTTCGCGCGGCGGCGTACTCGGTCGCCCAGCGCCGGCGCGGCGTCTTCATGACGTGGACGATCGTATCCAGATCGATCTGCTCACCCAGGTCATCGACGATGCGATCCTCGGCCTGGGTGGCTGCCTGCTCGCTCAATGCCATCGTCGGCCCTCCGACGGGAGAGCTCCCGACCAATCCGGCGAAAACGCGCCGAATGCTCGCAAAGCGTCGGTACCCTTATTCTCCGTGTTCTCGTTAGCGTGCATGTCGTTCCTCACCTGGGGCGACCCCGACTGACGGCCGTGCTCCACACACGGTCGTCCCAGTACCTCGGGACGACGGATGTCTGCCAGCCGTGGCCATGGCGCGGACGAATGAGTCGCCCAGCCTCCACACTCCGCTTACCATTGCCATCAGATAACAACCGTCACTCGCGGGTATCTTACCAATTATCTTTCTAATATGATAGGTAACCGGGGTAATCTTATCGGGTGCATAATCATCTTGGGGAGTCGAACGAGTGGTAGCCACAACGTATCACTCCACCAACTCGACGCGTCTCAAGGGGACGGTTCGCTCCGGTCGGTGTATCATGCGAGATGATTGCCACTCCGGCCTAAAGGGCGATAACCGGGGGTGCAGGGTGGAAGTAGACACGCTGGAGCACTGCGAAAGTGAACGTGGACGCCCTGAAATGCTAAAGTCCAGCGGCCACGGGGAGGACGCCGCTATCCACAACGATGAGTAAGGTCACAAAAGCAAGAGCCTTCACTCCACCACGAACCATCGGATTATCGAACAGTCGAGGCGTGGATTGGGGTTCAGCTGATTCCCGGGGTTCGTCCGGATAGATCAAACTCCCATCGGGTGCAAGGTCAGGCCCCGAGTGTTTCTCCCTTGATTCTCGTTTTAATATCCGACTGTCAGAGAACCC